>JAJFFK010000036.1 GCA_021776655.1 Henriciella sp. | reverse complement strand
CAACCGCCAGAGATCCCGGCATTCGCCAGGAAGGCGGGGGGAGAGGGCGTATTGATGTGCGTGCGGATAGGCGCTCGGCGTCCAGATATCTGGGTCGTCGCCAATGTGGCGGATATGAACGCGGCCGGTCTCGTCGACGGTAACCAACACATCGCGCCCGGTCAGCTCGCCCCAGAGCGCAACCTGTAGCAATTGCCAGAAGACCCATGGCCAATAGAGAACCGGCACGTGTCTGTAGAGGTGGGGCTGAAGCGCAAAATCCATGGCGAGGAGTATAGGCCAGGCTGGAGAGGGGGTGGACAAGTTTTATTTTGAGCACGCCCCAATGCCCCGAAAACGCCCGTGGCGACGGGGATTTATGGAGGAACGCGCCGCCACGAATTGGGGCATAGAGCGGTCCTTGGATACCCACCTATGTGGGTATCGGCGGAAAAAAGTCCGGGTGATGGGGTCGCACGAATGCCCCCGATCGGAGCGGGCGTAACGACATTGTTTGAAATGGAGATTTCAATCAAATTTTTAGAGGATTTCTCCGAACCCCATTCGATTTCCAAAAGGGTCGGAAACACGGAAGTCTTTCATGCCCCAATCGCGTTCGCCCAATTCAAGATAGATATCTGCAGCGTGATGCAAACACCTTTCATAGAGGGCCTCAATGCCTGACACATGAAAATAGACAAAGCTTGTTCCCGATGGCCCACTTTTGGGATCATTAATGAGGTTAATCTCAATATGTTGGCTGCTAGGATCATTTGCAGGGCCTACACCAACTCTGATTTCGGGAATGCCCCACGACCATTTCTTTTCGAACCCCAGAACATCGCAATAAAACTCAGTGGCAACCTGAAGGTCACTGACAAGGAAGGTTGGTTTTGCTTCTTGATAAGCAAAGCCAGGCTGCACTTTTTTTGGGCTACTCATAGTGTCCCTCCACACGTCTCATTCTAGGCTCAGGCTCGTGATGTGTCACCAAATTAATAGGTCCTGACCCTTTACCCCAATTCAAAACGATGTTGACGCAGGCTTTGCGTCAAAGACGCGCCGTGAAAGTGGCGATTTGAGTGGGTTTGGAGCCTAAGCTTGCTTTTGTTGCGGATTCATAGGGTCGTTGCCCACCTAAGCTCGCAATTTTTCGTCCGCAGCAATCGTGCTGGCGATGAAGCCGCCGCCGAGGATTTGGGTGCTGCCGGATGGGTCGTAGAAGACGCAGGCCTGGCCGCGGGCGACGCCTTCTTCGCTATTGTCGAAGCGGATGCAGGGCGCGGCGTTATGGTAGCCGAGCCGGGCGGGCAGGGGCTCGCGGGTTGAGCGCACGCGCGCGAGGACGCGGTCGCCTCTGTCACACGCGTCTTCCAGTGTGCCCTCGCCGAGCCAGTTTAGCTCTTCCATGGTCAGCGCAGCGGTCAGCAGCGCCTCGCGCGGGCCGACGATGACACGCCGCGCCGGGGCGTCGATTTTGACCACGTATAGCGGGTCGCCCGTGGCGATGCGCAGGCCGCGTCTTTGCCCGATTGTGTAATGAATGACGCCTTCATGCTGGCCCAGAACCCGGCCATCAAGGTGCATGATCTCGCCGCCGCGCCCGGAGCCGGGGCGCAATTTTTCGACGACTTTGGCGTAGGACCCTTCGGGCACAAAACAGATGTCCTGGCTGTCTGGTTTGGCCGCAACGGGCAGGTCAAAGTCTTCGGCCAGCTCGCGCACTTGCGTTTTTGGCAGGTCGCCGAGCGGGAAGCGCACGTATTCGAGTTGCTCAGCGGTCGTGGCGAACAGGAAGTAGGACTGGTCGCGGCTGGCATCCCTGGCGCGGTGCAGCTCTGGCCCGTCTGGCCCATCTGTGCGGCGGATATAATGCCCGGTGGCGAGGCAATCAGCGCCGAGATCTTTGGCAGTGCGCAGCAGGTCTGAGAACTTCACGGTCTGATTACAGCGAATGCACGGGATCGGCGTCGCCCCCGACAGATAAGTGTCGGCGAAGTCTTCCATCACTTGCTCGCGGAACCGGGTTTCATAGTCGAGGACGTAATGCGGAATGCCGATCTGATCGCAGACATTGCGCGCATCGTGAATGTCTTGACCCGCGCAGCACGCACCCTTCTTTTCGATGGCGGCGCCGTGATCATACAGCTGTAGCGTGATGCCGATGACATCATAGCCTTGCGCTTTCAGCAGGGCAGCGACGACAGAGCTATCGACGCCGCCAGACATCGCCGCCACGACACGGGTTTCAGAGGGGGGCTTGGCAAATCCAAGCGAATTGAGCGCGCCCGGCAAAGGGGCCGCTTCCGGGGTGATCGTCATGATGCTCTCCAACCGGGTTCAAGGCCCGAAGCAGATTGATGTTGGGCTCTATATAGTTGAGGTGGACGGATTTGCCAGTTGTAATTGCCAGCCGCAATTGCCACCCGTTTGCCGCTGGACTGGCTTTGTTTGGCCAAATACGTGTAGTCAGTTTGATCAGGTTTCAGTGGCACAAAATGGAGATCGGTATGTACCGCCTGGCTTTGGTATTGAGCATCGGGATAATCGCAGCTTGCACGTCGACGGTTGAGCCGCCGCCGGTTGCGGTAGATCCCGTGGAAGCGACCATTACGCCGCTGATTGAGCCGGAACCAGTGCCGGTTGCAACCCTGCCTGAATATGATGCGACCTGGTACATTTCTAGCGGTTGGCCGGGCGAGTATCCACCTGGATTTTCGATCCTGGAGCCGGGTATTGTTTTAACTGGGCGCGCGCAAATGCATCCGCTGGCGGAAGCGAATTTAGCCTGCCCGGTAGAAGAATTTGCGACCTATCAGCCATGGAATTTTGTGCGGGCCGAAGCCGACGCCCTGGATTTCAGGGTCGCAACCAGACTGTTCGAGATCACCATGACGACAGACGCGCCGATCGAAGTGCCAGCCGATGATATGGGCTATGTGCTGAAACTGCTGCCGCTCAAGGCCGGGGATGTGCTGACCTATAAGCGCTATCTCGGCGAGGGGTACGCGATTATCGCCCATGACGGTGTGGACTACGAGATTAACGAAGCTGAACTGGCGAATGTCTCCGACATCAACCGCGCGGTTGAGGCCGTCGACGGCGGTGAAGACCTATGGGTTGAGGTCAAATGCCACGATGCTGCCGCAAGCCGGGCCTGGGTTCTCTACGATGAAGCGATTGTGACCGCTGGCGTCGGTCCAACCCCAATCACCGGCTATGGCATGTCAGTCGATTTGACGCCGAAGGACGTTGACGGCGTACGGCTGCAAATGCAGCTCGATGCCGATAGTGAGATCCAGAACTAGTGCGCTTTTTCGCTCATAGACGTAGGGGTGAAGTGGAGTTGAGTAGATCTTCAGAACTCAAACCCGAGCGCGTCGATTTCACGCCTATACCAGCGCGCAACCCTCTCGCGGGTCGCATCGGAATAATGCGTGCGGTAATCTTTGTCGTTGCGGAAGCCTGAACGCAGGCGCGGCATTTCCAGCACGCCGTCAAGCCCGACCGTCTTGCAAACCTTCTCAAGACCGGTGCTTAAATCGTCATAACGGATAATTTCATCCGCGACGATTTCGTTGTTGATCGTATAAATCGACCAGTTGTTGAGCCGTACATATTCGGTCGCGCGAAATGCCATTGACTTCATATCGCGATCAAAGTTTGTGTCACCATCTTGGCCGTGTTTGCTCTTGCGCTGGAAATATAGCGACACTTGCCGGTCCCACGGATTGCGCTCGATGGCGAATTTAAAATAGCTGTTGAATTTAGTCGCGCCGATTACGGCCTTAGCCTGCGCGGCGGTGGCGTGAACATGCAGTCCGAAGGCGCGCGGGATGTTACGCTTGAGAGCCCCGTGATGGATCGGTGAGAATTTCGCCCAAGCTGGCCGACTCATATCCGCAACCATGTCGCCGGAGTCGACCATTGCCGCAAGTGCTGCCGTCAGGCTGGTGCCGGCGGTTTTTTCGGTGCGCAGAAAAATGAATTTGTATTTGTGCGAAATGATCATTGCCAGTTTTCTGGTCAAAAATACCTGAACGCGCAAGGGTTAAGGTCATTTGCCACGAAGGACGTTGACGGCGTACGGCTGCAAATGCAGCTCGATGCCGAAAACAATGGGCTCAACTAGCTTGGCGTAAAGTAAGGGCGGTCGCCCTTGACCGTGGCGCGTTCCATGATCCGTACGTTCGGGAAGTAATCGCTGGCGGCGTAGTGCTGGCAGGCGCGATTGTCCCAGAAGGCAAGCGATCCTGGTGCCCAACGGAAGCGGCACTGATATTCTGGCAGCCATGCGCGGCGGTACAGAGATCGCAATAGCAGGTCGCTTTCATCTTTCGCCATGCCGACAATGTAGTCGGTGAAGCCGATATTGACGTACAGACTGCGCTGGCCCGTCTCTGGGTGGGTTCTGATCACGGGGTGTTCTTGCGGCGGGTATTTCTCGTGCAGCGTCGACGCGGATTTGCCGAGGCGACCTGCAAACACGCGGGCAATATCATGCACGGCGGTCATTTCGCAGAGGCGTGTCTTGAGCTCTTCGTCGAGCTCTTCATAGGCCATGACCATGTTGGAGAACAGCGTGTCGCCGCCATATTCCGGCAGGTCAATCGCGCGCAGGATAGAGCCCAAAGATGGCTCGGCGCGCCAGGTGACGTCCGAATGCCAATTATTCTCCTGGCCTTTGGAATTTGCCCCGTGGGCGATGCGCAGGATTTCCGGGTCGGATTGAGATTTTGGGGTCGCCGGGTGGATTTCCAACTCGCCAAACGCGCGCGTGAAAGCGATATGCTGCTTGCGGGTGATATCTTGGTCGCGGAAGAACACGACCTGATATTTGAGCAGGGCCTCGCGCACCTCCTTGATCAGCGTATCGTCTGGATTGGCCAAGTCTGCGCCGATCAGTTCAGCGCCAATCGCCGGGGATAACAGGTGTGGGTCAAACCGGGTAAAATCGGTTTCAATGTCATAGGCCATATCTGTCCTCCTGATCAGTCTCGACCCTAGCATGGCTCGGCACCGCGCCATAGGTTCACCGCGCGGGAGGCTCAGGGCTGTTCTGTATTCGGCATGTTTGGTCTCTGGGCTGCACTCACCTTGTCATCCCGGACGCGAAGCGATCCGGGACCCAGTGTTAAGCGTCCCTGGGTCCCGGATATTTGCTGGCGCAAATTCCGGGATGACAATTTGGTATGGGGGAGCACAGCCCTGAGCTTCCCACTCAGGCGAATTGCGGCGCGATCTTCAGGTTTCTGACCAGGCCGAGCTTCTGATAGGCCAGCAGGATCGTGCCATTATAATCAACGATCCGGTTCCACAGGCCCTTGCGCGGGCGATGCAGTGCGCTTTGTGGCTGTTCGTGATGATGGTCGTGAAATGCTTCGCCGCCAGTGAGCAGGCCAACCAAATGATCGGCCCAGAGCGGTGTCTTCAAATGGCCGAGAACATTGATACCATAGACCGTGGCGTGAAACTGTACCGCTCGACCAATCACGAAACAGGCATGCAAAATGGCGGTCAGAGCAAGCGAGCCACCACTGAGCCAGACGATCAGGTAGATCACGGCCGGAACCACAAGGTGCAAGACCAGCGAGAGCGGATCATACAGCCGGTCGAGCTTGACCACGATTGGATATTTCTTCAGCCATACCGGCATTGGACGCGCTGTATCCTTCGAGTCGCGGAAAATGATCCAGCCAATCCAGGCCCAGCGCTTTGATTCGAACGGATTGTGCGGATCGCCCGGCTGATCGGAAAAGCGATGGTGTTGGCTATGATAGTTGACCCAGTCTCTGATATTGCCTTGCATCGCAATCATCAGGTTGATCATGGTGAAAAACTGGCCCGGTGCAGTCAGTTCGCCGGCGCGATGCTGAAGGATCCGGTGCAAGGGGCCGATCCCGGCATTGCAGACAAACACGGTCAGCGCGATGACGCCAAACCCAAGCGGCACGTAATACAGCCGTAATTGAATGCCGCTCAAAACGAGACCAAGCGTCACCATCGTGGCCAGCAAGGCCAGTCCAAGAACCGGGTAAAGGACAGTTGAAAACAAGCTCGCGCCGCTGAATGTGGTCCAGTTTTTCGCTATCGCGACTGAGCGTGGGATCATAGGTCTCGTCTCCTGAAGGCAGATTGCATGCCTAGTCCCTAAGCTGCTTGCTCGGAAAGCAAAAGGCATGAGCGTTCAAAATGTTGTCATGTGGTTTTGGTGCCTAGCCCTCCATACCCGACTGTCCCGGCGAAAGTCGGGATCTCGTGCCGCTGGCCCGGTCTTGGTGGTACGCTCTGGTTCGGCCCCGCGCTTCGCCTCGCGTGACGCGTAGCGCCTTAGCGCGGGGCTAAACCAGCGCCTTGGTCTTGATTGTCAGGCCAAGTCCGGCCTAGCCTGTCTCTGAACGTGCAAGACAGGAGCGGATAGATGAGCAAGATGGATGATTTAATCGGCGGGTTGCGGCGGATTGTGACGGCCAATGATGATAGCGGGAAATCCCACATCATGATTGACGCTGGTCCGGCTGCGGAGTTTCGGTCTGGTGATATGGGCGGCTTGCATGAGATTTGGCATGACGACACGTCGGGGCCGCTCGACCCGGGCGTATGCGCCGACAAGGCAGCCGGCCCATCACTCTTGTCACCCGATGAGGGTAAGGTGAAAATCCGCTGGTTCACCACCGGCCCGGCGCCAGAAGGCGCGCCGCCAGAACTGCTTGCCGAGCTGACCAAGACGGCGTTTGAGGCGATGGGCGCCGGTGACCATCAACCCGATACCAGCCGCCACCCGGCAATGCACGCCACCCCAACAATCGATGCGATCATTCTGATCAAAGGGCGGGTCAGACTGATCCTCGACAAGGACGAAACCGTGATCGGCCCGGGCGATGTCGTGATCCAACGTGCGACCAATCACGCGTGGGTGGTAGAGGGCGATGAGCCAGCTCTGTTTGCCGCTGTCCTGGTTGATCGATCTTGAAGCCATCGAGAAAAATTACCCCTTGACGATAAATCAGTTATAAAACATAACAGGAACAAATAAGGATCAAGGGGCGATCATGATTGCGTTGGCGATCGATACTGACTATCTCGATTATTTAATTGAGGATACAGGTTTGGCCGATGCCTTTGCCGGGCGTGACGTCATTTCTGTCGATTGCCCGAGTGTTGCTTGTCGCACGCCCAACGCGGCCCGCTTGAACCGGGCCAAAGGTAAAGTGACTTGCACGAAGTGTGGCTTGGATGGAAGTCTGGTTGAATATTTGACCGGGTTGGACCGGGCCGAGGAGGCCTTGGCCGACAATATTGTGTCGATCCATGCCGACCCGGTACGCGAAACCTCCAAACAGGTAATGACGTCGCAGGAGCGCATAAATAGTAAGGCGCAGGCGCGTGTGATGACTGAGCAGCGCGCTGAGCGCCAAGCGCGTGAAACGGCCAAGCTCAAGGCAGAGAAACGCGCCGCCAAGGCAGCCCGGCAAGGCAAGTTTGGCGAGCGTGTGATCATCACTATTCTGGCTTTGGTGTTTTTGGCCGCAGGCCTGGCAGCGGCGGCTCTGTCTGGGTTTGCAAACTTTCAAGCGTTCAGTGCCAGCGTCACGGATCCGGTTCAGGGCCAGGTTTGGGGCTGGAGCGGGGTGATCGCCTCGGTCTGCTCATTCGGCGGGTTCACCTTCTTCTGGTGGCATACGTCTTCTGGCCGTCTCAAGGAGGGTATTCGTGCTCTGGTCTTCGCCCTGGCAGGCGCCGCTACCAGCATCGCCGGAACAGCAATGTTCATGGCCAATAATGACATCGAACGCCAATTGGCAGCCGAGCAGGTTGAACAGACGCGCAGTGTCATCGAAGCCCAAATCTCAGATTGGGGGCGTCAATTGGAGGGCATTCCGGCGACGACGCGATCTGTCACTGGTTTGGAAGCCTATATTGCCGGCGTGGAATTGGCTGGGCGAAGCCATCAGAAGCCTTATCGCGACGCGCAAAACGAGCTTGGCCTGGCGCAGCGACGTGCGCAGTTGGAGGCAAGAATTTCAGAAGCTCGGGCTCAATTGCTGGGGCGCGCTTCTGGCCCCATCACAATTGCAGGTCCGCAGCGAAAATCGCTGCCCTCATGGTTCTTTGCGGTCATGCTTGAAGTGTTTTCGTCGCAAGGAACAAGTATCGCATTCGTTTCTCTGCTTCTGCTTTACGGTGCCCGCGCGACCGCGGCTACAGTGCCACAACTCGCCCGGGATTCATGATCCCTTGCGGGTCAAGCGCGGACTTGATGGCCTTCATGGTTGCGGTAGCAGCGGGTGAGCGGATGGTTTCGAGCGCATCGCGCTTCATGCGGCCGACGCCATGTTCGGCGCTGATCGAGCCATCATGTGCCATAGTCATGTCATGCACAATCTGAGTGATCTGTTCAGATTGAGTGGCCTCAATGAGCGTTTCTGCGTCATTGGACTGACAGACCGAGTAGTGAAGATTACCGTCGCCGACATGGCCGAATGCGATGATTTCAGATGCTGGAATGAGCGCCTTCAGAGCCGCTTCGGTGGTCTCCAGGAATGCCGGAATACGCGACACTGGCACCGAAATATCATGATTGATCGCTGCCCGGTAAGCGCGTTTTGACAATGGAATTGTCTCACGGATCGTCCAGAACGATTGGGCCTGGCTCAAGCTTTCGGCAATCACGGCATCGCTGGCCAGCCCCGACTCTAGCGCTTTACCTAATGCCATCTCTAGCGTCTCGCGCGCTTGGTTTTCACTGGCCATAGACACTTCACACAGAACCCGCCATGGCGAAGCGGAGGGATTGGGGTCACGAATGTCTGGCGCTTCAGCGCGCACCATAGCTACCGCGTTCTCTGGGATCATTTCAAAACTTGTCACTGTGTCGCCAGCGTGATCGCGGACCAATGCGAGCAGCTCGACAATATCCTCAGGCGTCTCGCAAGTGATCCATGCCGATGCACGGGCCACTTGCGGAAACAGTTTCAAGGTTGCTGCGGTGATAATGCCTAACGTCCCTTCAGCCCCGGCAAACAGGTGTTTGAGATCATAGCCAGTATTGTTCTTGCGCACCCCCGAAAGCCCAGCCCAAACCTCGCCGCTCGGCAGAACCACTTCCAGACCAAGGATCAGATCGCGCATCATGCCATAGCGCAAAACGGCAACACCGCCCGCATTGGTTGAGATCAAACCGCCAATCGTTGCGGTGCCTTCCGAGCCGAGCGATAGCGGGAACAGGCGATTGACTTCAACCGCCGCAGATTGGGCGGTAACCAGCGCCGCGCCAGCCTCGATGGTCAGTGAATTATTGATCGGATCAATCGACCGGACCGCGTGCATCCGCCGTGTCGACAGTGTCACCTCGCCGTGCGGGGTTCCAGCGTCAACCAGGCCGGTATTGCCGCCTTGAGGGGTGATGGCAACGTCATACTCGGCGCACAATTTGACGAAGGCTGCGGTGTCTTCGCAGCTGGCTGGCATGGCCACAAACGGTGTGTGTCCCGGCGCTGCACTGCGCCACGGTGTGGCGGCGGCGGTGCGGACGTCAGCGTCAGTGCTCCAGCCCGATGGTCCGAGAACCGCTTTTGCGGCGTGAAGAAAATCTGAAGTGAGGTCCATGCGGCCAGGCTAGTCCAGGTTTGCGGCCCGCGAAAGGCGGTCATTGATCGCATCGCCCAATCCAGTCATCGGGATCGGAGCGACGGCAATGGCATCATGCTGCTGGTCGAGCGCGCGCAGCATTGCGAACAGGTTTGACGCCGCCTCGGCCAGATCACCGGTGAGGGACAGGTTGAGGTGGGGCGTCTCGCAAGCGGGACGTAACCCGAACGCGAGATAGGCCTCATTTTCATTTGGGGCGTCAGCATTCAGGCGTAGTTTGGCAGATGGCGCGTAATGGCGCAGCAATTGCCCAGGTGATTGCGGCGCGCAGGGGTCAAGTAATGGCCGGATCAGCCCGGGCCATATTGCGGTGATCTGATCAACGGCAAGACTGCCCGGGCGTAGCAAACAGGGGTGTTCGCCGCGCGCATTGATAATTGTCGATTCGATTCCGGCGGCGCAAGTGCCACCCTCAAGGATCAGGTCGATCCGGTCGCTCATATCGCCAGCGACATGTTCTGCTGAGGTCGGGCTGATTTGACCAGATGGATTTGCCGATGGTGCAACCAGCGGCGCCCCGAACTTACCTAACAGGGCCTGTGCAACCGGGTGCGCGGGCACGCGTATTGCAACGCTATCGAGACCCGCGCGCGCCAGATCACTAATCGTACAAGTGGGGTTCGCGTCGACAACCAATGTTAGCGGGCCAGGCCAAAACTGCTCGGCAAGCGCGCGCGCATTGGCAGACAAGTTCCCTTGCTGGCAGGCCATGGCGATGTCGGCAACGTGCGCAATCAGCGGATTGAAACGCGGGCGTCCTTTGGCCTGATAAAGCCGGGCAACCGCACGCGCATCTGCGGCATTCGTGGCCAGCCCGTACACCGTTTCTGTCGGCATCGCGACAAGCCCGCCCGACCGCAATAGCTCTACGGCGCGGTCGATATTGCGGTCTGTCGGCGGAAGGATAGGCGCGGTCATGCGCGCGCCCATAGCATGACAGCTGTCCAGGCGCGAGTTCGAACGACCATGCGCTTGCAGTTGCTAGGCTCCAAACCCACTCAAATCGCCGTTTTCACGGTGTGAGTTTGGCGCGAAGACAAGGACACGTCGTGCAGAACTGGTTTACCCCAATTCAAAACGATGTTGACGCAGGCTTTGCGTCAAAGACGCGCCGTGAAAACGGCGATTTGAGTGGGTTGGAGCCTAGGACTGGTTTTTGGTGGCCACCACAATGATATCGATACGGACGTCTTCGGCGACCCAATCGCCATCCGGGTCTGATTGTTGCCCAAGATCCAGCGGTTTCCGCTGAACCGTCGTTGAGCCACTCACTCTGGCTGTGTCGCCGTCCATAATGAGTGTGAAATCCAGTGGATAGTCGAGGTTTATACCCTTCAGCGTGACGGCTGCGTTGGCGCTGTAGCCACGGTCTGTTTCGACCATGCCATCGAGGATGATCGTCGCCGTCGGGAAGGCGTCAGGGTTCAGCCATTCGGCGGCCTTGAGACTGTCTGTATACAGCTTCTGATTTGCCGCTGCTGAGCCGGTAATCACCGTGACGAGGACTTTTGCCTGGCTCACCTGATCAGGATCAAAGCCTATATCGGCGGTCCAATTGCCGAATTTGCCTGAATAAGGATTGCCGTCATGAACGCCTGAAAAACTTATCGATGACAGCTGATAATCCACACTCCAGTTCGGTGTAAAATTGGCTGCCTCAACTTCTGGAGGCGGTTTCATGGCCGACACAATAATTGGACCACCTGCGATCACCGCGAAGACACCCGCCGCCAGACCGAAGGCCGTGGCAAACCCCTTTGACGGCAGGCGAGGTGGCTCCGCGCGCCCAAACAGGCCTGGGATCATGCGTTTAAGGACCCCGTCTTCGGCGCTGAACTCGTGCTTGATCGCACCAGCAACGTGCAGAGCCAGAAGCCCGATGGTGAGCCAAGCGAGTTTGCTGTGAACAAATTCCAGCACCTCATGCGCGGTCTCATTTTTCAGAAAGCCGATGCCGGGAATGTCAGGCCAGCTAATTGTGCCGTAGAGGACGATGGGGACATCAAATTCGGTATGGGTCGACACAACCAACCAGCCAGTGAGGGGCATTGCCAGCATCAGGGCGTAAAACCCAAGATGCACGAGGTGGCTGGATGCCTTTTCCAGCGGCTTCATCTCGGCGGGCAAGGGTGGCGGCGGGTTGAGCAGGCGCCAAACAATACGCGCGATGGTCAGCATCAAGATCGTGATGCCGATCGACTTATGCAGCTGAAACCGAACCTCATTCTCGTCCATGTTCCAGCCGAGCCAGATCATTAAGCCGATGGCCAGCGCAATTGCCCAATGCAAGGCAATCGCGACGGCGGTGTAGCGTGCTGTGCGTTCAGACATTTTTATTCATCCTGCAGGAATTCACCCGAGAAATTGACGGTGACATTATCACCAACCAGCGGGAGGTAGGCCGCCATACCCCATTCGGAGCGCGTCAGCGTGGTTGTGGCGTCAAAGCCGATCAGGTCTCGCTCACCGAACCACGGGGCATTCGCGGCGCCGTTAAAGGTTACGTCCAGGGTGATCGGTTGCGTTTGACCCAGAAATGTCAGGTCGCCAGTGACCGTGCCGGTGTCGTCGCCGCCACGCTGGACGTGGGTTGAGGCAAACCTGATATCTGGGTGCGCGTCGCCGTTTAGCCATTTTGCATCGTGGGAAATATCTTCGTTCCAGGTCTCAAACACACTATCAGGATTGCCCGCTTTGTAGTCGCCCGGATAATTGGCCTCGACGGCGAGTGGATTGACCGTCACTTCAAGCTGCGACGCTTCTGGATCGGCCGGATCAAAGTCGAGCGCCGCATCAAAGTCGGTGAACGCAATCCGGTAAGAAGAAATGCCATAGCCGTGGCTAACCTTGAATGACAGGAACGCGTGCGAGCGCTCAAGTGAGTAGCTTGCCGCTGATACGTTGCGCAGTTTTTCGTGTAGGTCGACGGTTTCGGCGGCGCTACTGCTCGCATCGGAAGTCGCGCCAGAATTGCCGCACGCCGCCAACACAAAGGCGGCCGTGCCAACGAGAAGATATGTTCTGTAATGCATGAGTTTAGCCCTTATTTCTAACCCCAGATGACAAGCCTATTCAGCTTGCAGAAATTCACCGGAAAATTCTATTGTAACCTCATCAGACACAATACTGCGCATTGATGTCATGCCCCAGTCAGACCGTTTGATCGTGGCTGATGCGTTGAACCCGATCAGATCGCGCTGCCCAAACCACGGCACATTGGTGACGCCATTATAGGTGACGTTCAAGGTAACGGGTTTGGTAATGCCCAGAAGGGTCAGGTCGCCGGTCACCGTGCCATCAAACTCGCCCGCCAGAGCGGCGCTGGTCGACACGAAAGTGATGGCAGGAAATTCACCGGCATTGAGGAATTTGCTGTCATTGCTGATTTCATCTTCCCAACCGGCTTTCTTGTCAGGATCGGGGTGATTGGTTTGCACCGCAGTTGGATTGATACTGATTTGAATGGCTGAATTTTCAGGATTGTCGGCATCGAAATCCAGCACCGCATCGAAATCTGTGAAGTTCACCGTGTACCCGGAAATGCCATTGTGGCGCACCGTCCAAGTCAGGAAAGCGTGGGATTTCTCAAGCGCGTAAAGGCCGGACGCCGTATCGTTGAGGCTTTGATCGGCGGTGGCCGGTTGGCCCAAGGCGAAGATGGCGGTGGTCGCTAGAATGAGTTTACGCATGTGAAGACTCCAAAATGTGTGATGTTCGATATTGAATGTAGCGACTGTTTTGACCTTGGCCAGCACCGGTTTATGACGAAAGGGTGATAACCAATATGCTGGAGCCGCATGAATGGCCTATGAAGCCCCCCTTACCGACCTCGCTTTTGCTCTAACCGAACTGGCCGGATTAGCTCGATTGGAAGGTAATCCGGCGTTTGAAAATTACGACCCGGACCTGATTGACCCGATCCTGGAAGAGGCCGGGAAACTGGCGCGGGATGTCTTGGCACCGCTGAACCAGAGCGGTGATAAAGCCGGTGCGGTCTTGGGGCCAACCGGGATCACCGCTGCGCCAGGATTTGCTGAGGCTTATGCAGCGTTTCGCGATGGTGGCTGGATGGGGCTTTCGGCACCGGAGGAATGGGGCGGCCAGGGCCTGCCAAAGGTTCTCGGGCTGGCGGTTATGGAAATGTTTCACGGTGCGAACATGGCGTTCGCGCTGTGTCCGATGTTGAGCTCTGGCGCGATTGAAGCGTTGCTTGCGCATGGCAATGACGCGCAGAAGGCGACCTATTTGCCGAAACTGGTCTCCGCCGATTGGACTGGGACGATGAACCTGACCGAGCCGCAAGCCGGGTCGGATGTCGGTGCTCTGAAAGCCAAAGCCGTGCCAAATGATGACGGGTCTTATGCAATTAGTGGCCAGAAAATCTACATCACGTGGGGCGATCATGATGTTGCCGAGAATATTATCCACATGGTTCTGGCGCGCCTGCCGGATGCCCCGGAAGGGTCACGTGGTGTCTCGCTTTTTATCGTTCCGAAATTCATTGTCGAAGCCGATGGTTCGCTCGGCGCGCGCAATGGCGTGGATTGTATCGGGCTAGAGCAGAAAGTTGGCATTCACGCTTCGCCGACCTGCGTGATGGAATATAATGGGGCGACCGGTTGGCTGATCGGGGCGGAGAATAAGGGGTTAGCTTGTATGTTCACGATGATGAATTCGGCGCGGCTGAATGTCGGGCTTGAGGGCGTCGGGGTTGGCGAAGCGGCGTGGCAGGCGGCGCTGAATTACGCGCAGGAACGCAAGCAAGGTAAAGCGTCGGGCGTCGAGGGTGCAGCCCCGATCTTGCACCATGCCGACGTGCGCCGGACCCTCACGACGATGCGGGCGAAAGTCATGGCGGCGCGCGCGATCTGCTATGCTTGCGGTGTCGCAGCTGACCTTGCCAAAGCTGGGGAGACGGCGGAAATCCGCAGTGCAGCCAGGTTGCGTGAAGATTTGCTGACCCCGATCGCCAAAGCGTGGTCAACCGATATGGGGGTCGAGGTTGCCAGCCTCGGTGTGCAGGTCCATGGCGGCATGGGGTTCATGAATGAGACGCTGGCGGCGCAGCTGTATCGCGATGCCCGGATCGCGCCGATTTATGAAGGCACAAATGGCATTCAGGCGATCGATCTGGTTGGACGCAAACTGTCAATGGCGAACGGCGCAGCGATGACTGAAATGATGTCAGACATTGACCTAACTGTCAGGCGTGCCCGCGAAACCAATGATCCAGGCCTGGTTCAGATCGCTGACCGCTTGTCGCAAGCCAACGCCGCGCTCGGCGAAGCGACGGCCTGGATGCGGGACAAGATGGAGGCAGATCGCGAAACGGCTTTGGCCGGTGCGACGGCCTATCTCGGCTTGGCCGGGGATGTGATTGGCGGTCATTTCCTGACCAGGGGAGCGATTGAAGCACGTGCTTATGACGGTCAGATCCGTGGCCGGATGACGGCGCTTGCTGGCTTCTTCGCCGAAACATCGCTTGCGGGTGCCCCCGGCGCCGTGTCGAGTATAACGCTGGGCGGGAAAGCTATGCTGAACGAGAGTGACGCGCTGTTTGGCATCGGGTGAGTGCGAGGCTTACTGTCTCTCTTCCCCAACAGGCGTCCAGCGGCGGATTTTGCCATCAATGTCAGGGCGCATTCGTTCTTGCGGCGGCTCTGTTGCGGTTCCGAGATAGATGTAACCGGCGACGCGTTCAGTGTCAGACAAGTTCAAAAGCGCGTTGATGCCCCGGCTATAGGCGATCCATTCGGTCAGCCAGCACCCGGCCCAGCCGCTGGCATTCGCCGCCAAAAGCAGGTTCAGACATACCGCACCGGCAGATAATTGTTGTTCCCAGACCGGGGTTTTATGTGCGGTGTCGGGGCTCGAGATCACAGCAATCACGACAGGCGCGCGGGAAAAATAACTGGCCGTGTCGGCGAGCATTTGATGGGATGCGTCGGGGTCTTCGTGGGTCTGTATGTTGACCGCTGCCTGATTGAAGTGCTCACGCGCGTCGCCCTCAAAGACGATGAACCGCCACGGCCCCAAGCGGCGATGGTCGGGCACTCGCGCCGCAATTTCAAGCAGGCGATCCAATTGCGCTGGTGCGGGTCCGGGAGAGTTTAGTGCACGCTTTCCGGCAGACCGGCGCAAAGCGAGCAAATCGCGAGCCGCCTGGCTGGCTTGCGCAGGTTTCATGGGCACGCCGACAGACGGCGCAGATGGGAAATCATAGGTCATGTCGTGTGTGTAACGGTATCAGGCAAAATAATCGCCTGCTAAAGGAGTGAACGGTGTTTACTTTTTGAACGCGCGCTTTAAAGGTCATCCTAGTAGAATAGGTCCAAACACATGCATATTGAAACCCACGACACGCCAGCCGAGCGTCGCCGTCTGAAAGTGCGCGAGCTCATCTTGTCGGCGGCTGAAAACGTGTTTGCCGATGAGGGCGAGGAAGGCCTTTCAATTCGCCGCCTGGCGAGAAATGTCGATTACTCGCCCGCCGCAATCTACAAGTATTTTGGCTCCAAGGACGAGTTGGTTTTTGAGTTGAAAGAGGCGTTTTTCGCCAGAATTTTGAA
Organism: Henriciella sp.; assembly: GCA_021776655.1. GTDB lineage: Bacteria > Pseudomonadota > Alphaproteobacteria > Caulobacterales > Hyphomonadaceae > Henriciella. The sequence continues at coordinate 33,230 of JAJFFK010000036.1, read as the reverse complement.
CAGTGTGCACAGGATGGTTGATGCGCATTGTCCATTTTCTGACCGGGCGCGCAGTTGCGTCGCCACTTATGTCCGGATAGCGGTTGAAAAGCCGTATCACTATGCCGCTGCCTTTGCAGGCCAGGTCACGGATATAGCGCCTGAAGACTGGCAGCCTGAGTTTGAAAATAGCAATAAAGGATTAGCCTTTCTGGTTTTAAAAGGAATGGTTGAGGAGGGCGTTGATATGGGGCATTTCCGAGCCGACCTTGACCCATCCTTGGCGGCAAAATCTATCTGGGCGTCGTCTCACGGATTGGCGATGATGATGAACCACATCCCGGGTTTCCCAATGTCCAAACATGATACTGATACGATGTCAGCTGATGCTTTTATTGTGTTTCATGCAGATAATATCATTCGCGGACTGGAGGTCTGAAAATGAACCAGTACAATGAGACCGAAGCAATGCCAGTTCGCGAGCCCAAGCCGAGAGCGTGGAAAGGCCTGCTCTTTTTGCTCGTCTTGGCCATGGTTTGTGTTGTCTTTGCAGGTTTTGTCTTAAAATTGAGATCACCGGAAGGGCCGCTGATTGCGACGAGTGATCCATTGCCGCTGGCGGTCAATGTTCAGGCCGTTCATTTGCAAGACCGCTTCGCGATTGATGAGCGGTTTACCGGTATTGTGGCACCGAAGCGAACCAGCCAGCTTGGCTTCTCAAGCGGCGGACGTATTCAAGCCATGTCTGCGGATATCGGTGATCGGGTTGTTCGCGGCCAAGTTCTTGCGCGCCTGGATACACGTGCTTTACGCGCGCAGCTTGCCTCGGCGCAAGCCCTTGTTGTTGAGGCGGAGGCGGCCCATTCACTTGCCTTGTCGACTGTGCAGCGCCAACTCACCTTAAGCCAAAAAGGGCATGTCTCGAGGCAACGTGTTGATGAGGCGACCGCCCAAGCAAATACGGCCCAAGCGCGTATCGACGCGGCGCAGGCAAATGCTGACACACTGAGGGTTCAAATTGATCTGGCGCGCATTGATGCGCCTTATTCAGGCGTGATCACAACTCGCTTTTCCGATGAAGGGGCGATTGCTGCGCCCGGCCAGCCGGTGTTCGAATTGGTTGAAGTTGAAAGTCTCGAGGCGCGGATCGGCCTGACCGATATCCTGGCCGAAGATATGGTGTTGGAAGAGACATATATGCTGTTATCAGATCGCGGCGAGGTTGCGGCGGTGTTGCGGTCGGTTACCGGCGTGATTGATGCCAATCAGCGCACGGTAACAACTGTATTTGATGTGGTTGATACAGACGCCGTTTCACCGGGCAGTGTTGTTCGCATTGAGTTGGAGCGCCTCGTCGATGAAGCTGGACTATGGGTGCCTGTGTCGGCTCTGTCGGAGCGCGGGCATGGCCTATGGGCGGTTTATGTCGCCCGAAAAGACGGATCAGACTGGAGCGCTGAGCCTGGTATCGTTGAGGTTATCCACACCGATGGCGCGCGGGCTTATGTCCGTGGGGCTGTGCGTGATGGCGACCTATTGATCCTGGATGGGTTGCAGCGACTGACACCTGGACAAGCGGTGATGCCGTCACGCACGGCGCCAACTGCGTCAAACGAGCAAGACGGATAAGCAAATGCTAACCCTGTTCTACCGATTGCCGCGTTTAACGGTGCTGGCAGTTCTGGTTACACTGATCAGTGGGTTTTTCGCGGTTGTCACACTTGGCCGACAAGAAGACCCGTCGCTGGTTGGGCGGTTTGGGTTTGTGCTCACGACTTTGCCGGGTGCGGACGCTGAACGAATTGAATCGACCGTTACGGAGCCGATTGAGCGTCGGCTTCTCGAATTGCCCGAGATCGCTGAAATTAAATCTTCATCGCGGGCGAACGTGTCGCAAATCTCAATCGATATTCGTGATGATCTGTCAAAAACGGAAGTTGACAATGCCTGGACGCTGATCCGCCAACAGGTCGCACTTGCCCAGACTGAGCTGCCTGAAGGGACGACGGCCCCGTTTGTTCGCCAGATCTATGTTGGGGCCAGTACTATGCTCGTGGCGCTTGCTTGGGAAGGCGAGGATGATCCGCCCACGGCGGTTATGGCGCGCATGGCCGACACGCTGGAAGATCGCTTTCGAAATCTTCCGGGGACTGAGGAAACCGAAGTCTTTGGCCTGCCGCAGGAGGAGGTGCGCGTTGTCATCGACACTGAGGCACTGGCCGTCGCAGACCTTACGATGACTGATGCGGCGCGGTTGATTGCGGCTGCAGATTCCAAGGCCCCGGCGGGCCGGGTGCGCGGTGCATCCAACGAATTAGGGCTTGAGATTGGCGGCGAGTTTGACGAAATAGCACGCATTCGCGCTGTTCCTCTCCTGCAACGCGGCGATGGTAGCGCCTTGCGCGTTGGCGATATCGCGGAGGTTCTGAAAGGGGTCGAGGACCCGCCGACACGCTTGGCCTTCAGTGATGGCGATCCGGCGATTATGGTGGTTGCGTATATTCAACCCAATCAGCGTGTCGATCTATGGGCGAGCGCCGCGCGTGATGTGATTGCGCAATTTGCCAATGAAGCCCCGGCGGATATCGCGGTCAAGACGATCTTCGATCAAAGCCGGTATACCGAGAATCGACTGAACGGTCTGGCCAAGAATCTGGGGTTTTCAGCGCTCATTGTTTTTGGTGTCCTGTTCTTTGTTATGGGCTGGCGCGCAGCCTTGGTCGTCGGGCTGGCCTTGCCGCTGACGGTTGCGCTGGTCCTGACGCTGTTTAAGTTTTTTGATATTCCACTGCATCAAATGTCGGTGACGGGCCTGGTCATTTCGCTCGGCCTTCTAATCGATAATGCAATTGTGGTGGTTGATGAGTTTGAGCAAGAACGCGCCCGTGGTCTTAGTGTTGCAGGGGCGATTGAGCATTCGCTGGGCAAGCTCGCTGGCCCACTCTTCGCATCGACGCTGACAACTGCGCTGGCCTTTGCGCCGATCGCATTCATGCCAGGCGCGGCAGGCGAGTTTATTGGCATGATCGGCATGTCCGTGATTTTCTCCGTATGTGCGTCCTTGCTGGTTGCGATGACGGTCATCCCAGCGATTGCAGGTTGGATGGACCGCCCCCGTAAGGCGGGCGAACGCAGGTGGTTCTGGCGCGAAGGGGTCAAGTTTGATGCGCTAACAGACGGTTATCGCTGGACGGTTGAGCGCGTCCTCAGATTTCCTTTGCTAGGGATCATGATCGGCGCGGTGCCGGTCTATTTCGGAGTCATGCTGGGCTTGAGCCTACCCTCACAGTTTTTCCCGCAAACCGAGCGAGATCAGTTCCAGATTGAGATTACGCTGTCTGCACAATCGACCATTCAGGATGCGGTGGAGGCGACTGAGCGAGCGACTGAATTGATCTTGAACACCTATCCGCAAGTCACCGGCGTGCATTTCACTGTCGGGGAGCCGGGGCCTCGGGTCTATTATAATTCGTTCAACAATACTGAGGGCGTCGCTGGTTTTGCCAGTGGGTTTGTGCAACTCGACAGCAATGAGGCGGCACGTGGAATTGTTGGTGATGTCCAAACCCTGTTGCGGCGAGAACTTACCGCTGCCCGTATTCTAGCGACCCCTTTTGAACAGGGACCACCCGCCGACGCGCCGATTGCCTTCTTTTTACGCGGTGACAATTTGGAACAGCTGAATGAATCCGGCAATCAGGTTCGACGAATACTGGCCGCGACACCAGGGATCACGTTCACGCAAGCGCGTCTGCAGCTTGGCGCACCGATCGTTACCATCCGCGCCGATGAGACAGCTACGGCAATGTCAGGCGCGCGATTGACTGCGCTGGCGTCCGATCTGCGCGCCGAACTTGAGGGCGTGCGGGCCGGGTCAATCCTTGAAGGGATTGAGGAAATTCCCGTGCGCGTTATTGCACCGGCATCAAGGCGTAGTGAATTGGCGGATTTACGGTCAAAAACTATTGGCAATGCGCGGCCAGGGGCGGGCACCCCGATCTCTGCACTGGGCGAGGTCACACTCGACCCTCAAACTGCTGTTATCATTCGGCTGGATGGTCAACGTGTGAACGAAATATATGGTTTTATCGAGCCTTACACCCTGCCTAATCCAATCGTTGCGGATTTTCAGAAACGACTGGAAGCAGATGGGTTTGAGTTGCCCCCTGGCTATGACAGGATTGAGGCTGGACAGGCAAGCAATCAGGCCGAAGCCCAAGCTAATCTCGCATCACTGGCAATCCCCTTAATTCTGGTCATGATTGGCGCTGTTGCCTTGGTGTTCAACTCATTTCGAATGGCCTTCCTGATCTTGCTGGTTGGTCTGATGTCGATGGGGCTGGCCTTTGGTGGTGTCTGGATGTTCAATTTGCCGCTTGGTTTCAACGCGATTGTTGGTGCTCTCGGTCTGTTTGGGATCGCGATCAATGGCTCGATTGTGGTCTTGTCGCTGCTCAAGGCAGATAAACGAGCGATGGCTGATGATGTGATTGCGCAGCGCGAGATTATCGTCGCTGCGACCCGTCATATTGTGGCAACGACGCTGACGACGATGGGCGGGTTCGTGCCGATTATCTTGACCGGCGACGTCTTCTGGATGCCGCTGGCGACAGCGATTGCTGGCGGGGTTGCCGGGTCTGCTCTCTTGGCGCTGTACTTTACCCCGGCGGTGTTCCGGTTGATGACCATGAAGCCGCTCCTGCGCATGTGGCGGCTGATCAGCGGGCGTGGCTGGACTCACCCAAGCCCTGTTGCGGCTGAGTGAGTGGGATTAAATGTGCTGGGCTGATGCCTTAAAAGTGATAGCCGATCTCGACACCCCATGTACGCGGCTCGTTGACGAAGCCGGTCAGGTTGTTGAAATCGATCCCGCCTGTGAGGACAACCTCATCGGTGATGTTGCGCACGAACACAGACGCATCGAGGCCATTATCGCCCTTCCACCCGGCGCGCAGGCCGCCTTGCCAATAACCGTCTTCACCAAACTCGATGCTGTCATACAGGAAGAAATTGGTTTCATCCTTGAAAGCCCAATCAGTGTACGCAAAGAACTCGCCGCCCTGAACCGGAATAGCATAGCGCCCGGTCATGTTGAAAATCCACTCCGGCGCATTCGGGAAGCTGTTGCCGGAGATATTGTAGCCCAGAAAAGTGCCGCCCGCCGGGGCCGCGCCACCTGGTGCAACCTGCGTTATCACCCCAGCGACATCGAACACTTGAGGGTCAAGTACCGTACATGGCGCGCCGCAGCCCGGCGCGATCAACAGGTCATCCTTGATTTCAGTCTTGTTGTAAGAGACCCCAGCGGTCAGGCGCAGGTTCTCGAACGGCGCAGCCTCGAGATCGGCTTCAAATCCATACCCTTCGCCTGCATCGGCGTTGAACAAGGCGACAGTGTTATTTGAGCCGCCAACGATGGTCAGCTGCTGGTCCTGAAGGTCAAAATAGAAGATGTTTGCATTGGCGCGCAGGCGGTTATCAAACAGCTCCGATTTCACACCCGCTTCGTAAGACAGAACGGTCTCGCTATCGGCCGATGATACAGTATTCCCAAACACGAGCCGACCCTGGATCGACGGTCCACGAAAGCCCTTTGCGATGCGGGCATAATAGGTCAGGTTGTCTGTCTGGGCATAAGTTGCCGAGCCATCCCAGCTGACCTGTTCGTCACCAACCGTGCCCGAAACAGGCCCAAAAGAACCTGATCCAAACGGTCCGACTTGCCGTTCAACAATGAAGTCTCGGCTCTCATCGGTGAAACGTGCGCCGCCAGCCAGCGTCAATTTGTCGGTTATATCATATGCGGCTGAGGCAAATATCGCGAAAGCTTCGGTATCGCTGCTGCGGGTTGCGCGACCATTCTCAGGCCGCCCCGGTGCCAGCGTATCAAAGCTGCGTGAGGTGATTTGCAGGTCCTCGTCGAAGAGGAATATGCCAGTCTGTCCACGCCAACGCCCACCCGTATCATAAGCCAGCCGAAGCTCGTGCGTCGTCTGGGTCAGGTCGTCGACTTTGCCGGCGCTTTCGGATGGGAATGGAATGAAGCCAGGGCCGAAATTGCCAGCCCCAAGGAACGCAGCGCCAAACCCGCCATCAATGTCGCCGCGCGATTCAACATCAGCGGTTTCACGGCCATAAATATAGGTCAGGTCCAGCGCATCATTGATGTCCTTGTCGACGCGCAGCGTGACACCCCAGGCGTTCTGCTCAAGGAAATTATCGCCATCAAAAGACACCGTTTCGAAATCGAAGCTGTCATTTAGGCCGCGCTGCCCCTGATCGATGATATTCGCGCGGAAAAGACGTGCATCCCCTTGGTTTGAGCGGCCATGCACATTTAGAAGAACATCTGTGCTGGCAAAGGGCGACCACAGGATTTGCGCGCGTCCGGCCCATTCCTCATAGCCCTCGAACCGATTGTCCTCGCCGGTGAAGGCATTGTCCACAAAGCCATCCCGCTGCTGATACAGGCCAGAAACGCGGTAGGACAGCGTGTCAGAGGCTTGGCCGCCATACGCGCCTTCAAGTTCGGTTGTATTGTAAGATCCAAAAGACGCGCGGACATATCCATTTGCAGCGTCGCCAGGCTTGACGCTGTCAAATTTGATAATGCCGCCGGGTGTATTGCGTCCAAACAGGGTTCCTTGTGGACCGCGCAGGACTTCAATACCTTCAAGGTCAAACACCGGATAGCCTTTGAGAATTGGATTCTCATACGGCACGTCATCATAAACCAATGAGACGGGCTGGGAGGCATTCAGATCGAAATCTGTGTTGCCGATCCCGCGAATATAGAAGCGCGGGAATGCGCGACCAAAAGAGCTTTCGGCGACCACACTCGGCACGCGCGCAGACAAGAACCGAATATCCGCGCCGCCAGCTTTCAGATTACTGAGCTTATCGCCCGACAACGTGGTAATCGAGATCGGAACATCTTGGGCATCTTGCTCAACCCGTTGCGCGGTTGTGACGACGGGTGGCAGGCGGTGAGTGACCTGTTCTGCATCCTGGGCTAGGGCAGGACTAACAGAAAAGGATGTGCCAAATGCTGTTACGGCAACTGACAGTTTCAAAAGTGTTTTTAGAGACATGGAATGAGTGCCTTATGTCGAAAGGGTGGGCAGCTACCTAACAAGTCGCCCTGAAATGGGTTTGTGACAAGGCATGCTGCACCGCAAGATAGCGGGCTGCTATATTGCCGCTATCAGCGCTAAATTTTGGAAATGTGTGACGAGATAAGCACCATTTAGGCATAGGTCACGATGCCACAAAGCGGCGTTTTCAAGTGGTGAGATTAACCGGGCTTGAGCCTAGGTCCAGGGATTGAACCGGGTCCGTGGTTTCAGATCGGCTGGGTCTTCCACCGTATTTGTGTCGGCAGTGGCTGGATCGGCTTCATCCGGGGCTTCGGTTGATTGCTCTGGTACGGGGATCTCCGGGATGGCTTCGGCAACCGGCTCTTCCATCAGGGACTCCACATCGCTGAGCGCAACTTCGTCGGTTGCGTCGATGACGATCCGGTTCTGCGGTTCGGCTGGTGTCGCTTCAGGCGCGTCTGTCGCCTCTGTGGTGGCGGTCAGTGCGCCAAATCCAAATCCGGCCCCGATGCCGCTAAGGTTGTAGTTTTGCGGTGCCGGAGTGTCGTTTGGTTCTGGTTCTGGTTCTGGTTCAGGATTGGCGCTGGCCGGAGCGTTCTCCAAGCTTGCTGCCTCAGCTTCGATCTCAGCCGGGATTGTGGTTTCTTCAACGATCTCGGCCGCAGGCTCGGTGACGACCGCTGCAAGGAGACTGGGGTCTGAAGCAGGCACGATTTGTTGATCCGTGGCCTCAGGAGTAGTGTCACCTGTATCAGGGCCTGGCGCCTGGTCGGCTGACAGATCTACAGGCGGTACATCAAGTGCAGCTTCTGGCTCAGCCGGGGCTATATCTTCGTCGGTCTCATCGCTCGCGTTTTCAATATCGGGAGTGAGCGTTGGCGTCGCGAGGGCGGCAGCGAGACCAAATGGCACATATTTATACGCGGCATCGCCATTTGCGGCATCAGGCTCACTTCCATTCACCTCGTTTGCCATCCGCGCGACAGCTTCCCGCATGTCCGGTTCAGCATCGGCTTCAACGCTTTCAGATTCAGGGGAAACGGCTATCTCTTCCTGTGCCTCAACTTCAGAAACAGGGACCTCAGCGGTAGGGGTTGCCTCGCTTCGATCTGAAGCAACCAAGTCTTCGGTGGATGTTACGGTGTCGTCTACAACATCTTCTATGTCAGCCCCGGTGGCTTCGATTTCCGAGCCATTGTCTTCAGCCTCTACGGGCACATCACCCTGCTCATCCATATCAGCAAGCAAGCTGCTAATAGCGGTTTCGGTGCCACGGGCAATCCGGGTTGCGGCTTTCACAAGAGCGGCGATGACGCTGGCATAAGTCCCTTGGCTATCGGATGGTGTGTCGGCCAGTTCCTGCGCTGTTGCACGTTCAAGTTCCTTGCCTTCACTGCTCGTGATCACAAGCTCAGCGGGGACGCCAACCAGTGAAACGCTGTACCCTTCGGTGACATAATTGACGCCTTGATTTCCCGCATCAGTCCAGTCAAGTTTGCCGCGCTCTGTCATTTCAGCGAGACGGTCTATCAGCTTTTGTGTTGAAGGATGCAACATTGGGAGGGTTACCTTGTTGTGAATTATTTACGTGTTGTTAGTACCCCCTGACGCGCGAATTTTCAAAGGGGTTCTGCACGCTTTCCGCATGAAATTCCGGTAAAGCGCTGTTTTTCTCGCACAAGACTCGTACGTGTGTACGAATGCGCCTTGAGATCGCCACATTTGAACCGTTTCAGCTCATGCCCTAGTCGTTTTCGCTTTGCATCCATTCGCCGCGAATCTCTGAAATTTGCCGCACGAAGTCCTTAACCGGCTCGTCGTCGGCAACTGAAAGTCCGGTTCGGAAGCCCTGCATTGACCCATCCGGAGCAATCAGAAGATAACTTGGCGTCCAGCGAATATGCAGATTGGTGCGGATCGACGCGTCCGTGTCGACTACGGTCAGGAAACTGTAGCCTTTCTCGTCAAAATACGCAGCGACAGAATTGTATTCGGCAAATGCTGTATCGGCTTCCTCTTTTGTATGCGGTGTGTGGACCGACATGAAATCGATGTCTGGATCCTGTCTTAGCGCTGTCGACAAAGCGGCGGCATATGGCGCATCGCGCATAGAGTCATGGCACCACAGGCCCCACACCTCTATGATGGTCCATTTCCCGAGCAAAGCCTCAGATGAATAGGCCTCACCATCGGCGGTTTGACCTTCGAAAGCCGGAATGACCTTGCCGAGATATTCATGCGTGAACGGGCGACCATCCTTGTCGCGCGGAACGTCGTCGCGGTCGGTATCCGCGCTGGCGGGAATTGTGTCGCCGGGTCGATGCAGCTGCGTGGCGGTTATCGGTTCCGAAATATCTCTGCCGTTCAGCACTATAGATGCTGCGTCGCTGTTTTCAGCAGCATTATCTGGCACAGGCGACACTGGCGTACAACTAGCGCCGACACTGGCAAACGCTGCCGCAAGAAGATATTTGGAACGCATCCTGTTTCCTTTATTTACGCAGAGTGTTCTCAGGCTTTCGCCTTGCCGCGCGGAATGCGCAGAACCTGACCGGGATAAATCTTGTCTGGATGGGTTAGCATCGGTGTGTTGGTTTCGTGAAGAGCTTTCCGCGACGTCCTTTGCTTTTACGTCAACGTAACCCCTAGCGCTGGCCAGTTTGGGTCGCTAGAGTGCGCCGCAACATAACCCATTATGGAGACTATCATTATGCGCGAAGCTGTCATCGTATCCACCGCTCGAACCGGTATGGCCAAGACAGGCCGGGGTTCACTTAACGACACGCACGGTATCACCATGGCGGGTCACGCGATCAAGCACGCCATCGCGCGCGCTGGCATCGACGCGGCTGAAGTTGAAGATGTGTATCTCGGCGCGGCGCAGCCTGAAGGCGCGACCGGCATGAATATCGCCCGTAACGCGGCGCTTTGGGCTGGCTGCCCAACTTCGACCGCCGGTGCAACGATCAACCGTTTCTGCTCATCCGGTCTGCAAGCGATTGCCAACGCGGCCCATACAGTGATCACTGAAGGCGCGCCTGTCGCAATTGGCGGCGGGGTTGAAAGCCTGTCTTTGGTCTCTCATTCAGGCCACATGAACCGGCATCGCATCATGGAAGACGAGCTGTTCAAGACCCATCCGGCGATCTGGATGGCGATGATCGAAACCGCCGAAATCGTCGCGGATCGGTATAATATTTCACGCGAAGCTCAAGACGAATATGCCGCGGAATCTCAACGTCGCACGCACGAGTTTCAGAAAGCCGGGCATATGGCGGAGGAAATTGCTCCACTGAAAACGCGGATGAAACTGGTCAACAAGGAAACCGGCGAAGAGACGTTTGAAGACGTCACATGTGACCGCGATGAGTGTAATCGTCCCGGCACGACTGTTGAGGCGCTGGCCGGTCTGAAGCCAGTTTTCAAAGGTGGGATGCAAGTCAAAGAAGGCAAGTTTGTCACCGCCGGTAACGCCTCGCAATTGTCTGATGGCGCTGCTGCTGTTGTGGTTATGGAAGCTGCAGAAGCTGCCAAACGCGGGATTGAACCGCTCGGCCGGTTCATGGGCTTTAACGTCGCGGGCTGTGATCCAGACGAAATGGGCATCGGACCAGTGTTCGCTGTGCCACGCCTGCTTGAGCGTCACGGCCTGAAAGTTGACGACATTGATCTTTGGGAGCTGAACGAAGCGTTCGCCTCGCAATGCCTGTATGCGCGGGATCGTCTCGGCATTGATCCTGAGAAATATAACGTCAATGGCGGTGCGATCTCTATCGGCCATCCATTCGGCATGACCGGCGCGCGTTGCACAGGATCTATCTTGCTCGAAGGACGCCGCCGCAAAGCCAAATACGGCGTTGTCACCATGTGTATCGGTGGCGGCCAAGGCGCAGCTGGCCTGTTCGAATTCCTCTAGGAGATTTCGAAGACACGAATTTAGAAACCCCGGCCAGATGGTCGGGGTTTTTTGTTGAGGGTAGTCTTTGAGTTTTGCGCAACGCGTGTTTTGCGACGCGCTAAGCCCTGCGGGCATGCTTCGCGAAGCAGGTTCCGCGACAGCGCTTCGCGCTGCCACCCACGGGTGTCCTGAACCAAGCTCAGGGCTGTATCTCCGACAGTTACGGGCAGCACCTGTGTCCGGTGCGCCGTGTGGCGTCCGGGATTAAATTTGAGTTGGAGAGAAACAGCCCCGAGCCCGGTTCATGTGAGGGCGAAGCCCGATACGGAACCTGCTGTCCCGCGTGCGCCGCAAGGCGCTTAGCGCGGGATAAAACCAGAGCCCTGAGCTTGGTTCATGCGCCGAAGGCGCGGAACCCGCTTCGCGAAGCGTGCCCCGAAGGGGCTTAGCGCTTCGCAAAACCAGAGCCCGGCTCGCACACCACCGGGTCCCGGATATGTGTTTGCACACAGTCCGGGATGACAAGTTGAGTTGGGGTGAAAAAGCGGAAGGCCACCGCGCCCAAAACCCGCGGTGAGATGATCCAGGCCTGTACACCAAAACCGGGCGCGTAGGCCGCTTCAATCCGCCAGCGCCAGAGATCCCGGCGTTCGCCGGGAAGGCGGGTGGAGAGATAATATTCGTGTAAATGCGGATAGAGGCTCGGCGTCCAGAGGCTTGGGTCGTCGCTCACGTGGCGGATATGAACCCGGCCGGTCTCGTCGACGGTGACCAACACATCGCGCCCGGTCAGCTCGCCCCAAAGCGCGATGCGCCAGAGCTGCCAGAAGACCCACGGCCAATAGAGAACCGGGACGTGTCTGTAGAGATGGGGTTGCAACGCAAAATCCATGGGCAGGAGTATAGGTCAGGGTCATAGGGGGGAGGACAAGTTTTATTTTGAGCACGCCCCAATGCCCCGAAAACGCCCGTGGCGACGGGGATTGATGGAGGAACGCACCGCCACGAATTGGGGGATAGAGCGGTCCTTGGAGACCCACCTGCGTGGCTATCGGCGGAAAAAAAGTCCGGGTGATGGGGTCGCACGGATGCCCCCGATCGGAGCGGGCGTAACGATGGTCTTGCCGCGATGCCTGCCCCCGGCGTCACAGCCCCGTCTTGGACTCCGCGTTCCGTTACGCAGGCATGATCGCGCTGATTGCGATCTATGTCGGTGCAACCGACGATTAGTGTAAGGCGCAGCCTTCGATTGTGATGCGGTGCATGATGCGGCGCTGGCCTTGGTAATCATTCAGGGCCCAATGCCAGGTTGAGCAATTGTCCCACATCGCGATACTGCCCGGTTTCCAGACGAACCGCGTGTGGAGCGCGTGACTGCTGAACACATGCGCGAACAGTTTCGACATCAGCGGCGCGGACTCGTCGCGGCTCTCGCCTTCGAACGAGACGGTGAAGGCGGGATTGACATAGAGCGCTTTCTTGCCACTAAGCGGATGGGTGATGACGACCGGGTGGACCGGGTCTTTCAGGGTTTCGGCGACATCGGAATTGCCAATCCGGCCCTCGCCTGCATCGCTTTGATTGTAATGGGTATCAGCGCCTTCGCCGAAAATATGGCGACCGGAATGGACGGCGTTGCGACCTTCAATGGCGGATTTCAACTCATCGTCTAGCGTTTCATAGGCCGCATACATCGAAGCGAACATCGTGTCGCCGCCGGTCGCGGGCAATTCGCGGGCGACGAGGACAGAGCCGAGCGCTGGCTCGAAATCATACGAATGGTCGGTGTGCCAGCCGCCGCCAATATTGTCGGTATCGCCGGGCTCCTTGGCCACCATGGCGATCTGGGGATAGCCGGGATGCGCGCCGAAGAAGCGGTTGATATTTATGTCGCCGAACCGCTGCGCAAAGGCGATATGGTCGTCCTCATTGGTGTCCTGGTCGCGGAAGAAAATGGCGCCGTGCTCAGCGAAGGCTTGCTCGATGGCCTGGAACTCAGCGTCGGAGAGGGCTTTGAGGTCAATGCCGGTAATTTCCGCGCCGACGCCTTGGGTCGGGGTGATGGTCAGGGTCATGAAAGGCCTTCCACAATGCTGTTGGAAAAACGATAGCCGGTTTACGCGGGGGGCGTCAAAGGGGGCTAGTAAGCAAAGTGCGTGGCTTGCGAGGCGACGACGATCCACGTGAATAGCAGGCCGTTGACGAAGGCCCCGGCATAGATCCGCCCGGTTAGCCGATACATCCCAGTGAAGACAATCGCAGCAATTGTCATCAGCGGGACAAACTGGAGCGCGATGATCGTGAATAGCGGGAAGATCGCGAGCGCCAGTGTACCGCCGGTTAGGAGCGGCGCGTATTGCACGGCCAGCAGGATCAACCACGGCCCGGTCAGCAACAGCCAGTTGACCACAAACTCACGCCATAACGACCATTCAGGGCGGCGCAGTTGGCCATGCAAAGCGAGCGCGGTGACGAGGAAGAAGGCCGTGAAAGGCAACAGGTAAGACATTGCAATGCGCGCTTGTAAAAGACTGAGCGGTTTGACGCCGAAGACCCAAATCCGGAAGTCTACGCCAAGGGTGAATGCAACCATGATCAGACTGAGATACGCGGCGGCTGCGACGCCAAGCGCAAGCAAGACTGACAGGCCAAGTTTCTTTGCGCTCCCGCCATCGCGCCACACCGCGCCATAGTTTGCCAGCGTCGCGCCCTGTTTACGGTTCGACAATCGATGCCATGCGGTGAAGAGGAGAAGCGAGATCGCGCCGGTTATCGTGCTCCAGAAAATCAGCGTATTGGTCACCTCCTGACCAAAGATCGCGGTGGCTTTCCAGCCGAACACTTCCGGTACGATGCGCAATGGGAAATAGGCCATGAACACTGCAGCACCGCCCCACCAGCCGCGACCCGTCAATCCTGCGCCCATTTCAGGGCATCTCCTCAAGGGCTGAAATATCGGCAATCGAAGCAGGACTGATCCAACTGGGGGCAGCAAGAGAACCATCCCGATCAGGGCGATCAGTGTGCCGACCTCTTTCCATATCCAGACCTGATTGGACACAGGCAAAGGCTTGGCCCCGACAAGGGTCTGGTCGAACCAATCGATGGTATAACCGACCGCCGCGCTAGAGAAATGGTCGCCCGGATGGGTGGTTGAGGGCTGGTGCAAGATGCGCGCGGTGCCGTCTTCTATCGAGCCGTAAAGCTGGCCCGGCACGACCGGGTCTTGCGTGCCAAACAGGGTTTTCAATTTGTCTGCGGAGACAATCTCGAGAGCGCGCGGCGTGTCCCACATGAGCCCTGAAAACTCATCATATTTTGAGAACACCACGGCGAGATTGCGCGGGAATTCAGCCGTGCCCTCAGGCGCGCCGAGAGTTCCGGTGGACGATCCCTCAAGCACCATTGATCGGTAGCCATCAAGGTGTGTGGCGGCGGCAAAAAGCGACGACCAGCCGCCCATCGAATGGCCTTCAAGCCCGATATTGTCGGGGTCAACAAAGTCCAGCGCGCGCAAATAAGTCAACGTATCGAGCCCGCCAAGCGCGTTGGCAAAGGCCGGAGGCGCGCTATAGCCGTGGCCCGGCTGATCCGGCGCGAGAACGACATAGCCGCGACGTGAGAACTCAATTGCGAACGGTGATTGGGTCTCGTTTGTATTGATATAGCCGTGCGTCGCGAGGATCGCAGGGGCCGGGTTTTCGGCCGTCACACCGTCGGGAATGTATAGCTGCGCATGATAGACCTGCCCGCCTGCCCCTTCAAACTGAACCGTTTTGACGTCGACGCGGCCCCCGCTCGTCTGGACAAAAGCGGCAAGGCCCGACCCAGCGACAATCAGCAGCACGGACAGCACGATGAGGCGTAAGGACTTACTGATGGTGCTCCCTCCCCAGGAATCAGATTTTCACCAGCTTATCAGTGCCGGTGAGAATTGACAGGGGATGTGTTGGGGGGGCCCGTCGAGGGGGAGTCCTCTTGCGGCGTCTAAGCGGGCATCGCCACCGAATCCTTTGGCGGGGATTGGCGCTTGGGTAACTTTGCAACGCAGAGAATATTGCCTGCAAAAATCAATCAGTCGTGTTGCGAAAATGGCGTCTTGCGAAGTGGTGCTTGGATCGATTCTCGGCAGGACCTCCGCAACGCGTATCGGTTAGAATATGATCCCAACAGACGCCTCAACGTTTTTGGATTTCGCGTGGCTCGATCGCTTTAAAGGGTGAAGTCAGTCTAGCGCCAACCCGTCTTCATCAATTACCCATATCGTTGAACTATCGCATAATCAGATGCGCCAAACGTCCACTATCGACCACAAGTAGCCCAAAGCCCTACCCCCTGAGCATGTCCCTACTAATAATCACCCGCATAATCTCATTCGTGCCTTCCAGGATTTGGTGCACTCTTAGGTCGCGGACGATTTGTTCCACACCGTAATCGGCGAGGTAGCCGTAGCCGCCGAAGATTTGCAGGGCGTCATTGGCGGCTTTGAAGCCGGTATCTGTCACAAAGCGCTTGGCCATCGCGCACCATCTTGTCGCATCAGGCGCTTTGGCGTCGAGTTTTTGCGCCGCTTCATAGAGCATGACGCGCGCCGCGCTAAGCTCGGTTTCCATATCGGCGAGTTTGAACTGTATGGCTTGGAAATCAGCGATGGCTCTGCCAAATTGCTGGCGTTCCTTGGCGTATTCGACGGCCTTATCGAGCGCGCGTTGTGCCCCGCCGAGCGAACAGGCGGCGATGTTCAAACGTCCACCATCCAAGCCTGCCATGGCGAATTTGAAGCCGTGACCCTCTTCGCCGATCCGGTTGGCGGCGGGCACGCATACATCGTCAAAGATCACTTGCGCGGTCGGTTGACTGTTCCAACCCATTTTCTTCTCATTCGCGCCAAAAGACAGGCCCGGCGTGTCTTTTTCGATGATGAAAGTCGAAATGCCGCGCGCGCCGTCTTCGCCTGTGCGGGCCATGACAACGTACACGTCCGACACCCCTGCCCCGGAAATGAACTGTTTAGAGCCATTGAGCACGTACGCGTCGCCGTCACGTACAGCCGTGGTTTTCAGCGCGGCGGCATCAGAGCCTGAACCCGGTTCAGTCAAGCAATAGCTGGCGATCAGCTGCATACTGGTCAGGCGCGTCACCCAATCGGCGCGCTGATCATCGGAGCCAAACTGATCAACCATGCGGGTCGCCATATTGTGGATCGAAATAAACGCTGCAGTAGAGACGTCGCCATAAGACAGCTGTTCAAAGATCAGCACCGCGTCGAAGCGCGACAGCTCAGCGCCGCCACCTGCCTCGCTGGTATAGATGCCAGCAAAGCCAAGCTCGGCGCTGTCGCGGATGACGTCGATGGGGAAGTGTTTGGTCTCGTCCCATTCAGCGGTGAACGGCGCGAGGCGATCTGCGGCAAAGCGTTTCGCCATGTCCTGAATCATGACTTGTTCTTCCGTCAGTCGCGTCATTGGCTTTTCGCTCCAGTTAGGTCTAATTGCGCTGACCAATGCCACAGGAGATCAGTCCGTCAATGCTTGCACTTCCAGAAGGCTACTCGATTACGACCGCAGTGCACGGCGATATTCCGGCACTGATAGAAGTCGACAAGGCTGCGTCCGAGCTATTTGCTGCGACCGGACTGATCAATGAGGACGCGCTGGATGACCATGTTCCAGCGGATGTTTTTGAGACTGCCATGCTCGGTGATCATGTGTTTGTCGCGCGTGATAATGATGACAAGGCTGTTGGTTTCATCCTGACCAGCCTGCGCGGAGCGGGCCTCTATCTCGATCAGGTCAGCGTACACCCAGAGCATGGCAAGCAGGGAATCGGGCGGGCGCTGGTCTTGCGGATACTGAAAGACACTGAATATCGCGGCTTGCCAGATGTTACGCTGTCAACGTTTCGGGATCTGCCCTGGAACGGGCCATTCTATGCCTCGGTCGGATTTCGCGAGATACGACCTGAAAAGCTCGACCCTTTCATGCGCGAAATTGAGGCGGCGCAGCGGCCCTTCATGGATGTCACAAAACGCTGCTTCATGCGCCGCAAGGTCCGCCGTCCCCTGTTTCGAATGCGCAAAACAACTTGATGGCCCGTTCGTCCGCACGCAGCTTGAAACCGGATTGAACATGAGGCAAAAACCAAAGCAGACCCCATGACCCATTCACAATTTCCTCAATCATTTCCAGCCACACGCCTGCGCCGTTTGCGTCAGGCCCCGTGGGTGCGCGCGCTGACCGCTGAACATCTACTGACCCCGGCGGATCTGATCTGGGCGATGGTCGTACATGATGGCGATGCCCCGCGTATCCCGGTTGAGGCGATGCCGGGCGTCGATCGGTTGAATGTTGACGAAGCCGCCAAGGCCGCCATCCGCGCCGAGGCGCTGGGCATTCCGGCGATTGCCATCTTCCCGCACATCAACCCGGCCGACAAAGACGATGATGGCAGCGAAAGCCTCAACCCTGACGGCCTGATCCCAAATTGCATCAGGGCGATGAAAGCCGCCGCACCAAATGTCGGGATCATCTGCGATGTCGCGCTCGACCCGTTTACCAGTCACGGTCATGACGGCCTGATTGATCAGTCCGGTTACGTCTTGAACGACGAAACCACCGCTGTTCTGGTCGAACAGGCTTTGGTGCAGGCCGAAGCAGGTGCCGACGTGGTGGCCCCGTCGGATATGATGGATGGCCGCATTGGGGCGATCCGCGCAGGCCTTGAAGGCGATGGCCACACCAATACACTCATTCTGTCTTATGCGGCCAAATATGCCAGCGGCTTTTACGGCCCATACCGCGAAGCCATAGGCTCGGCGACCGCTCTGATCGGCGACAAGAAAACCTACCAGCAAGACCCGGCCAATAGCGACGAAGCCCTGCGCGAGGTTGCAATGGATATCGCTGAAGGCGCCGACATGGTGATGGTCAAACCGGGCCTGCCCTATCTCGATATTGTCCGGCGCGTGTCAGAGACGTTCGCGATACCAACTTTCGCATTCCAGGTCTCTGGCGAATACGCGATGATCCAGGCCGCCGCACAGAATGGCTGGATCGACGGCGACCGCGTGATGCTCGAAAGCCTGATCAGTTTCAAGCGCGCCGGGGCCAGCGGCATCATCACTTATTTCGCTGAAAAAGCGGCTGAGCAACTCGGTTAGCGCATATCTGTTTTTTTGTTTGGCGGTATTTTATTTGTCATCCCGGAAAATGCGTAAGCGTTTATCCGGGACCCAGCACCACAATAACTGCACCTGGAGTCACTGGGTCCCGGCTCAAGGCCGGAATGACACCTAAAAAAATCCTTCTATCAAACAGGTCCTGAGCCTAAACCTCGACGATCAGCGTTTCCAGGCCGCGAAAGAAGGGCAACGCACGCCAGGTTAGATCCTGTTCGGCAAGACGCATATTCGGATACTTCTCAAACAGCAGCGAAAACGCCCGGCGCGCCTCAATCCGCGCCAATGGGGCGCCAATACAGGTGTGCGGTCCGCCGCCAAAGGCGACATGTGAGACTTTTTCGCGGGTGATATTGAACTGATCCGGTTGCTCAAACACCGCCGCGTCACGATTAGCCGCATGCAGCGACGTGAAAACCGACTGGCTGTGCTGCATCGGGCACCCCGCCAGATCACGATCCTCTGACATCACGCGCGACGTCATCGCAACCGGTGATTCATAGCGCAATACTTCCTCAACCATCGCAGAGGCGAGGCTGGACTCTGCTTTCAGCTTGGCCAATTCATCCGGGTGGGTCAGCAACAACCAAACGCCGTTGCCGATCAGGTCTGTGGTGGTCAGATTGCCGCCGACAAGCAGCGACTGAAGATTGGTGCGCAATTCCTCATCATCAATTGGCACGCCGTGCGCCTGTAGAGTCACCATATCGCTGATCAGGTCGTCCTGCGGTTTGGTCCGGCGCGCGGCCATGACACTCTCCCGTTTGGGCCCCGTTTGGACGAAGTTTGAGCCTGTCGCGGGCGCTTGTAAACTATCCGCAAGGGAAGCCAATGTCAGCCACACAAGAGAAAACCCCCGCCATTTCTGACGAGGGTTTCTTGAAATCTTGTCGTCCAATCAGACCTCTAGTCGTCCTTTGGCTCAAGGATTTGTCTACCGCGATACATGCCGGTTTTCAGGTCAATATGATGTGGACGGCGCAGTTCGCCGCTCTCTGCGTCTTCGATAAATGTATTGCCCTTCAGGCGATCATGCGACCGGCGCATGCCACGGCGTGACGTTGAAATCTTACTCTTGGGGACAGCCATTGTCTCAAATCCGTCTGGTCGAGGGCACATGCCCTGTTAAATTCAAATCGGGCGTATACCGCCGCGTTATATTTCGCGCAAGGGCCTAAACCAGCCGACTTTGTGTGACCGCTGCGCCAATAAAACTGGCAAATAGGGGGTGGGGCTCAAACGGGCGTGATTTCAGTTCCGGGTGGTATTGAACGCCAATGAACCAGGGGTGATTTTCGAGCTCAATAATTTCCGGCAACAAGCCATCGGGTGACATGCCAGAGAATGTCATACCGGCCGCTTCAAGCCGCTCGACATAGCCAACATTCACCTCATAGCGATGCCGGTGGCGCTCTGAAATATCATTGCTGCCGTAAATCTCAGCCACCCGTGAGCCTTCGCGCAACCGCGCCGGATACGCGCCGAGCCGCATCGTACCGCCCATATCGGTGGTCGCATCGCGGGTCACTTTCTGATTGTCCTTGGTCCATTCCGACATCAGGCCGACCACAGGCTCATCTGTTGGGCCAAATTCAGACGTCGCCGCCATTTCGATCCCGGCCAAGTTCCGCGCCGCCTCAACCACGGCGAGCTGCATGCCGTAGCAAATCCCGAAGCATGGCACTTTGCGTTCACGTGCAAACCGCGCCGCGCGCATCTTGCCGCGTGCGCCGCGCGCGCCAAATCCGCCCGGCAGAATGATGCCATCGACACCTTCCAGAATATCCAGCGGCTTATGGTCGTCATCAAATTCTTCGCTATTGATCAGCTTGACATTGACCCGGACATTATTTGCCAGACCGCCATGCACAAGGGCTTCGGCGACCGACTTATAGGCGTCCGGCACATCGGTATATTTGCCGACCAGACCGATGCAAACCTCGCCATCAGGATTATGGACTGTGTGAGCAATCCCGTCCCAGCGCGCCAGATCAGGTTTCGGCGCGTCTTCCATGCGAAAGTGCCACAGCACTTCGCGATCGAGACCCTCAGCGTGATAAGCGGCGGGGACATCATAGATATGACCGACATCGCGCGCTTCAATCACGCTGGCGAGGCGGACATTACAGAAGCTGGCAATCTTGCCCTTTTCGGTTTCCGGGATCGGGCGGTCGCAACGGCACAGCAAGATTTGCGGCTGAATACCGATCGAGCGCAACTCTTTGACCGAATGCTGCGTCGGCTTCGTTTTCATCTCGCCCGCCGCCGGAATGTAGGGCAGCAATGTCAGATGGATGAAGCAAGCGCGCTCTGAACCAAGTTCCTGGCCAAGTTGCCGGATCGCCTCAAAGAATGGCAGGCCTTCAATATCGCCAACCGTTCCGCCAATCTCGCACAGAACGAAATCGACGCCCTCGCCCGCATCGGACAGAACGAACTCTTTGATCTCATTGGTGACGTGCGGGATGACCTGTATGGTTGCGCCGAGATAATCGCCGCGCCGCTCGCGCTCGATGATGGTCGAATAGATCCGGCCCGTGGTGATGTTGTCGTCCTGACGCGCCGAGACGCCGGTGAAGCGCTCATAATGGCCAAGGTCGAGATCGGTTTCAGCGCCGTCATCGGTGACAAAGACCTCGCCATGCTGGCGTGGGCTCATCGTGCCGGGATCAACATTCAGATAGGGGTCGAGCTTACGCAGGCGGACTTTATAGCCGCGCGCCTGCAACAAGGCACCAAGTGCCGCCGAAGCGATCCCTTTGCCCAAAGAGGACACCACGCCGCCAGTAATGAAAATATAGCGTGTCATGGAAATGCAGATTGCCTGATTCGTGCGCTATCCCGATAGGGGAAACGGCGCGATTGGGAAATTTTACTGTGGATCAGCGAGTGGATCGCTGGTGCCGTCTTCGATGGCAGGCTCAGTTCCCGGTTCGACAATCGGGTCAGCAGAAGGGGTTGCAAGCGGATCATCAGATATCGTGATATCGGGATCACGCACATTACCCAGACCTTCGATGTTCAGTCCGCCATCCTCGGTCCGCGTGCCAAAATCTTCGTTCAGCTCTTCCTGAATTTCGGTAATCCCGCCGCGATCATTCCTGGTCGCAATTGTCGTCATGACCAGACTGGTCACGAAAAAGATGGCGCCAAAAACAATCGTTGTTCGCACCAGTGCGCCCGCAACACCGCGCCCTGACATCAGACCGCCACCAGCCCCGCCGCCGCCACCGCCACCAATTCCCAATGCGCCGCCTTCAGACCGCTGCATCAGGACAACGACAATCAATACCAGAGACACAAGAATATGGGCGACGAGAATAACGGTCATTTAATCAGGTTCCTGCAGATTCAATTCGCGGGCAATACGCGTTAATTTTGCTCTCGCCAACCCCTTAGCGCCAGTCCAAATTCAGACCGCTTATGCGATAGCCGCTTCATAGATGGCGACAAAATCACTCGCCTTCAAGCTCGCCCCACCGATCAGGCCGCCATTGACGTCATTGACGCCAAGAATTTCCGCCGCATTCCCCGGTTTCATTGAGCCACCATACAGGATTGGCGTGCCAGCCCCCTGGTCACCAAAGCGGGCGCTCAAGAGCGCGCGAATAGCTGTATGCACGGCCTCAATTTGCTCAATCGAGGCGACCTTGCCAGTGCCGATCGCCCAGACCGGTTCATAGGCGACAACAAAATTCGCGCCGGTCAGCGCATCCGGCAATGACCCGGACAATTGATCGGTAATGACCTGCGCCGTCGCTCCAGCTTCACGCTGGTCGAGGGTTTCACCTACACAGATGATCGGCACAAGCCCAGCGCCAAGCGCGGCTTCAGCTTGCGCGGCGACCACGCTGTCTGTTTCAGCATGATCAGCGCGGCGCTCTGAATGACCAACAATCACATAAGACGCCCCGGCATCGGCCAGCATCTGCGCAGAGACATCGCCGGTATGTGCGCCAGACTCAGCTGTGTGGCAGGTTTGGCCGCCAATTTTCAAACGCGGCCCAGCGACCGCCGCCATCGCACACACCAAAGTCGCGGGTGGACACAGCAAAATATCAGCTTTATCCGGCAGCTGGTTCAGCTTTGCGTTGACAAGTTCAACCTCTGAAAGTGCGGATTTTAGTCCATTCATCTTCCAGTTTCCTGCAATCAATGTTCTAACCATGCCAGTCCCTATCTTGAACAAGTTATCCTGCTCGCCTAGCAAGCTGTGGTGACTGACACAAGCGACCCAAACGAGGCCGACCCAAATGCTCACCATGATGCGCGCCCTGCTCCGGACCAAAGCCGCCGGACTTTTATTCTTGCTTTTGATCGCCGCAATGGCGGCCTGGGGCGTCACCGATGTGTTTGGCGGGGGCCTTGGCAAGAACCTTGTTGGGGCTGGAAACAAAAAGATTTCGGTCCAGCAGTTTGACACCACTGTGGAGCTAGCACTGCGCAGCCAGCGCGATGAGCGCGACCGCTCAATCACCAAAGAGCAAGCTTTGGACAGCGGTCTGATAGATCAATTGTTCCAGCGCGAACTGACCAACCTGGCCTTGCGCGCATATGCCGATTCAGTCGGTCTCACTGCGACCAAGGACGCTGTTAAAGCTGAAATTACAACAACCCCGATTTTTCTTGATACGACGGGTGTCTTCGATCCCACACGCTACGCCGCGCTGCTGGATGACAACCGGCTTAGTCCGGCTGGCTATCAGGATGACCTGGAGAAGCAGTTGACGATCAATCGTCTGCTCGCTTTGCCAGACGCCGCGCTCAAGGCGCCGGGCACGCTGGCCCGGATCGAAGCCGCCTTTGCCAATGAACAGCGCAATGCCGACTGGTTCATCCTGTCAAAGTCACAATTGCCCGCTATCAACGACCCAACGGACGAAGACTTAACCGCGATGTTCGAGGAACGCGCCGCCGCCTTGCGTGAACCGGAGCGTCGCCAGATCAGCCTCATCCGCATAAGCCCAGACGATTTCCTGTCGCAAGCCGATGTCACTGACGAGGATGTCGAGGCGTTCTACCAAGCCTACAAAGCCGAGCGCTATACGGGACCGGATTCGCGCCGGTTCACTGAATTCAATTTTGCCGATGAAGCGTCCGCCCGCGCCGCGCTTGGCCGAATCGCAGGTGGCGCACAACCCGATACCCTGGACGGTCTCTCCTCAGTTCAGGAACGAACTGGCCGTCAGGAGGCGATTGGCAATCAACGCTTGTCCGAACAAGTCTTCCAGCGTGGCTCTCTGACCGGTGGTATTTACGGGCCGCAACCGATTGACAACGTATGGACCATTATTCGCCTGGAAGACATTATTCCAGGTGATGAGGTCGCGTTCGAACTTGTCAAAGCGGAGATTTTTGACGACCTCGCCCGCGAACAGGCAATCGGGCTTTACTACGAAGCCGTGCCTCGCTTCGACGATCTGATCGGCACAGGAGCTGATCTGGAATCGATCGGCCTCGATCTTGGCGTTCCAGTTCTGACCTTTGCACCGGTTGATCAGAGCGGGCTATCAGAGCAAGGCACCCGGTCCACAGTCCTGCTTGAGGCACCTGAGCTTATCCAAAAGATCTTCGGGCGTCCTGAAGGCGGCACAACAGAGCGCCTCGGCGACGAGGAAGTGACCTGGATGGGCCGGGTTGATCGCATCGTGCCCGAACGCGCACCTGCCTTCGAGGAAGTGCGCGAGATCCTGACAGCCGTCTGGATGCAGGACAAAGCTGCGGCGCAATTGCAAGAAACAGCCGCCGACATCGAACGCGCCATTGCATCGGGTGACCAGACGCTGGCTTTGGCCGCCGCCGAATATGTCAGCGACGTTCAGTCCCTGCCCGCACCGCTCACGCGCGTGACCGCTCAGGCCAACCTGCCTGCTGTTTTAATCCGTGGCCTGTTCAATGCCAAACGGACAGGTGATATCCTGACGGCACGCGCCTCCGCCGATGCTTATGTGATCATGCAGGTCACAGAGATCAATCGCACACCCACCGAAGCGCTGGCTTTGCTCAGCCAAGGCTCGGCCAGCACAGTGCAAAACGACCTTTCCAGTGACCTGTTTCAGGCCTTCTTTGCCGGCATTCAGGGTGAAACAGACCTCAAAATAAACGAAGCAGCATTGGCGTCTTACAAGAGCAGCATCGTACCGCAACAATGATGTCAGGCTCGCCCCGAGATCAATTGATCGTTCGACGCAGGCCTGGGGATCTGGAAACGCCGGTATCGGCAATGATGAAACTGGGCGCCGATACGCCCGGTTCGTTTCTGTTTGAGTCGATCCATGGCGGCGAGCGCCTGGGGCGCTATTCCTTTATCGGTCTGCACCCACTGGCCTGGATGCGGATCAAGGACAGTGTTGGTGAGATAGCCTCAGATGTTGATTTCGCAGAGACGACACAATTCGACGGAACCGCGATAGACGCCTTACGCCATTTCGCCGACCTGGGTCGGGCCGAAATCAGTGGCGAGGAAGACCTGCCGCCAATGGCCAGCGGCGCGTTCGGCTATGTCGGCTATGACATGATCCAGCACGTTGAACCGGTTGAGATCACGGGCCGCGACGATCTTGATGTGCCCGAGGTTCTGCTGGTCATTCCTGGTGTCGTTCTGGTGTTTGATCATCTCTACCAGCAGCTGATCCTGATCGGCCGCCATGCGCCGGGCGACGCGGCCAGCGCCAATGCCCTGCTCGACAAGGTCGAAAGCCGCCTCGAAAGACCGCCGCCGCTAAGCCCGCGCGAAGGTCAACCCGAAGAACTGGAGTTCACCTCCAACACGACCAAAGACCAGTATTTCGAGATGGTCGATACGGCGCGGACCTATATCAAGGCAGGCGACATCTTTCAGGTCGTACCGTCGCAGCGTTTCTCGGCCCCGTACAAGCGCCAAAGCATCAGCCTGTACCGCGCCCTGCGCCGCCTCAACCCATCCGCCTTCATGTTCCATATGAACCTTGGCGCTGTGCGCCTGATCGGGTCGAGCCCGGAAATCCTGGTGCGGGTGCGCGATGGCCGCGTCGCGATCCGCCCGATTGCGGGTACACGTCCGCGATCTGGTAATCCGGTAGAAGATGCAAACCGCGCCGCCGACCTGCTCGCGGATCACAAGGAGATGGCTGAACATTTGATGCTGCTTGATCTTGGCCGCAATGATGTTGGCCGCGTCGCCGCCTATGGCAGTGTCGAAGTCACAGAGAGCTTCATCGTCGAGCGCTACAGCCACGTCATGCACATCGTGTCGCAGGTCGAGGGCGACCTGCGTGAGGGGCTCGACAGTGTTGACGCCCTGCTCGCTGGCCTGCCCGCTGGGACGGTCTCAGGCGCGCCGAAAATACGAGCGATGCAGATTATCAACGAGCTGGAACAATCGCGGCGCGGGATCTATGGCGGCGGCATCGGCTATTTCGGCTGGAACGGCGACCTCGACACCTGTATCGCTCTGCGCACGGCTGTTCTGAAAGATGGCCAGCTTCACATTCAAGCTGGCGGCGGTGTCGTCCTCGACAGCAACCCGCAATACGAGTTCGACGAGACCCTGCACAAAGCCAATGCCCTGAAAAAAGCCGCCGCCCTCGCCGCCGCGTATGAGTTCGATCAATGAGCCGGAACCAAACAGCGATGTCAGAGAGGTCCCTCATTCTGAGCCTGTCGAAGGAGGCGAGACGCAAGGCTTGCCACCCGCCCTGTATGCTTCGACAAGCTCAGCATGAGGGCTATCTCGGCAAGAGATGTCGGCCATGAGCCGGAAATCCATCCTCGTCGTCGATAATTATGACAGTTTCACCTGGAACCTGGTCCACTATCTTGAGGAAATCGGCGCGACCACGCAGGTCATCCGCAATGACGAGTTGAGCGTCGCACAAGCCCTCGCACTGACACCAGATGGCATCGTCCTGTCGCCCGGCCCGTGCACGCCGAATGAGGCGGGCATCTGCGTCGATCTGATCCGCGAGGCGCCCGCAACCTTACCCATTCTCGGCGTCTGTCTCGGTCATCAGAGTATCGGACAGGCAATGGGCGGCACGATCGTCGCCGCGCGCGAAATCCGCCATGGCAAGATCAGCGCGATCACCCATACAGGCGGCCCATTGTTCAATGGCCTGCCCGAGACGTTCAACACGGTGCGCTACCACTCTCTGTCAATCTGCGCCGAAGATCTGCCCGATACATTGGTCGCCGACGCCTTCACCGCTGACGGCGAGATCATGTCTGTGCGCCACGTCACCCGCCCGCTCTACGGTGTACAATTCCACCCCGAAAGCATCCTGACCGAACACGGCCATGCAGTGTTGCGGAATTTTCTTGCAATAGTCGCGTAAAAAAAGGGGGCCGTTCAGCCCCCTTCTCAATATCTGCAATCTTTAAGTGTGCGCTCAGCTCTCGTCGCCGGTCACCACTTCGACTGCATCTTCGACGGCTTCGGTTACGGCCTCCACGGCATCCTCAACCACATCTTCCACGGCAGCCATTTCAGGTTTGCGGAATTTCAGGGTCATCCGGTCTGACTCGCCAATTGCAACCACAGCGTCATGTTCCGGCGTGCCCTCTTCATAGCGGCCAAGCACCGGCGGCAGGCGCCAGACAATATCGTCCTCGGTCGGAACATCGGCCGCATTGGCATTTATCTCGCTGGCCTCTTCGAGGACAAACCCAGCCGCTTCGAAGCTGCTGATGACATAGCTCTGTTTCATATAACCTGCATTACCAACCGCCCATTCGTCTGAATTGGCTTCAGGTGCACGGTGCTGAACCACACCTGCAATGCCGCCCGGCTTGAGGATGCGATAAGATTCTGCAATCGCCGTGTTAAATGTCGAATGGTCCTCGTCCGCCCGGTTCATATTGTGCAGAGCCCGAATATACAGAACCGCATCGACCAGATCCACTTTCTCATCTGGCGCCGTCGTCATCTGGAACGACTTGATTGCCGGGCCATCTTCAATGCCCCACTCGGTCGCCGTATCAACCCAACCTGCCGTCGCTTCGACCCGCGCTGCAATCCGCTCTGGATCAGCATCTCTGAAGAGTTTGGCCCACATGTCGTCAGGATATTGCGCGCCAACAATCGTTCCGTCGGCGCCGAGATATGGCATCAGAATTTTCGAATACCAGCCGCCACCCGGCAGCGCTTCAACCACGATCATTCCCGGTTCAATCTCGAACAGAGCAAGCGTGTCGGCAGGATGACGGGCATCATAGCGGGCCTGAACATCTTCGGGTTGCGCATCCAGAACCGCTTGCAGCGCTTCTGCAGCGGTCTGTGGCTCGGCCGCTTTCTCTGCCACTGGCTCAGCCGCTTTCTCAATTGCTGGCGCAACAGTTTCAACCGTCTCGACAGCCTCAATATCGGGTTGACTGACCGTCTCATCCTCGGCGCTGATGGCGACATCTTCGTCACCTCCGTCCAAATAGCCTTGGACCGTTTCGCACGCGCCCAATACCAGCAAGCTAGATGTTGCCAGCAAAGTCACCATCATTTTCATAATCATTCTCCCGGTTTTTCAGCGAAGGTATCATGCATAACTCGCCTGTAAAGCGAATGGCGAATGAATTGATCGATACGCTGTCTGTTCAGATCGCCCCTGACGCGCTAGGCCGAGGGTATGACTGATTTGACGCTGACCACCGCCTTGAAAACCCTTGCCGCTGGCCAGGCCCTATCGCCACCACAGCTTGAGGCGGCCTTTGAGGCCCTGCTCTCTGGTGAAGCACAGCCCGAACAGATCGGGGCTTTCCTGATGGGGCTGGCGGTGCGCGGCGAAACCGGGGCGGAGCTGCTCGCCGGAGCAATGGTCATGCGCGCCAATGCCCGCACGATTGCGCTCGACGGCGATGTCCTCGATACTTGCGGCACGGGCGGTCTCGACTGGACCAGCCTCAACACATCCACGGCGTCGGCCATCCTTATCGCAGCCTGCGGTGGCCAGGTGGCCAAGCATGGCAATCGCTCAGTGCCGCCCAAGACCGGTAGCGCCGATGTGCTCGAAGCGCTGGGGGTGGAACTTGACCTCAACGAAGACCGCTTCCGCGCCTGTCTCGATCAGGCGAATGTCGGCTTCCTGTTTGCACGCAGCCATCACAGCGCCATGCGCCATGTCGCCCCGGTGCGGGCGACACTTGGCATCCGCACGATCTTCAACCTGCTCGGGCCGCTGTCCAACCCGGCCAGCGCCACGCATCAGATCCTCGGCGTATCAGAACCGCGCTGGCTCAAGCCGATGGCGACAGCGCTACGCGATCTCGGCATCAAGCGCGCCTGGATCGTCCACGGCACTGACGCGAATATGGGCGGCATAGACGAGCTCTCCATTGCCGGTGAAACTCAAATCATCGAGATCATGGACGACGTGTTGATCAAGCGCGTTATAAAGCCGGAAGACGCCGGCCTGACCCGATCTCCCCTTGCTGCATTACAAGGCGGCAAGCCCGATGAAAACGCGCTGGCCATCCGCGAATTGCTGGAAGGGCGCACCGGGCCTTTTCGCGATGCCGTGGTCCTGAATGCTGCGGCGGGTCTGCACATTCTCGGGCGTGCAAGCGACCTGAGGGATGGCGCAGCACAAGCCGCCGCGGCCCTGGATAAGGGTAACGCTCTGAAAACACTCAACCAACTCGTTGCGGCCTCAAAAGGACAGATCACCTGACGCGTGGGAAGTCGAAATTTTCATCCGGTTCCTATTCACTTATACCAGGAAAGACATACGATAAGCTCGAACGCACCCCAGGGAGTTAGACCATGGCTGATACGGCACCACTATCGAAATTCTCACTGGAGCGTCCAACGCTTAGCTACCGCAAACCGTCACAGCCAAATTATCTCGAACGCGGCGGTCAAGTGCCATCGGCCAGCGATCTGGATCTCGAAACGCTGGACATGGTCGACGTTGAGATCTGGCGTCAGAACAAGATATGGGACCGGTTTGAGCGCCTGCGTAAAGAAGACCCGCTACACTGGACGCCTGACAGTTTCCTTGGCCCCTATTGGTCAGTCACCCGCTACAAGGACATCATGGCGATTGACACCGACCACAAGCGGTTTTCGTCTGAGTCCACGCTTGGCGGCATTACACTCGGCAATCAGATGTCTGACATTGTCAGTCGCAGCTTCATCTCTTCGGATGAGCCGATCCATTCGGCCCAACGAAAGACCGCACAACCCGCTGTCGCGCCAACCAAATTGCGCGATTACGAGCCCCTGATCCGAAAGCGCACACAGGCCGTCCTTGATAGCCTGCCCGTCGGTGAACCGTTCGATTGGGTCGATGCGGTGTCGATAGAGCTTACCGCGATGATGCTCGCCACGCTGTTCAACTACCCTCAGGAGCGTCGCCGTGAGTTGACCCATTGGTCTGACATCACCACCAATCCGCGCGACCCTGACATCTGTCCGGGCGGAATGGAGCAATGGCGCGAAGAGTTGACCAATTGCGGCCAGACCTTCTGGGCAATATTCAATGAACGTAAAGCCGCGCCACCCGCTGATGATATGATGAGCCTGCTTGCCCACGGTCCGGCGACGCGCGACATGAACCCTCAGGAATTGCTCGGCAATGTCATTCTGCTGATCATTGGCGGCAATGACACGACCCGCAACTCGATGTCCGGCGGGGTTTATGCGCTTAACCAGTTTCCGCAAGAATACGCCAAGCTGAAAGTCGATCACAGCTTGATCCCGAACATGGTTTCGGAATTCATCCGCTGGCAAACGCCGCTCGCTTATATGCGCCGCACCGCGCTCGAAGATGTTGAAATGCACGATAAGACGATCAAAAAAGGCGACCAGATCGCGATGTGGTACGTCTCTGGCAATCGCGACGAAAGCTTCTGGGACGAGGATCCAAACCGCCTGATCATTGACCGCAAACAGGCACGCAATCACATCTCCTTCGGCTTTGGTGTCCACCGCTGTGTCGGCAACCGTCTCGCCGAACTGCAGCTACGTATCCTCTGGGAAGAAATCCTCGCGCGCTTTGACCATATCGAAGTCCTCGACGAACCCAGCCGCGTCTCCAGCTCTTTCGTTAAAGGTTACACATGGCTACCCGTCGTGTGCCACGCGAAGACGTAGAGGCTGAGCAAGGCGAGGGAAGCCGGTAGGACTGCTTGATCCCATTAGGAGACATTGATAGCGTGAACACAAAAAGAACATAGAATCGCACTAACGGGCGAATATGCGACAGTCACTGCTCCGTTTTGCCATTTTTATTGCAGTCTTCTTGTTAACAAGCTCGGCCGCTCAAACAACGAGTCGTGACACCTCCTTCTTTCTGATCGAAAACTCCGAATCGATGTGGGAATTTCGCGATGACGCAGTCGCCGATGTAAAAGCGCGCGTAGACGCGATGGGTTCCACTGATCTGGTATCAGTCAAAATTTTTGCTGGAGACAATATCACCGACTGCGATGCTTTGGTTTCTATCGATCCACCTTCGGCGCCACCGCAAGACCTCGTTTTGGACCCTCCTGCATCGGGTGGAAGCACGATTGTTTCCAATGCACTTCAAGAACTTCTCGATAATCATGAACTCGGAGGTGCGTCGATTATCGTTTATACAGACGGCAAATACAACGCACCATCTTGCGAATCCGCAATCTCTATCTGCGAGAAAATCTCGAGAATTGATGCGCTACCCAATCCTCCATACTTGGAATTTATTTTGCCTGGATTGCGGGTGGTGTCGCCGAAAACTTTCCTCAATTGTAAAGGACCTCCGGCAAGTGGCGTTGAGGGGTCAAACACAACTTTGGAGGGGATACGGTTCATTGCGGCAGCATTTTTTTGGCTCGCGCTGCCTTTCGTATTGTTCGCTTACTTAGCCCTACAGAACTTATCGATGCGGCGTTACACCCACGATGTTCTGCAGCTAGCCGATGAGATTGTTCAACCGATTGAGGACAGCGGCGTCAAGGATATTTCAACAAGTAATCCGCTACACGGTGGAACCTCAACGAGCCCCAAAATAACCACCAAAAAGAAGACAACGAAGGAAAAGCGCCGGGAGTGTTTCCTGCTTCTAGTGCTTCTTTTGTCAGTGGTTGCAGTGGCTTCAATCCCAGAAAGGCTCGACGCGCTCGGTTGGTTGTGGAGGCATGGAAACGACCGACTTCCTGCGGGAATTGTCTCAGCTAGCATACCGGCTATGGCCGCCTGGTACTTAGTCGAGCTGTATCGAACAGGAGACGCTCGTCGGCATTGGCGCTGGCAGCTTAGTCACCTAACGATCGAACAAGAAAACATCGCGAAGGAGATTAGTTCGCAACTATCTCGAATAGCACTTAAACAAGAACAATATGAGAGACGCTTACTCGCAAAAATTGAGGCGGGCCTCGAGCTAGCTGATAAGGATACGGGCAAGCGCATTTCCGCACTTGCCTCAAAAGTCGAAGCGATTTGCGGATTGGTAGACGAGAAGCTTGTTCAAATAAACGATGCGAAGTTGTTGAAAAATCTCAAACCATCGAGCTTAGGTTATTACAGTTCCGTCTGTCGTTTTTTGTACGAGAATAAGCAAATTTCAAGCGAAGATCGAAAGTCCATCAACAGCTTGTTGGTGGACTGGGAGGGGTTATTGCGTTCACTGCCGACTCTCGACGAGGACGTAGAAGCTCGACTTTTATCGTTCGAAACCACGAATTTTGGAAACGCGGACACTCATACCGAACCGACAGACTAATGTCCGCTAATGCGCCCGTTACAGACACTACTCAGGCTGTCCCCTATTCGGGTTTGCGAAACTTCAGCACAAACTGGTCGGTGTTGCCGCGGATGGCGTCGTCAAACACACCTAGGTCTCGTGGGTCTGATGGGTTCCGCAACACGCTGCTGTCTTCAACGAATACAAATCCAGCCGCCTCGACCTCTTCGCGGACAACAGCTTCTCTGATCCGGTGCAATGTGTCTGTAACATCGTCCGGAGCGTCGTCAGCAGCGGCGTGATCGATGACGATATACAGACCGCCGGGTTTGAGCGTAGCAAACAACATTGCATTGATTACACCGGTTGTGACAGGCGGGGGCAAGTTCTTCAGATCGTGGTAATTCTGGCTGGTCCACAAGACATCAAGCGGTTCAGGCGAGGTGATCGGTGCGCCCGCGGTCAAGGGTCTCACATCCACATTGGCATAGTTGATGTCATCGCTCGCGATATCTTCAAGTTGCGGCTGACCAGATTCAGGATCCGGCGTGAGCGCGTATACTTTGCCGGTCGGTCCAGTCGCTTTTGCGAATAGTCTAGGTCTTGTTGACAAAGTATTTGATCCACAGCCTTAGCGCGGCGATATGTATGAATCCGAGATAGCTGTCTTCTGTTTTGTCGTAGCGTGTTGCCACGCGGCGTGAGTTTTTCAGTTTATTGAAACAGCGTTCGACACGGTTGCGCAGAGCATAGATGTAGTCATCAATGACAATCGCGGTTTTGCGTGACTTTCGCCCGGGAATAACCGGCGTGCCGCCCGTCGCTTCGATGTCGGCGCGAATGGCGTTGCTGTCGTATCCACGATCAGCCAGAAACACCTTCGCAGGCGGTAAGTCCCGTGCCATCACCAGATCATATCCCTTATAGTCCGACACTTCACCGCCGGTGATTTCAGCCTTCATTGGCAAACCTTCGGCGTTTGTCCTGAGATGAATTTTCGTCGTGAAGCCACCCTTTGAGCGCCCAAAACCCTGTTTTTGAGTCCCCCTTTTGCGCCAGCTGCCTGATGGTGCGCCCGGATGATCGTGCTGTCGATCATCTGCACGCTGTCTGGTACGGCTTTGCTGTCATTCAGGGCTTCGAGCATTAACTCCCAAACCCCGGATATGGTCCAACGGCGAAACTGTCGATAGATACTCGACCATTTGCCGAAATACTCATGCAAGTCACGCCATTGCGCCCCCGTGCGAGCTAGCCAAAATACGCCGTCCAGAACAAGGCGGTGATCGCGCGGCGGGCGCCCACGTTTGCCCCCTGTGGTAATCAGGAAAGGCTCAAAGAAACCCCATTCCACATCTGACATCAAACCACGAACCATGACAGCCTCCGTAAAAGAAAGCTTGAATCATGCTTCGAGACATATGGGAATCCACTTTGTCAACAGAACCTAG
>JAJFFK010000035.1 GCA_021776655.1 Henriciella sp. | reverse complement strand
TCATCGAAAACGCCTTCTGTCGGATCAAGGACTTCAGGCGCGCGGCAACCCGGTATGACAAGCTCGCTCGCAACTTCCTGTCAACCATCGCACTTGCAATCCTCGTCGCATTCTGGATCTGATTGAGTCTGGAGCCTAGCCCCTCAAGGAAGGAACTTATTGTTACCACTATCAACCCCTCAAATTGGGGTGATATTTGGAATTTTAGTATCAAACTAAAAAATGAAGCGGGAGCGGTCAGAAGTGTTATTGACACGCTGGTTCAGCATAATGTGAATATTCTTGTCTACGAAAGTTTGACGGAGTACGCCAATGATGACGTGTCTACTCACAATTTGTTCGTGATCGCTGATCTTGGAAACTACTCCAATATTTATGACGGTACGACCGATACCAGAAACCACGTCGGCAAACCTAACATAAGACCGAACTACTTAATCTCTGAAATTATCTCTAACTCGTACGATTTCATTCGTATGACCGAGGGTAGCAATAGGTGGGGTATATCAGCACAGCGTCTCAACTACTTCTATTCGATCAAAAGAGATCGCGAAAAAATTGTTTTTAACGACTTCAACTTGTTATCAGGCAAGTTGCGTATCCCGAAGACAGAGATTATCGATAATTTTTACGATGGTGTTTATGCAAAGACACCTGCTTGTTACATTACGTCGGACACCGAAGAGAAGTATATAAACATCAGGTTTCTGTCTGACGATAGAATCTACGTCCTGCTGGAGATTTCTCATAGGGAAGAAATCGGCGCTATAAGCGAGCTAATGGGAATCATCGCTTCAGATCAATTCGCGATGAACATAGAGAGCAGTTACAGTCGCATATTTAATATGAGCGAGGAATCAATTTGGTACGCCATGCTTGAGTTACCATTAGGTTTCGAAAAAAGTGATTTCGCGAGGTTCTTGACCGCGATCGACAAGTCAAAATACATTAAAGATTACTTTTCCATCCGAGATACTTTGAACTCTCCGTTTGACGCAGAGCAGGTGGCCCTTGGTTTGAATTTGGAGAACTATCGTACGTCCTCCACGATACGAACAGAAGCAAAAGCAAATGAACGTCGCGAGAACCCACCAACAAGCAATCAGGAGGTCTCAACAAGTTTCGACACGGACGCAGAATACGACAGCAAGCTCACCAATGTCGTTTTTGCGGCGCTCCCTTATCGAGATAAAACTTCCACCATGTACAGCAGGTTTTGGAAACGAATGGTTGAAAAGCACGGTATCAAGTGTGTTGCCGCCAACGAGTTGTCTGTCGCAAATCCGGACGGTGATGAAGACATATTCCGAACGATTAAACGCTACATTGCCAACTGCCAATTTTTGATCGCTGATGTTACGCACGCAAATGCGAATGTATTCCTTGAACTGGGGTACGCGATGGCGCTGAAAAAGCCGTATATTTTGATTTGCGATGAAGACGAATTCGAATCACTTCCTTTTGACATCAAAGCATTCGATTGTTTAAAATATAGATCATACGACCTTGGTGAATTTGAAAAACACTTGGACTCGAAAGTTCGAGCGAAACTCACAGGGATTGATCAAATAATTTCCTAATAAAATCCAATTGAATCAAAACGACACGATTTCGTCGGTTTAGATAAAGGGGCGCATCTCGCATTGTGCGCTTTGCAAAGAAAGGCGCGTTTCTCTAACCCAAACCTCTCAATGAAACGGGTAGGGCAAAGCGGCAAATGTTGGCGCTTCGACTATGATTTAAGCGGTAATCTTGTTGGGTACGCGGAATTCTATACGCCGCATGTGGGCAGAAATGTTCGATTGCAATTCGTTTTCGTAGATGAAAAACACCGAAATCAGGGAATTGCGACTAGAATGTATAAGGCGATCAGCTTAGAGCTTGATCAAGTTGGTCTGCTTCTTGAGGCAAGTGATTATCTATCTCCAGTGACATCAAGAATTTGGAGTAAGGTGATAAAAAATGTATCAGGCCGTGACAGTTAGGGCCCGAGAGACGTGCGGTTTTGATAAAAGCGATACAGGTTCCGTTGAGCTTTGCTTTGTTCAAAAGCGAAAGTGGGTAACTGTTTCGCGATATATTCTGTGAGCGCCGGCCTACCGCGCCAACACCCTATAGATTGTGTCCCGGCTAACACCGAAACTGATGGCGAGTTCCTTAACTGACCGCCCATTATTTCGTGCGTCGGCGATCAATCCGATCTGCCCTTTGTTCAGTTTGGCTGGCCTTCCCATATGCACGCCACGGCGCTTAGCAGCTTCCCGTCCATCTTTGGCCCGCTGCTGAATAAGGTCGCGCTCAAATTCGGCAATCCCAGCCATGATCGTCATGATCATCTTGCCACTAGGTGTTGTTGTGTCGGCCCAAGGCTCATGCAGTGATGTTACCGCCACGCCTTGCTCACGAAACCGGTCCATAATGTCTAATAGTTCTCGTGTTGATCGAGCGATGCGGTCCAGTTTGTAAACTACAACAACATCTCCTTCGCGCAGCATAGCACAAAGGTTATTCCACACAGGGCGATCCTTCTTTCTGGACGATATCATCTCCTCAAAAATTCGATCACTCTCACATGTATTTAGTGCATCCCTCTGAAGATCAAGATTTTGGTCTGTCGTAGATACTCGGGCGTAGCCAAATTTCATTCGCAAAAGTTAAGGCAAAACTATCGTACTTATGCGGCAGACTTTTGCGAAAAGAACTACGGCCTTTTGGCGAATATTTCTCTCATCGCAAAAGTGAGGGGTTCTGCGATTACTTTGATAGTATTCCGAACTTCAGTTATTCAGATATAATTACTCTTAGAGGCGATTCGTAGGGAGCAAATGTGATCAATAAAGATACACCTTCAGCAAATCTGATTGGGTTTGATCTAATCGGTCAAAAGCGCGATGGACATTGGACACCGATAGAGCGAATTTCCAATGATGAGGGTACTGGAGGCACATTTTCCGTTGCTTACAAAGCGAAGCACTCCAACGGGTCCGAAGCTTTTCTAAAGGCAACGGATGTTGGGCTTTTGACCAGGGCAGACTCACAAGTGCCTTTGCTGGACCGAATGAGTCGAGCCGCGAGCGAACAGAGTTTTGAGAGACGAGTTCTAGATTTTTGCAGCGGCAACAATATGGATAGAGTTGTGACAGCGCTTGATTATGGCGATCGCGAAGTCGAGCATGGTGGCGTTCGAGACATTGTTTTTTTCATTGTATTTGAGAAAGCGTTAGGCGATGTGCGCTCTTCCGCGCTAGCTCAAGAGCGCGAAACGCCATCCTGGTTTCTACGGGCGCTGCATAACATTGCTGTTGGTGTTAATCAGCTTCACCAGCAAGGTATTGCGCACAACGACATTAAGCCATCCAACGTTCTGGTGTTTACAGAGGCGGTTCAAAAGTTAGGGGACTTGGGACGCGCGACAGCGGACAATATCAACGGCCCATGGGATGAAATGATATGCGTCGGTGATCGAACTTATGTACCCCCAGAGCTGTGGGGGTACAAAATAGAATACACGAAGCAACTCAACAAAGTGGCTTTTTCATCAAGAGCCCCAGCAGACGTTTATCTACTTGGAAGCATGGGTTATTTTTTCTTATCGGGTGCTCCGCTAACCCCAATTCTGCAGAACTTCATTCAACCTCAACATCAACCGGTAAACTGGACCGAAGACTATTCAGCCGTACTCCCGTATCTAATCGACGCGCACGCATCGGCTATGGCATTATTACCCGAAGCGATCAGCGGCAATTGGGATTCGAAGCATCAGGATTGCCTATTAGAGCTTGTACCTTTAATTCGAGCTCTTACATCACCGGACCCAGTACAGCGCGGCGATCCGGCAAATACTGCCCGTAATTTGCCAAAATACGATCTGCAAAGAGTGACATCACTTTTCGATCTTCTATCAAAAAAGGTGCTACGGAATTGAACGATCAAGACGGTCATAGCCGAAAACCTATTCCGAAGCTTTGGGCGAAAAATGAAACCCCAGAAATAGAGACCGCATCTGTCGGTAACCTGACAATAACGCCTTTGCCAAGTCTGGCCCTGGAGAAAAGAGCGACTTCAGCACTGGACAATTGGTGCGAAAATCCAAGTTTCGAGAATGCGTTGTCCGCAATTGATATTGCCGCTTCTGTAAGTGATAAAACACCATTTTTTCCGCCTGCAAGGCAAATCCGACAAACAAGGAAAGCCAAACTGTTAGCTCGCCGGTTAGCAAACTTTGTGCTCGGAGAAAAAATCGAAGACCCAATGTCGTTGCTCGTAGCAAAGCCAAGCTTGAATCAGCAGATAGCAGAAGCGCGAAGCAAACTGTCTGAAGGCCCTAGAAACGCGCATCTTTGGGTGGAATTGGCTCGCCTGCATACCTTTTCCGGAAGCACCAAAAATGCCTCCAAGGCATTTCAAGCAGCGTTGGCTCTAGCGCCGGACGATCGCTTTGTTCTTCGTTCACTTTGTCGTTTCAGCGTTCATGCAGTTGGTACAAAAGACTTCGAAGAGGCACCATTTTTGGCAAGGGAAGCGCTTGCAATGTCCGATCGAATAAGATTCGATCCCTGGGTGCAAGCAGCTGAAATTGCGTTGTCCGACTTGCTAGATCTGACTCCAAACTCGATTGGCACAGGCAGGAAAGTACTTTCCGCTGGCGATCACAGCCCTCTTACTTTGAGTGAATTAGCTTCAGCGATGGGGACGCTGGAAATGGCAACTGGCTCACATAAACGAGGCCTGAGATTAGTTGAACAGAGCTTGTCCGAGCCTACTGCCAATGCGTTATCACAAGCATCGTGGCTCAACTCAAGAGATGGGATCACATTGAGACCAAAGCTCTCCGAACTTGGTGTCAGCGTTGTGAATGAAGCCGCCGCATATGAAGCCATGAACCAAGAAGAGTGGGCTGTCGCTATTGCACGCCTAAAAGATTGGCAGAGCGAGGAGCCCTTCTCGAGTTTTGTAGCTGCCGAAGGTTCCTTTTATGCACTAGGAACAGTGTTTGATGCCGATGCCGCGCTAAATTTTTGCGATGTAGGCCTCAAAGCCAACCCCATGTCCAAGCTTCTGCTTAACAATCGGATAGTAGCTCTTTGCATGGCCAAGCGCGGGAACGAAGCGACTAGGCAGATGGATGCTTTCGTGAAAGCTAGCCCAAATTGGCAGAGTGACCCGGTTACCTGTGCGACTAAAGGGCTCGTTTCATTCACAACGGGCGCAGTGAACGAAGGGCGAAATTGGTACATTCAGGCTGTAAAATTGGCTGATAAGACCAAAGATCTTGATCTTTGTTTCCGGGTTCGCGCGCACTGGCTTTTTGAGGAGTCAGTTCGTTTCCAAATCCCTCCAGACCTCATCGATTCCGTTGTTGCAGAGCTCGATAGTTTTCTAACTAAAGTTAATCTCCCAAGAGGGACCTTGAATGTTTGGAAAACGATGAAAAGCAAAATACAGGAATCCAGGGCACAATGTTCTCTGGATGAGATCGTAAAACGAGAAATGGCGAAACCCATGCAGGTGCTACACCTGACTGATGAACCATCAATACATTAAATCAAACTGATTAGTCGATAAGTGAGGGCAATGGGAGCTCGATATCGGCTATGACACTTCATGCTAAGCTGATGTGCTCATAAAGAAGGTGATACCGGCTTCAATAAGAAACACCTATGCATCGGCACACCGGAATAACTTGCACCTGATGTTTTTGAATCAACAGGCTGAAGGTCGCGTCTCTAGCGCTTACTTTTATTTCTTCGCTGTGTGAGCGTAGACGCTGCAGCGGATTTTGCGGTTTTAGAAACTGTCTTGCTGCTCAGTGTTTTTGAGGCGGCAGAAGCTGCTCTCGCCTTAGTTTCTTTGGTAGTTCCACTTTGCGATAGTGCCGACCCAGCGGCAGACTTAGCCGTCTTCGATGCAGATTTACTACGTAGTGTTTTCGAAGCAGCAGAAGCTGCTTTCTTGCCGGTTTTTTCAGTGTTTTTGGCCATAAATTCAGAGTTCCCTTCAATCATCCGAATATATCACAAACCTCAGAACAATACAAGAACGTGCGGCTGCTAGGTTCAATGAAATTACCCCTTGCGAAAATGAGAGTTATTTTGGGTCGTATAAAGCATTTCATAGAAATCATCCCAATATGCCTGATTGGTGATGAAGCCTTTCCACAAGCGATCAAAGTAAGGTTCAAGGTTTGTAGGCTGGCGTGTACCAACAAGGAAATCTGGCTGTTTTAGCCAGCCTGCAAAGGCTGGCGACCAGCTCTGGGAGCAGATTTCCCGGTTTTCAATAGACAGGTTCAATAATAATTTTTCCGATATTTTCTGTTTTTGAGCCAGATCAGCGTCAAGCCAATGCTGATGCAGGTTTTGGCTTAGTTCAATAAATTGACGGAAGCCGATGCTTTTCTGCCGAATGTCGCTGGCCAGTTCTCGCTGCAGAATTTCAGCTGCGCGCAGGTGCGTAGCCACTTCATTGATCTCCTCGTTCAGTAGCTTCACATCAGCGGCGGTCAGCGCGCCTTCGCCGACCAGCGTGGCCTTCTGCTTCAACAGATCAAGTTTACGAGCCTTGAGCTTTTGGGTGATCTTGGTTTGCTTGATACGATCTTGTTTTAGCACTTCCGCTTTGCGCCGAATGAAATGCTCGGAGCCAATCAGAAACCGCTGGTATTGCTTCTTATCCAGCTTCAGTGTCTGGAGAGCATGCGCAATGTGGTTGTAGAGAACCTCGGCTTTTAGGCGAGATTGCTTGCAACGCTCGCCATCGATCCGGGTTTGGCATTCATAACCAAGCTGTTTTTCCAGAACGCCGCCAGCCCGCTTGATCTGTTTCCAGCAGGGCCGCATCTTACCCTCGCAGCGTTCACAAATAACGGGCACTGGAAACGGGTTGATGTGTTTGATTTTCTTGTGCTGGCGGTGGATCTTGCCGTGGTCGGTCTGACAATTCAGAAATTCGACCTCGCTGATGGCCGGTGTGAAGCGGGTTCCATCTGGCAGACACATGGCTAACAGGTCTTTGACCCGCTCATTCTTCTTGTCCTGATTGATGATCCATTTGCCGTGATAGAAGGGGTCAGACAATATACGCCCGATACGGCTCTTGCACATTTTGCCTGTGCGAGTCCGAAGCCCGTCACGCTTCAACGTCAGCTCGATATCCTTAAGGCTGTTTCCTTTGAGTCGAAGTGCGAACATGCGCTGTACAATGGGAAAGTCGGTCTCGCAGGGGATTGGAAACAGACTGCATAAAGCAGGCTTTTCCGGAATTTCCCGTTTCTTGCGATATCCAAACTTCGACATGTAAATCATAGCGCCTTCCCGTTCACGGCTGGAGTTCCCACGCATGACAGAAATCGAGAGCTGATCAGAATAACCCTTGGCGCGGGCAAACTCCATAAAGAGGTGTTCTTTCCCCGAAGCATCATTGTGGAAAGAATAGGCTGGGAAGAACATGTCCTTGATCAATTCGTCATCCAACATCTGGATGATTTGTCCCGCTTCCAGCGCATTGCGCGACAGACGGTTCGGGTGCCAGGACAGGATTCCGTCAGCCCGTCTTTTCGCCTCAGTCTTGTAAGACAAGGCCTTCATCATGGATTTGAATATCGGACGTTGATGAGGATGTTTAGCGCTTTTGTCTTCACGAAAGACCTCGATGATATTGAGGCCTAATCGCTCTGCCAGGACCTCACATTCGCGCTGTTGATCATCCATTGAGCGGACCTGACGCTGAGCCTTCTCATCTGTGGATTGGCGGATGTAGAGAAAGACGTTTTTGATCACGGGGCGGGCATAGGGGTCGTACATGGAAAGGAGGGTTAGAAAGTAAGATCGGGGTAGAGCGTATCGAACAGGTGCCAGATCAGTTCAGCAAAGGCTTCACAGTCTTCCAGATTGCCCAAGTCATCAAAGTCAGAACTGATGACCTGCCCCGCCGTGTCGACGGTGAACGTGGTTTTTCCGATGGATCGTGTGTGCATGAGGTGAGGGATAAACCCCTCTTATAGCCAACCGCTCAAACCCAGCAAATTGACATTTTACGGTAGCTTAATCGATTGGCAATGTTGCACGCAGTGCAAATCAGTCAGAAAAAATCAACCGCGATCATACTTTAAGGATAGGCTTGTTTTTAGAAAAAACAAACGTAGCGTGGGCCCGCTTTCGCCTATCTGATGCCATTTCCAACATTTTTTATCTCCCGGCCGTTTTCACCGATCCTCAGATGATCAGGAATACTGAGCTTTATAAGGTCCGTTTTTTCTAAAAACGGACCTATCGCGGTACCGGCGCCTACCTTCCCCAACATGAGCAATAGTCGTGGTGATCGACTCCCATTCACGCTTGAGCAAACGCAAGACATCCAGAAATGGTTGTTGGGAACGGGGCAGTGGCGCGATCTAACGCTGCTGACGATAGGAACAGATAGTCACCTTCGAGCAAGCGATCTGTTGCGGTTAAAAATCCACGACCTGGTCGATATTCACGGGGCGGTGCGGGAGCGAATCTTTGGACCGCAGAAAAAGAACAAATCTACCTACGAAGGTTATCTCAGCGCCCCAACTCGTGATGCGGTTGAACACTGGATAGCTGTGTCCGGTAAAACCTCTGAGGACTACATATTTACTGGTCTGAAGCGACAGGATGGCCATCCGATAACCCGTGAAGCCCTTGGTCGCCGCGTAAAAGCTTGGGCGACTCAGATTGGACTTGATCCAACGCAGTACTCGACCAAATCGCTGCGTAAATCGCGGGTTATCCCGATCTTGGAAGCGGCAAATTTTGACTATCAGGTGCCGAAGGAAGTTCTGAACCACGCCGATATTCGCAGCACCATTTACTACTGCAAGGTGAGCCGAACACGTGCTTTCACTATCAGCCGGTCGGTGCAGTTCTTTAATCCGATGAATTTCCCGCACATCGGCGGCGGACGTGAATAATGGCCTATGTTCAACTCCGGCTATACAAAGCCTTTGCTATAGCTGTTTCATTAGGAGCCGCAGTGAATTGTGAGGCGAAGGCCCCGGATATAAAACCAGTCGCTGGTGTCACGCTTGAGGAATGCACCGTCAAACAAGTTCAGGTCGAACTCATTGCCTGTTTCGAGCAGCTTAATCGCCAAAATGACGCCGCGGCCGAACAGCAGAAATTGAGGGTTGAAACAAAAAGAGCGAAAAATGCCGAACTTGAACAAGCCATCGAATACAATGACACAACAATTATAGGTTTAAGCAAGGAAGCAGAAGAAGCGCGCCAAAGGCTGGAAGATCGCGTCCTTGAACCGGAGCGAAAATAGTCTGCATCCGATTGGTATTCCAAGGTAATTTTTGGTATAATACCCTGAACGGATGACACTATCTGAGTCCGGCAACGCGCCTTCTATTCCTGAAAACGATGATCTAAATCTACGGGCGGAAACCATGCGTCAATGCCGCGCTGAACTCTGTGACTTAGATGGGGAAGTGAAAGCTATAAAATCCCTTCCTACCGAAGTGGTGGATTTCTTGAATACCAATGTACCGGGCAACCAAAAAGACGCGGCTGTGGCGCTGGCGCAGACGATGTTGGCGGATAATCCTCATATTTTCGATTTGCCCGCCGAAATGCTGCCTGTCGTGTTGCGGCCATGTCTTCAATTCGCTGAAGCCCAAAACCATAGGGCTGATGAAGCGGACGAAGATCGCAAAATAGTTGAGAATAAAGCTACTCTCAAACAGGGTAACACAATAATTGAAGGTTTAACTAGTGAGGTCCAATTGGAGGAAATATCCCGTACTGACCCAGCGCTCAAAAACCTGAAAGGCCAAGCCTTAATAGCCGCTCTTAACCAACATGATTTGGTGAAATCTAGCCCACATTTACAAGACTATCTGCGCAGGATTGAAGACCAGTTGAATGCCCTGCAATCGCTGGCGGCCACGCCGCAGGAAACAGCAGTACTGGAAACGATTATCGGCCAGTCAGCTATCAATTTTGGCGCAGATAACACGGCCGATATTTTCGCTGACTTGATGGCCCGAACAGATCAGTCGTCGGAAATTTTAGAAGCCACCAAAGCTAAAGTGCATGAGTTGTTCAACATCCCGACCATTCAAACAGCGGGTGATTTGCAGACGGTGCTCAATAATGGCTATGGCCTAGACAGCGAGGGAGGCAAAATCCCGATTAGCGCAGACCAGAAGCTACGAGTATTTCCCAACACCTATCTCTATGAAGCTCCGTCAGGCGGCCGAATTTTTGAAATCACCGTGCCCGGTGAGCGGAAATTTAAAGTGCGCTTTGATCGCAATTCAACCGAGCACGATCTTTATGATTCCAGTCTCACCGTGCAGATGATGGGACTGATGGCTCAGATGAATTTGGCGGCCCCAATCTGGCAGCGCGGTTGGACGCTGCAAACAGGTGGCGTGATTGATCTGCACTATGACGATGTGATCAAAGCGAAACGGGTTTACAGTCTCATGGGCGGTGGAACATCTGGCTTTGATGGCCGTTTGATTGGTGCTGGCGATCAACAACAATTGAGCCATAGCTTGCAGGCTTTTCCAAGGAAAGGTGATGCGGCTGCGGGCGATAACAATTCTGGACAAGCGCTCGCAGACTACCAGGAACTCACCATCGTCAATGAGGACGGCACAATCAACTGGTCTCAATTTGAAAAGGCCGCTGCTTATCTACAAGATGTTTCCGCAAGAGGTGGTCAGCCGAATTTTAATGATTTGAAAGCTCACCTTACCGGTGGTTCGGAAGACGAGATGGATCACCTGTAAGTCATGAGCCGATTATGCGGTTTAATCGACTCAAACTGCCTGTCAGTCGGGTTTTGACGATCTCAGGGTATTTACCTGTCAGGACTTGATGGTACGAAATGGTAAGCAATGGTCAGAAAACCCCCACCCATCAGCATTTATGGATAGTTATGGATAAAGTTATGGAGAATTAGGGTAATTTTCTTGATTTATGGATAGTTATGGATAAAGTTATGGATATGAACTTTAGCGCTACCCATCTCAATATCACACCCGAGATCCTCAAACTGATCACCGAATTGGATGAGTTTAAAGGGGCCTGGCAGGCTTTGGGTACACTGGCACCGGAACGCTTGTCGTCATTGCGCCGGGTGGCAACAATAGAGAGTATCGGATCATCAACTCGAATTGAGGGCAGTAAATTATCTGACCGCCAAGTTGAACAATTGCTGTCCAATCTTGAAATCAAACAATTTGAGAGCCGCGACGAGCAGGAAGTAGCGGGCTATGCCGAAGCGATGGAGCTAGTGTTCTCCCATTTCGACGCCATTCCCTTCTCAGAAAACCATATCAAGCAATTACACCGCGATCTGCTCCAATACAGCCACAAGGACGAGCGTCACAGGGGCGAATACAAAACCAACCCAAACCATGTCAGCGCCTTTGATGCAGACGGAAAAGAAATCGGAGTGGTCTTTGAAAC
Source organism: Henriciella sp. (assembly GCA_021776655.1). Classification (GTDB taxonomy): domain Bacteria; phylum Pseudomonadota; class Alphaproteobacteria; order Caulobacterales; family Hyphomonadaceae; genus Henriciella. Next base: position 2,818 of record JAJFFK010000035.1, on the reverse strand, counting down.
GGCAACACCTTTTGATACGCCACTCCTAATGCGGGAGTTAGCGGCTTGGGTCCAGGCCGCGTTCGACGAGGAAGTATTGCACCCGTTGCTCATCATTGCGATTTTCATTGTGGTATTTTTGGAAATTCACCCCTTTCAGGATGGAAACGGACGTTTGTCCCGCGTTCTAACAACACTTCTGCTGCTGCGTAGCGGTTACGCCTACGTCCCTTACAGTTCTCTGGAAAGCGTGATCGAGCAAAGTAAGGAGCAATACTATTTAGCCCTGAGACAGACCCAGGGCACCATCCATACTGACGCAGCAGATTGGCAGCCTTGGGTGGTATATTTTCTGCGAGCTTTGCGGCAGCAGAAACAGCGCTTGGAGAAAAAGATTGAGCGCGAACATATTGTGCTCAGCACTTTGCCTGCCTTGTCCATCGAAATCCTTGAACTGGCCAAAGCACAAGGGAAGGTTACCGTCCGAGAGCTTGTTAGCCTGACCGGCGCTAATCGAAACACCGTAAAATACCATTTGCAAACACTCGTCAAAGCCAATCATCTGACTCAGTTCGGTACTGGTCGCGGAACTTGGTACACCCGGGCGTGACCGTCTCTGCATCCTCGAAAGAAGGGTAGGGTTTGAGGGTATGGGTAGGTGTGTGTTGGTAGTGTGGAGGAGGATAGGCAAGTTTGGGATTTTGTACAAAACTCCGTTTTGCCCTATAATCCCACTTGTCCGGGGGACACCCCCGGAGCCCCCAATGATGGCAGGCAAACCCAAGCAACAGATCGACTCGCACATACCATGGCCGATAAATCATATCACCGAACGTATTGGCAGGCATACAAAAAGCGCACCAAGCAAATAAGTGTGACTTTGAGCCTGGAAGACTATAAAATGCTTGCACAAGCCGCCAGCCGCCAAGGCAGGCGCAGTGTCGGACAACAACTCAAAGCCGAGGCATTGGCTTACCGCACGCAGAGCCATCTGCCAGAGATTGACACCCAGAATTATCTGACTGAGCTGATCCGTATCTTGCGCGGCATTGGCACCAATCTCAACCAGATCGCCAAACACTCCAACACCGTTCAGCAAGCGATTGGAGAACAGCAGGTCATCCAAATGCTGCAAACATTGGAAGCAACGGCCGAAGGCTTCACCCGCGCGACGCATACCACCACCAACCCCGAAGACTAGACACTGGAAGGGTAATCAAGAGTGGTATGATCATCAAATCAATGGCGCGTAAATCGCCGAGCTTTAGTCAGCTCATATCGTATTTTCACAAAGACAGCTTTTATCGAAAAGCGCCGACCTTTTCTCATAACTTATGGCAAGGCCATGATCCTGACCGGGCTGTTGAGGAATTTGAAGAGAATGCCACTTTTTTACCCAAGCGGGCCAATGGCAATTATCTCTACCATGAATGCATTGTGCTGGGGGCTTGCCCGGAGGTTTCCAGTGCCAAGCAGGAACGTATTTTGCTCGATTTGGTTCAGCAATACGTAGCCCTGCGTTGCCCGGACCAGATGGTTTACGGGCGGATGCACCTCGATACCGATCATATGCATTTCCATTTATGCATTTCGGCCAACACGGTGCGAGGCCACCAGCGGCGCTGGCTGTCACGCGGGCGGTTTGCTGACATTCAGCGACAGATCGAAAAGTACAAGCTGGAACGCTACCCAGAGCTTGGGGACGAGAAATATTACGATCTCGATGCCCGCCGCCAGAAGCGTGAAAAAGCCAAAGTCGAGCGAGAAGAAGCGGCGAAACTGTCTCGGCGTGAGGTTGAGCTTAAAAAGCGTTCTGGGAAACCCAGCCAGAAAGAACAAGACCGTGAGGCAATTCTGGAAACTTTCCAAACCAGCCGGTCGGAAGATGAACTCAACCAGCGTTTGGCAAAGCTAGGCTTTGAACGCTACAGTCGTGGTCAAACAGAGGGCGTCACCAAGACGGTCAACGGGCGTAAGTACCGTTTGAAGACGTTAGGTGACATACCCATAAAGTGGATTCCTATTTCTCCTGACTTGTGATTCACTTGGTCTGAACCTGGAGGTGAGAATGGCGCGCTTTGATTTAACCGATTTCGAATGGTCTGTGATCCAGCCGCTTCTTCCTCAGAAGTCGCGTGGGATTAAACGCGTGGATGATCGCAGGGTCTTGAATGGTATTTTCTGGCGCTTGCGCACGGGCGCACCCTGGGCCGATATTCCGGCGCGATACGGCCCGCATACAACTTGCGTCAACCGGTTTAACCGGTGGAGAAAAGCAGGGATATGGGCGATGCTTTTGGCAGAAGTATCAAAGGCTTACGATGGTGACATCCAGATGATCGACAGCTCTTCGATCAGAGTTCACCAACACGCAGCGAATGGTCAAAAAAAACACACCGATCCCGTAGCATGGGCCGTTCACGCGGTGGTCTGACCACAAAGATACACGCCCTTGTGGATGCCATTGGTCGTCCGATCCAGCTATGCCTGACGGCAGGTCAGGCCTATGATGGCCACGTCGGAGAAGCCATGCTCAAGCAGTTGCCCGCAGGATGCCACGTGCTGGCAGACCGGGCTTATGACAGCAATCGGATGCGCAGATTGCTGGCGAGCCAGGCTGCGATAGCCGTCATTCCATCCATGCCACAGCGCAACCCGATCCTTCCTTACGATGCGGTGATTTACAAAGAACGTAATTTCGTTGAAAGGTTCTTCAATAAGATCAAACACTTCCGAGCCGTCGCCACCCGATATGACAAACGCGATGACAACTTCCTCGCATCCGTCCAACTGGCGTCATTACGAATTTGGTTGCGATCTTATGAGTCGGTCACCTAGG
>JAJFFK010000034.1 GCA_021776655.1 Henriciella sp. | reverse complement strand
CGTTGAAAGGTTCTTCAATAAGATCAAACACTTCCGAGCCGTCGCCACCCGATATGACAAACGCGATGACAACTTCCTCGCATCCGTCCAACTGGCGTCATTACGAATTTGGTTGCGATCTTATGAGTCGGTCACCTAGGGCTGGAGCAAGAGTTGCAAACCGCCGAGCAGCGTTTGCAGGTCTATGCTGAACGGATGGCCGACTTGGGGTTGAAGGAAGGACATGACGCCATGGAGCGGAATGTTGAAGATGATAATGAGCGTGACCGATGAGCCGATTTTGGACCGGATTCATCTGGGTGCTCGTTTTGCTGGGCGTGTTGCCAGCCATTGCCAGCGCCTCTGCACAAGGGGTTAGTTCGATGATCATCGTGATTGTCTTTGGTGTAGCCGCTGTCTGGTTGCTGGGATCAGCCCTCAACATCGCTCCTCTCAATTGGGTGTTTCCGAAACTGGCCCGTTCGACGCCTGAGTTCTTCCGCTGGCTGTTTTATGCCGGGCGACGCTGGGAAGGGGCCAAGTATCTTGATCCGCTTGAAGAAGCCCAATTCCTGTCTTCTCGCAATAAGGGCTGGTTGGTCGATGGGCGTAAGAAACGCCTATCTGAAAAGGTCTCCTATCAATCGATCTTGACCGTAGGTGGTATGGGCAAGGGCAAATCGTCCTGCTTTGTCATACCCAACCTGTTCACACTCGATAACCGTTCCATGGTGGTGACCGATACCAGCGGCGAGATCTACGACACCACGGTAGACACGCTTCGGATCAAGGGCTTTGAGGTGCAGGTGCTCGACCTGATGAATTTGGGCCAGTCAAAGACCTACAACCCGCTGGCCTATGCCAAGAGTTTTACGGACATCCAGCAAGTGGCACATTTGTTGATCAAGTCGGCTCCGTCAGCCCAGGACAGCAAAGACCCATTCTGGAATATTGCCGCCGAGAAGATCGTGCGTATCATTATCCAATGCCTGAAAAACCGGAACGAGCCGGAGCATTGTCATTTGGGCCGGGTTAAATACTGGCTCAACCAGTACGCCCCCGCTGGCAACCAGCCCAGTAAGCTGGACGAGTTCGTAATCTCATCCTGCTCAGATGATCCAGCCGACCCGCTGTGGAGCGACTATAAGGGCTTTATCCAGGGCAATCAGAAATCACTATCCAGCATTATCATGACGGCAGATACCGCTTTGTCAGCCCTCAGCAATCCTGACATTGCCAAGTTTCTGTCCACTAACGAGATTGATTTCACTGCCCTGCGGACACGCAAAACGGTTCTGTTTGTGAAAGTTCGCCAGCAGGACTTGAGCTATTACCAATTCATCCTCAACCTGTTTTACAGCCAGATGTTTCGGGCCTTGCTATCGGAACGCAATGACCAGCATCTACCAGTCTACCTACTATTAGATGAGTTTGGCCATTTGCAGATCCCCGACTTTGATATCTACGCGACCACCGCCCGTAAGTACCGCGTATCCTTTTGGATATTTTTGCAATCGCTGTCACAACTTGAAAGCCGTTACGGGGCTAACGCAGCGCGCACAATCATGGATGGTCTGGGCACCGAAATCTACATGTCTGGACTGGACACTAGGACGGCGGAAGACCTATCCAAACGAGTCGGACGCCGACGCCGCACCGACCCGAGAGATCGTTCAATGTACGGCGAAATGAACCTGATGAACCCCGATGAGATCATTCATATGGAAGATGATGAAGTCTTGCTACTGCACTCCAACAAACGTCCGATCCGCATGAAGGTAACGCCGTTTTATCGGCGGTGATATAATTTTTCGTGAGATTGAGTTAGGCGAACTAATATGAATGAGATCGAGCAAGCTTTCACTGGCCGGTGGCGAGTATCCCAAATGGACATGTGGGAACAAAAACTTGTCGACTTGGTTGTGCCGGGCTTCATAAGGTTCGATGGCGATGAGAGTGAAATGCGCTTCATAGCGGTCCGCGCCTGGTTGGATGTACGGTATTTGTTCAAAGACGGGCTGCCAAGTGTCGACTTTAGTTGGCAAGGCTTGGATGAGCGAGATGATCGGTGCGGTCGTGGCACCGTAACAATAGTGGAGCCGGGAAAACTCATCGGCCATTTCTATTTTCATATGGGAGATGCCTCATCTTTCGAAGCAATTCGAGAAAATCGTTGAAATTGACATTCTGATTGGGGCAATGCGTGCAGTAGCAGATAGTGTCGATGGGCTTGCACTCACTTATGCGATAAAGTCCCACGATTAAAGCTGTAAGAAGCAAGGTACTTAATGTTTAAGTCAGCGTTTCTCTCCGAATACTCTTTACCGCCTGACGGTGATGTAAAACGCATTCTTAAAACACATCTGCTGTCGAACGCGGAGGTCGTGATACCTGCTGCCGCATTGCGACATTCAAATGTCGCCAAAGTCATTTCTGCTAACCTACGAACTTTACCAAGTGGTGCGGTCCGTATCGCATACGGCAATGACTGCAACAGTTTATTGGAGTATCTCGACAAATATCCTGAGACAAATTGGGCACCGGAAGCGGTAGACGTTTTTAAAGTGTTTCAAGCCCAAAAGTCAGTTTCTATATACGATTTGCGCAATACATTCGAGCGTTTCAATGCCATTATGCGGCAATGTGCTTCAGGCAACATAAACGGTGTGGCAGAACTATATTCCGTCGACGAACTCAATTCTGAAATTCTTTCTTCGGACGATATCAACCTATTTGCCTATTTCGATATGGTAAATCGAAAGATCCCCAACGAACGCCATAAGACAAAACTCTCGGCATTCATGAAATATGTATACAATCTATGTGGAGCACTTTCGACCGATTCTGGAAATACATTTTCTATCGAAAACAGTCGTGTATTCAGCCATATAGCAGACAGCGCAAAAACCGACGCAAATATGCTTTCGGGGTTGGGTCTTCTTGTATCTTGCGCTTTGGATATCACAGACGGCTTGGAAGATTTTGACTTTGTGGGTGACTTGGAGGCAGCTGATTTCGACCAACTCTCATTTCAAGACATTCTAGAAATCCGCCAAAACTGGCTGCATAACTCGATCATCACAAAGTATGAGGATGTCGTCGGAGAATGTGTTCAGGCCATTACAATAGCGCAGCATTCGGATATCGAGCTTGCAATTACCCATATAGATCGCGCTTTTGAGCTTAAGGCTGGACTTTTAGAATTCGTCAAATCGAATATCAGCAAAGAAATCCGAGCTTATAAAGTCCATCGATTGAGCCGCTTCCTCGCAAATAGCGCAATTGCATTTGTTGAATTACTTAGCGGGCTCAATCTTATCAAGTCTATCGGACAAGGCATTGCTGCAGCGACGACAGAAGTCGCCGTGCTGTCCAACAAAGAACGACAACTGAATGCCCTAATTGCCGAAAAGAAATCTAAAATCGATGCCGCGGTCCACCAAAGCCAAGTTCTTCTGCGTTCAAAATCTCCTACCTTGGAATACCTTCGATTAATCTCGGAGCGGTTGGAAGGCTGACAAGTGAAATGGTGGCATTTTCTACAGCAATATGAACGGTCTTGTGCAACACTTCTGACGTCCGATTTGGGATATTTGAGCCGAATTCTCCAGCCGTAGCCGAGGCAAAGTGTTGCCTCCCAAAAGCTAGGGCGACGCAAGTTTCTCAGGACCAATTATGATCCTTCAATGCATCATAAGCCTGCTTTATCGCCTTAAATTTCTCCTCAGCAAGTTTCTGGATTTCATCGGTGGTGCTCATGGCTTTGTCAGGATGGTATTTGTTGGCCAAGCGCCGGTAGGCAGACTTGATCTCCGCAGGGCTGGCATCTGGTAACAGGCCCAGGATTTCATAAGGGTCAGGTGCAGATGGCTTTGCTGGTGTTGGCCGTTCCTGCTGGTGAGCGTTGTTTTCGGTGCTCCTAGCTCCGGCTTCAGCTTCCTTACGCATCTGCTCAGCTTGTCGGCGCAGCTCTTCCTCGGCTGCCATACGGTCTTTACGCAAGCGTTCTACTGCTTCCCGTTCTTGGCGTCTCAGATCAGCTTCAGCGGCTTCTTTTTGGCGTTGCAGGTCCTCAGACGCGCGCTGTTGGTATTTTCGAGCTTGTCTCTTGCTTGCACCAGGGATCGACAGACGGCCAAACCAACGCGGCAGCAGCCCAAGTCCAAATCCAATAGCTAAGGCCCAGTGTGGCCACAAGAAGCCCCAAAGTTCCTGCCAGCGGTTCCCGCCCAGTGCGAAAAAGACAAACAGGCCTGATATGATCAGCAATTTGGTCAGCAGTGGCAATTCACCGCTACCGATCTTACGCCCCCAAAAGGCCAACAGCAGCATGAAGAAGATGTAGACGAAATAGGCCCCGTACTGCATGCCCTATCTTTCCCGAACCTGCGCTCGCTCCACTTGGCGGATACGGTTCAATTCTTGGGCGCGGGCGTCTCGGACTCCGGCAAAGTGCCCATCCTTATAACCCTTGCTGTACTGGCTGAGATATTTGTTGCTCAGCAGGGATTTAAGAAAGGCCGGTCGCGGTCTTCGGCCCTGATGAGATTTACCATCTGCAAAGCCGCGATCAAATCCTTCCTGATAGCCGGAAGCCGCCATATCTAGCGCTCACGGTCTGGCGCATCAGATTGTCTAGTCTGATCACGATCACGAATATCTCGTAATTCTTTTTCCCGCTGCCACTGCTGGTCGATCTGGCGAATCACGTCGCGTTCGACCGATGGCAGCTCGCCAGTGGCCACAGCTCTATCAATATCGTGAGAATGCAGGGTCTTAAGGTGAGTTTCCAAACTGGCCCGCATGATGTGGCCCGCGTCTTCAAGGTCTTGCTCAGACCCCAGCTGGTTGTCGTGGGAGCGCTGTTGGCGCACTTTCCAATCTTGATAGCACCCCCAGGTGTCCTTCAGACGGTTCAGATCGGCCCGCAGCAGGGAAGCGTCCGGGTACTCACGCCGCACAGTGCCTTGCGTATCCATGCTCTTTCATCCCTCGCCATTCGATAAAATGTTACCTACCTGACTTATATGGCTATAGATACTGAACGGGCAAGATTTCTGAGGAGCGGGCCAACATGAGCCAAGACGACCAGAAGTCCCCGGATCGCCTGAGTCAAATCGACTCAATCGCCGCTCAGGAAGGTATTTCTCTTTATCAGCGATTCACAGAAAGCGCCGCCGCCGATATATTACAGGTCTCAGCGCAGACCCTACGACGGATGCGCGGAAGCGGTAAAATCGCCTATATCCGTGTTTCTGAACGTAACATCCGTTATTTTGGCCTGCACTTGTGTGAGTACATCCTATCCAAGGTGGAGAACGTAATTTGCCCCGATACGACCAGCAGCGATTCCAACTCGGTGAGTACTGGCTCAGCCAGCAGTCCCGCAGCCCGGCCTGGTGTCGGACATGGTACGACACCAAAACCCAGCAAACAAAGCGAGTTAGCCTCGGCGAGGCGGATTTTGAACAAGCCAAGCAAGTCTTAACTGACTGGTTTGTTCTCAATCACCAAAAACGCAACGAAGACAGTAAAGATGTACGATTGGCGGCCATGTTCGCCCGTTACTATGAACACCACGGCCAACATTTAAGGTCATCCGATCTAGCGCGGGTGGCTTTAAACTACTGGCTTGATTTCTATGGTGACAAGACGCTAGCAGAAACCGCTGAAGTGCTTGAGCAAGAACGCTTCCACAATTGGCTGATTACCACCAAGGGTCTGAAACCAAACTCTGCGGCCCGCATCGTTTCCAACGGAAAGACGGCCATTAACTGGACTTGGAAGCGCGGCGAGATTGATCATGTGCCCTATTTCCTACCCGTAAAAAATATTGGGGTTGTGCCTCCCCGAGGTCGCCCATTGGATATCAGTGAAATTGCTCGCCTGATCCAAGCCGCGGTATCGCCGCACCTTCGAGACTTCATTATCCTGATGATCGCCACAGCCAGCCGCCCGGATGCCATCCTTGATCTGACCTTTGATCGCTGTGATTTCGATAACGGCCTCATCATCCTGAACGCCTCAGACCGAGTGCAGACCAAAAAGCATCGCCCAACGGTCAAAATGCCGGATCAGGTGAGACCATATCTGGAGAAATTACGCGCCACATCTGACAGTGAGTACGTGATAAGCTTTAGAGGACAGCAGATCAAAAACATTAAGACCGCGTGGAAAGCCACTAGAGAAAAGGCTGGGCTCGATGATCAGGTCAACCCGTACAGTCTTCGTCATACGCTAGCCCGTCACCTTCGACGTGAGAGCGTGCCCGCTTGGGAAGTGGCGGCCCAACTCGGCCATAAGGTGCGCGGAGCGAGCACTACGGAGATATATGCGCCGTTTGACCCGACATATTTAAATCAATCAAAACAAGCGGTAGATGCGTTGTTTTGCCAACTCTCGTGTGAATACCGTGTGAAAGAAATTTCGGACCTCATTTGTGAGGTTTAATTTATTCAATTATTTCAGTAGGATAGTGGTGGAGCCAGACGGAATCGAACCGACGACCTCTTGCATGCCATGCAAGCGCTCTCCCAACTGAGCTATGGCCCCACTGTTTGGGAAAGGGCGAGATACGAGGTCCCGCCCTGTGGATCAAGTGCTAATTCTCATCCTTGACGTCGTCTGCATCGGGTTCGCCGAGCTTATTGCCATCGTCAATATCGATATCGTCGCCTTCGATGCCAAACTCTTCTTCATCATCATCATCACCAGGAACATCGTCATCATCGTCGACGCCTTCCTCGCTGAAGCCAGCTGGGACTTTGCCGAGCGACGTGGATTCTTCATCGTCGGCGCTGTCGCCGCTCATGTCGAGCGCGACTTCATCTTCGTCGCCGCCGAGTTCCTTGGCCACTTCTTCAGAATTTTCTTCTTCGTCATCGTCGCCGCTCGTTTTGGTTGCAGCGACGACATCTTCGTCAGTATCATCGTCCTCATCTTCAGGGACGGCGGCCTTCGCAGCCTGGGTCCGGACTTTGGTTTTTGTCGCCTGAACCTGCGCGTCTTCGGGGTCGAAGCTATGGGCGCATTTCGGACAGGTCGCCGGTCGTTTGTTCAAATCGTAGAATTTCACTTCGCAGCTAGGACATACCTGCTTGGTACCAAGTTCCGGATCAGCCATGATTGTTGTCTTTCAAGTCTTTTGATTGCTGGCGCGCTTGCCAGAAACGCCCGCTCCTGTCAAAGCGCTTTTCCGCAGATACTGATTTTAAGAGACCCAGATATGATGTGGACATCCCACCCCGTAGACCAGATCGCCGGAACCGTTCGCGCCTCCGGTGACAAATCCTGCTCGCACCGCGCATTGATTTTTGGCGGTTTGGCGACAGGTGTTTCGGAGGTGTCGGGCCTGCTTGAAGGCGAAGATGTGCTCAATACCGGGCGGGTGATGGCCGCGCTTGGTGCCAAGCTGGAGCGCACCGGCGAGGGCTGCTGGAAAATTGAAGGTGTTGGTGCGGCGGGTCTGTCTCAGCCGGGGATTGATCTCGACTTTGGTAATTCAGGGACCGGGGTTCGCTTGATGATGGGGGTTCTGGCGGGCCACAAGGTCCGCGCCCACCTGGTCGGCGATACAAGCCTTTCAGGACGCCCGATGGCGCGGGTGATTGATCCGCTAGAGCAAATGGGCGCGCGGTTTGAACATTCAGGCGACAAGACCCTGCCGCTGATCGAGCATGGCTCAGGCGCGCTTGAGGCACTTGAATATACCCCGCCACACGCCTCGGCGCAGGTCAAATCCTGTATTCTATTGGCCAGTTTGCGCGCCAGCGGCATAACAGTCGTGCACGAGGCCCGGCGCACGCGCGATCATACCGAGAAGATGTTGCGTGGGTTTGGTGTGGATATCAAAACCAAATCAGACGGTGCCGGGTCCAGTGTTTACCTGAAAGGCGGACAGACCCTTGTGGCGCGAAATACTCGCGTACCGGGGGACCCATCCTCGGTCGCGTTTCTGGCGGCAACCGCGATGATATCGAGGCAGGGCGGGGCGCTGATTGAGGGCGTGATGTCGAATGACACACGCGATGGCTTCTTTCGCGCGGCGGCTCTGATGGGCGCGTCTGTTGGGGCCGAAGATATAGGTGAAGCGGCGGGCGAGCGCCTGATCGACATGTCGTTTGAATCGGCCGTGCTGCGTGGCTGCGCGGTGCCAACCGACCTCGTGGCCAGCATGATTGACGAGTTTCCGGTCCTGGCTGTGCTTGCTGCGTTTGCCAAAGGTGACACAATTGTCAGCGGCGCGGCAGAGCTGCGGGTCAAGGAATCTGACCGGATCAAGGCGGTCGTGGCGATGCTGCGCGTCAATGGCGTGGAGGTCGACGAGCATCCCGATGGCTTTACCGTGCAGGGCTGCGACGGTGAGGTGCCGGGCGGCGGCGTGGTGGCAACCCATCACGATCACCGTATCGCGATGAGCGCGCTGGTCATGGGCAGCGCGGCGCAGAAGCCGGTCTCGATTGATGACGCCGCGATGATCGCAACAAGCTATCCCGGTTTCCGGGCGGATATGCTGGCGCTTGGTGCGGATATACGTGAAACTAAGCCATGATCATTGCGATTGATGGCACCCTCGCCTCAGGCAAAGGCACAATCGCGCGGCGGCTGTCGCGGTGGTTTGGCCTGGCCTATATGGATACTGGCCAGCTTTATCGCGCGACCGGGGTTGCGGCCCTAAAAGCAGGCGCAGATTTGAGCGACGCCAAGTCTTTGGCGGCTGTCGCGACAAGCCTGGACCTGAATGATTTCGAGGCGGCTGAGCTGCGCACTGCAGAGGCCGGGCAGGCCGCTTCGAAAGTCGCTGCCATTCCGGCCGTTCGCGCCGCCTTGCTTGAGGTGCAGCGTGCGTTCGCAGAGCAACCTGGCGGCGCGATCCTTGATGGCCGCGATATAGGCACAGTGGTGTGCCCGAACGCGGACGTGAAACTTTGGGTCGATGCCAGCGTTGAGGTGCGCGCGAAGCGGCGCTGGGACGAGCTGCGCGCCAAGGGCGAGAGCCTGACGCTGGACAATATGCTGGCTCAATTGCGTGAGCGCGATACCCGCGATAAATCCCGCTCCGATGCGCCAATGATTGCAGCCGCAGATGCGGTCTTGATCGACACGACTGATCTGTCTATAGACGCGGCTGTGGATAAAGCACGAGCAGCGGTAGAGGCCGTCATCGCTCGTAAATCTTGAAGGCTTCTGGGGTGTAAGCTCCAAATCCAAATAGCCTTCTTGTCTTGATCCCACATCGCAGCGGTGCCCGTAGCCTGCAATTGGTGCAGGTGGAGGATAACCACATCGCGCGTACCCGGAGATATTATGACTGACTCAATGAACCCCTCAGAGGCGGACTTTGCGTCCATGTTTGAGGAAAGCGCCGGCGCAGCGACCCTACAAGAGGGCCGTGTTGTTCCTGCCACCGTCATTTCGAATAATGGCGATTTTCTAACCCTCGACGTTGGCCTGAAAACTGAAGGCCGCGTCCCGGTCAAGGAATTCCTGCTCGAAGAGAACCAGCCGCAGCCAGGCGATATCGTCGAAGTTTACCTCGACCGGATCGAAAACCTGATGGGCGAAGCGGTTCTGTCGCGCGACAAAGCGCGCCGCGAAGAGAGCTGGGTCAAGCTTGAAGACAGTCACAACAAGGAAGAGCCGGTCAAAGGCGCAATCGTTGGCCGCGTCAAAGGTGGCTTTACGGTTGATCTGGGCGGCGTTTCTGCCTTCTTGCCTGGCTCACAAGTCGATATTCGTCCGGTCCGTGATGTCGGTCCGCTGATGAATGAAATTCAGCCGTTCGCAATTTTGAAAATGGACCGCGCACGCGGCAATGTCGTGGTCTCTCGCCGTGCCATTCTCGAAGAAAGCCGCGCCGAGCAGCGTTCTGAAATCGTTAGCTCTATGCAAGAAGGCGACACACGCGATGGCGTTGTCAAGAATATCACCGATTATGGTGCGTTCGTTGATCTCGGCGGGATTGATGGCCTCTTGCATGTCACTGACATGAGTTGGAAGCGCGTCAATCACCCAAGCCAGGTCGTGAATGTTGGCGACACGGTGAAAGTCCAGGTGATCAAGATCAATATGGAAACCCAGCGTATTTCGCTCGGTATGAAACAACTCGAATCTGATCCTTGGGATGAGATTGAAAACAAGTACACGATCGGCACGCGGATGACTGGTCAGGTCACCAATATCACCGATTATGGCGCATTTGTTGAGCTCGAAGATGGCGTTGAAGGTCTGATCCACGTCTCTGAAATGAGCTGGACCAAGAAGAACGTCCACCCAGGTAAAATCGTCTCTACCTCGCAGCAAGTCGACGTTGAAGTGCTTGATGTGGATAGCGAAAAGCGCCGCATCTCACTCGGCCTGAAACAGACACAGGATAATCCTTGGTCTGCCTTCATGTCTGAAAACCCCGTCGGCACTGACATTGAAGGTGAAGTTCGTGGGATCACCGAGTTCGGGCTGTTTGTTGGCCTCGGACCGGATCTCGACGGCATGGTTCACATCAATGACATTGCCTGGGACATGTCTGGCGAAGAAGCGATCCAGAATTTCAACAAGGGTGATATGGTTACGGCCCGCGTGCTCGACGTTGATACTGACAAAGAGCGTATCTCGCTTGGTATCAAGCAAGTTGGCGGCGATCCAATCTCTGACGGCACCGGCCTCAAACGCGGTGCGATTGTGACGTGTACCGTGACCGAAGTGACCACAGGTGGCATCGAGATCGAGTTCGGTGAACCAGCTATGCGATCCTTCATTCGCCGGTCTGATCTGTCGCGTGACCGCAGTGAGCAGCGCCCGGAGCGGTTCGCTGTTGGTGACAAGATTGATGCCAAGGTAACGTCTGTTGACAAGTCCTCTCGCCGTATCTCTGTGTCGATCAAGGCATTGGAGATTTCAGAGGAGCAGGAAGCCGTCGCACAATACGGGTCAGCCGATAGCGGGGCGTCACTCGGTGATATTCTGGGCGCGGCGCTTGCCAGTTCCAGCGATGACACTGAGCCGAAAGCCAAAGCCAAAACTGCGGCCAAGGTCGAAGCTGAGGTGGAGCCAGAAGCCGAGGTCGAAGCTGAAGCAAAACCCAATGCGAAAGCCAAGAAGGCACCTGCTGCCAAAAAGCCAGCGGCCAAGAAAACGGCAGCCAAAAAGCCAGCAGCGAAGAAACCTGCAGCGAAGAAACCTGCGGCTAAAAAGGCTGCGCCCAAGGCCAAGAAGCCAGCGGCCAAAAAGGCGGCCCCAAAGGCTAAAAAAGCCAAAGCCGACAAGGATGATGCCTAGGATCAGGCCCTAGGCATCATCCTCAGTTTCCTGACAAACAGGTCATCTGAGAAAATTTCGCGGCGGAGGCTCTAGTCTCCGCCGCATTTTTCGTTTAGGAACAAACACATGCTGAGATCAGAACTGATCGCGCGCTTGGCCGCAGAGCACCCGGACCTCAAGTTTGAGGATCTGGACCGTGTGGTTGGTGTCATTCTGGATGAGATTGCTGAGGCGCTGGCGCGTGGTGATCGGGTTGAATTGCGCGGGTTCGGGGCGTTCTCTGTACGCCAACGCAAGGCGCGCGTCGGGCGCAATCCCAGAAGTGGCGAAGCGGTCAAAGTTGAAGCTAAGTCTGTCCCTTTCTTTCGGCCCGGCAAGGAATTACGCGCCCGGGTGAATGGCGGCAATGATCCTGAAACGCGGTAATGTCAGTCCTGCCCTTTGTTGGTAAAAGATTGACTGTGACGCCGAATTAGAGCCAATAACCGCCTAGCCTGATTGGGCTAACAGCAAGATAGGGGTGCTAAATGCTTAAAGAATTCAAAGAGTTTGCCATGAAGGGCAATCTGGTCGATATGGCCGTCGGTTTTGTCATGGGCGGCGCGTTCGCGACCGTGGTGACTGCCTTCATCCAAGGCGTGTTCTTGCCACTTCTCACTCCGGTACTAGGCGGTATTGATTTTGCCAGCCTGACTTACACTGTCGTCGAGGCGCAGTTAGGTGAGGCGGGTGAGGTTATCAAGGCAGCCGCCGTGGTTGATCTGGGCGGCTTTATCACAGCGGTGATTTCCTTCATCATTGTTGCATTCGTGATGTTCATGATCATCAAGGGTATGAATAATATGAAGAAAAAAGAAGAAGAAGCGCCTGCTGCACCGGCCGAGCCACCACGCCAGGAAGTCCTGCTGGAGGAAATCCGCAATCTGTTGGCCAAGCAGTCGTAATTCGTTAACACGATTTAGCTACATATTGCTTCAGTAGAGTATGTAGAGTGGAGAGAGGCGGCCAGATGGTCGCCTTTTTTCGTAACAGTCTTAGCGTTTGCGCAGGAAGACATACCAGGCACCGCCGCCGCCATGACGGGCATGCGCCGGGGCAAACCCACTGACCAGGCCGCGCGCCTCTGGCAGGTCCAGCCAGTGTAGAAAGTTGCGCCGCAGCACCCCGTCGCCGTATCGGCCTTTACCGGTAATCACAATCACGCATTGCGCTCCTCTGGCTTGTTCGCGAGCGAGGAATTGTGGCAATAATCGCCAGGCAGTGTCTTGGGTGTGACCGTGCAAGTCAAAGCTCGCAGAGACCAGTTGTTTGCCACGACGCACGCGCTTGTCGCCGCCGCGATGCTGTGGGGGGGCTGGTACAGTTCGGTTTTTTCGCGTTGAAGGCAGGGTCGGTGCAAGGGTTTCATGTCCTCGCGTGCTGCGCCGCAACCCCGCTGCACCGCCACGGCCGGTTAATGGCCGAACATGCCGCATCGCGGCCTGCCACGCACGTTTCTCTGGGTCTGAAAGGTCACGTCCGCTCATGCCAGCTGTTTACCCGAGTTTTGATTTGGAGCCTAGAATGCGAAGCGGCTAAATCTCCTGATTATACGCGCCAACCTCTGAATGTTTGCCGAGCCGGGGTTTGACCTCTTTGTGGAACAGGTCGCGCATATCGTCTTCGCTGGTCATGCTTTCGACCACGACAACCAGTTCCGGCTTGTTTGAGCTGGCGCGCACCAGCACCCATGAGCCATCTTCGAGGGTGACGCGGGCACCGTTGACCATGTTCACGTCAACCACTTTGCGACCGAGAATTGTGCTGCCGTTGAGGCCCTCATATTCGGCGACGATCTTGTCGATGACCTGATATTTGATCTCGTCAGCGCAATGCGGCGACATGGTCAGCGAGGTGTAAGCCACACCGAGATCGGATTTCAGGTCAGCCATGCTACGCTCTGGATTACGATCGAGCATTTCGAGGATCGCCTTGGCCGCCGTCAGGCCGCAATCATAGCCAAGACCAATCGGAGGGCGGAAGAAAAAATGGCCAGATTTCTCAAACCCGGCAAGCGCGCCTAATTCATTGGTGCGGCGCTTGATATAGGAATGTCCGGTCTTGTAATAATCGACGGTGGCACCGTTTTGCTTCAGCACCGGGTCGGTTTTGTACAGGCCGGTGGATTTCACATCGACGACGAATTTGGCATCTGGATATTCCTTTGACAGGTCGCGCGCCAGCATCAGGCCGATCTTGTCGGCGTAAATTTCTGTGCCGGTATTGTCGACGACGCCGCAGCGGTCACCGTCACCGTCAAAGCCAAGCGCGATATCCGCGCCATGCGCTTTGACTGCTTTGGCCATTTCGTGCAGCATTTCCGCGTCTTCGGGGTTGGGGTTATATTTCGGGAATGTGTTGTCGAGATTGCAATCCATCTCGATCACGTCGACCCCCATCGCACGCAAGGCATCAGGGGCAAATGCGCCCGCTGTACCATTGCCACAAGCCGCAATGACTTTCAGCGGGCGTTTGATGCTGACGCCGTCGGCACATGAGGCGATATATTTTTCGCGGATACCATCGACGCGGAAGGTGCCGCCGCCAGCGCGAGGTTGGAATGCGCCTGACATAACGATCTCTTTCAGGCGACCCATCTCAACCGGGCCAAAGGTCAGCGGCTTGTCGGCGCCCATTTTGACGCCCGTCCAACCGTTTTCATTATGACTGGCTGTGACCATCGCGCAGCAAGCGGCATCCAGCTCAAACTGGGCCCAATAGACCGTTGGCGAGAGAGCGAGACCAATGTCTAATACCTCGCAACCGCCTTGAATGAGGCCAAGGATCAGCGCGTTCTTGATCGGCTGGCTGATCGAGCGGTAATCGTGGCCAGTGACGACTTTCGGGTCGACGCCCATTTCGTGAAACAGCGTCGCCATGCCGAGGCCGAGGGCCTGGACACCTGTGAAGTTCAGCTCTGGCGCTTTTTCGTGGCCAATGCCATTGAACCACCAACGCGCGTCATACTCGCGAAACCCGGTCGGCTTGATCAGCGGCAGGATCTCAAAATCGAGTGAATTGGGGGCGATATCAGTGCGAGGTGTCGGGATCATTTACAGTGCGTCCTAAGCCAAAGTGTCCAGAATCGGGTTTCTGGCGAGGTGAACAGCAATTTGCAAGCCAGATTAGTGATTATCAGGTCGCCGAGCGGCCTTTCGGGTATTGCGATTGTTCGGTTAACTGGTGTGGCTGCTCAGGAACCGCGCCATCCACTTGCCGACAAGATTATTGTCCAGCGGTTGGGAGAAGCTGTCACCGGCCGCATCGACCTTGTCTGAAGCTAAGATTGTGCCTTTGCGAATGGCGTAAAGGGCGCAGGCGAACTCGGGGCTATATTCCGGATGGCCCTGAAAGCTGATGGCGGTTGCAGATGGATAGTCAATCGCCGCATAAGGACAAAAATCGCTGCCCGCGACAGTCAGCGCGCCCGGCGGTAGGGACAAGACCTGATCTTGATGACTGACACCGAGCGCAAACCTCGTAGCAGCGCTGTCACCGAGCCAGTCTGGCCGCGCACGGATCTGATAGTCATGGCGGCCAATGCCCCAGCCCTTGTCGGACTTGGTGACCTCTGCACCGAGCGCCTTGGCAATTGCCTGATGCCCGAAACAGATGCCGATTTGCGGCATTCCAGCAGTGGCTGCGGCGCGGATGAACTCAAATAGTGGCTGCATCCACGGCGTATCGTCATAGACGCCCGCCGCAGCGCCGGTGATCAGGATGGCTTCAAGATTGGCTGGGGCGGGCAGGGTCGCGCCGCTATACAGCTCGACGGTTTCAACCGTGAGGCCGGGCATGTGCGGGGCGAGCAGAGCTTCGAACATTGCCGGGTAAGACGGCCAATCGGCGCTGATGCTGGCCGGGACATGGCCAGTTTCGATAATCGTGAGTTTCATTGAGTTAGAGACCCTTATCAATCCAGACTGACGCTATAGACCTCTTCGTCTATGATCGCGATGGCGCGGCCCCATCTTTCCAAAATGATGATGGTTGGGGACGAGGCATAATTATAGTCATACTCCTTGCAGGTCACGCGCAGTTTGTCATCGACAATCAGGACGCGGTCATAGTCGCAGCCGCGATAGGAATCTTGTTCCTCACCATCCTCGTCAATATAGCCGGTCACCGTGCCGGTATGGGTGATCGTGTAGCCATCGAGCCGGGACAGTTCGCGCATGATGTCGGCGTTTGCGACAGGCGCGATGACAAGGCTGAATAGTCCCAATAAATAAAATAACCGCATCTGAAGTTCCACTTTGCAAGGCTTGCAGGAGCTTAGCAGCATGGCACGCTGTATCTGAACGGTATTCGAATGAGGGGCTACTGAGTTTGCCCCTCAATCCACGCGCTCATGCGCGCCTCGAGTGCGTCCATAGGCATTGAGCCAGCCCCAAGCAAGTGATCGTGGAACGCGCGGATGTCGAAATCCTCACCGAGCGCGGTTTTGGCACGCTTGCGCAGGTCGAGGATTTTTAGCTCGCCGATTTTGTAGCCCGTGGCCTGCCCCGGCCAGCCAATATAGCGCGTCACCTCGGTTTCGATGTTGAGCGGCGCCAGCGCAGTATTGTCGATGAAACAAGCCTCGGCCTGCTCTCGGCTCCAGCCATAGGCATGCAGACCTGTATCGACGACCAGGCGGCAGGCGCGCCACATCTCATAGGAAAGCTGGCCAAATCGCTCATACGGTGTGCGGTAAATGCCCGCTTCACCGGCCAGCTTTTCAGCATACAGGCCCCAGCCTTCGCCGAACGCCGTGGCGTAATAGGATTTGCGAAATTCCGGGACGTTTTCCAACTCTTGAGCCAGCGAAATCTGGAGATGGTGGCCCGGCACCGCTTCGTGCGCGGACAGGGCAGGCAATTCGTAAAGTGGTCGCTGGTCAAGCGCGTACGTGTTGACGAGATAGGTTCCGGCAATCCCTGCCTCTGCGTTGCCGCCGGAATAGCGCCCGGTTGTATAGCCCGGCGCAATTGCAGCAGGCACAGCTTCGACACCGTAGGTTAAACGCGGCAGCTTGCCGAAGTAACGCGGTAGAATAGCATCCAGACGCTTGGAAATTTCAGCCGCCTTTTCAAGCAGGTCCTGCGGCGTTTCAGCATAGAAAGACGGATCCGTTCGCAAGAAATCAGTGAAGTCAGTGAAGCTGCCCTGGAAATTCAAATCGGCGATAATCGCTTCCATTTCAGCGCGGATACGGGCGACTTCGGATCGACCAAGCGCGTGGATATCGGCGGCTGAATAGCCTGATCCAGCAGTGTAAGAGGTGATGGCCGCTTCATAGGCGGCCATCCCGCCCTGTAACGATCCGAGCCCCGGTTCAGGCCGGGCGGCAGGAGCGTATTCGGTTTCCAGAAACACCTTTAGGCCGCGATACGCCGCAATCGCGCGGGCTGCGGAGGCAAGGCCTTCGGCTTGCAGACGCGCTGCGGTATCGGTGTCCATGTCCGCTGGAAGAGTCAGGAACGGCGCGTACAATCCGCTTTCGGCAGCGTCCTCTACGATTTGCTCGCGCACTTGTTCGAGACTGGTGGCAAGGGGGTCGCCATGCGCGGTCCAGCTCTGCGCCATGCCGCGTCGCATGTTTGCGATATTGTCATCGAAATAGCGTGGCACATCATTAAGACGGGCGATCCAGGCCTCTGCGTCACCACGCGAAGTCAAACGCGTGCTGTTCGCGGCGAAATGAGGCTCAGCAAAAAAGCCCCAATCCCCAACCAGCGGAACACGCGCCGCGTCGTAAGTGTAGGCGTCAATTTCAGCCTGCAAGGCGTGGCGGAGGATGGCCGTCTCGGGACCGCGCGGGTTGTTGTCCAATTGGTTTAACTGATCGAGCAAGGCTTGCGCTGTAGCTGCGCGTGCAGCAACATATTCCGGTGTGACCTCACCCCAGCGTTGTGGTGTCTGATGCGCCGCGCGGGCAGCGGCTTCTGGATCACCGCTTTGGGCAAATATCTCATATTGCGCGATTACAGTATCCAAGCCGGTATCTTGCGGTGAAGTACTGACACAGGCAGTGGCAAACAGGACGGCGACAGTAACACATTTTCTGAACATCACGTGATTGGCCTCCGATGCCGCGTTGACAGACATTACGACCTGCTTAGAAACGGCGGCAAGCGAAAGCAATCATGCTTAGGAGCTTTTCATGGCAGGATCGCGTGCAAAAGATACCCGTCCACTGTCCCCGCATCTGCAAATATGGGACTGGCATGCAACCATGTATGCCTCGATTTTTCACCGCCTCACCGGCGTCGGCCTGTATGGCGGCGCGTTCCTGATCGGGGCGTGGCTAGTGGCGCTGGCAATGGGGCCTGAGGCCTATCATGTGATTGAGCTGATTGCGTTCTCCCTGCCGGGGCAATTGCTGCTCTTTGCCTGGACGATGGCGGTTCTGTTCCATCTGGCGAATGGCTTGCGGCACCTGATCTGGGACGGGCCGGGGGTTGGGTTTTCGCCAAAAGTTGCGAGCCTGTGGTCGCTGTTCAATATGGCTTTTGCAATTGTCGGTGCTGCGATCATCTGGTCGCTGGCATCGTTTTACTAAAGAGGGCGCGAAGATGTCGACTGATACACATAAGGTTCGCGGCCTTGGCGCCTCTGGGGCTGGAACCAGCGACTATATCCGCCTGCGCGTCACGGCGATTGCGCTCCTGTTTCTGGTGCCGTGGTTTCTCTATTCGATCGTGGATGCCTGCCGCGTGGGTTATGCTGGCGCAATCGACTGGGTGGCCCAGCCGATCAACGCGATCCTGCTGATCCTGACGCTCAGCGCCGCGCTCTACCATATGCGCCTCGGCCTGCAGACGGTGATTGAGGACTATATCAGCAAGTCCGGCAGCCGGCAGGCGCTGATGATCTTGAACACGTTTGCCGTCATGGCTTTGTTTACTGCAGCGATCCTGTCAGTGCTGAAAATCTGGATGACTGCGAGCGCTTGAGGGCGCGCCGCGAAGAGGACAAATGATGAGCGATTACGAATTTATCGACCATACTTATGATGTCGTGGTTGTCGGGGCGGGTGGCTCTGGCCTTCGTGCAGCTTTGGGCGCGGCGCAAGCGGGTTTGAAAACCGCCTGTATCACCAAAGTCTTCCCGACCCGCTCGCACACTGTGGCGGCGCAAGGCGGGATCGCGGCGTCACTGGGCAATATGAGCGAGGATAATTGGCGCTGGCACATGTATGACACGGTCAAAGGCTCTGACTGGCTCGGCGATCAGGATTCGATTGAATATCTCTGCAAGAACGCCCCTGAAGCGGTGTATGAACTTGAACATTGGGGCATGCCATTCTCGCGCACCGAAGAGGGTAATATCTATCAGCGCCCGTTTGGCGGGATGATGCAGAATATGGGCAAAGGCCCGGAAGCCCAGCGTACCTGCGCGGCGGCTGACCGTACGGGCCACGCCATGCTGCACACATTGTACGGCCAGGCGCTGAAGAACGAAACCGAGTTCTTTATCGAATATTTTGCGCTTGACCTGATCATGGCTGATGACGGGACCTGCTGCGGGGTGACCGCGTGGAAGTTGGATGATGGCACGCTGCACCGGTTCCGGGCGCAGAAGACTATTCTGGCGACCGGCGGTTATGGCCGCGCTTTCTTCAGCTGTACCTCAGCCCATACCTGTACCGGCGACGGCAACGCGATGGTGCTGCGCGCTGGCTTGCCGTTGCAGGATATGGAGTTCGTGCAATTCCACCCAACCGGGATTTACGGCGCAGGCTGCCTGATCACTGAAGGCTCACGCGGCGAAGGCGGCTATCTGACCAATTCAGAGGGTGAGCGCTTCATGGAGCGCTATGCGCCGTCGGCGAAAGACCTGGCCTCGCGTGATGTCGTCTCGCGCGCGATGACGATTGAGATCCGCGAAGGGCGCGGGGTTGGCCCGGACAAGGATCATATCTTCTTGCACCTGGAACATCTGCCCGCCGAAACGCTGGCCAAGCGCCTGCCGGGCATTTCAGAGACCGCGCGCATCTTCTCTGGCGTTGATGTGACCAAGGAGCCGATCCCGGTTCTGCCAACTGTGCACTACAATATGGGCGGTATCCCGACCAATTTCCACGGCGAAGTCCTGACCAAGACCGGCGACGATCCTGATGCGGTTGTCGAGGGCCTGATGGCGGTGGGTGAGGCGGCTTGTGTGTCGGTTCACGGCGCGAACCGTCTTGGGTCGAACTCGCTGATTGACCTGGTTGTGTTTGGCCGCGCGGCGGGTCTGCGCTGCGGTGAGACGCTGCAGGCCGGGGCGACTCAGCCTGCTGTGACCGACGCGCAAACGGATGGCCACACCGCCCGGTTTGACCGCTATCGCAAGGCCAAGGGCGAGCATTCGGTTGCCGATCTGCGCCTCGAAATGCAAAAAGCCATGCAAGACAATTGCGCGGTGTTTCGCACCGGCGACGTGATGAGTGAAGGCATGTCCAAGATCGCTGCGGTTTATAGCAAACTGCCCGGCCTGAATGTCGAGGATCGCACAATGGTCTGGAACACCGACCTGATGGAAGCGCTCGAGTTCGACAATCTGATCGCGCAAGCGGCGGTCACGGTGACCGGGGCTGAAAACCGCAAGGAAAGTCGCGGCGCGCATGCCCGCGAGGACTTCTCGGACCGTGATGATGGCGACTGGATGAAACACACACTGGCATGGGTTGATACGGGCGGCAAAGTCTCAATCGATTACCGCCCCGTACACGATTACACGATGACCGACGATATCGACTATATCGTCCCGGCCAAGCGGGTTTACTAGGAAACGATTATGGTACAGCTCACCCTTCCAAAGAATTCCGTTATTGGCAAAGGCAAGACCTGGCCCAAGCCGGATGGCGCGAAAAAGACCAAGGCGTTTCGGGTCTATCGCTACAGCCCGGAACAGGGCAGCAATCCGCGTTGGGACACCTATCACGTCGATACGAGCAAATGCGGGCCGATGGTTCTCGATGTCCTGCTCTATATCAAGAACAAAATTGATCCGACGCTGGCCTTTCGGCGCTCGTGCCGTGAGGGGGTTTGCGGCTCCTGCGCGATGAATATCGGTGGGCACAATTCCATCGCTTGCACCAAGGGTTGGGACGAAGTGGCTGGACGCACGATTACCATCGCGCCGCTGCCAAGCCTGCCTGTGGTGCGTGACCTGATCCCGGACCTGACAAACTTCTATGCCCAGCACGCCTATGTGCAGCCGTTCCTGAAGACTGACACGCCGGCCCCGGAACGCGAGTGGAAACAAACCCCAGAAGACCGCGAACAATTGGACGGTCTGTATGAGTGTATCCTGTGCGCGTGTTGTTCGACCTCATGCCCATCCTACTGGTGGAACGGCGACAAATATCTCGGCCCAGCGGCGCTGTTACAGGCCTATCGCTGGTTAATCGATAGCCGCGACGAAGCCACTGGTGAGCGCCTCGACGACCTCGAAGACCCGTTCAAACTCTATCGCTGCCACACCATCATGAACTGCGCGCAGGTCTGCCCGAAAGGCCTCAACCCGGCCAAAGCCATCGCCAATGTCAAGCATATGATGGTCGAGCGTGTGGTTTAGGGCATGACTTAACCCCAGATCGCTCGAGCCTTCGCCAGTAATTTTTGACGATCTTCCAGGCCATTATAGCCCCCATTTATCCGCTTTGTTATGGTTTTGATATCATTGCGGTCGGCGTATTTATTGAGGTTCCTGCTGTCCCAGAAATCGGCTGCCACACGTAACGCAATTTCAACATTACTGGCGACTTGATCGGGGTCATTTTCCAGATCCAGGCCGATCCGTGCGCCAATCGCGCGATAGTTCTCACGGCCGGTGAGTTGGATAAAACCACGCCCACGATAACGATAGCCATCGCCGGAGTCTTCTGGACCGTTCAGCATGCGGTTGGCATAAACGCGGTTGGCTATGCGCTCTGGATCACGAGCATACGTTTCTGCGTGGGGCAAATCATTGAAATACTTCCGAAATGTGTTCCACAGCCCTTCGCCGCTATAGTTCAGGTTTTCTTCCAATCGCCTGAAATGGGCAGACTCATGTGCAAGTTGAGCCATGAAATGAGTGAAGCGTTTTGGATTCTTGTTGATCTTGTAGGTACTCAAAACTGTATTGAGTTGCGGCAACAGTTCTGGACCATATTGATCAGCCACGGTTCCGACAAAGCGATGAACTCGGTCATAAGAGGCCTCGAGATTCGCAAAGAATGGAAACCTAAACTTTGGTTTTGGGTCTAGTTCCATCAGGAAATGTGAGGATGTGAACCCAGTTTCAGTGTTCTTGCCGGCCATCACCTCAACTTGAATCCAGCCCTTCAAAGTTGCCTGTTTCATATAGGTAACTTCGGTGCCGTACGGCATGACCATAATAATCTCGCCGTCTGGTGCAGACTCTCTCAGGCGTAGACCGTTTGCGGCAGTGACTTGATAGATTTTATCCATTTGTATCCCCTGAAATTGGCTCAGATGATGGTAACACTAACCTGAATTCCAGTCTTCTGGGTAGCGGAGACTTAAAACCAGATTAGGTGCTATCCTCGCCCAATCGCAATACTTATTGGAGCGTGGTCGCTGGGTTTCCAGCCGCCGCGCCAGCCCAGATGCACGCGGTAGCTGTCCATGTCGGTCAATGCGGTGGCCGCATCGGTGGTCCAGATATGGTCGAGGCGGCGGCCTTTATTGCTCGCAGCCCAGTCTTTGGCGCGGTAGCTCCACCATGAATACAAGCGCTGATCATCGTTGTGGATATGGCGAGCGAGATCGGTGAAGCCACCCTTCTTGCGGGCCTTTTCCAGAGCTTCGGTCTCAATCGGCGTGTGCGAGACGATCTTGAGCAACTGTTTGTGCGACCAGACATCCTGCTCGTGCGGCGCGACATTCAGGTCGCCGACCAGCACACGCGGCGTGCCGTCCTTGGCTGTCTTGCCGTAATGCATGCCGAGCCGGGCGATGAAATCGAGCTTGTGCGCGAACTTGTCATTCTTTTCCGCGTCCGGCACATCGCCGCCAGCGGGCAGATAGATATTGTGCAGCTCCAGCCCGGCAACACGTACCGCGTTCACCCGCGCATGGCCTTCACGGCACAGGGTCGGGGTCTCCACGATATCGAGAGGCAGGCGCGAAGCGATGGCGACACCGTGATGACCGCCGCGCTGACCATTGATCGCCAGATGTTCAAACCCGGCAGCGCGGAAAGCCTTCTCGGGAAATTCCGCATTCTGGCATTTGATCTCCTGGAAACAGATCACGTCGGGGCTTTCCGCCGCAATGAACGCTTCGATATTGGGCATGCGCAAGCGAACAGAATTGATGTTCCAGCTAACGATTTTGAGGTTTGTTTGGGTCATGCTTCCCGCTTAGGGGCGTGGGCCCAGCGCGTCAACGCGCCCGGACGAGGGGGGGAAAGTCCGGACGCGTCAGCGCGTAGCGCAGGCTGGATCGAAATCCAGACCCGTCAGCCATATCATTGGGGAGGAAACAGCTGACGCCTGATAGATATGGAAATGAAGCGCGCATCTGCAAGTCACATTTCGGTGACATATCATTCAGCTTTACGCGCCCCGGCGAGGACTATTCCTCAAGCGAGGTGAATATCAGTTTCGACGCTTGCAAAGTGACCTTGCCGATGTCCTTTGAGTGGGCCTCGATCCGCACCGGTACAGTGGCGCCATTGGGCAGCGGCGCCAGCCACATGACCAGGGGGCCATCCAGGGCGGACAGGGTGTCCTTGTTGGATTCGCCAGCTTTATATCCGGCGACTTTGTCCATGGTGACGTGGCATTCATAGGCCTGGCCTTTCCAGGCTTTCGATTTGACTTTTGTCAGGCCTTTATTCTCGAAATGCAGGTGGGTGAGTTGCCGCCCGTCAAAGATTTTCATGGGTTTGCCGCATGGGTTTACATCCAGATCACGCGGTTCCAGAGCAAACGAGATCAGCGCCGTGATCGGGTCATTGGCATCAAGCACCTGTTCGGTGGTCGCGGCTGGGTAACCAAGATTACCGAACCGTGGCACGGCTGTCATCTCGAACGCATCGCCAAGATATTTCAAATCGACGCGGCGGTCTTTCTTGCCATCATTATTCTGCGAAACATAGGCATAGGTGTTCAGCCCCTCGTCTGTCATATAGCCAGAGGCCGCCAGATCCATGTCATAATTGACCAGAAGATCAGCCAAACCCGTGGTCTTGACCTTCGACTTGATCGCATAGGTGTCAGCATTCAGATCGACAATAAAATTAGCCTTGCCGGTAATCGGGATGAACAAGACCCAGGCCGACGCCTTGATTTTATATTCCATCCGCACTGGCTTGCCAGCTTCGATATCAGCCAGAAAGGCCGGGCTGATCAGGTTCGCCATTGGGGCATTTGTATCCGCCGCTGACAAGCCGATCAGCGCCAGTGGGGCAAGGGTCGCAAAGGCGAGGGCTTTTTTCATGACAGGCAGGCTCCAGACAGAATGGGGAAGATGTCGCTTATACATCTGCTATGCAAAAGCGAACCTGAACAGACCTGCCTTTGTCTTGCCCAGATTAATTTGTGGTTAGGCTATTTCTTCGCTGCAAACCAACTCAGTTTAACGAGTGTGAAGCGAGTCGAAACGTCTATATGTACCTTTATAGCTGAAAGGTATCCAACTAAAATTAACCAATCGGCAAGTGCAGGTTTAGAAAGGAAACTATTCTGGAAAGTGTCTCCATCGCGCTGGTATTGTTATTGCCATAAGCATGAAGCGTATTTTCCATCATATACCATTCATACGGTTTGTTGGCGCGGTCCATTGCAGCCATCATAATATGTGACTGTTCGATAGGGACAGTCCTGTCGTCTTCACCGTGGAAAATAAACATCGGGCGCACGATTCGGTTAGCTAGGCGGGCAGGAGAGGTCGCCTCAATTGCATCGCGATCCTCGATCAAATCGCCAATATGTCCCGTCCAGTATTTGAAAGCGTACGAATCAGAACCTGGCCGTGGTTGACCTAGCCCCAAGACGCCGCCGTCATCGCGTTCCCATTTCAACATTTTCGGCAAATCGCTTACACCCGCGCCAGCAAGGATACATTGATACTTCTCTGGCGTGAGGGTAGCAGCAGCGAAGGCCGCATACCCACCGTAGGAGAACCCCATCAGACATGCGCGCTCAGGGTTGGCAAGGCCTTGCTCAACTAGATGATCGAAGCCGTCATCGATATCATGCTGCATACTATGCCCCCACTGTCGACGCCCCTTATCAGCAAATGCCAACCCTAGGCCTGACGAGCCACGAAACTGTGGTTGAAAGACCTGATAGCCCTCCATAGTGAGTATTTGTACGATCAAGTTCGAGCCGTATTGATCGCGAGCTTCTGGCCCACCATGTGGCATCACTACTAGCGGTGGTTTGTCACCTAAGTTGGTGCCCACTGGCCGGGAGAGATAGCCAAATAACGGCAAGCCATCCCGCCCTGCATACGAGATGATCTCCATATCTGATAGGGCTTTACCTTTCATTGCTCCGTTAGGATTACCGAGCTTGATCGGGCTTCGCTTGGCCTGATCGTAGAGATAATAAGTGATCCCTGTGGTGGGGATATCAACAGACAATAGCCATTTCTGTTCGGCGATATCTGATGCGTAAGGTACAATATTGGCATTGTGTCCGAAATATTCCTGAAGGCCATCCATATGTGCTTGAGTTTCGGGGTTAAGGTATTCTGAGACCGTCTTGTCGCTTGAGTAGGCAACACGTTGTAACGCCAAGGTGGAGCGGTTAAAGCTAACTGCGTCAATGTCACGGGTTGGATCGGCGCGTAGAGGTTCACCATACTCATTCGTCGTATAATCGTATAGGTACAGTCCCACCGTGTTGGCTCCATCAGGTCGGGCGGTTACATAATACTTATCCGGTTCGTTACTTGGAGCGAGCGGCCGGAACGCTTCGCCACCATTTTCAGCAAGCTCACTTGAAGGGCCAACTTTCACTTTTTCCCAAGTATCGCCGCCATCAGCCGTCGTACGCTTTGCGTAGCTGTGAATAATTTTGCCGCGGTATTTAAAGTCCCATCTGAGAACAGCTTCGCCGTTTCGATCAACGAACCAGGCTCCGGTATCTGTATTGCCACGAGCAATCCGCACTTCTTTTCCGGTGTTAATATTAACCTTGTAGAGGTGAATCTTACCCTCATCCGGGGCCTGCATGATTACATGATCAGAATCATCTGGCAGACCGTAGGCTAGTTGTGCCGAAAATCTGCGCTGGGAGCGAAGTGGGCTACCGTCAAACAATATAACAGCGCTACTTCCATCTCGTTTCATGACGATAGACTGGCTTTGAGATTTGATTGTACGCCAAAGAATCTTGCCCTCTTCGCGCATTTCGCGGACTTTTGAATCAGAAACAGGTCTATTAGACCGACGGCCATAAAAGCCTGTTACGCTTACCAAAAGACGTGTGTCAGTTAGCCAATCCAGACTATCCACCGTGATCTTGCCGACGGGTATGCTCATTATGTCTCCATTGGGCGCCTCAAGATCAATCGTGACGACATACTGTTCATCACCATCACGCTTTACGTAGGCTAAATAACGGCCATTAGGAGAAATATCAGGGCGGAAAAAATCAGGTTGAGCAAAAAAGTCTTCCATGCTCGGTTTTTCTGCCTGCGCGGTCGCGCTTAACGAAATGCTCGCAAAGCCAATGGATATCACAAAAATGATGGTCAGGCTCATTCGGTATATGAGTTTCATAGACGTCCCCTCGACGTTAATCATAGTATGTACTAACTGATTCGGAGCCTATTCGAGAGGCAGTTGTCAAGCTATCTAAGCAGCAAGCGATGTAGGTTATAGATGGTAAGTAGGCCTGCATTATCTATATTTTTCATTCTCAATATTTGCGGGTTGGGCTTGCTATTCCGGCTGAGGCATTGATGCGCCTCAGATCGGGCGTTGCCTAGGTCCGGTCTGGGTCGTAATAGCCGCGCTTCGGATTAACCCCTTGATGTAAAGCGAGTGACCCATGTCCCTCGTTTGTGAACTTACTGGTTCCGGCCCGTTGACCGGCAATCTTGTCAAAATCCTGACCAATGCAAGCATGAGCGACTTCGCATCCTGCAAAGCGCCATACACATGGCTTGGCTGCGGCAAGTTGGCGGACGGCTGAAGAGTGATTACCGCTATTCGATCGGCATGGTCTATAACACCTTCCCGTGGCCTGACCTCACTGCCAGAGCCAAAGCCATGCTGACCAAAACCGGGCAAGCCATCCTTGACGCGCGCGCCAATCATCCCGGCGCGACGCTGGCTGATCTCTATGACCCGGACGCGATGCCGCCAGACCTGCGGGGGGCCCACCGCGCCAATGACCGCGCTGTCGACAAGCTCTACCGCAAGCGCCCCTTCGACAGCGAGCGTGAGCGCGTCGAGCACCTTTTCGCCCTCTACGAAAAGCTCCGCGCGCCGCTGATCCGGGCAGGGCGCAAGTGAACCGGGCGCGATGAGGTCTGAGGTCACTCAGGTGTGCGGAAAACCGCGCGTGGGCGGATCAGTTGCCCGCTTTCTGCCTGTTCCATTGCATGTGCGAGCCAACCTGACATCCGTCCGATCGCAAAGATTGAGAAACTGACATGGCGCGCCAAGCCAAGCTCAAGGCTCAAGGCTGCCAGGGCAAGATCCACATTTGGGCGCTTGCCAATCATCCGCTCACAGGCCGCAAGCACAGCCATCACTTTTGCCTGTGGCTTGAGCGCTGCCAGCAAGGCGCGGCCGCGTGTATCCCCATCAAGATACAATGGATGGCCAATCCCGGGCACAAGTCGCCCCTTCGAAAGCGTGTCCTCGATGACGGCTTCGGAGGTGGGAGCCGCAATCGCAGCGTGCAGGAATTCGGCGGCCTCAAGCGTCGCATTGCCATGTAACGGACCCGACAAAGCGGCCAGGCCAGCCAGACTGGACGCCGCCAGCGAAGCGCCGGTTGAGGTCGCCACGCGCACCGCAAAGGTCGAGGCGTTCAATTCATGATCACTGATCAGGACCAGCGCCCGCCGGATCAGGTCTGTGTGTCGATCGGACAATGACCAGGCCCGGCCAATCCGGGTATGGATGGGTCCATCAAGACGTTGACCGAGCAAAGCATTGGCGAACCCGGACAGCAGGATCGCTGCTTCGGGGACAAGAGCTGCGCGGGCCCGGCCAAGGCTGGGCGGGGCGGCCCCGGCAATCTTGGACAAGTATAGAAACGCCCTGGCGCGAGGTGTATCCGCGTCAATCAAGTCTGACAGCTTTGTGGATGGCAGGGTTTCTGCGCGCCAGTGATGTGCGGCGATATCCTCCAGCGAACAGGTTTCCGCTAGGGTGCAAGCGTCCTGATCGCGGAAGATGAGGCGGCCATCGCGCACCGTCGAAATACCGCTTTCCAGAACCGGCTCGCCCCAGGAGATCGCCCCGGCGGCAATTTCTGCGCGACCTCTGGGGCGGTTTCGCCGGTCAATGAAGCGATCAATATCAAGCTTAGAATACAGGCTGCGACGGGGATCGTCAGGGTCTGCCACAGACCGGATCAGGTCGCGGCTGACATAAGCATACAGGGTCGCGGGTTTGACGCCGAGCCGCCCAGTAGCGGCATCGCGGTCGATCCAGGGGTAGGATATATTCATATTGATTATATTGATCAATATTGACGATTTGACCAGAGACAGATGTAAATCTCGAGCAAAAAGGAGCAAAAATAATGGATTCAGGTTTGGAACATATCGTTGCAGCAGAGACTGTCTTGTCAGATGTTGACGGCGCAAACGGGCAACTGACCATTCGTGGCTACAGCGTAGAATCCCTGGCAGCAGACGCGTCATTTGAAGATGTTGTGCATCTATTATGGTCTGGGTTCTTTGATGATCTGCCGGATCGTACAGCCCTTGGGCGGCACCTCGGGCAGGCGCGGATGGAGGCCTTTGCGCGGTTGCGGCCGCATTTCGGCTTGCTGGCGCAGTCGCCGGATATGGAAGGGCTTCGGATGGCGCTGTCATTTTGCCGAGACGGCGATGGCTTTGCAACGGCGATTGAACTTCTCGCGATGAGCGCCGTTGCTGTCGCCTGCGTCTCACGCGTGCGGTCTGGCCAGGAAACTGTACCGCCAAACCCGGAGTCTGGACACGGCGATGATGTCTTGCACATGATCACCGGACGAGCTGTTGCACCGTCACATTCACGTGGCATCAATGCGTATTTTTCGACCGTTGCCGAGCATGGCCTGAACGCCTCGACATTTGCTGCCCGGGTGGTGGCATCGACGCAAGCGGGTCTGACATCAGCAGTGATTGCAGGCATTAGCGCCCTGAAAGGCCCGCTACATGGCGGCGCGCCGGGACCGGTTCTGGACATGCTGGATGGGATTGGCGAGCCAGACTATGCCGAAGACTGGATCAGACAGGCGCTTGATCGCGGCGACCGCCTGATGGGCTTTGGACACCGGGTCTACAAGGTGCGTGACCCGCGTGCAGATGCTTTGAAGGCGGCAATGCACGGCTTGCCTAGATCAGATGGGCGTTTGCACTTGGCTGAAGCCATCGAGCACGTCATCCTGAGCCGGTTGGCGATCGAAAAGCCGGAGCGAAATCTGGAAACCAATGTCGAATATTATACAGCAATCCTGCTTGAAGCTCTCGCCATACCGCGAACAGAATTTACCTGCGTGTTTGCCTGTGCTCGGTCTGCGGGCTGGATTGCGCATGCTCAGGAGCAGTTGGCAACAAGGCGGATTGTTCGACCAAAATCGATCTATATTGGCCCTGGTCTGGTCGCGGCGGCATAGCCCCGGCAATGACAGAGTTGTCGCAAGGCCGTATTGTCTTGTACCCGCACAAGCTCGACAGCCGCAAATGAAACGGCTAGCGTTTGATAACGGCCTGCCGGTGTACAAAGGACGGGCTGATAAAAGACTGAATTTGTGGGGAAAATCGCGTGGCACGTGTCTTCATTTCGCATTCAAGCCGGGACGGGGAAGCTGCCGACCGGATCAAACAATGGTTGCAAGGGCAAGGTTTCGACACACCGTTTCTGGACTTTGACAAGCATGCCGGGATTACGCCAGGATCCGATTGGGAGAAGACCCTTTACCGAGAGGTTGAACGCTCTGAAGCGCTGATCATCGTTCAAACGCCCAATTGGCTCGACTCAAAATGGTGCTTTGCGGAGTACACGCAGGCGCGGGCGCTAGGCAAACCAATTTTCCCGGTTATTGAGACGCCGACCGGCGAGACCCTGATCGCGCCAGATATTCAGACCCTCAATTTGCTAACTGACCGTGAGGGGGGCTTGCAACAATTATCACGCGAATTGACGCGAATTGCGCTGGACGCTCAAGGTGGGTTTCCATGGGATTCAAGCCGCCCGCCCTATCCCGGCCTCCTCGCGTTTCAAGAGGCTGATGCGGCGCTCTATTTTGGTCGCGATGATGAAATTCGGCGGCTGATTGAACGATTGAATGCGCGGCGAGCACAAGGAGGTACCAAGCTGATTGCTTTGCTTGGGGCGTCAGGTTCGGGGAAATCTTCACTGCTTCGGGCGGGCGTTATTCCGCGAATCAAGCGCGACAAGAGGAATTGGATCGTGCTGCCACCAATGCGTCCGCAAATGCATCCGATTGATGAATTTGCCCGCACGATTGCAGTTGCGTTGAAGGATGGCGGGGATTGGCGTGCCTGGCGCGACAAGCTGATGTCGCCTTATCTGGAGCGGACGCTGAATGATCTCGCCAGTGATTTGCGCATTCAAGCTGAAGCGAATGAAGCCCAAATCCTGATTTCCATTGATCAGGCCGAGGAATTGTTTGGCGCATCGGTTGAAGACGAAGCGGCGCAATTTTTTGCGATGTTAAATACAGCGATGTCGGAAAACCTGCCATTCCTGGCAGTTCTTGCGCAGCGATCAGATTATCTCGAGCAACTCCAATCAGCCGAGGCGCTGACAGCCCGATTTGAGGAGTTTTCGTTGCCGCCATTACCATTGGCGCGGATTCCGCAGATAATCGAAGGTCCGGCGCGGGTGGCTGGACTAACAATTGAGGATGGTCTGTCGGCGCAAGCGGCCAAAGACGCCGAAACCGACGATGCGCTGCCTCTGCTGGCATTTGCTCTGCGCGAACTTTATGACCGGGGCGGCGATGACAACTATTTGACCATCAATGAATATGCGGCCCTCGGCGATCCAAAGGAAGGCCTGACGCCGTTGGAGAATGCGGTGCGCAAAGCGGCTGACGAGGTGCTGGACGAGACCAATCCGAGCGACGAACAATTATTGGCGCTAAGAGATTCATTTGTGCCCGCAATGGTCCAGATCAACGATAAGGGTGAATATGCCCGCCATCCGGCGCAATGGGATGAGTTACCAGCCAAAGCGCACCCGATATTAGAGCGCCTGGCAAAATCGCGCCTGCTGATTATTCGCCAGGATGGTGATGCACGAATGGTCGAGGTGGCGCATGAGGCGCTGCTGCGGAAATGGCCGAGACTGCGCCAATGGCTAGATGAAGCGAGAGAGTTTCTGGTTGGTCGGCAGCAATTGGAGCGCGACTTGAATGAGTG
Organism: Henriciella sp.; assembly: GCA_021776655.1. Classification (GTDB taxonomy): domain Bacteria; phylum Pseudomonadota; class Alphaproteobacteria; order Caulobacterales; family Hyphomonadaceae; genus Henriciella. The sequence goes on along the minus strand of JAJFFK010000034.1, from coordinate 58,588 downwards.
GCAGCGGGCTGAAAAATCAGACAAGGCCAGCGCCCTGTTGACGGGTCTGAAGCTTAATCGGGGTCGTGGCTGGATGAACGAGCGACCGCACCAGCTAAGCGATGACCAGCGCGGCTTTATTCAGGCCAGTATTGCCAAGGCAGACGCCGACGAACGCAAGCGGTTGCGTGCGCGCCGGACGATTACCCAGTTGTCGATCATGGCGGCACTGGTGCTCGCGGGCGTTGCGGGCTTTGCTGGCTTGCAATTGCTGAGAGTTGAAGAAGCCAATAAACAACGTGCCTTCGAGTTGATTCGCTATGGCTGGACTGATTTGGCGACAGCCCAATTGGAGAAGGAACGTCTGATTGGTGAGTGGGGCGTTGACGATTTCGCGTTCGCTGAGCCGCCACAGCCGGATGGGTTCGATTGCAATACGCGGCTGACATCCGGGTTCCGGAATCTGTACTGTTCGGTCAGAAATGTGGTGGGCTATCAGAAAGCCAAATCAATCTCAGGTATCGACCTGTTCGTGTCGGGACCGCATGAAACGGATCTGGATTTCAACGCGCCTTACGAATTTGGCCACTATAATCCGGCATTTCTGGACTGGGTTGATGCCTATCTCATTCCGCAGGATATGAATGACCCGGCGTTCAATGCGATGAGCCGGATTGTATATGATCGCAAAATTGGGCCGGTTGTTCGCGCCCTTTATCACAGTCACGAAATACTCTTCGCGTCGCCAGAGGACTACCGTGCGTTTGAGGCTGATTTCGCCGCGATTGGGGAAGGGCTGCGTAACGGAACGATACCGAGCAAGGATGACGGGTGGTCATATGGGTTCGATAGTGGCCCTGGCAAGTTTGAAGATATAAAAGCGTCATATTTACAACGACTTGAGCAGCGTACGAACCCAAGCAACTTTTCTGAAGGCAACAAATTTGTCTGGCTCGCGAGCTATCTTACGGTCACAAAAGACGATGACGGCTACCTCGCGCACACGGCTGGCGGGTTCTGGGTGCGCCGGTCTATTGATGGGACAGAGGCGCAGATATTTAAGTTGTTGACCAAGGTTCTGGCCTGTTTTGAACCCGAAGTCCTAGGGCCCGATACGGCGCGATCATGTGAGAGTTCGTCGACCTCAACCTGGTCTCCGCTGCTGGATTTGCTGCCTTAGAAATTTGCTCTGGAGCAGCGACACCAAGTGAAGCGTGTGCAGAGTCATTACAGTGGTTGACGCGCCCGCACGTGGGTCGTAATAGCCGCGCTTCGGATTAACCTATTGATGTAAAGCGAGTGACCCATGTCCCGCGTTTGTGAACTTACTGGTACCGGCCCGATGACCGGCAATCATGTCAGCCATTCCCGTGTGCACGTAAAGCGCCGGTTCTTGCCGAACCTTGTCCGCGTCACGCTGCACTCAGAAGCCCTGGATCAGAAATTCCCGTTTCGGATTGCGGCAAAAGCCTTGCGTACCTTGGACAAGCATGGCGGTCTCGACGCCTTTCTGGCCAAGGCGAAAGACGAAACACTGTCGCCTAAGGCGCTGAAAATCAAGAATAATATCGCCAAGAAAGCCGCTGAAGCAGACGCTTAAAGCCGCCTCACACTTTGCAAGAATTTTCGAAAACGCGCTCCGACCGGGGTGCGTTTTTGATCTGTCTGCTGTGTAAAACAGGCCTTTTCGAGTGTAGGATTTGTGTATGAAACCTGCATGATCTGTGCTCGATTACAGCACGATAGGTGTTGGCCAAGGAGAAGCGTTGTGGCGATGGGACGAATTGGGGCTTTCGGCCTGGGGCTTGCACTCCTGTTTCTGACAGGATGTGGTGCGCCGGACACTGGCGGCGATGCCGATGCGCTGGGCAACGGGCCTGCGCTGACCATGTTTACCGGCGGGACGATCTATACAGGTGTTGACGGCGCAATGGTCGATACGGTGGTGGTTGATGAAGCGGGCATGATCGTCGCGGTTGCTCTGCCGGTTTCCGGGGATTGGGCCAACGCCGAGATGACGACAATCGACCTCGACGGCGCGGTGATGTTTCCCGGCTTTGTCGATGGCCATGCGCATCTGTTTGAGATTGGCCAGCGTGAATTGAGCCTGAATCTTGAAGGCACCGCGTCGATAGGCGAACTGGCGACGCGGATCGAAAGCGAGGTGTCTGGCAAGCAAGCCGGGGTGCTGGTGTTTGGACGTGGCTGGATCGAGACAGGCTGGCCGGAAGGGCGGATGCCAAAGGCGGCGGATCTCGACGCGGTATCGCCGGATCATCCAGTGATTTTGGTGCGCGCCGATGGTCATGCACTGGTCGCCAATAGCGCCGCGATGGCGCTGGTCGCGATTGCTGCCGATACGCTGGACGTGACAGGCGGCAAGATTGAGCGCGATGCGGATGGCGCGGCGACGGGTATCTTCCTGGATAATGCGATGGCGCCTTTCTACGCCCTGATGACAGCACCGAGTGATGAGGACGTGGTTGAAGCTTTCAAGATCGCCGCTCAGACGTACGCAGCGCGGGGTTGGACCGGGGTTCACAATATGAGCGTTGATCCGGCCCATGCGCCCGTTTTGGCGCATTTGGATGCAGAGGGGCTGATGCCGCTGCGCTTGCATAATGCGTTCGATGTGGACGGGTTTGAGATCTCGGCCAACCGCAAGTTTGAAACGGAAACCATTACCAATCGCGCGGTGAAAATCTATATGGATGGGGCGCTTGGCTCGCGCGGGGCTTTGCTGATCGAGCCTTACTCGGATCGCCCGGACACAAGCGGCCTGTCGCTGATGGCACCAGAAGCGCTCGGCGCATTGATGGTGCGCGCCGAAGATGCAGATGTTCAACTCGCCATTCACGCCATCGGAGATCTCGCCAATCGCCGGATTCTTGATGAGTTTGAAAAGTTGCAATCTCTGTCGCTGATTTTGAGCCCTGAAGCCGGGCCGCGCGCATTTGACCGCAGTAATCGCTGGCGGATTGAGCATACACAAATCCTCCACCCGGATGACATTTCTCGGGTTGGCGCACTTGGCCTGATCGCGTCAATGCAACCGAGTCATGCGATTGGCGACCTGAAATTTGCGCCAGACCGTTTGGGTCTGGAGCGGCTGGCTGGGGCCTATGCCTGGGCCAGCCTGATCGATAGTGGGGCGATTGTCGTCGGTGGATCAGACGCGCCGGTTGAGCAAGGTACGCCGCAGATTGAGTTCTATGGCGCCGTGGCGCGCAAAGGTCTGGACGGGTTTTCCGCTGAGGGCTGGCATCCTGAAGAGGCGCTGACCCGAGCGCAGGCGCTGGCTTTGTTCACGACAGCGCCGGCCTATGCGGCGTTCATGGAGGATAATCTCGGCACGATAGAAGTTGGCAAACGCGCCGACTTCACAGTGTTCGACCGCGACCTGATGACCATTCTAGAAGCTGATATCCTCAACGCGGAGGTAGTGATGACGGTGGTGCAGGGCGACGTGGTGTTCGCCCGTGATTAACCAGCGCGCCCGCAATGAGTTGGGGTAAACGCAAGGTTAATCGCAAGCCGCAGATTTTGACGGTTTTGGCTGCTCAGGGCTTGAGTTTTGCCCCGCGCTAAGACGCTTCGCGTCACGCGGGATAGCAGGTTTCGCGATAGCGCTTTGCGCTGCCACATGAACCAAGTTCAAGACTGTTCACGTCTCCGATGGCTCCGGGCTTGATCCGGAGTCTCGTGCCACTGTGACCGGGAGCCTTGCGAGAGATCCCGGATCAAGTCCGGGACAATCGGGGTGAGGGGGCTGTGCTTCCCCATACCAAATTGTCATCCCGGAATTTGCGTCAGCAAATATCCGGGACCCAGTGCACAGCTTCCCTGGGTCCCGGATAAGCTTTGACAAGCTTTCCGGGATGACAAGGCTAGAGAGGGGAGAGGAAACAGCCCTGAGCCCGGTTCATGGGCTGGCGCAGCCAGACCGGAACCCGCTTCGCCTCGCGTGACGCGCAGCGTCTTAGCGCGAGGCAAAATAAAATACGCGCCACGAAAACCGGGAGCCGTGCGGGAGATCCCGGGTCAAGCCCGGGACAGTCGGGGTTGGGAGCACAGCCCTAAGCTTGGTTCATGACACCCGTGGGGCGCGTCGCGCGGAACCCGCTTCGCCCCGCGTGACGCGCAGCGTCTTAGCGCGAGGCAAAACCGAAAGCCCTGAGCCCGGACAGGTTTGGAGCCTAATCTTTGAACGCGCTGAACACGTCGTTGGCAGAAAGCTCGGGCTTGTTTTCGACTTCAGGTTCAGCCGCCCGTTCAGCGGTCTCGGCCGGAGCGAGGCCAGGGCCTTCGGTTTCAGCGGCCTGCTGTTGATCCATCTTGCGACGGCGCGAGGCCGCTTTGGCAATCACTTCATCAAGCTCGATCTGTGTGCACAGACCAGCTGTGACCGGATCAACCGGCTTGATCTCAGTTGAGTTCCAGTGCGTTTTGTCGCGTACATTGGTGATCGTCGATTTGGTCGTGCCGATCAATTTGGAAATTTGCGGATCGGTCACCTCAGGATGGTTGCGGATGAACCACGCAATCGCATCCGGCTTGTCTGCGCGGCGGGCCACCGGCGTATAACGCGACCCTTTGCGCTTTGGTTGCGGGATGTGGGCGATCTTCGAGGCCGCAACCTGCATGTGATAATCAGGGTCTTCTTCAGCTTTCTGAATTTCTTCACGCGTTAGTTCCCCGCCAGAGACCGGATCGACGCCGCGCATATTCTCTGCAACATCACCGTCGGCAATGCCTTTGACTTCGAGATGGTGCAAACCACAAAATTCAGCGACCTGTCCGAAAGTCAGCGTTGTATTGTCGATCAACCAGACAGCGGTTGCTTTGGGCATGAGAATGTCGGCCATGGAAGCCTCCTTGAAACAAAGGCCAGAAACGCAGCCGCCCGGAACGCGAGTTCCGGGCGATCAGGTGACTGGCAGTCAATTACCTAACAAGGTCCCCTATAGACCCGTTTGGCGGTTGAGGAAAGCCTAGTCTGCCGTTGGCAAGCGGCGGCGGTCAGCGACCGGTCGTCGCTGCGTCAGGCTCGCGCCCTGACGCTTGTGTGGTTTGCACAGCAAACAACCCGCGCGGGTAGATTTGGGTCTGTTGCGTTTATGATGGGCCATTGGGCGAAACCTATGAATTGGGCTCTCTGCTTAACAGGATTTTGCCGACATGTCCGCCCCCGGATAATTGCGCTTGGGCCGCTTCAGCCTGCTCGAACGGATAGACCGTGTCGATCACCGGCTTGATGGCTCCAGAAATAACCGCAGGCCAGAAATCTTTCAAGACGGCATCGCGGATACGTTGCTTTTCCGGGTTTGGCCGGGCGCGCAAGGTGGTTCCGGTCAGGATCAGGCGTTTCAGCATGAGTGGCAGCAAATCGACTTCGACCCTGGAGCCATTGAGATAGGCGATATTGCAGATCCGCCCGCCGACCTTGGAGACCGAAATATTCTTCTGGACATAGTCCGCACCGACCATATCGAGGGTGACATCGGTGCCGCCAAGCTCACGCACACGCGCTTCGAAATCCTCGGTCTTGTAATTGATCGCGGCATCCGCGCCGAGCGCTTTGGCCCGGTCGCACTTTTCGTCGCTCCCTGCGGTAATGATGATTTGCCCGGCGCCAACATGCCGAGCCATCTGGATCGCCATCGTCCCGATGCCGCTAGTGCCGCCATGTACGAGTAGGGTTTCACCTGCGCGCAACTGGCAGCGGTCAAAGATATTGGCCCAGACCGTCATCATCACTTCCGGCAAAGCGCCGGCCTGATTGAAACTCATCGTGTCAGGTATGGTGAACAGTGAGCCTTGATCGACATTGGTAAATTCGGCATAGCCGCCGCCCGCCAAAAGCGCGCAAACCCGGTCGCCGATCTGCCAGTCAGTGACAGCGCTGCCGATTGCGGTGATCACGCCCGCACATTCAAGGCCCATGGTCTTGGAGGCTCCGGCTGGCGGCGGATAGAAGCCTGCGCGCTGGACCAGATCAGCCCGGTTAAGGCCCGCTGTATGGACCTCAATCAAAACCTCGCCGGGCCCGCAAGTTGGTTTCTCCACCGGCCCAATATGCAGCAATTGCTGGTCCTCGGCGATGACGGCCCACATAGTGTCGCTCATATTCGTATCTCCTGGCCTCTTGATCTTTGTGCCTTTGTGGCCTTGGCTTAAATAGAATGTCTAGGGCCAGCGGGAGGAAAAGATGTTTGAAGAGACGGATGAGCCGGACCCCAAGCCGATTGACCTGGAGCTTTTGTCGGTGACGGATCTGGCGGCGCGGATCGCAGCGCTGCACGCTGAAATCGCGGCGTGTGAGGCCGAGTTGCTCAAGAAACGATCACACAAATCGGCGGCCGACGCGCTTTTCAGTGGCGGCGATTAAGGTCTTCGAAGGGGGTCGCTTGTATACTTAATTGAACGTGTAGATTTTATGGGCACCCCGCATGGCCAATATTTCCCAAAGAAACCCCGGCAGAGCAGCGCAATTGACCTTCACTGAAGGCAAGGTTTTTGAAAAAGTCTTCATTGACGGCATGGCGCTGGTTGAAGAAACCGCCGCCTATCTCGATGGACCGGGGCGTAGTCTGTCAAAAACGCTGCCGCGAGAAGCCGGGCTGACTTATGCCGCCTGGAGTATGGAGCTGACGACGCGCCTGATGCAGGCGGCAAGTTGGCTGGTGATGCAGAAGGCCGTGCGCGATGGCGAACTCAACCCCGGCGATGCCACTCAAGGCAAATACCGTATCAGCCGCGATGAGCCTGCGCTCGATGCGAGCGCGCAACGTGGGCGCGGCCTGCCGGACGTGTTTCTCGATCTGGTTGAGCGCTCAGAGGCCTTGTTCGAACGCATCTGCCGTCTCGATTCAGCGATCTATGGCAATGGCGCACTCGAGGCTGAAAGTTCAGTCAGTGCGCAATTGGCGCAATTGCGCAGCGCTGCTGAAAAGGGTGCGTTTGATCCGCTGAATGTCTGGGGTAAATCGCGTTAGAGTATTTCTACTGTTCACAATAATACACGCCCGGTCGCAAGCGCGACCCGGCGCTCATGCGCCGCGCCCGTGCAGGCTCTCAGCGTAAGCTGAGAAATAGCCGTGAACGAAAACAATCAAATGATATAATTATTTGCGATCATATTTGTCGGCCTTTTTCTCGCCAAACAGCAGACCCCGTTCGAGATGCTTGCGCAGCGCGGCATAGAATGTCTCCAGGAAGATGATGTCGGTCTGTCCCGGTTCTGGTGTCCAGCCAATCTTGGCGGCGATCCGATTGGCGACATTGCGTTTGATCTCAGGCGTCGACTGGCGCAGGACATCTTCCAGAACATGCAGTTCATGAATGCCGTATATGTCCAGTTGCGGCGGGGTGAAATTGTATCCGGCCGTTAAGTCTTCGGAAGCGGGAGCAGAGGCGATATCGTCCAGTAGCTGAACCTTTGGCGCGTGAATAACCATCGTTCCAGCGATCAGATCTCCGACCCGCAACTTGTCTTTGTTGAACAATGGAAACAGCAAGAATATTCCCGACCACAGGAGCAGAAGCAGATTGATCCAGCCATTGACGGCATTTTCGGAAAACATCGCGCCAAGCAGGACTGACAGCGGCAAGAACACTTCCAGCTCACGCATGAAGTTGCGGGCGATAATCGCATTGGCCTTGAGGCGGCCACCATTTCGCGCCGCGACCCGCAAGCCCAGCACGCGTTTGCCCGGCGTCGCGGCTCTGCGGCCAAGCTCAAAGAAGATGAAGTAGAAATTACGAATAAAGAAAATCAGGATGCCAATCACCGCCCCGGCAATCTGCCAGCCACGAATGCCAAAGCCCGAGGCCAGAAATACGATCCCGAACACGATCACCAGCATGGTGATGATCTGCAGCGTAAAATCGAGCAGGAAGGCCCCGGCGCGCTCGCCGGCTGTTGCAATCCGCAAGTTCAGGGCGGCGCCTTCTGGGGTGACCAATGTGCGGACACGCTTGTTCAGATTGGCTTGCATCTGCTGGCGCAGCTTGCGGCGACGCGTTTGCTCGCGGGCGGAGGTCGGGGCGACGGCTTCAGTCACGTGCATCGCCTGCCTGTCGGCGTGGCAGATAGAAATAGCCAAGCCAGAAGACCAGACTGGTGCCGGCAATCGCGTAGCGCACCGTATCAGAGGTGATCAACTGGCGGCCAAACCCTTCCAGCAGCGCCGCCAGAAACAGCATCACAACCGCGCCAATGATCACCATTGCCGCTGTCTCGCCCTCTTGGCGCATCGATTCCATACGTGAGCGCTGCCCTGGAAACGCCACCGCGCCGCCAATCATGAACCCGGCCGCCCCGGCCAGTATAACCGCGAACAGTTCGGTCACACCGTGAATGAATAGCCAGCCGGTGAGCTCATAGGCCAGGCCTTTCTGCCAGAACACAGCAAAGAAGCTGCCCAGTGACAGGCCATTATACAGCAACAAAACAGCTGTCGGCATACCAAACGCAAATCCCAACGCAAACGCAAAGATCGCGATGCCGCTATTGTGCGAGAACAATTGCGCCGCAAACGCGCTGAGCATATCGACAATTCCAGTCTCGGTCTCGTACAGGGTCGCGCGCAGCTGATCATAGGTTGCATTCGGGTTGCGGCTGTCACCATAGCCGTTGAAGGTCCAGTACCATTCGCTGTCCCCCAGGACCAAGAAGAAGGCCAATAGAGCACCGCCAAACAGGCAGAGGAAAGACAGCAATGTCGGCCCGCGCGCGGCCCTGACTGCAGCGGACCAGTCGCGGGCAAAGAAGGCGGCAATCCGTTCCCAGAACCGCGACCTGGTGCCGTAGACAAAGAAATAGGCGCGCGTGCACAGGGTTTCGAGATAGGCCACGACATTCTGATCCAGCGAGATCGAGCGCGCCACCGATAGCGACGAAACAGCCTGCCGATACAGGCCCGGCAGGGCAGCCATTTCTTCGTCGGACAGACCATCAACCCCGCGCTTTTCAGCCCGCTTGATGATCAGGTCCAGCCGTTTCCAATCGGTTTCGCGTTCGGCGCGGAAGCGATAGGATTTCATCACTCGATCATTCACAAGAGCTCCCTCCGCTTGATGTCGAGATAACGCGAGACCAGATCCGCCCCAAATCGTTCTGGCCGGGTCTCAATCACTTGCACACCCATATGCTCCAATCGGCGCATCACCAGTTCGCGATCCGTCAGCAAGCCGTCAGCGATCACCGCGCGCGAGACATCATCAGCGGTTTGCGGCTCTGCATCGATCATCTGATTGAGCTGTTCATCCTCGAAACAGGCAAACACAATCAGGTGTCGGCGGCTTAAACGGCGGACGTTTTCGAGCATCAGCTCAGCTGAGATCGTGTCGACAAAATCGGTGAACAGGATGATCAGGCTGCGCCGCTCAAGTTTAGCCGCAAGCGCGGTCAAAGCCAGCGTGTAATTGGCTTCTTCAACCGAATAATCGAGGCGCGCAGCCAGTCGCTGCAGATGCGGGAAGGCCCCGACCCCGGTCAGCACATTGCTGGTTACATTTGGCCGTGCGTCAAAGCCAAACAATGCGGTCTTGTCGCCTGAGCGCAAAGAGACATAGGCGAGCAGCAAAGCGGCATTGATCGCCCGGTCGAGTTTGGCAACCCCGCCCAGCGGTTCGCACATCAACCGTCCGGTATCGAAAGCGAAGACAATATTGTGGTTGCGCTCGGTGCGAAATTCCTTGGCCAGTAATTGCTGGTGACGGGCCGAGTGTTTCCAGTCTATCGCGCGCCGATCCATACCAGATGTAAACTCGCGCAAGGCATCAAATTCAGTCCCATCGCCGCGATCGATTTGCATCTTGATGCCAAAGTCGGCGTCGCGCGTGTACAGGCGCACGGCCTCTTGCTTGACCCATCTGGTGTTTGGCGACACCGGAATATCAATCCGCAGCGGCTCAACTCGGCGCAAGCGGATCAGACCGAGCGGCCCAGTCCAGTTGAGCCACAGTCGCTCAAGACGGCCATTGCCGCGTCGAACAGGCTCAAGCAGGGTTGTGAAAGTATGCTGGCGCTCAGCCCAGCCTTTCAGGATCACCGGGATGGGCGGCTGAATAAACGCGTTCACCTCAAGCAAGGCGTTGATGCGGCGCGGCAAGGGACCTGATGTGACCGCAACTGTGATCTCGGCCGGGTCCGCTGCATTGGTATAGAGCAAGGCAGGGGCGTTGACGCTGATCTGCATCGCTTTGCGCCGTCCGGCCAGCGCCAGATCTGTTAACATCAGCCCGGCCAGCGCTGCAATCCAACCGGCGCTGATGACCCAGAGACCGGGGGCGACAATTGCCAAAGCAAGCATCACAGGGAAACCTGCCAGCATCGCGAATATTGCACGTAGGGTCGGAGCGATCATCTGTCGTCTATCCTCAACGCGGGGCGACCGATTGCTCGATAATATCGACCAGGGTTTCGTCAGTGGTGCGGCCTTCAATTTCGGCAGCAGGCGAAAGAATGACGCGATGACGCAAAGCTGGCAGAGCCAGGGCTTTGACGTCATCAGGGACGACATAATCGCGCCCATCCAGTGCCGCTCGCGCCCGTGAGGCGGCGGCCAAAGCAGCAGCGGCGCGCGGACTGGCCCCGTGCGACAGGGTTGGGGTGTCGCGTGAGGCGCGGATAATATCGACAATATAGGCCATGATGTCGTCTTGCACGCGCACTTGCGACACCGAGTTGACCGCATCGGCCAGTTCAGCGGCCTCAACCACAGGCGAGACCCCAAACGCTGCGGCGGTCTTCATTCCGGTTCGGTTGCCGTGCGCTTCGACAATTGCCAATTCCTCTTCACGGCTCGGATAGGCGAGGACGTGCTTGAACAAGAACCGGTCGAGCTGGGCTTCGGGGAGTGGGTAGGTGCCTTGCTGCTCAATCGGATTTTGCGTGGCGATAACGGTAAACCGCTCGTTCAGCGGATGGGCCTTGCCATCAATCGTCACCTTGCGCTCCTGCATGGCTTCGAGCAGGGCGGCCTGGGTCTTTGGCGGGGTTCGGTTGATCTCATCGGCGAGCAGGATGTCGGTGAAAATCGGCCCCTTGGTCAGGCTGAACTCACTGGTCGAGAAGTTGAACAGATTGCTGCCGAGAACATCGCCCGGCATCAGGTCCGGGGTGAACTGGATACGGCCAAAATCAAGCTTGATAGCCGCAGCAAAACATTGCGCCAGCAGGGTCTTGGCGGTTCCAGGCGGGCCCTCCAGCAGGATATGGCCAGCCGAAAACAAGGCTGTCAGCAACAGATCGACAGTATCGTCCTGACCGATCACAGCTTTGCTGACCTCGCTGCGGATACTGCCTGCGAGGGTTTTGATGCCATCAATGTTCATCAGATATCTCCTTGCGCCAACGCCATAGGGCACCAGCTTTGTCTCTCAAATCATCCCGGTTTTGAGCCGGGCCGGTCAATTTCTGGGCGGCGTTCGACCAGCGTGTTTCCAATTGCCTTTGCTTGGCGATGCCCTCCAGCGTTCGGCCCAGATCTTTATCGCCCAAGCCGTGAGGCAGCCCGAGCGAGCGGATCAGCGCCCGCCGGGTCAGCTTCAGATATCCCGGTGCCATTTGCCCCTCGCGCCGGGCCATAGACACCAGGCCAGCCGAACTGTCGGCCAGCGCCTTCTTGCCGAACGCGATGGTCCGAACCTCCTTGTCGGGCGGGCCGAAGCGAATGAAGGCGGCCCAGCCGACCATTAACGCGGTTATCAGCGCGAGCATGGTCGCGCCCAGAAACGGAATGTCGAACATCGCCTTTAGCAAGCTCCCGGACCGCTCGAAGCCATGCAATGTCGCATCAAATATCACTGGCGAACTGTCATATTCGCTCAACCAGCTGATCAAGCCAAGCGCAAAGCGGGCATTGTTGCGGCGCGCCAGCCCGAACGTGTTCAGCAGGTCAGGATCTGACAGAATATACATTTCTGTTCCCGGTAATTTGGCCAGCAGGGTGCCGCCAGGAACGCTGATGACGGGTTCCAGACTGTCTGATTCTATGACTTGCATCTTGTGCTCGAAATCGGCGCGTTGAGGCCCAAACGGGGTCACCACTTTGCCCGGATTGCGCAAGCGCCAGACCACGGCGTCCTCGTCAAAATCCGAGAGAAGAGCTGAAACGGATTTGCGCGCCAGCAGGTCAGTATTCTTCTGCCATTCGGGCTTTTGCCGGTCTGCATATCCCGACCATTTGGGTAGGACGTACAGGGCCGGTTGCGACACATCCGAGCGGTCGAATGGCGAGGCACGGTCAAACCCGTATGGTGGCAGGGTCAAGATCAGCAGTCCGTCGCTGTAATTCAGCGTGTCGGCCAAGCGTGTCACCGAGACGGATTTGCCATCTGCTTCGAGCAATTTTATCAAGCCGCCATAGCCCAGCGCTGAATTGGAATAGGGGTGCTGTCCCGCACGGTTCTTGCTGACCAGATCGGGCGACCATCCGATCAGGGCGAAGATTGCAATGAAGCTGAAAATACCAACACAGATGAGCGCGGTTATCGTTACAACGGAAAACGGATTGCTGCTGCCGGGTAGACGCTCACTCATGTCCATGCCTCCCCGAAGGCGAAGTCCTGATACGAGGCACGAGCCGATTTCCAGCTGTCTGCATCAACGCCTTGCTCACCGAAAAAACTGCGCTCGACAATTTTGATGATCGGGGCGAGGGCTTGGCGAATGCGCGTCGGTAGGGCGCTGAGATTGCCGATCTCTCTGGCGGTGAGGGCGCGCGACACGCGGCCCTGCTGGCGGTCTTGAATTTCGTTTATCGACCGGAACAGTAGCAAATGCACGGCTTCGGCAAAACGCCCTGCTGCTGCCAAGGCATCAGCGTCTTCAAGCAAGGCGCGGGCAGCGGCTTCTTCAGGCTGCAAATTTGGGATTTCTGACAGGGCTGGGCTCTGCTTCCTGGTCTTTTGACGCCGCCGCAAGGACAGGCTTTCACCAAACATAAAATAGACGGCGAGTGCGATCGCGACGGCGAGTGCAAACAAAAGCAGATAGCCAATCAGCCCTGCAATTGCGTTCATGAAACTGGCAAAACCGCGGGCGCCCCCCCCCGGTTCACGTGGCTCGCGCAGCTTGATCTCCTGAGGCTCAGGGGTCCAAACCGGACGTTCAGTCTGCAAATTCTTGTCTGCGAGATAGCTCTCCAAGGCGTGGTCCAGCCGCTCATCGTCAATGGTTTGATAGAGAATATCATGGCCTTCCAAGGCGCCCGTTTCGAGATGCGAGTTCGATTGTGCTGCGACCGGCAATAGCTGCGAGCAGACAATCGCAAGTGCGATCAAACCCCCGCGCCTCATTCGCCTTGCACTCAATGCGATCCCTCCTTGTCCCGTGACAACTCTTTCAGAGCAAATCCACTTCGTCTACGCCTATTGCAGTTTACAGCTTCACATCCGATATGCTCGGCTTGTCAAAAACAGGGCAAGAGCATGGATCGAACAAGGCAGTATGGCGAGCTTAAAGTAGAAATCGAAAGTATCGTGGCGGGAGAGACTTATGTTCCGGCCCGGCTCGCCAGTGCGGCCAGCCTGTTGGCACAGGCCTTCCAGCCGCGTTTCTTCTGGACGGGATTTTACGTGGTTGATCCGCTGCAGCCATTCGAGCTGGTGGTCGGCCCGTACCAAGGCACGCTCGGCTGTTTGCGCATTCCATTCGGCAAGGGCGTGTGCGGCATTGCGGCGGAGAGCCAGGAGACAATTATTGTACCAAATGTCGAAGAATTTGACGGTCATATTGCCTGTGACAGCCGCACTCGTTCAGAGATTGTCGTGCCCGTTTTCAACGCCAACGGACGCCTCGCCGCTGTGCTCGACATTGATAGCGAGCAGCTCGATGCGTTCGATCAGATTGATCGCTCAGGGCTGGAAGCCATCTGTTCCCGCCTCCTCATCGCCTGAGACAATTTCCGCCTCTACCAGCAAAGGTTCAAGCGGTGGATTGATCACCGCCCCGGCAAGATTTATCCGCTTGTTCAAGACCCGCTCAATCGCGTCGAGCCGGGCCGCCCGCAAACCTGATGCCACTTCGATTGAGGGATTGAAGGTCAGCCACTGATCCGATGCTTCGTCATAGGCTGGCCAGCCCGGAACATCGTCGCCATTCGGATTGCCGGTCTTGGCGAAATTTGTCCAATATTTACCCATCGCCGTGGTCAGGGCGCGGTCTTCGTCACTGAGTTTCAACAATGGGCTATGACTATCGAACACGAAGAACAATTCCGAGGCATGGAACGCGCCCAATGTCTGTGTCGGGCTCGGCGGGGTGCGGGTGAAATGGTACAGCCATGTCGGCTCACCTGCTGCTACATTTGCCGTGGCCAGAAACCGCATATGCACGCCAAACATGTCGTCGCCGAGCATATCTGTCGCCGCTTTGTCAAAATTTTCCGGATCATCCAGCCCATATTCGGCTTTCAGGATCGCCGCGTCAGCTTGGCCATAAAGCGTGTCCATCGCGGCCATGCGCTCATTATGCGCGGTTGGAAACGGGATTTGCAGCAGGGTTGGGGATTTCATATACTGATAGAACAGCGTGCCCTCATCGCCATTGTACCCGGCCAGGACCGGCACGTTATTAATATGCTCCTCGCGGATCGCTTCGCCCATCAGGCGCGGGATCACCACACCGTCTACACCGGGCAGGAAATAGCCGCCGAGATGCGGTTTGGCCTCGCTTTGCGCAATCACCGCCGCCCCCGAAATCGCGCGCAGGTCGGCCGCGCTGGCATCGGCATTGGCCAGTCCGTCAATGAACTCAAGCCCCGCCTCGTGCTGGGACAAGCGCCCCTCAATCGCACGGGTCAGGCCATTGGCATTATAGCTTGATGAGCCGCTCTCGAGGATCGCCTTGTGATACAGGCCGTCGCCGAGCGGCGAGGACATGATCTCGGCCACCGATTGGGCCCCGGCGCTTTCGCCAAAGATCGTGACATTATCCGGGTTGCCGCCAAATTCAGCGATATTTGCGCGCACCCAATCCAGCGCAGCGATCTGATCGAGCAGACCGTAATTGCCCGACACGCCGCGCGGATCGTCAGCGCTCAGCGCTGGGTGAGCCATATAGCCGAGCGCGCCGAGGCGATAATTGATCGTCACCAGAACGACACCATTATCGACCAGACCATTACTTTGATAAACCTCACTGGACCCGGATCCGGTCTTGTGGCTGCCGCCATGGATCCACACCATGACCGGTTGCAGGCTGGCGCCGCCGAGATTGGTTGTGCGCACGTTTAAGAAAAGGCAGTCTTCGCTTTCAACCGGTTCTGGCGCGTGTTTGGCGGCAATCGCTGCGAGCTGCCGCGTTCCCCAACTCAGGCCGAGGCCATCGACCAGATCGCGGTAAAATTCAGCGCTGCCTGAGCGCGCCTGCAGACATTCGGCACCAAATTCGCGGCCATCGCGCACGCCGTCCCAGTTCGCGACTGATTGCGGTGCACGCCAGCGCAGATCACCGATTGGCGCGGCTGCAAAGGGCAAGCCATTGAACTGCAAGACTGCGGAATCGTCGCGATCAACGCCGCCAGACACCTCACCCTGTGACAGGGTGATCGTCGGTCCAACACCCATTGCCGGGGCAGGCTTGGTGATCATCCAGACCAGTCCACCATACAGGGCCGCGCCAATTGCGGCCAAAGCCGCCAGAATTATAAACAGTCGTTTCATTTGGAGCCTCAATGATTAAGCAGGCGAATGGAGCATATCCGTATTGTCACCGATAGATGTGCGCAAGGTTTCTTTTTCCCGGTCCGACAGGTCCGCCCAGGCCGAACGCAGATTGGTCAGGCATTTGGCTTGATACCCAAAAGCATCCTGTTCATACGTGCCACCCTCAATCTTCAGGTTAAACGCTTTTTCACCCGCCTCCAGCGCAACCAGATTGGCTTGCAGGAAGGGCAGATACGTGTTGCCGGCGACGCTGAGCAGCGCCATGACTGGATCAGACAAGCCGTCGCTCCAGCCACCTGCAATCCCTGAGGCATCATCGCAATGATCAAGCCAGCGATACAGGTATGGCGTTTGTGCACGCAGCCATGCCATCGGGGTCGGGTCGGTGCTCATCACTTTAAGCTGTCCATAGAAGCCAAGATCAGCCAGTGATGGACGCTCACCAAACAGGAATTGGGTCGGCCCCAGCGCCATTGCCTCCAACAAGCGGTTACAGCGCTTCCAGCTCGCCTCGATCAGTGGCCCGGTTTGCGGCGTACAGCCAACCATTGCCATGCGCGAGATTTGCCGCGCCCGTATATCGGCGGCCACTGTCTCGACCTGTTCGCGCCCGGCATTAGGTAAATTGTCATAGATCAACCAATTGGCGACCCATGTCGCGTCTTCTGCATAGGCCCAGCGATAGTGGAACATCGCCTTCATGAACCACTCGTCGGCCATGTCTTCGAGCAGCAGACAGGCAAACCGCGCCACCGGATCGGGTGGCAACAGAGCGCGGCCTTGATCCTCAATTGACAGCAGGAACGGTGTGGAATCGTTTGTCCATGATCCGTCAGGACACTTGATCACAGGGATGACTGGCGCTTTGACATGTACCATAACGCTGGGTCGATCAATGGCCGTCATCCCTGTCCAGGTGTGCACAAGCCGCTTGGTCCGCAGCGCGGCGCGCACCTTCATCGAATAGGGTGAACCGAGCGCGCCATAGACCTCATAGGCACTCATACCTTGTCTCCATCCAGCCAGCTTGGGCGTGTCACAATCAGGTCCTGACATAACAGTCCGGCGTCGCGGTGGCGTGACATGGCTTTGTAATCGGGATGGTTCAGGGTCGCAATAAAGGCTTGGCGCGATGGGAAATGGTTGACCAGAACCCCGTCCCAATCCCCGCCGCCGATGAAATAGCGCTCGGTTGACGCCAGCAAGGTGGTGACACCGCCGACCTCAGCGGCGGCGGCTGTGAATGCCGCTGAATAGCGCTGATAAGCGGCCTCACCGCTTAGCTCTTCGCCATATTCTGGATCGTCTTTGGCGTATTTGGCTTTGACGCGGAATTTCAGCAGATTGACCTGCGCAATCGGACCGTCATGCTTGTCGTCACGAAAGTCCCGAAACTGCTCAGCGCTGGGTTGGAAAGCGGGCATGATTACAATGTCCCCGGTGTTGTTTCGATCAGGTGCTGATGCGCCAACCCAGCATCGCGGTGATAGTGGATGGCTTGATAGTCAGCGCGTTGCGGCATTTCCAGAAAGATCTTGCGGGTCGGATACCAGACCAGCGCCACCATGTCCCAGTCGCCCTCGCCGATCATGAACCGGTTCACCGGGCCAGCATATTGGCCCTTGGCACCGATCTTCGCCAACACTTTTTGGACGCCCGCACCATAGCGCGCATAGGCTTCGCGGCCGGTGAGGTTTTCCGCCGCCTCGGCAGCATCGCTGGCATAGGTCGCCATGGGTTTGAATTTCAAGAGGTTCACCATGCACACAGGTGCGGCCATATCAGCGCTGAGAAACGCCTGTATCTGGTCAGGGGTCGGTTGGGTTGCGGTCATGGGTCATCTCCTTTTCCATCCTTCGACAGGCTCAGGATGAGGACTTGATTACATTGCGCAGTCCGCCGCAGGAAACGTCCTCATCCTGAGCCTGTCGAAGGATGGCTGCGCCGACAAGCCATCACTCCGCGTCAGCTTTCAAATGCCGGTCCAAGAACGCCATCCGCGTCTTCATCAGATGTGTCTGCAATGCCTCGCCGCGAATGCCGTGGCGTTGGCCGGGATAGGTCATCATTTCAAAACTTTTGCCGCGCTTTTGCAGGTCGGCATAGAGCCGGGTTGAATTGTCAAAGGTGACATTATCATCCGCCATGCCGTGGATCAGCAGCAACGGCGTGGTCAGATTATCCAGATACGGGAACACGGAACTGGCCTCATAGCCGTCAGGATTATCCTGCGGCGTGTCCATATAGCGCTCGGTATAGAACGTATCGTAGAGCGCCCAATCGGTCACCGGTGCGCCAGATACCGCCGCTGCAAACGTGCCTTCCGGGGCCTGCAAGATCGTCATCAGCGTCATGTAACCGCCATACGACCAGCCCTGAATGCCGATCAGGCTCGCATCGACGAACGGCTGGCTTTTCAGCCACTCCACCCCAACCAGTTGGTCGCGCACTTCCGGCCCGCCGGTGCGTCGGTAGATCACGTCCTCGAATTTCTTGCCGCGATTGGACGAACCGCGATTATCCAGCCGGAACACAATATAGCCCTGCCGCGAATAGAACTGGTCGCTCATCCGCTCCCAATTGCGCGTCACCGTCTGTACGTGTGGCCCGCCATAGACCTCGACAAGGACGGGGTATTGTTTCGACGCGTCAAAACCCGGCGGTTTGTGGATCGAATAATAAAGCGTCTGGCCATCTTCGGCTTCCAGCGTGCCATAGTCCGGCACCGTATGCTCAGCCAGATACGGCGCGTAAGGATGGCTGCTGTCCAGGGCATTTTCCTCGATCCACGCGATCAGCGAGCCGTCGGCCTTGTAGAGCCCCGTCTGTGGTGGCTGGTCTGGCGAGGAACTTGTCCCGACAAAACTTGCCCCATCCGGCGACATGGTAATCGCCCATGATTTGCCCGGTTCGGTGATGCGGGTGGGTTCGCCCGGATCGCGATATGAGCTTGCATAGAGATGTTTCTCCAGCGGCGTATCCTTGTAGCCTGTGAAAAAGACAGTTCCGGTCGCCTCATCAACACCTTCGATGGCAGAGACGACCCACTCGCCGGAGGTAACCGTCATGTACCCCGGTCCAGTCCCGACCATACTTACAATGTGCCGGTAATTCGATGGTGGAAGATAGTAACGATGGACGTTTCCTTCATCATCGATAACTGAATCATGTATCGGCACCTGGTTGGTTTCTTGCGTCCACAGGATCCGGCCATCATTGAGCTCACGAAAATCATCTGACAGGTTCACCCAGTTCGTTTGTATCTCTTCGCGATCATCCAGCGTCTTCCAGAAGCTGCTCGTAGAGGCGCTCCGTGTTGCGATACTGGTCTGGTCACGATTAACGAGGTCGAAAATCAGGTCATCCGCGCGACCCCATCGCGCCCGCGCCAAATACTGATCCGTGGCTGGACCCCAATCCTCGCGCCGCCAATCAGTCTCTACCACTTCCCCCGTCGCCATATCGCGCACGAATAGATCAACAATCGCGTTCGGGCGGCCAGCGCGGGGGTAGCGCTGATTGATCACGGTGACGTCTTCCGCCGCGATCTCGAAACGCGGAATAATATCGACACTGCTCTCGTCGACCCGCGTATAGGCGACATAGCGCTCATCCGGGCTCCACCAATAGCCCGTATAGCGGCTCATTTCTTCCTGCGCGACGAACTCGGCAACCCCGTAAGCCACCGCCTTGTCCGGCTCGGCTTCTGGCGTCAGGCGTTTCTCCTCGCCGGTCGCAAGCTCAATCGCATACAGTGCGCCGTCCCGAATGAAGCTGACAAAGCGCCCGTTCGGAGAGACTTTGGCGTCATATTCGAACGCATCCGTCGCAGTGAGTTGCCGGGCGTCCGGGCCTCCTTCGCCAATCGTGATCAGATGCAAATCCCCGCCAATCGGCACCAATATCGTATCGCTGGTGCCCCAATCATAGGACACAATCCCCTTGCGACCGGCGATCCGTTTGCGCTCACGTAGCGCCTTTTCTTCCTCGGACAGCTCAACCTCCTCCGGCTCGAGAATCTTGCTGTCCACCAACAGGCTTTGCGCGCCCGTCGCCACTTCAAACTGCCAGAGATCATAGCCGTCACTCTCATCAGCGCGGCCTTTCAGGAAAGTGACGCGCGTACCATCGGGCGAGTATTTCACCTCTTGCGGCTTTGGTCCCGACAGGTCGGGGCTGGCATATAGACGTTCAATCGTCAGGGGTGTGGGCGTCGCCATAGGGTCAGCGGTCTCCGGTAAAGTCTGGGCATCTGTCACCGCGCATGAGGCAGCAAACAGGGCGAGGGCGGACAGAATGGGTTTCAACATGGCCGCCACTTTAGTGCGGTTCTCGGCGCTGTCATCTGCTGATCCAATAGAGTGTTTGATTTTTGGATCCGTATTGGCTTAGCTGCGTGTGAAAATGGAGATTGATGATGTTGAAATGGGGTTTGCGGATTGTTGGCGTCTTGGTGCTGGTTTTGGGTATCGCGTTCTGGTGGATGTTGCTTGACGCCAAGGCACCGAAAACGGCGACGGGTGAGTTCGATCTGACCGCTTATCGCGCGCTGGTGGCGGGCGATGATCCGGCGACGCTGCCCTCCGAGATCCGGCTCGAAACAATCGGGACCGATATGGTGCCGTCTTTTGCCACAGAGGCAGGCTGGTTCGATGGCACCAAGCGGCTTGATTATACCGCCTTGCAGCTGATCTATCCGGGCCGTACAATTGTCATTGGCGCGGCTGTTAATGCTGCTTATTCCGAGGAAGCAGCGCAGTCTGATGAGGCGAGTTTTGATGCCGGTGCCTATACGCGCATGGTGACGGCTTTGATGCAGGCCGAACAGGTATTGATCACCCATGCCCACCCCGACCATGTTATGGCGATCACCAATCACCCCGACCCAGCGGCTTTGGCGCCTAAGTTGCGTCTGAACGTCGTGCAGATCGCGACTTTGCCGCTGTTCTCGCCAGATGGCGTGCTGGCCCCAGAGATCGCGGCGGTTGATCCGCTGGTGCTGGACGGGCCGGTCAAGGTTGCGCCTGGCCTGGTTGCTGTGCCGACGCCAGGCCATTCAGGTGGATCGACGACATTCTATGTCCGCCGCGCCGATGGGGCAGAATATTTGCTGGTCGGCGATATCGTCTGGATGATGCACAATATTGAGGCGCTACGCTCGCGCCCACGTCTGCTCAATTTTGTCTTTGGTCTGGGTGAGGACCGCAAAGCGGTACAGCGTCAGGTTCGCGCCCTACATGACCTTAGCGCCAGTGAGCCAGGCCTGATCATCGTGCCGAGCCATGACGGGGTCTATCTTGATGGCCTGGTTGCGGGCGGCAAGCTGAAGGCGGAATTTGCAGTATCCGAGTAGCGCCATTGCGGCTTGATTTTTCTGGCGCGGCGCGCAACTAACGCGCCAACCAGATTTACCCCCTTTGCCGAGGAGCATCGCCCATGGCCGGCCCGCAATATGTCTATCACATGCAAGGCGTTTCAAAGACCTACCCTGGTGGCAAGCAGGTGTTTGAAAACATCCACCTGTCTTTCCTGCCAACCGCCAAGATCGGTGTCGTTGGGGTCAACGGTGCGGGTAAATCGACCCTGCTCAAAATCATGGCCGGGATTGAGACCGAGTTTAACGGCGAGGCCTGGGCCGCTGACGGCATCAAAGTCGGCTTCCTGCCGCAGGAGCCACAGCTTGATGCGTCGCTGAACGTGTTCGACAATATTGCCAGCCAATGCCCGGAAAAGCAGATACTCGATCAGTTCAATGCCATCTCAATGAAGCTCGGCGAGGAATACACCGATGAGTTGATGGAAGACATGACCGCCCTGCAAGAGCAAGTCGACGCGGCTGATGCGTGGGACATTGACAGCAAAATCTCAATGGCGATGGAGGCGCTGCGCTGCCCGGCGGATGATGCCGAGGTTAGCACGCTATCAGGCGGAGAGATTCGCCGCGTCGCGATTTGCCAGCTTCTTCTGTCCAAGCCCGACATGATCCTGATGGATGAACCGACCAACCATCTCGATGCCGAGACGGTCGCCTGGTTGCAGAATTATCTGGTCAATTTCAAAGGCTGTGTGATCCTGGTGACGCATGACCGCTATTTCCTTGACGATATTACCAGCTGGATTCTCGAGCTGGATCGCGGTCACGGCATTCCTTACGAGGGTAACTATTCCAACTGGCTCGAGCAAAAAGCCAAGCGCATGGGCCAGGAAGGCCGCGAAGAAAGCGGTAAGCAGCGCGCTATGGCGAAGGAACTTGAATGGGTGCGCTCCAGCCCGAAAGCGCGCCGGGCCAAATCCAAAGCACGGATCAATGCCTATGAAGAAATGGCCGGCAAGGCTGAACGCGAAACCGTTTCGTCGACCACCATTCGTATTCCGCCCGGCCCGCGCCTCGGTAATCTCGTGCTTGAGGTCGAGCATCTCAGCAAAGCCTTTGGCGAAAACCTTCTGATCGACGATCTGTCTTTCAATCTTCCTCCCGGCGGGATTGTTGGCGTCATCGGGCCAAACGGCGCGGGTAAATCGACCTTGTTCAAAATGATCTTGGATCAGGAACAACCTGACAAAGGCACGATGAAACTCGGCGAGACGGTCAAGCTCGGTTATGTCGATCAAAGCCGCGACAAGCTCGACGATAGCAAAAACGTTTGGCAAGAGATTTCCGACGGCCTCGACGTGATCAAGATCGGCAGTATCGAAATGAACTCGCGCGCCTATGTCAGCGCCTTCAATTTCAAGAAAACCGATCAGCAGAAACCTGTCGGCAAGCTGTCAGGCGGGGAACGTAACCGCGTGCATCTGGCCAAAATGCTGAAAGAGGGCGGCAACCTGCTCTTGCTCGATGAACCGACCAATGATTTGGACGTTGAGACGCTACAGGCACTGGAAGAGGGCCTTGAGGGCTTCCCCGGTTGCGCCGTGGTGATCTCGCACGATCGCTGGTTCCTTGACCGCATGGCGACCCACATTCTGGCCTTTGAGGGCGATAGCCATGTCGAATGGTTCGAAGGCGATTTCACGTCATACCTCGAAGACAAAAAACGCCGCCTCGGCGCCGATGCGGTGGAGCCAAAACGCGTAAAGTTCAAGAAATTTGGGCGCTAGGGAGCTTCCCATGCCTAAACCCGTTACCTTCTGGTTCGAATTTGCCTCGACTTATTCCTATCTCGCGGCGATGCGGGTGGATGCGGAGGCCAAAACACGCGCGGTTGAGGTGATCTGGAAGCCATTTCTGCTCGGCCCGATCTTTGCCGCGCAGGGCTGGAACACGTCGCCATTTGCGATCTATCCGGCCAAGGGCGAGAATATGTGGCGTGATATGCAGCGCCTGACGGACAAATATGGCCTCGGCTTTAGCCGCCCCGCTGCAGACGATCCGCGTGCGTTTCCGCAGCATAGCGTGCTTGCGGCGCGGGCTGCGATTGTTGCCCTGCATGAGCCTTGGGGGCAGGATTTTTGCCGCTCTGTCTATGTCGCCCAATTTGCCGAGGGTCGCGACATCTCTGACCCAGTGCTGCTCGGCGACCTGATAGATGCGGCGGGCGGTGCTTCACAAACCGTTTTATTTGGTGCCCATGCGCGTCATACCAAGGATCAGCTACGCAAACATGTCGAAGACGCGATGGCGCTGGGGATCTATGGCGCGCCAAGTTTTACCGTGGACGGCGAATTGTTTTGGGGTAATGATCGGCTTGAAGATGCATTGGATTGGGCGCTGCGTCGAAGCTGACCTCGCCTGCAACCTCATGGAGCCATGCTATGCGCCGCCTCATTCCAGTTCTCGCCTCGGCGATTGTACTCGCGGCATGTTCCGCGCAAAACGCACCGCAAACGGATATTGCAATGCCCGAAACACCGCACTCATATGAAGCGACGGGCTGGACCGCGAAAACGCTGCCTGAGATCGCCGAAGCTTTAGCAGCAGGCGAGGTAACCTCCGTCGACTTGACGCAAGCCTATCTTGACCGGATCGACGCGGTTGATCGAGCCGGGCCAACGCTGCAAAGCGTCCTCGCGCTCAACCCTGATGCGTTGGCTCAGGCGCAAGCCAGCGATGCCCGCCGCGCTGTGGGCGACAGCCTCGGCCCACTCGACGGCGTGCCGGTCTTGCTGAAAGACAATATCGAGACCCTCGACCCGATCGCAACCACGGCCGGGGCATTGGCGCTGAAGGATAATGTCACGGGCCGCGATAGCCCCTTGGTGGCTGGGTTTCGTTCTGGGGGCGCGGTGATCCTTGGCAAAACCAATCTCAGCCAATGGGCAAATTTTCGCTCCAACGCGTCGATTAGCGGCTGGTCGGCGCTTGGCGGACAGGTGCGTAACCCGCATATGATGGATCGCTCGCCGTGCGGGTCAAGCTCTGGCTCAGGTGCAGCAATTGCCGCGTCACTGACCGCTGCTGCAGTTGGAACAGAGACCAATGGTTCGGTGATCTGCCCGGCCAATGTCAACGGTATTGTCGGCTTCAAGCCAAGCGTTGGTCTGGTCTCGCAGCAATATATCATCCCGATTTCAGGCTCGCAGGATACAGCCGGTCCGATGACCAAAACTGTGCGCGGCGCAGCGATGTTGCTCAGCGCGATGGCCACCGGCGCGGCCAAGACAGATTACGTTTCCGGGCTCGATACGGGGTCACTTGCCGGCACCCGTATCGGCGTGATGCGGTTCTCGGTGGGCTCGAACGGCGATATCAATGATCGCTTTAGTGGGGCCCTGCGCATCCTTGAAGCGGCAGGCGCTGAACTGGTCGAGATTGAGAGCTTTCAGCTCAGCGCCGATAATTTCTGGGGCGATGCCCTTTCTGTGTTGGAATATGAGTTCAAGGCGACCCTGAACGAATACCTCGCAGCGGCTGCGCCGGCTGTGACAGTGTCTAGCCTGACCGAACTGATTGCCTTCAATCAGGCGCATGCCGAGGTTGAATTGGCCTTGTTCAACCAGGATATATTTGAAGCATCCGATGCGCTCGGTGAGCTTGATGACCCAGACTATATCCGCGCCCGCGATGCGATTCAGTCGGCCACCCGCGCGCAAGGGATCGATGCCTTGCTGGCAGATTATGACGTGCAAATGCTCGTCGCTCCGTCCGGGCCGCTGTCGCCGCGTGTCGACCCGGTTAACGGCGATGTCTGGCCAAATTGGTCGGGGGCAGGGTATCTCGCTGCGATTGCTGGCTATCCGCATATTACCGTCCCAATGGGCGATGTGCACGGTGTTCCGATCGGCTTGTCCATCATGGGGCCGATGGATGCAGATGCCAGCATTTTGTCTTGGGGGTATGCCTATGAGCAGGCCAGCAAAATGCGGGTAGAGCCGCACTATCTGATCGATGCAGAAGCGCGCCCCGAGATCGCAGCAGCCATGCAGGTTGGCAGCGGCGAGTAGTATTTTCTGTCTGTGCTACCTTGTAATCTGTTTTCGCTCACGGCTATTTCTCAGCTTACGCTGAGAGCCTGCGCGGGCGCGGCGCATTAGCGCCGGGTCGCGCTTGCGACCGGGGGTTTTGGGAAACAGGCCAGATCAGACCTGAACCCCGAATTGCAACTCAACCAGGCGCGCATACAGGCCGCCGCGTGCGAGCAAGTCGGCGTGCGATCCCTGATCGATGATCTGACCATCTTCCATCACCGCGATCACATCGGCTTTCAGAACCGTCGCCAACCTGTGCGCGATGACAATCGTTGTGCGATCAGCCGAAAGCGCCTCAAATGCATCCTGGATGGCGCGTTCGCTTTCAGAATCGAGCGCGCTGGTCGCCTCATCGAGCAACAGGACCGAGGCGTCACGCAGGATGGCGCGGGCGATGGCGATGCGCTGGCGTTGCCCGCCCGAAAGCGTCGCTGCACTCTCACCCAGCGGGGTATCATAACCGTCTGGCAGTGCGCTGATGAACTCATGCGCATTTGCAGCCTTGGCGGCGGCAATCACTTGCGCCTGGCTCGCCGCGGTTCGGCCAAACCGAATATTGTCACTCGCAGAGCCTGAAAATAGCGGTGCGTTTTGCTGCACAATCGAGAGGGCATTCCTGAGCTTTGACGGATCTGTTTGGCGAATATCCACACCATCGACGCAGATGTACCCTGATTGTGGATCATATAGGCGCAGTAGTAACTGGAACATGGTGCTTTTGCCTGCGCCAGACGGACCAACCAGAGCAACGGTTTGGCCCGGCTCTACGCTGAAGGACACATTGCGCAAGGCGGCCGTGTCGGGCCGCGCAGGGTAGGCAAAGCTCACCTTGTCGAAGCGCATGGCACCCTTGACGGGGTTGGGCAGGGGCGTTGGCGTGTCTGCTACGGTAACGTCCGAAGTTGAGGCCAATATCTCCATCAAACGCTCGGTCGCTCCGGCGGCGCGCATGATCTCGGCATAGGTTTCGGTTAGCAAGCCGACGCCGCTGACGGCGACAAAGGCATACATCACAAATTGCGTCATCGCGCCGGGCGTAATGCCGCCGTCTTGAACCTGCACGGCGCCAAACCAGAGCGCGCCAATCAGGCCCGCCAGAATTGACGAGAAGATCGCAGCGGTCATGAAAGCGCGCACGCGAATACGGCGCAAGGCGACGTCGAATGTCGCCTCAACCGCGCCAGAAAAATGCGCCCGCTCTTCAGTTTCGCGGGTAAAAGCCTGCACCGTTTCAATCGCCCGCAAGGCTTCGCTGGCCCGCGCCGAGGCTGTCGCCAGATTGTCCTGACTGGTCCGTGACAGGCGCTGAACCCGGCGTCCGAACAGCATCATCGGAACAATGATCACTGGGCCAACCGCCATGACCAATAAAGCGAGTTTCCAGCTGACAATCACCATCAGAACCAGCGCGCCGAGCGTGGTTGCCACCGTGCGCATGGCAACTGAAATCGACGATCCGATCACGGTCTGGATCAGGGTCGTATCCGTGGTCAGGCGCGACAACACTTCGCCGGTCTGGGTACGGGCATAAAATCCTGGGCTGAGATCGAGCAGATGATCATAGACCGCACGGCGCAGATCCGCGATGACGCGTTCACCGAGCCGGCTAATGAAATAATAGCGCAAGGCGCTGGCCAGTCCGAGCAGGACCGCAACGATCATTCCGCCAATGAAATAGGCAGACAGATTTGTGCCGAGGGCAAATTGGCGACAATGAGCCGACTCTGCAGCCCCGCCAAATCCGCAATCGACGACCAGGCGAAACGCGCCCGGCAAGGCCAGCGTCAGGGCCGAGGCGAGAAACAGGAACACCGCAAAGGCCGCCAGCAGCCCTGGATAGGCCAGTATGAAAGGTAGCAGACGGCGCAAGGGCTTGGCGCTGCGGGCCTTCTCGCGATGGGCTTTGTCTTGCTCCATCTCGGAGGCAAATACAGCGCCGCGATCGGCACTGACTTGCCCGCCAGGGACTGATTGAGATTGGTCTGTCATTCGGTCTGCGGACCCTTTCACGACAAGTTTACAAGATTTCTTCGAGCGGCTGTCAGGTATCAGCTAGGTTCAGCACCGGAGTATTTGCAGACGTGTTACACAGTTTGAAACGCTTTCACATAAGCGAAACGGTCCAAACTGTCATGCCTACCGCAGGATGAGTCTGGAAATATTCATCGTTTGCACCTATGTTCTCTGCATCGCCCTGAGGGTACAATCTCGGGCGGGCGTTAAGTCCGGTACGGTTGGAGGCTGTGATAAGCTTCAATTTCGGCTCGGCTCGACCTCCGTCCCTCAGACCAAGGATTATTAACATGGCTATGGATGCCATCACTCCCCAAGACGCCATTGTGCCTGCCGATGAGGTGGCTCGCCCCTCGCAGGAAGAGGCAATGGAAGCTGTGCGTACGCTGATTGCGTGGGCCGGCGACGACCCCAACCGTGAAGGCTTGCTCGATACGCCAAAGCGCGTCGTGAAGGCCTATACTGAATGGTTTTCGGGCTATACCGAGGACCCGGTAAAATACCTCTCGCGGACCTTTGCTGACGTTCAGGGCTATGACGATATCGTCATGCTCAAGAATATCGACGTTGAAAGCCATTGCGAGCACCATATGGCCCCGTTCATCGGCAAGGCTTTTGTCGCCTATATGCCGACCCAGGCAGTTGTTGGTATTTCTAAACTGGCGCGCGTGGTCGAAATTTTCGCCAAGCGCCTGCAGACGCAAGAGACGATGACGGCGCAGATTTGCGATGCGATCACCGAAAGTCTTGCGCCAATGGGGGTTGCGGTAATGATTGATGCGGAGCACCAGTGCATGTCGACGCGCGGGGTGCATCACAAGGATGTCACGACAGTCACGACGCAGTTCACCGGCGTGTTCAAGACCGACAAAGACCTGCGTAACCGCTTCCTGCGGATGACGGAATAGACCACACCTTGACGCCTTCGCTTGGGGTGTTGACACTGTTGGCGCTCAAGGGAGGGTTGCATGGATCTGACGCAGGCCAAGCCGACAATTTTTCTTGCCACAACTAATGCTGATGCGGCACGCGCATTCTATGAGGGCGTGCTTGGTCTGTCGCTGACAGAAGATAGCCCCTTCGCGCTGGTCTATCCTTTGACCGGGACAGAGCTGCGCCTGTCAAAAGTGCCAGAATACACGCCGCAACCGTTCACGGTTCTGGACTGGCAGGTCAGCGATATCGGCGCGGCGCATACGGCTTTGTCGGGCAAGGGCGTGGCGTTTACCCGCTATGACGGGATGGATCAGGATCAGCGCGGGGTTTGGACAACGCCTGATGGCGGCGCGCAAATCCTCTGGTTCAAAGACCCGGACGGCAATGTCCTGTCTGTGTCGCAGCGCAAGGCCTGATGCATTTGCTAGGGAGCTGAGATTGGGTTAACCCTATCGGTATCGGCCATATTGTTGGCCAATGAGACACTATCGGGAGATCGAAATCCAATGAAGAAATTACTGATCAGTACAGCGGCCGTTGCCCTGTTTGCCGCGCCAGCTTTTGCCGCTTCGATGACGGTTTCATTCGCCAGCGACGACGGCACTACAACCGTCATGACATTTGATGATGAAGGCACTGCAGCCATGGCGGATGGCTCGACACTGGCCTACACCTACGACGAGGAAGCCCTCAAGCTTTGCGCTGAAATTCCGGAGACCGGAGAGGTTTGCGCAACCTTTGCTGAAGCTGGAACGGGTGCGGTCGGCGAAAGCATAGCCTACACGCTATCGATAGGCGGCGGCGGAACTGCGACCATCACAGCGGTTGAGGAATAGGCGCCTGCAATCGAGTTAAACTTGGAAACCCGGCTGCAAGGCCGGGTTTTTTCTTGCCTGATATGATGCAAAGTGTTATTGATTATCAATAAGGACTCGCCGCTATGCATGCAGAGATCGTTCGCATCAGCCTTCGCCAAGTTGATATCAAGATCATCAAGGGTGACCAGATGCACGTCCTGCAATGGCGTCGAACCTTGTTCTGGGACGAGGTCTTGCTCGATGGCAAACGCCAAGCCCATTCCAGCGGTCTATGGGGCCGTGAGAAAGTCTATGGCCTGGTGTTCGGGCGCGACCTCGATGGCAAGGGCGGTGAGAAAGTCATGCTGATGATTGATCCCAAGAAGAATGAGTGGAACTGGACCAATGAACAGTTGCGCGGCATCCGCCTTGAAGGCCGCGACGGTGCGATTGTCGCTTTTGGTACGCTCGACCCGAAATCGCTTGAAAAGCCAGACACATTCGCCGACTGGATGAAAAAGGCAATCGGCATGAATTGGGGCTAGTATTTCTATTTGGTGGAAATACTCCGGTCGCAAGCGCGACCTGGCGCCAATGCGCCGCGTCCGCGCAGGCCCTCGCGCCGGCGAGGAATAGCGGTGAGCGAAAACATGCCTTCCCCACACAAAAAGGCCGCCCCGGATGGAGCGGCCTTTGAATTTTCAGATTGGCCTGAAAGCCTATTCTTCAGCAGATACTTCTTTGCCAGTTTCCTGATCGACATTCTTCATCGACAGGCGAACTTTACCGCGATCGTCAAAGCCCATCAGCTTCACATAAACCGTCTGGCCTTCCGACACGACGTCTTTCGGGTGACCGATCCGCTCATTCGCCATTTGGCTGACATGAACCAGGCCATCTTTAGGCCCGAAGAAGTTCACGAATGCCCCGAAGTCCTTGATCGATACGACCTTGCCTTCGTAAATCTCGCCAACTTCCGGCTCAGCCACGATCTCCTTGATCATTTTCAGAGCTTTATCGATGCTTTCGCGGTCGGTTGCAGATACCTGCACCGTACCTTCGTCATCAATATTCACTTTCGCGCCAGACTCTTCAACGATCCCACGGATCACCTTGCCGCCCGATCCGATAATGTCACGGATCTTGTCGGAAGGCACTTTGATGACTTCCATTTGTGGGGCGTTGTCAGCCAGCTCATCACGTGTGTGGTCGAGACCTTTAGCCATTTCGCCAAGGATGTGCGCACGACCAGCTTTCGCCTGTTCCAGCGCGGTGTGCATGATATCTTTGGTGATACCGGCAATCTTGATGTCCATTTGCAAGCTGGTCAGACCCGCTTCGGTCCCGGCCACTTTGAAATCCATATCGCCGAGGTGATCTTCGTCGCCGAGGATATCCGACAGAACTGCAATATCGTCGCCGTCTTTGATCAGACCCATCGCGATACCAGACACGGGGCGCTTTAGCGGAACACCGGCATCCATCATCGCCAATGAACAGCCACAAACCGTCGCCATTGAAGACGAGCCGTTAGACTCGGTAATCTCTGACACCATACGGATGGTGTAAGGGAAGTCTTCGTGATCCGGCAGGACAGCTTTCAGCGCGCGCCAAGCCAGTTTACCGTGGCCGGTTTCGCGGCGGTTGGTGCCACCCATACGGCCCGTTTCCCCAACCGAATATGGCGGGAAATTGTAGTGCAGCATGAACTTTTCTTTGTGCAGGCCATCGAGCCCATCAATGAATTGCTCATCATCTGATGTGCCCAGCGTGGCAACACAGACCGCTTGGGTCTCACCGCGCGTGAACAGCGAAGAGCCGTGCGTGCGGGGCAGGAAGCCAACTTGTGCAATGATGGGGCGAACTTGATCGAGTGACCGACCATCAATCCGCTTACTGGTCTTGAGAATGTCACCGCGAACAACCGCCGCTTCAGCCTTTTTGAAGGCCGACTTGAATGTGTCGCCCGTCATGACGTCTGGCTTCTCTTCGGTCGCAACCAAAGCTTCGTGGGCTTTCGTCTTGGCAAGGCCAATAGCGTCCTGACGCTCAAGCTTCTCTGTCAGGGCGTAGGCTTTTGACAGGTCTTTACCAACCAGCTTCTGAATGTCTTTCAGTTCCGCTGACAGATCTTCTGCCGCAAACTCAAATGGCTCTTTTGCAGCTGCTTCAGCCAGCTTGATGATCGCATCGATCACCGGCTGCATCGCTTCGTGTCCAGCCATAACCGCGCCGAGCATAATCTCCTCGGACAGTTCTTTGGCTTGCGATTCAACCATCATCACGGCGTCTTGCGTACCGGCAACAACCAGATCCAGCTCTGAATCAGGCAGATCATCGATCAGTGGGTTGATGATATATTCGCCATCCTTGTAGCCAACGCGCGCAGCGCCAATCGGCCCCATGAACGGCGCGCCAGACAGGACCAGAGCCGCCGAAGCGCCAATCATCCCGATAATATCCGGATCGTTTTCAAGGTCGTAAGACATTGCGGTCAGCACGACTTGAACTTCGTTTTTGAAGCCAGAGACGAAGAGCGGGCGGATCGGACGATCGATCAGGCGAGACGTCAGTGTCTCTTTCTCGGTCGGGCGGCCTTCACGCTTGAAGAAGCCACCTGGGATACGGCCCGAAGCGTAGTATTTTTCCATATAGTTGACCGTCAGCGGGAAGAAGTCTTGTCCCGGTTTCGCTTTCTTGGCGAATGTGGCGGTCGCCAGCAGCGTGGTGTCACCATAGGTGATCATCACAGCGCCATCGGCTTGGCGGGCAACCTGGCCCGTTTCAATTGTCAATGTCCGGCCGGCCCATTCCAGCGAGACTGAGTGTTTATCAAACATGCGTTCGTTCTTTCAATTTCATACGAAAAAGCCCGCCAGATCCCCATGATCGGCGGGCTGATTTGAAACCTACCGGCGGATGCCGAGGGCTTCGATGAGGGCGGAATAGCGCGCCTCTTCCTTGCGCTTCACATAGTCGAGAAGCTTACGTCGTGTCGCAACCATGGTCAGCAGACCACGGCGCGAATGATTATCTTTCTTATTGGTTTGGAAGTGTCCGGTTAGATTGTTGATCCGTTCTGTCAGGATCGCGACTTGGACTTCCGGGCTACCCGTATCACCGTCGGTGCGGGCAAATTTCTTGATCAGTTCAGCTTTACGCTCAAGTGTGATCGACATCGTGCATACTCTCTTTTTTATAAGGCCAAATGGCCGTTTCACTTACGTTTGAGACGGGCCCCGCGCCATTCAGCCAAAGCCGGGATGTCGTCCAGCCGGGCTAGAGAGCATGGGAAGCTCACCTCAAGCGCGCGCATGTCGCATATCTAGAGCGTTTTGGAAAGTGATTGTTGCTGGTAACTCATCGGCGAAAGCAGCGACCGCTTAGCGGCTCGATTATCGCGACAAAGGGCGGCTTTGAAAGACCTGCCGCATAGCGCTATGCACAAGGCCAATAAGGAGCCTCAAATGGACCTGAAAGCCACGACTTATGCGGTTGAAGATGCGATTGCGACGATCAGTTTGGCGCGCCCGCATCGCAGCAATGCCTGGACCGGGCGGATGCATACTGAGTATCGCTATCTGCTCGATCAGGCTGACCGCGATCCCACCGCTCGGATGATTATTGTGACCGGCGAGGGCAAGCATTTCTGCGTTGGCGGGGATTCCGGGGCGCTTGAAGGCCATTCAAAATCTGGATCGTATGATGCGGGCACTGCGCCTGATATGGTCACGCCCGGCACACCGGATATCGCGGCGTTCAGCCAAGACTTCGCCTATCATTTCGCCCTGTCAAAACCCGTCATCGCCGCGATCAACGGTGCGGCGGCGGGTGTCGGTCTGGTGCTGGCTTGTTATGCCGATATCCGGTTTGCTGTCCCCGGCGCGAAGCTAACCACAGCGCATGGTCCGCTCAATCTGCCCGCCGAATATGGCCTGTCATGGCTGTTGCCACGTCTAATTGGCGGCGCGCGGGCGATGGAACTGCTCCTGTCGAGCCGTAAATTCCTGACCGATGAAGCCCATGCTATCGGCCTGATCCATCGCCTCATTCCGGCCGAAGACTTGCTTGCCGAGACACGTGCCTATGCGCGTGACTTGATCACCCGCGTCTCGCCCGAAGCGCTGCGCCAATCGCGGCGTCAGACCTATCTGGATTTTCACCGCGATGTCGGCGCCTCGGTCAAAGAGGCCAACGCGCTGCTTTCAGACATGGTCAAGCAAGACGACTACAAGGAAGGCATCAAAGCCTTCCTCGGCAAGCGCCCAGCCAAGTGGACCGGGACCTAAACCTATAATTGCGCCGAAAACGCCGTCGCCTTTAGCGGAATTTGCGTTGGGGCCGTGCCCCATTCCTGCACGAAACGTTGCGCCAAGAACTCGACCATGGTTTCAATTTTAGCAGGCTCCGCGCCGCCCATCTCATCAATCGTCGGATTGCCATAGATCAGGCCACGCGCGAATGCCTCAAAACCTGAAACGGTTTTGCTGTAGGAAATCACCTCGTGACTGACGTCGCCAAACCCGGCTTCGCGCAACTCAGCTTCAATCGGCGCCGGATCAGCGCAAGAAAACGGCACCAGATAGAAGCCCGGCGGATTGTTCGGGAAGAACTCTGCCGAAAGATTGTAAGTGATTTGCGAAAAAGGGTTGTCTTCCATACTTCCCCACGTGCTTAACAAATAAGTCCCGCCGGGTTTTAGAACCCGCGCTGCTTCTTTGTACGACGCCAATTTATCTGGAAAGAACATCACCCCGAACTGACAAACGAGCAGGTCAAAACTGTTCTCAGAAAAGCCCAGATCAAGCGCGTCGGCCTGCTGAAACGAGACGCCCTCATCGGCTGCAAACTTGGCCTGTGCCACGCCCAGCATTGGCGGGTTCAGGTCGGTGACAGTTAGATGGCTGCCGTTCGGCAATTGATTGCGCAGCGCGCGGCTAACAATGCCCGTCCCCGCCGCCAGCTCCAGTACTTTGCCTGGCGTTAAGGCTGCCGCCCGCCGGGCCAGATCAGCGGCATAGTCCTCAAACAGAACCGGACCAAGACCTTGATCATAATGGCGTGGAATATCGCCAACAAATTCGTGTGCATTGCCTCCCATATTGGCCTCCTAAAGCTATTAGCTTATAGGCCGACGAGGCACTGTAAAGCTAAAGCTGGAACACTTTGCTAGGGCGAAACCGTCCGGCGCGGACCTCGCCCAAAGCTACGGCTTGGCCATCACACACGGTCAGGGCCAATCGATCCTCAGGGTCATCGTTTTTCTCAGCACGCCATTGCTCGACCAGATGCGGCAGCAAGACAATCTCGCGGCCCTGTTTGATGTTCGCCATATCCCCAGCATCAATGCCAATCGTGGCAATATCGTCCAGCACGGTTTCCAGCGGTGACAGCGCCGCCATCAAGCCATCCTTGTCCTCGGCCAGCGCCGCAAGCGTCGCCAGCGTAATCGACGCCGCTTCATCCATCGGCCCGACACGGGTGCGGCGCAGCTGTGACACATGCCCCTCTGTGCCAAGTGCCATGGCCAGATCGCGCGCCATCGCCCGGACATAAAACCCCTTGCCTGACACAACTTTGATCACCGCATGATCGGCGTCCGGCACATCGAGCAGCTCGGCCTCATACACCGTCACTTGCCGCGATGGGATCTCAAAGTCTTCGCCGTCGCGGGCGAGATCATAGGCTCGCTCACCGGCAATTTTAATCGCCGAATATTTCGGCGGCACTTGTTGAATGTCGCCAATGAATGCGGGCAAAACGGCTTCGATATCGGCGCGTACCGGACGCACATCACTGGTCGCGGTGACCTCGCCCTCTTTGTCCTGGCTTGCCGTGGAAATGCCCCACTCGACCGTGAACACGTATTCCTTGTCGCAATCCATCGCCCATTGCGCGGTCTTGGTCGCTTCGCCAAACGCGATCGGCAAGATACCATCGGCGAGCGGGTCGAGCGTGCCGCCATGCCCGGTCTTTTGGGCATTATATAACCGCTTGAGGATGCTCACCACGCGGGTTGAGGTGACGTCCTTGGGTTTGTCCACGGCCAGCCAGCCATGCACCGGATCGCCTTTGCGTTTACGCTGTCTGCCCATTTGGGAATGCTCCACTTGTCCAACCGCCGCGGTTCAAACGCGGATCGGGGGTTATCAGAAGTCGCGCGGCGTAGAGGCGGCGCAGCAAACCGTCAAGTCAGGACGGTGGCACATCCACAGCCGGGTCGTCACCCGCCTCGGCTTTAAACGGATAGGCAAGTTGTTTGAGGAAAGTCTTCGGCAGTGGCTTGACCGTGCCATAATGCGCCGGCCAGTGCTTGCCAGGCATATGATAGGTGCCAAACAGCATGTCATAGATCGGCGTGTGCACGGCGTAATTGGTGTCGATGGCGGGGGTCTCGGAGCTGTGATGCCAGTGGTGGTATTGCGGCGTACACAAGATGTATTTCAGTGGCCCGACCGGAATGTGGACATTCGCATGTACATACACGGCCTGAAACGCTGCGAACGCGACATAGATATCCAGCGCCTCTTTACTGGTCCCGAGTAGATAGAGCGGCACCATTGCCATACAGCGGTCGACAAAGGTTTGAACCACATGGTTCCGCGACCCTGCCATCCAGTCCATATGTTCAACCGAATGGTGCACAGCATGGATTTTCCACAGCTTGGGATGCTCATGGAAAGTCCGGTGCGACCAGTATAGAACGAAATCCGCGCACAGCAGCAAGCCAACCACTTGCGCCCAAAGCGGCAGGGTCTGTACCCAGGCCTGGAAGCTTTTACTCACCGCCCAGCCGAAATATTCTGCGACGAAGTAATTGCCAACCAGCAACAAGACAGTGACCAGAAGGTGATTGAAGGCGAAGTAAAAGGAATCGAGTTGCCAATCCGGGCGTAGCACCGCCTGCTCGCGGTATTTAGGGAAGACTTTCTCAAGAAAAATAAACAGGATTGCCGAGACCAAAAAGGCCAGAACCAGCCAGTCGAGCCCGAATGAGATCGCGCTTGGCCCGACATATCCGGTTTCAATATTATACCCGCCCAGTGCCATGCCAGCGACGGTCATCAGCGCGCCTATTGCCGCCAGTCGCCGATACTTCCCGCCAATAACAAAGGTCAGTGTGGCAAAGGCCAACGAGGCCCACATGCCATATTTCAACACCTCTTGCAGGATCCACGGATCATAGGCTTCGCGCAGTTCCGGCGTCGTCAGATATTCTGGAAACTTATAGCAAAGAACAGTCAAGAAGCTCAGTACGCCCAGCGCGCAAGCCAGGGTGCCAGAGATCTTGCCTTCGCCAAATTTGAAGCCACGATGACCCATTTCCGGGATTTCACGCTGTTTGTATTGGTAAGACGTATCAGCCTCTGGCTTGTTGTCGCTCACACCTGTCTCCCCAGCCGCTATTATGGCTCACGCTAGATCAAGATCGCAACCGATGGAACCCTGTATAGGGGTCTCTAAGGGGCCCGAGTCTTCAGCGCGAGCGCGTGCAATTCGCCACCCATTTTGCCCTTCAAGGCAGCGTAAACCAGTTGATGCTGGGCGACGCGGGTCTTGCCGGAAAACTTCGCCGAGACAATTTCCGCCTGCCAGTGATCATTGTCACCCATCAGATCGGTGAGGGTAATCTCGGCGTCGGGGAAAGCTTCAAACAGAAAGCCTTGCAGCCTGTCGCGGGTCATTGCCATTTGATTGCGCCTCTATGCCGGTTCAGGCTCGCCGCCAAAGTCTTTGCCCTTGCGACGCTTACCGATCACCGGAACAGCCGAGCTTGACCCGCTGGGCTCATCGGGCTCGTCCGGACGGTCAATGCCTTTGCCGTCAATCAGATCCTTGATCTCATCACCTGTCAGGGTCTCATACTCAAGCAGAGCTTCCGCCACGGCGATCCATTCCTTGCGGTGTTTGGTCATCACCTTGCGCGCATCATCCATGCCTTGCTGGATCAGTTTGCGGACTTCTTCCTCGATCTTGCGCGACGTCTCTTCAGACACTGAAGAGGATTGCATCAATTGCTGACCAAGAAAGACCTGGTTCTGGTCATTGCCGTAATCAACCGGACCGATGGCATCCGACAGACCCCAGCTTGTGACCATGGCGCGGGCAAGGCGGGTCGCCTGTTGAATATCCGATGCAGCGCCAGCTGTAACATTGTCCATGCCGAATTTTTCTTCCTCGGCAATCCGCCCGCCCATAATGATGGCAAGACGCGAGGTCATTTCGATTAGCGACATTGACAGCTTGTCACCTTCAGGCAGCTGCATCACCATGCCGAGCGCGCGCCCGCGCGGAATGATTGTGGCCTTATGGATCGGGTCAGCCTTTGGCACATACATCGCAACAATTGCATGGCCTGCTTCATGCCAGGCGGTGAGTTCTTTTTCTTCCATCGACATCACCATGGAGCGGCGCTCTGGCCCCATCATGACTTTGTCTTTGGCGTCCTCGAATTCTTTCATCGCGACCACACGCTTGCCGCGCCGCGCTGCCAGCAAGGCGGCTTCATTGACCAGATTGGCCAGATCCGCGCCGGAGAAACCAGGCGTTCCGCGCGCGATGATCTTCGGCTTCACGTCCTTTGATAGGGGGACATTGCGCATGTGGACCTTGAGGATTTTCTCGCGGCCAATAATATCAGGATTGCCAACAGTGACCTGCCGGTCGAATCGGCCCGGACGCAGCAGCGCAGGATCGAGCACATCGGGGCGGTTGGTGGCAGCGATAATGATAATACCTTCATTGGCTTCAAACCCGTCCATTTCGACGAGAAGCTGGTTCAGTGTCTGCTCGCGCTCATCATTGCCGCCGCCAAGTCCGGCACCGCGTGACCGGCCAACCGCATCGATCTCGTCAATGAAGATGATGCATGGCGCATTGCGCTTGGCCTGTTCGAACATGTCGCGGACACGGCTAGCGCCAACGCCGACGAACATTTCAACAAAATCCGAACCGGAAATGGTGAAGAAAGGTACGCCAGCTTCACCTGCGATGGCACGGGCCAGAAGCGTTTTACCTGTTCCCGGTGGTCCGACCAGAAGCGCGCCTTTGGGGATTTTCCCGCCAAGGCGTTGAAACTTGGATGGGTCTTTGAGAAAGTCGACGACCTCTTCAAGCTCTTCTTTGGCTTCGTCGACACCAGCGACATCATCGAAAGTGACGCGGCCTTGTTTCTCGGTCAGTAGGCGCGCCTTGGATTTTCCAAAACTCATCGCGCCGCGGCCACCGCCGCCGCCTTGCATCTGACGCATGAAGAATAAAAGGATAGCCAGGATGAAGATGATCGGCAGCAAGCTCATCAACAGGTCGCCCATATTGAATCCGGTGTTTGGATCATCGACGACTGACGGAACGCCCGCTTCGATCAGGCGTTCGCGTGTGGCGCCAAAATCCTGACTTTTCTGCGCGAAGAACCGTTGGTTCTCGGTAGTGACGCCAGTGATTTTGGTTGGCGTGATCGTGACTTCACTGATTTTGCCTTGCTGCGCCAGCTCGTAAACTTGCGAAATATCATAGCGTTCCGCGCCCGCCTGGGCAGGATTGCTTTGCATCACTACAAGAAGGCCAAGAAGCAGGGCAGCGATCAGGCCCCAGACAGCAAGGTTGCGCGTGTTCATCGAAACGTCCAGACATTCAGCTACGTGTACAACATTGATATAGGGGATAGGTTTAGCGAAAACGACTCAAAACCTGACAATGTTCTGCAAAGGATACACTTATCGGCCCGATTACGCCAATTTAGGTGTTGGATTCGCGTTAAAAGAGAGACGAAAACATGAAAGACGTCCTGAAAGTCTATGTGCCTTTGGGCTTGCTCGCGCTGGTTTTGGTCGTGGTGATGATGCGGTTTGTCTCTCCGGCACCGCCCCGGCAGATCGTTTTTGCGGCGGGGAGCATAGATGGCCAATATTATCGCCTGGCGAAAATCTATCAGGATCGCTTGGCGGTTCACGGTATTGAGGTCGAAATTCTGGAAACCGCCGGAACGATTGAAAATTATGCACGCCTCGATGCAGGTGAGGCGGATGTGGCATTCCTGCAGGGTGGTTTGGCAGCGGCCGCCGGAGATACACAGGCCCAGTCACTTGGCGGAATGTTTGCCGAACCGTATTGGATTTTCGTGCGTAGTGATCTTGCGATCGGGACATTTGGAGATTTGCGGTCTGTGCGGCTGGCCGCTGGGCCCGTCGGATCTGGTACACGGACATTGACCGAGCAATTGCAAGCTGACTGGGGCGGTGATTGGGGGGATTTGATCGCTCTGGGCGGTAATTCTGCCGCCACCGCGCTGATCAATGGGCAAGTCGATGCTGCTGTGTTCGCAGCCTCGGTTAATGCGCCCTATGTCGAGCAATTGCTTGGCGACCCTTCTGTTCTACTGCTCGCCGTGCGCCGGGCCCAGGCTTTGTCGATGATTTATCCATCAC
The DNA here is from genome assembly GCA_021776655.1 of Henriciella sp. Lineage (GTDB taxonomy): Bacteria > Pseudomonadota > Alphaproteobacteria > Caulobacterales > Hyphomonadaceae > Henriciella. Next base: position 19,353 of record JAJFFK010000034.1, on the reverse strand, counting down.
TCGTACCGGCGACGCTATATGAGGGCGTCGTTGACCTGCAAGCAAATCAGCCGACGACAGATATTTCGATGGTTGTTGCGATCGCGCAACTTGGTGTGCGCGATGGATTGCATCCGGCGATCCAGTCTGTCTTGATCGAGACCGCCGAGCCGATCCACGGTGAAGGGTCGATCTTGACGCGTGCGGGGCAGTTTCCAGATCCGGTTGCCGTTGATCTGCCTCTCTCGGATGAGGCACGGCGATATTACCGCAATGGGCCGACATTCTTGCGGCGGTATTTCTCGTTCAGTACTGCGAATTTTCTTGAACGCGCCTGGGTGTTTCTGATCCCGTTGATCACATTGCTGATCCCTTTGATGCAGGTGGCACCGCCGGTCTATCGCTGGCGTATTCGCCGAAAAATTTATGTCTGGTACGATGACCTGCACGATCTTGAACAACGCGGCCTTGCCGCCGATAATATTGCGTCTCGCCAACGCGTTCTGGACGAAATTCAGGCGCTGCAGCACGAAGTGGGTCAGGTCGATGTGCCGGTCTCGTATAATGATGAATTGTATCATCTGCGCGGCCACATCAATTTCGTTGAAGCGCTGATCGCCCGTCAGAGAGCTCGCGAAACCTAGGCGCGAGGCTCACGGTGACGGTTTGCTGCGACCCCAATTGCGCATCGCGTCGATAATCGGTCGCATCTTTTCGCCGCGTGCCGTTAGCCGGTAGTCTGATCGCGGCGGGTGGGTATCGTATATCTTCCGCTCCACCACGCTATGATCCTCAAGCATTTTCAGCCGGTTCGACAATGTGTTCGGGGCGATTCCAACCAAGGCAGCTTCCAGATCAGAGAATCGGCGCGGGCCATGGTCAACCAATTCGCGAATAATCTCGCTGGTCCAGCGCGATCCGATGATGAATGCGGTTCGTGAAACCGGGCAGAGAGGGAGGTGTTTTTTGATCATATGGGTGACTCTAGTGGATGCGCTTGACAATTTCTATAAACTACAAACAATGTAGTTACTATAAAATGGAGAATGTCATGCCCTTTGAACTGCAAGCGATAGTTGGAACCGTGTTGATCCTGTTTGTGCTCCTGATGTTTCAAGGTGGCTTGGTGCCTGTCAATCAGGGGTTCGCGTGGGGCCTGGGAGGGCGCGATGCCAAGCGGGACTATTCAGCGTTGCAATTACGTATCGCTCGAACGATCGCAAATCATATTGAGGGTATGGTGATGTTTGTTCCGCTCATCCTGGTGTTGCAGGCAATGAATATATCCAGCGATCTGACGATTTGTGGAGCAGGACTATATCTCGCCGGGCGGCTTGTCTTTGCCCTGTGTTACCTGTTGGCCATACCTTACCTGCGCTCTTTCGCGTGGGCCGTCAGCATTATTGGCATCATTCTGATTGCGATCGAAACAATAAAGTCGATGCTCTAGAGGCTGAACTATCAGCTTCGATCACTTGCCCGCTTCGGCCTGGATGCTTGAGGCTGTCGCGCCCGTCTCGGCTTCAGACGACAGTAGAAATCCCATTAATATTCCGACGAGCGGAATAATAATCAATAATGACCAGAACAGCTGTTTGCTGATCGTTCGTTCCATACCAATTTCCCCTGAACTCTACTGCAAATATTGTTACGTATATTGTGCATCAGTGCAAATCAAATCCTCTGCCTGTCTGTAATTTCATGTAGCGTTAGGGTCTGAACCCAATTGGCTAGCCATCAGGCGAGTGAGCGCGGTATGCAACGCGCGGTCGCTTGCGCAGGCAGCTTGCCATTATCGCCTCAGAGCCAACCTTGGGTAAAGATAGCGGCGCGGTCTTGGCGGACAGTTTCGCCGCGTGCTTTCAGGCGTTCACCGATTGCAACCGGGCGGATGAAGCTGGTGGTCATTTGCAGGGTTGGCGACATTGCGGGCGAGGGTTGAACGACGGATCCAGCTACAGACATGACCTCATCGAGCATCGCGGTGATGAAGCCCCCTTGCGCGTTGCCACCCGGATTGGCCGCTTGCGGCGGCAAGATAAAATGCGCCTCACAGATGCCTTTCTCCGTGTCGATAGAGATGAGCTCGAAGCCTAGAAAGGCGGTTGCTGGCGGCAAGTCATCCGATGTGAGGGTCTTGTCCCAATAGTATTCAGTTGCGCCGCGATCTGTCATTTGAAGCCTTATGACAAGCGTTTGAAGGGCATGGGCAGGGCGGTCGCGGTGGCTTTGGCGACGAGCCTTCCGTCTTCATCAAAGCATTCAGCTTCCATGAACGCTGCCGAGCGCCCCCATTTGAGGATCGTTGCCTCAACATGCGCCGGGCCGGGCATCAGGCGGCGCAGGTAAGAGGTTTTCATTTCGAGCGTTGGCGCCGTCATGGTGACGTTTGAGGCGATGATGCAGCATGTGCTCATCGCCTCGTCCAGCATGGCTGCAATGAAGCCGCCCTGGACCGCGCCGGTCGGATTGGCAAACATTTGTGGCACGTCAAAGTCCATGCGGATGCGCTTTGTCGCTTGCTCAACTTCGGTCAGGCGCATGCCTAATGTGTCAGAGCAGGGCGGGCGTTTCCTGGAGTTTTGAAACCGCGCGAGCATGTCGGCATCGGTTCGTGCGGGCTCATTGTCAGAGCGAGTGTCGGTCAAAGGTCTTATTTCCTGCGAAACGCGTCGAGACTGACCACGGTTTCACTGTCTGAAGACTCAGGCGTGGACGCCTCGTCCTGCGCACTTGCGTCAGGGTCGCTGGCTGGATCAACAATGCTGACATCGGCGCTGGTCTCGCCGGTTTCGAAACTAATCCCGAAATTCACCGCCGGATCAACAAACCGGGTCAGGGCCGCAAACGGGATTGACAGATGCTGCGGTACGCCGCTGAATTTCAGGACGATCTCGAAATGTCCATCATGAACTTCCAGATCCCAGAATTGATGCTGGACGACAATCGTCATTTCTTCGGGAAACCGCTCAACCAGATGGTCGGCAATATTTACGCCAGGCGCTTTGGATCTGAAGGTGATATAGAAATGATGGTCGCCCGGAGGCGCGCCTTCGCGGGCAACCTGGCGCAGAGCTTCGCGCACAACCCCACGCATGGCAGCTTGCGTCAGCGCTTCATAGCCAATGTAATCCGTCATGTGCGTCTCCCAATTCGTGACGTTCTACGCTCGGTTTCGATCCGCTTCAACGCCCTTCATGCGTCAGGCGAGCAAGAAATTGCAAGTTCCCCCGCAATAATGCTGATCGCACCCGGCCCTCACCTGTCCCGCAAATATAAAATGGAGGCTTCTGTTGCCAGGCGCCCCGCCTTTGATTTTCAAGAAAGGAGGCGAGGACTAATGATTTTTGCGATCATGAGCTCTTACCCTCTTCCAGATATAAGTGGAGGCTTCTGTTGCCAGGCGCCTCCGGGCCCCGCCTTAGGCGCTGAAGCCTAAGGAGTTAAGTTCGGAAAACCGAGCGCAGACTAGGCTGCGAGCAGTTCGCCTTCAGCAAAGTTGTCATTAGCAACTATTGTTGATTGAGCTTCTAACGCAGCTCAAGCGGGCAAAGGCATCGTCTTTACACGTCCGTCGATCCTATTTCGTCCCCATGCCTCCGCTAATGACGGAGGTTTTGGTGGAGACGCCGGGTACCGCCCCCGGGTCCGAACCGCTTATTACACGCGCGTTTATTACCATAGTTCACAAGGAACGAGACTAATATAGCGTTGGATGGGCGTCGGCGAAAGGGGCTTACGGGGCTTCTTCGACGAAAACTTCGACAACGCCGTCGGTACGGGCCAGCATCGCCAGCTCAGCGTCCAGGCTCGCAGCTGAAATATCTCGCGTGGTTCTGGTGATCGTGCCGGTCGCGTCGGCGGTTAAAATGGTCAGCCGGAGCGCGCGTTCGGTTCCGCCGAGCACGCCATCGGCGACATTTACGGTTAGCTTTCCGACCGTGTAAACGCCCTTGCCGGAATAATAGACGGTTTTCCCTGCCAGTTTTGCCCCGTGATAGAGGCCCGACGTGGTGGCCGACACCGCTGTGACCGCGATGCAGCCAGTCAGAGATAGCGTGGTAAGGGCGATCATGAACAGGCTGTTTTTCATGGTGTTCTCAAGCGGGCTTTGGCGCACGTCTATGATTGGGGCTCGGTGGGATCAATCTCCGGCAATGGCACGAGCTGAAACTCGGCTTGGGTCTCGGTCTCGGGCGTTTCGGGCGGCGGCGGCTCGATCGTTGCGGCGATTTCGAGGGCGACGCCATCCTGGGCCTGAACCTCGCAATAGATCACACGGTCTCCTGGCAGCCGAGTTGGATCGGCGAGGCAAGAGCCCCAATGCCCGACCGGGTTAGAATTTCTCGCTTCCCCCCAAGTCGATATCATGCGTGTTCGTGGATCAATTACAAAGGCAAGGTCAATAATGTCCTGTCCGCATTGTACCCCTTCAGAGTTGAGGTAGCTCAGCGCGCCATACTGGTCTTCCAATGCTGTGGCGGCTGACTTGTCGACACCTACGACATGATAATTTGTACCGATACGTTCGGCCAATTCGCACATGATTGACAGATCGACGCCATCGACGGGTTGTTCAGCCGATAGGGGTGTCTTGTATTGTATCGGCGCTGTTTGAGGCCCTACCGCGCAAGCGGCTATCAGACTCAATCCTGCAGCTGCAGCATATCGCATTTGCAACTTCCTTCACTCTACTTCGACCTTGATACTCAAGGCGCATTGATCTGCAAAGGACGAAACAGCCCCTTGCGTGTTGAAGTTAGCCTTATTGCCGGTGCAAGTGAAACCCGGCTTAAGCCAAACGGTCGAAACCGGGTTCATTTTGTGATCAGATTGTGGCGCTAGGCGCGCTTCAGGGCATCCTCGATCAGCTGCGCGGTTTCCTCGACACCGTAGAGCGCGATGAAGCCGCCAAAGCGCGGGCCTTGGCTCTGACCGAGCAACACCTCGTACAGGGCCTGAAACCACAGGCGCAGGTTTTCGAAATCATGCTCTTTGCCGATGCTGAAGGTCAGGCTCTGTAGCTCGCTTTGGTCCACCGGGCCATCCCACGCGCGCAGTTTTGCCGCCAGATCAGTCATTGCGCTGCGTTCCTGATCGCTCGGTGCACGGTACGTCTTGGCCGGTTTGACGAAATCCTCGTAATAGCGGATTGCGTAGCCTGCGAGTTGGTCGAGCAAGGGATGGCTGCCGGCTGATGCGTCCGGCGCATAGCGCGAGATGAAGCCCCACAGCGTTTCTTTGTCCTCGGCATTTGCGGCGCTGACCAGATTGAGCAGCAAAGCGAACGAGACCGGCGTGCCCCATTGCGGCGGGCGGCCGCCATGAATGTGCCAGACCGGGTTTTCGATCTGGCGCGCCGGCTCTTCGCTGCGATATTTGTCGAGGAAAGTCAGATACTCATCGACCGCCTTCGGGATGACGTCGAAATATAGCTTCTTGGCCGCGCGCGGCTTCTGGAACTGGAACAGTGACAGGCTTTCCGGCGGTGCATATTTCAGCCAGTCCTCAACCGAAATGCCATTGCCTTTGGTCTTGGAAATTTTCTCGCCATTCTCGTCGAGGAACAGTTCGTACACGTATTGCTGCGGCGGGGTCTCGCCGAGGATGCGGGTGATGCGCGAATAGATCGGCGCATTGTCCTGATGGTCCTTGCCGAACATCTCAAAATCAACGCCGAGCGCGGCCCAACGCATACCAAAATCCGGCTTCCATTGCAGTTTGACGTTGCCGCCGGTGACAGCAAGCGTCACGTCGCTGCCATTCTCGTCCTCGAACGTGATCGTTCCGGCTTTCGCATCGGTGCTGATCATTGGCACGTAGAGGACGCGGCCCGTGCTTGGCGAGATTGGCAGGAAAGGACTGTAAGTAGCCTGGCGTTCTGCGCCGAGGGTTGGCAGCATCACCGCCATGATCGCATCGAACTTTTCCAGCGCGCGCAGCAGCATGTCGTCAAACCGGCCGGTTTTGTAGAGCTGCGTCGAAGACAGAAACTCATACTCAAACCCGAACCCATCAAGAAACGCGCACAGGCGCGCGCCCATATGTGCGCCATAGCTGTCATGCGTCCCGAACGGGTCCGGCACGCTGGTCAGCGGGCGCTGCATATATTGCTCAAGCGCTTTCGGGTTGGGCACAGTTGGCGGGATTTTCCGCATGCCGTCCATATCATCCGACACGCAGATCATCTTGGTCTCGAACTCACCCGCAACCAAAGCTTCAAACGCGGTTTTGACCATCGTGGTGCGCACCACTTCGCCAAACGTGCCGATATGCGGCAGACCTGACGGGCCGTAGCCGGTCTCGAAAATCACCGGGCCGCTATGTGGTTTGCCCTGTTTCTCCATATTGCGCAGGCGTTTGAGCAAGGCGCGCGCTTGCTCGAAAGGCCAGGCTTTGGCGTCAGTTGCGAGGGTTTGGAGATCGGTCATGCGTTGGTTTTCGGTTAGGGGTTTAGAGTGAGCGCTGGACTAGCACCGCTCACCCCTCTGTCAAATAACGGAACCCAATAAAGGAGTAAAAAATATTTGACACGTTAAAAATATTTGACCATATGTGATGTAAGATATTTTTTACACAGGGGAGATCAAAATGTCGTTTAGAGAAATTTCAGCTTGGGTGATGGGCTCAATCCTGATTGTGGCGGGTATCTATTACTTCAAGATGGTTGCGTGGGCGTCTTCAACGCTCGGCGAGGTCAGCCCGCCCGTGATCGGCTTCGTGATCGCCTATGTGGTTTTGGTGGTGATCGCGTCGGCGATCGCGATGAGTGTGCTGGGTGTTGCCAATCACAAAGAGGCCAACATGGCAGCCGATGAACGCGAGAAGCAAGTGATAGATAAAGCTGGCCATTGGTCAGGCTATGTCATGGGGTTCGGCGTGGTCACCGGCTTGCTGCATTACGCAGTGAATCAGAATGGCAACATGCTTTTCCACATTTGCTTTGCCAGCTTAATGACCAGTCAGATCAGTGAATATGTGTTCCAGATTTTCCTGTTCCGGCGGGGCGTCTAGGCCATGCCCAAACGTCCGCCGATTACCAATCGCGTGCGCGAGCTGCGCGACGCCCATGACCAGATGAGCCAGGCTGCCCTCGCCAAAGCCATCGGCGTGACCCGCCAGACCGTGATCGCCATCGAGCAAGGCCGCTATTCGCCCTCCCTCGAAAGCGCCTTCCGCATCTCCCGTGTGTTTGGCGTCGGATTGGAAGACGTGTTCGGCTGGGAGGGGTGAGCTGTCCCCTTGACTCCGCGCACGCCATCGGGTTTTAGACGCGCTTGAACACGGGTCGGTGTGGAACTGCCGTTTTGATCGTGGGTTATTTAGCCCACCAGTCCACGTCAAACATTGGAATATGCCATGTCACGTCGTCACTCGGCGAAGTATAAGATTGATCGCCGCGTTGGTGAGAATATCTGGGGTCGCCCCAAATCACCTGTCAATAAACGTCCTAACCGTCCAGGCCAGCACGGCCCGAACCGCCGCAACAAGGTCTCTGACTTTGGTATGCAGCTCATGGCCAAGCAGAAACTGAAATTCTATTATGGTGACATCACCGAGAAACAGTTCCGCCGCACTTTTGATGAAGCCAACCGGCGTAAAGGTAACACCGCAGAGAACTTGATCGGCTTGCTTGAGTCGCGCCTGGATGCGTTCGTTTACCGCTCAAAATTCGTGCCGACAATTTTTGCCGCGCGCCAGTTCGTCAATCACGGCCACTTGTCGGTCAATGGCGTCAAAACCAACATTTCATCTTATAGCCTGAAGCCGGGTGATGTGGTTCAGATCCGTGAGAAGTCGCGCAATATGGCGCTGGTTCTGGAAGCCCTCGGTTCACCAGAACGCGATCTGCCTGAATATATCGAAGTTGACCCAAAGGCGATGACGGCGACTTATGTTCGTATGCCTGAGCTGACAGATGTGCCCTACCCGGTGCAGATGGAGCCGTCTCAGGTCGTCGAGTATTATTCTTCGTAAAGCAATTACCAGCTGCAAAAATTCAGAGGCCGCGCTGTCATGGTGCGGCTTTTCTGTTTGTACCGTCGCAGATTGCCCTTCCTTCGCTTGACAGAGCCGATATTCAAGCGTCAATTGTGACAAAAGCGAAGGGGAAAACATGCGTAACAAATTATTCAAGATGTCAGCCTGTGCGGCTATACTATCGATAACGGGCCTGGCAGGCGCGGATACAAACCGTTATGAAGAAGTCGTACAAGCGCAAATTCTGGCTGTTTCAGAAGTGGTGTTTGAGAGCTTTAACAGCGCTGATCCGGTGGAATATTTTGATGGGACTGTGGCCTCGGATGGCAATGTCTCGTTCGATTTACCAGTCTATCCTGACCGAACCTACGCCTTGATCGGCGCTTGTGATCAAGATTGCGGCGATATCGATCTCTACGTGCGTGATGGTAGTGGCTACGAAATCGATAAAGATACCGAGACTGATGACAGTCCAGTGGTCACCTTCACTAGTCAGCGCGGCGAAACATATTCTGCCCGGCTTCGCATGTATAATTGCGACACCAGCATTTGTTATTATGGGGTTGTGATGTTCGAGATCGATTCCTAGATCCCTATATGACCAGTCCAGTAATTGACGCCGTTCGCCAGGCTCTGATCGCCCGGCCCGGCAAGGCCTTCGACCTGTCCAAACGCGATAGCGGCGACCGCGCCCTGTTTCCAGACAAGAAGGAAACCAGAACCCAGTTGCGCAAAGACGCAGCGGTGATTGATGAGTTGCAGGACAAGCTCTACGCCAATCGCGACCGCGCGGTTCTGGTTGTCTTGCAAGGCATGGATACGTCCGGCAAAAGCGGTGTGATCCGTAATGTGTTTGCCTTGACCAGCCCGCTTGGCCTGCAGGTTGAGGCGTTCAAAGCGCCGAGCAAGACTGAGCTGGCACATGATTATCTCTGGCGCATTCACAACGCCGTTCCGCGCAAAGGCCGGATCGGTATTTTTGATCGCTCTCATTATGAAGATGTTCTGGTCGTGAAAGTGCGCAATTTTGCCTCGCCAGAAGCGGTTGAGCAGCGTTACGAGCAGATCAACGCGTTCGAGAAACACCTGACCGAGAACGGCGTCACCATTTTGAAATTCATGTTGAACGTGGGCTATGAAGAACAGGGCATTCGCCTGCAGGAGCGTATCACTGAAGCGCACAAGCGCTGGAAGTTTAACCCGGCCGATCTTGCCGACCGTCAACGCTGGCCCGAGTTCATGGCGGCTTATGAAACCATGGTGCAGCGCTGCTCAACCCCACATGCGCCGTGGTACATTGTTCCAGCAGACAGCCGCACGCGGCGCAATGCGATGATTGCCCGGATCCTGCGCGGCACACTGGAGGAAATGAACCTTGAGTGGCCAGATCCGGGCAATAAATTAGACGATTATGATTTCAGCTAAGGTTTGGTGCTTAGCCTCTGATGTTGACTGACCCGCCGCTTGATTTGTCGATATCGGTCACTTCAGGTCCACCAAAGACATCGATATCTGCGCCGCTGGACGCCTCTGCCGTGGCGCGTTCGCTGGCATAGATCTCGATATCAGAGCCGCTGGATGCGTCGGCATAGCCGGTGACACAGTGCAAGTTTTTTGCATTGATATCTGAGCCAGAGGAGCTATCGGCGGTGATCTGGTCACATGTGCCGCTCGCCTTGAGGTCTGACCCGCTTGATGACGACAAGCTGACATTACCCGCCTCAATGGCGGAGACATTTGCATCGGCTCCAGACGAGGTTGAGATGGTCACTTCAGCCCCTGAGAGACCACTACCATCGGCGTCAGCGCCGGATGAGGCCTCAATATTACTTAATATCGGCGCGCTGACTGTAACTGTATATCGCTGTCTCTTGCCCCAGCTCAGGCCACGGCGCGGGCGCTTCAGGATAAGCGTGTCGCCGCGAACTTCGACGATGATATCGCCGAATTTCCCATTGCTGTTCTCGACAGAGACAGATTGTGCGGACCCGGTTTCGAACGTCACATCAATCCCTGCCGAGACGTCAATGCCAGTGAATGAAGGGACGTCGTAATTACGCGTTTCGGCCAGCGCGGGCAGCGCCAAAGCCAGAGTGACTGCTGCTGCAGCGATAAGCGGGCGGATCATTTTTAAATACTCCTCAGGATAAATTATTGACCCTGAACACACAGTCTCTATTACTTATCGAAAAACAATAAGTCAAATATTTTGCAGGACCCCCGGTCAAACAAAACCCGCGCCTTGGTGAGGCGCGGGCTGTGTGAATTTGCGTCTGTAATCGACGGTGCGCTTACATGAAGCCCTTGAACTTGTCTTTGAAGCGGGACACACGGCCACCGCGATCAAGCGTCGATGTGCCGCCGGTCCAGGCTGGGTGCGAGCTGGAATCGACGTCCAGCACCAGGCGGTCACCTTCTTTGCCATAGGTTGACCGGGTCTGGTATTCGGTCCCATTGGTCATCACAACGGTGATCATGTGGTAGTCAGGATGTATATCGGCTTTCATGTCGATGCTTTCTTGAGGGGTTGCGGGACCGATTACTGACCGGCCCTTATGTCTCGTAAAGGCGCGTCATTAGCGGATGGACGGCTTTATCGCAAGCCCGAACGAACAGGCCACTTCAAACCCGCCTCGTCTGCATATCAATTGCAGGGTTTACGGGGTTTCTGGATGTAGATAATCCGCCATTATGCCCTTGTCGGCTTTTTCCTGACGCCATGTATAGGCCGCGATACTGATCCAGCCGACGTGAAACATCGCCCCAGCGATAAGCGCCATCCAGCCGGGTAGCGGCCCGATATGCGTGCGCTCAAGAAACTGCCCCCACGACGTTACGTCACTTGGGTGAATGGCAATCTTGGCGAGATAGGCGATGCCCTGAATGATGAATATCCAACCATAATTACTTCTGATCCGCCGCCCTAATGCCCGGATCGCGGTAATTCGATGGCGTGGACGTATATAGTCATCAGACAGTGCGGTGCCACGATCCAAAGCGATCCTGGCCCCTTCGCCGCGTAGCATCGGGACAAAATTGGCAATCTCAAGCATCCGGGCGCGAAACTTCCAAACCGAGAAATAGCGGTAACGTCGCGCTTCAAGGATCAGGAACATGATCGATAACAGGCCGACCAGAACAATTGGCAGCGGCGACGCTGACTCGCTGGCAAAGCTGACCGACAGCGCGATCCCGGTTGAGACCACAGCCCAGTTGGTGGTCATGTCGAGACGCTGACGCCACGCCGTTGAGCGAAACACTTCGGCGCGGTAGAGGTGGGCCAGCGCGCCGATCTCAGCCGGGCTGGCATGTGCGTCGAGTGGGTCTCCGTCAGAATCAATCATCTCGTGAGTATACTCTCACTCTGATAGATATCCATTCCTTTAACTAGGGTCAGCACCATAATTGCAGTAGCCAAGCTCAAGAATGGTGCGGTATCCATCCAGCACTTGCCGGACATGTCTGGTGTCTTCACTGTCGGCCTCGTTAGTGATTCTCGCGGTCAGGCCCGGCGGGTAGCCACTCATTCTGGCCCGCCAGAAGGCATAGCGCAGATTGTTCGGTGCTGATGTTTTTGCCCGCGCGCGGTCAAAATCTTCCAAATGGCAGCGATACATGGCCAGTTCTGTCGCCGCGTTGGCCAGGTCCGGCGTCTCGAAAGCCGATGCACCGGTGATCATGTCAAACAGAGCTGCATTGATCCGCGTCGCCGCCTCAGCATCTGAACTGACCAGCCGCTTGCCTGCAGCTAGCAAGATGTCCGCCCGGCCAAAATGCAAAGGTTCGCGTTTCTCACGCGCAAACCGGATTAGCCCATCTACCCCGTAGGCGCCGATGACGCCGCTGGCATGGGTCCAGCCGAAATCAGGGTAAGTGTCGCCGCCTTCGGTCACGGAGGTCTCATCCGATGACAGTTTCTGGGCCCATTGGCGCATCAGAGTCTCGCCGCCAGAGCGCGCGGCCATGCTGACGAAGAAGGGTTTCAAGCGAGCCTGCTTCTCGTCTGGCAAAACCAGGGCAGCGCCCCATGCGGCCTCGAGAACCTCATCGCCGCTGGTCAAATCAGCCTGCGCCTGTCCAAGCGCGGTGATTGAAAACAAGGTCGCAAAAACAATAAGGAGAGGTCGGATCATGCTGCCTCTTATCAGACCAAGATGAATGGCAAATGAGGTCCGGCGATATCACCCCACTGTTCAGTGCGACCAGATCAGTGTTAACTAGGCTACATACAGTGATTTCAGCCGACCGGGAAGATATCTGGCGGTACATAGGGAGATGGAAAACGCGATGGGCTACGACGTGTTTTTAAGTTATCGGCGCAGCGATCAGGCGATTGCCCGAGCGCTTGTTACTGAACTCGAAGCGCTCGGCGTGTCGGTTTGGTGGGATCAGATGATCGCAGGCGGTGAAGACTGGCGCGATGCTATTGTCGCTGGTCTGGAAGGGGCTGCTTCGCTGGTCATTTTGTTTTCCGAAGAATGTAACGCGTCAAAACAGCTCAAAAAAGAACTGGCCATCGCCGATACGCTGGACAAATTAGTGGTGCCTGTCCTGATCGAGGATACCCAACCAAAAGGGCATTATCTGTACGAATTGGCAGCGCGCAACTGGATCCAGATCTTTCCCGATGCAGAAACCAAGGCTGCCAAACTCGCGGCGAAATTGGCTGCAACCCTAGAGAGTGCGGATCTGCGTTCGCGAACGCCGCGCGTTAATACCGTCGCTCGTGAGGCTCCGGCAATGGCTCGTCCTGTGGCAGAGGCCTCCACAGCTGTCGCGCCAAATCCGACCACACCACCGAAATCCGCCAAGTCAAAGTCTAAAAAAGATCGCCGAGACTTCTTGCCGTTCAAATGGTTGGATATTCTACTCATCGCGGCAGGGTTCGGTCTATTCTATGTGATGTTTGGTGAGGACGCATTTGACTTCGATTACCCCTTGGAGGCGGCGGGGCAGATGCTGGGTTTACTTGCTTTGTTGATGGCAGCTTATGGCGCTCTAATCTTCCCGATCCGATACTTCATGCGGGGTCGCCGGGTTCGCCGCGCCGCGCTGATGTATGCGCTCAGTACAATTGTCTTGATGGGGTTCTTTTTGGGCGGGTTACTGATTTATTATGAGGGCGATGTCTCGGAATTGTCCAGCGATGATCTCGTAATCACATTTGGGCTTTGGGGGGTCATGGGCGTGTTTGCGATCGCTTTGTACGCCATTATGAGCGGCCTTCGCGCTGTGCGTAGCTTCCGCAAGAATGTTGAGGTGATCTAACCACGACCGCGATAAGGTGCGACGCCGGTATCGGGCACATAAAGCCCGTCCAGAACGTCGCCGGTCTGCCAAAACACGTCGATTGGAATACCGCCGCGCGGATACCAGTAGCCGCTTATCCTGAGCCAACGCGGATCGAGCAGGCGGGCAATATCCTTGCCGATGCGCACCGTGCAGTCTTCGTGGAATGCACCATGGTTGCGGAAACTGGTCAGGAACAGTTTCAAACTCTTGCTCTCAACCAGCCAGTCACCCGGCGCATAATCAATCACCAGATGGGCAAAATCGGGTTGGCCGGTGACCGGGCAAAGCGAGGTAAATTCCGGGCAGACAAAGCGCGTCAAATAAAGCGTATCGGCGTGCGGATTGGCGACCCGTTCCAGTATTGCCTGTTCTGGCGAAACGGCCGCAGCCGCGCTTTGGCCGAGCTGGTTGAGGCCCGAATAAATGTCTTTGTCAGCCATGTTTTAGCCCCCCAGACCAATCGCGGAAATCAAGTCAAACCGCAGGCCAAGATAGACCAGATAGCTGGTCAACATAACAGCCCCTTCCCAGCGCGCCAATTTGCGTCCGGTATAGGCAAATATCCCAAGCAGAAAGACCGCCAGTGCCAGCGCGCCCATGTCTGTCCAGGTCACCAGGCTGCCGGTCTGCATCGCGGTCACCTCAAGCGGCGTAATCCCGGCCACTGAGCCCGCGCCGGCCACCGAGAAGGGCAGGAAAATTGAGGAAATGCCGATTATCCCCAAGACATTGAATATGTTCGAGCCGAGGATATTGCCGAGCGCGACATCGGCCTTGCCTTTGCGAGCCGCCACAAGGGATGTGACCAATTCGGGCAGGCTGGTGCCGATCGCGATAATTGAAATACCGATCACGGTTTCCGAAACGCCGAGCAGGCGAGCCGCATCACTACCGCCAGCAATCAGAAAGCGCGCGCCGATCACAACCGCAGCAATACCACCAAACGCCAGTAACGCCGCCAGCCAAAGGGGATCATCAGCGGCAAATTCTTCCGCTTCGGCTTGATGAAGTTCGGCTGCGGCACCGTTTCCGCGCCGGTCCAAAACAACCGAGACAATCAGATAGGTCAGCAATAGACCAAGCATCACGAGGCCAACTGGCCGGGTAAACAGATCAACCCATAACAGGGCGGCAAATAGCATAACAGCGAGCAGCATCACCAGACCATCACGCGCCAGCGCACGCGGCGAGCAGAGGATCGGCGCGACCAGAGCGGCAGCACCAAGCACGAGCAGAATATTGGCAACAATTGAGCCGATGACATTGCCAACCGCCATGCCAACCGAGCCTTCTGACAAAGCCTGAATACTGGTGACCATTTCCGGTAGGCTGGTGCCGAAGCCGACCAGAGTTAGCCCGATCATCAATTCCGACATGCCAAACCGGCGGGCGATCCCAACCGAACCTCTGACCAAGCCTTCACCGCCAGCAAATAGCAGAACAAAGCCTGCGAGGATCAAGAGTGCCATCATCATCGTGTCATTACCCTTTGCGGCGCTCACCCCTGCCCCCTTGTCTAACGACTTATCCGTCGGGCGGGCTTGCCAAGCTTTCAAATCAGGTAAATGATTTTGGTGAACCCGAACAGGTCTGGGAAGATCAACATGCTGATAAAAAACCTGATTTCCGCAATGACAATCATTTGCGTTGTCGCTGCTTGCGCAATGCCCATGGGCACACACGATGCGCCAATGATCGCCGCCTCTACAGATCAGGCGGTGCTGATCCAGACCGTGCTGAATGATCAGGAGGCCGCCTGGAACCGGGGCGATATTGACGGCTATATGCAGAGCTATTGGCCGTCACCGGATTTGCGCTTTGCGTCTGGCGGGACGGTTGTACGGGGCTGGCAGGCAACAAAGGACCGCTACCACGCCCGCTACTCTAATCGCGCTTTGATGGGAACGCTGTCGACACCTGACCTTGAAATCAATCTGATTGGCAGCAATGACGCGGTTGTTCACGGGCGTTGGGCATTGGCGCGTGCGGGTGATCAGCCATCGGGTCTGTTTACGCTGATCATGCACAAGTTTGGTGAGGACTGGCTGATTGTCAGCGACACCACCACATCGGCGGATTGATCATGTCAAAGGTTCGTATCCGCCAGCTGGTGTTTGCGTCCGAAGATATCGGCGAGATCAAGACCTTGCAGACTGTGCTGGGATTGGACGCGCCCTATGTCGATCCGGGTGTCGACGTGTCCCTGCGATCAGATTAGGGTCCAAACCGATTAGATCGGACGGGGCTCAGAGGGGCGGGATGAAACAAGGTACGACCGATTTTGCGACCTATAATTCCCGTATGGAGCAAGCGATTGAGAGTCGTCTGTTCCGGCATTTCATTACGGTCTTGATTGTTTTGAATGCAATTGTTCTCGGCGTGCTGACCTATCGGGCGCACCTCTCCACAAGCTTTATCGCACAGCTCGAATGGTTTGACCGTGCCGTGACCTTCATCTTCGTGATCGAAATCGCCTCAAAGCTGATTGTCTACAGACGGCGTTTCTTCACGCTGGGTTGGAACTGGTTCGATTTTATTGTGGTTGGGATGGCGATCATTCCCGGCGCGCAGGGCTTTGCTGTGCTGCGGGCGATGCGGGTCTTGCGTATCTTGCGGCTTTTGCACATCGTTCCGATGATGCGGCGGATTACCGAGGCGCTGCTCAAGGCGCTGCCGGGCATGGGCGCGATCATCGCGGTTCTGACCCTGATCACCTATGTTGGCGCAGTGATGGCCACGAACATGTTTGGCGACACTGACAACCCGGAAGTCGCCCAATTGTTTGGCGACCTGCCAAGCTCGGCTTTTTCACTGTTTCAGGTGATGACCATGGATGGCTGGCGCTTTGAGGTGGTTCAGAAAGTCATTGATGATGGCCACCCTTATGCGCCATTTTTCTTTCTATTGTTCATCTTTGTCGCAAGCTTTGCAGTCCTGAACCTGTTTATTGCCCTGATCGTGGACGCGCTTGCAGCTGAAACACGGGCTGTGACGGATCAGCATTTCGGTGCGATTGAAGATGAGATGGTCGAGGAGTTCGATGACGCTGACCGCGAACGCAAAGAGATAATTGCCCTGCTGAAATCGGTCCAGAAAGAGCTCGCAGATCTGAAAAGACCGCAAGATGTGACCGCGCCTGACAAGTCCTGAACTACAACTATTCAGTCAATTGAGCCGCGCCCACTCCCATAGTTCAGAAATACCGCTATACAGGCGGCATGACGCTTTGGCAGAAACTGATTGATGGCGGGCGGCGCCTGTTTGACGTCGATGTGGTTGATGACCCCGTCGGGTGCGTCGGTGAGTGCGAGCCTGATCCAAATGATGTCGGCTTCACTGCGGCCGTGATTGGCCTTGGGGCAAAAATGGCGATGGCCGATGGTCGGGTTAGCGATGATGAGATCATGGTCTTTTCACAAGTCTTCAAAACCGCGCCAAAAGATGCCGCATCGGCTCGGCGTGTCTTCAATCTCGCGCGGCAGACGGTGCGCGGTTACGACTCCTATGCCCGCAAAATTGGTAAGAAATACCGCGCGCGCCCATGCTTGCTCGAAGGGGTTCTGGATGGCCTGTTCATGATTGCCACAGCCGATGGCGTGGTGACACCTGACGAGCTGGTCTATCTGCAAACCGTGTCGGAGGCGTTCGGGTTTTCAGAGGCCACGTTCCGGCGCATCAAAGCCAGTCATCTCGGCGCTGACCGCAGTGACCCCTATCACATTCTTGGCGTCGCTCATGATGCAGACTTTGAAGACATCCGCCGGGCCTATCGCCAGTTGATTGCGGATAATCACCCGGATCGCCTGATCCAGAACGGCGCGCCGCCAGAGTTTGAAGCCGCCGCGACGGAAAAGTCAGCCACCATCACCACCGCCTATGCCCGAATTCGGGCTGAACGCGGCCTGATCGCGGTAAGTTGAAATGAGTTCATGTTAAAACCGTTGACGGCACGGAACTTGCGTCCCATTCTTTGGGCACAAGAGGTATTAAAGATGACAGCGACTGATACAGCCCCCTTCGGATTTCTAACTGGCGCGGCCGCGTTCCTGCGCCGGTCTATGGGCCTGTTTGGCAAAGCATTGCTGGCTTTTGTATTTATTCTGGTCGCGGGCATCATTGCGATTGCTACCGCCGCTGCCGGGATTGCCCTGGCGTGTTTTGCGGTGATGATCAGGCTCGTCGGCACACGTCAGGAGCAGACGGCCCCGGACAATTTTGCTGACCAGCAAGGGATCACGCTTGAGGCCCGCCAGACGCCGCGCGGCTGGACTGTCGAATAGTCAGTCTTTGCTGGCAGGCTTGCCCATACCTTCAATAAACAATGTCTGGGTTGGGTAAGCGAACTCGATATCACGTGCCTTGAAGCCATGCAGCAGGGCCAGAAGCACCCTTGATCGCGCCGCCATTGAGCGATTGTAATCGGGGTGCAGGGAATAGAAGATCAGCTCGTAATCCAGCGAACTTGGCCCAAAGGCCGACATGCCGCAGCGGTCAAACTCAACCCCCTGAACATCCTTGACCAGATCAGCAACGATGCCTGGAATAGCCTCGGCCAGATCTGGATCGGTCTGGTAGATGACGCCAAATTCTGCTTCGATACGCCGGCGCACCATGCGCTGCATATTGTGGATCTCGTATTCCAGCAGGTTGGTGTTTGAGATCACCAATTGCTCACCGGATCGCGCCCGTATTCGCGTGGTTTTCAGTCCAATTTCTTCAACCGCGCCCCAGCTATCGCCATAACGGATCATGTCACCAACCTGGAATGGCTTGTCCATGACAATTGACAGGGACGAAAAGACATCCCGAAAAACGCCTTGGGCGGCAAAACCGATGGCGATACCACCGATTCCCAAACCGGCGATCAGCGCGGTCACATCTGTCCCGATATTACTCAGGATGAGAAGGATCGCGATGGCCCAGATGGCAAAGCTGATAAACCATTTGATGACATTGAACGCCGAAGCGAGAGCAACCGAGTCGCCGGCACTTCGGTGCACGCTGCGGCGGATTGACGAGACCGCAAATTCCTGGACCAGTTCGGCGATTTGCAAAACCGCTGTCAGGACAAAATATATCTTCACAAACCCGGATATCGAATCGGGTAAATCAACAATCGCATCCGTGGCGATGAGTGCCAATGCGATCATGAAATACATGTGCACGCGCATGACGACACGTTGGAATAGAGCCGATATCGAATAGTTGTCTTTGCGTGGCAGGCTGACAATCCCGCGTAGAATGGCCCAGCGTATGAGCCATAACAGGACGGTAAATCCAACAAACACCGCGATTGCAAACAGGGCCTCACGCTGGCCAGACCGGATCCAGGTCAACAGCTCCGTCGCCGCTTCCGAGGCCGTTTCAGCGGTGTCGGTTATCGCTTCGATCGGATCAGTGGTTCTTGGCACCGCCTCATCTTCTACCGGCTGCGCTTGCAGCAGGAGGCCAGGAAAAGACTGAGAGCTAAGCGATGGGATCATTGTCTTGGGGCCTGTTCAGCAGTTTGGCATTGCAACATAGCGATGCCCGCTTGAATAATTCGGGTGGTTTCACCCCAAATGCCATAATCGGGTAAGTCGCCAACCGGCACAAATCGCGCGTCATCAGCGTCGTCACCTGCCACCGGCTCTCCGGATATCCAATGCGCTGCAAAATCGACCAAGACATAATGGCGGGTAATCAGATCGCCTGCCTGGTTCTCGAAGATGGCATCAACCACGTCGATCAAGCCAGCCAGCTCTGCTGTCACGCTGGTTTCTTCGCCGAGTTCGCGCAGCGCCGCCACCCGTGCAGGCTCCCCAGGTTCGATCCGGCCGCCGGGGATCGACCAGTCGCCGCGACGTGGCGGGGTCCCTCGGCGCACCAGTAAAACCTGATTATTGCGCATGCAGACCACACCGACAGCGGGCACTGGGCGCAGATCAGAAACGGGTTTGGCGCGGTCGCTCATCAGGGCAGTATGACACAAAGCCCTGAAGCCACCGTAAACACGCGAAGCTCTTGTTTTGCCTCGCGCTAAGCGCCTTGCGGCGCACGCGGGACAGCAGGTTCCGCGACAGCGCTTTGCGCTGCCACATGAACCGGGCTCAGGGCTGTGCT
>JAJFFK010000033.1 GCA_021776655.1 Henriciella sp. | reverse complement strand
CCGCGCTATTTCAATATATCAACGGCTTCTACAACCCACGCCGAAGGCACTCAGCCCTCGGATGGAAAAGCCCCTTGGCTTTCGAAAGAAAGGCAGCTTAAATGAGACGCAGGGTCGGAACAAAAGCGTGACAGGTCCAATCATGATGGCAGAGGCGTACTTGAGTTGTAAGTGCGCCTCTGTCACTGCACTATCTATAAAAATCATAAAGGGGAAAGAAAAATGCCCAATACATACATGTACAAAGCCGAAATAGCTCTGCTTGGTTTCATGACACTTGGTTTTTCAGTCGCTGTGGCCGGACCGGTGATACAGCTCAGTACCGGCGTGGATTACACAAACGGTGACTACGGCGCGACTGAAGATACGACGATTTATGAGCTCCCCTTTACGGCTCGCATCAAGGCTGGAAATTGGTCATTCCGTGCCAGAGTTCCTTATGTCTTCCTGGACGGTCCTGGCGGTGTTGTCCCAGGCGACGAAGACGACAGTGGTGGCAATAGCGGCCCTGGCAGTCGCAACAGTGGTAGCGGAAGTGGTGGTGGATCAGGTGGCGGCTCTACGACGAGCGGCATAAGTGAAAGCGGCCTCGGGGATATTTCCTTGTCGGCTTCATGGAGCCATGACTTTGCTGGCTCGACTTATTTCGATCTCACTGGCCGGGCGAGATTGCCAACCGGAGATGAGGCTTTAGATCTTGGAACTGGAGAGACAGATTTTACCTTAAGCGGTGAACTGGGCAAGGACTTCGATGGCGGCGGGATATATGCCTTCGGTGGTTATAAGCAACGCGGTGGTGCGCTTAGGGAGAATG
The DNA here is from genome assembly GCA_021776655.1 of Henriciella sp. Taxonomy (GTDB): domain Bacteria; phylum Pseudomonadota; class Alphaproteobacteria; order Caulobacterales; family Hyphomonadaceae; genus Henriciella. Next base: position 48,208 of record JAJFFK010000033.1, on the reverse strand, counting down.
GTGCTCTTGCTGGATTAGGTGTTTATGGCCGGGTTGGGAATGGTACATTGATTGGTGTTGATACGACCTGGTCTGAAGCATCAAGAGTGGGACTGGATGATTCAGCTGAGGTCACGGCCTATACGAGTTTTCGTGTCACTGATGATCTTAGGATGTCACTCTATGCCTTAACCGGATTAACCGATAACAGCCCAGATATTGGTGCTGGCATCAGTCTGAGCTGGCGAACGGATTTCCGCCGCCCAACACAAAAGCGCTGATCTGACGACTTTCTCTGATAATGATATAAGAACGCCCACCCTGTAATCGGGTGGGCGTTCTTCCGTATATGGGGCCTGTCTCTCAAACATGATCTTTAGTGAGCGGGTGCGGAACTTACTTCCAGATATCATGGATGGCCGTTGTTTCGCCATCGATATCAAGTACCTCAGCAACTCCAAGCCTGGTAATTGCTGCGCTGATCTCAGAGGGCGCTTCACCCACCATGGCAAACCGATCTGATGGCGGTGATAGGTTAGGACCGATCGTTTCAATCTTCCAACCTTGAGTATTGCTGCAAGCAATACCTACAGAGGCCTGATTACGAAACTCACGGCAATATTTGCCATCATCCGTTTTGAAGCTCAACCGGATCATGAAGTCATGACCATCAGCTTGGACAATTTCGCCAGAACGCGCTGTTGTAAGTATGGTTGCAAGAGATTGGCCTGCAATGATTTCACCGGTTTCAGCCATGATAAACCCCTCAGCAGAGGGTGTATTGGTCGTGGTGAATGAGGAGCCAGCGACCAGCCCGATCACGAGTGCGGCGGTCGCACCGGCGAGAATGTCTGGCCTGAGAAGGCTACGGATCATGCCCGCCCAATCAGGAAGGCTGGTCTTCTCAGGTTCAGTCAGAATTTTACTTAAGCGATCAGGTATTGGCGCATTCAAGGTTGCCGCATATGCTGGCCGAAGCGAATTATCAGCCGAACTTATTGTCTCCAGCATAGCCTGCAGGTCTGTATCCTTTTCAAGGGCAAGCTCAATCTCGGTGCGCGCCATGTCATCGAGCTCACCATCCAGATAGGCGGAGAGTTTATCCAGCATATCTTTAGTCATGACGGTTCTCCTGAATGAGTGGCCTTGCCATTTACGGCCGCTATGATCGCCTGCCGTCCGCGAGAGACGCGGCTCATGATGGTTCCGATCGGAACATCCAGCATTTCTGCAGCTTCCTTATAGGTGAAGCCTTCGATCGCAACGAGAGCCAGGGCAGCGCTATATTCATCTGGCATGGCTTGCATGGCTCGTCTTGTCTCGCTCAACTGAATGCGAGCAATAAAGGAGCTGCGACCATCTTCACCAACAGCAAAAGAGGCTTCTTCCATTGTACCCGCACGTGAACTACGTACGCGTTGGCTTCGTGTCATATCAATCCATGTCGTCTGCATAATTCTAAACATCCAACTGTCGAGCCGGGTTCCCGGCTGAAATTGTCTTTCCCGCTTTAGCGCCTTCTCCAGCGCTGCCTGTACAACATCATCCGCATCATCAGTATTACCCGTCAGCGCATGACCAAATCGCCTCAGTCGTGGCAAGAGCGTCGTCAACTGGATACGAAAAGATTGTGTTGATCCAACCATGCCATTCACCTGATAACGTCTCTTCACCAAAAACTATTCCAGCAGCTGGCAGAAATAAATGTTTAGCTTAAACAACGTGTTTATTGTATTGTAAGCGCATGAGTATGTGTAGCCTTATGCGATTGTCTGTCAGCCTTGCAATAACAGTTCTGCTCTTCGCAGCCGCGAACAGTAATGCCTACGCGGATCGCGATGGCAAAGGGGGGCGTGGGGGAGACCGCGACAGGGATATTGAACGCTCTGACAGGGATAGAGACCGGGACCATGACCGGGAGATACGTGATAGTGAACGCCTCATCGAGCGAGAGATTCGAGAGAGTGATTCCGGCAAAGACACATCTGGAAGTCGCGATAGAGACGATATCGCAATCAATGACCAGGATCGATCATCTGCTGACGAGATTGATGGCAAAGATATTCCAAGTGAATTCGAAATCAGCGAGGCTAGCGTTGATGGTGATTCAGGTCTGGTAGACAGTATCGACAACAATAATGAGTCTAATAGTGGGTCTGGGTCCAGTGAGTCTGGTTCAAGCGATTCTGATTCAAGCGGAAGTGGTTCATCGGGCAGTAGCAATGATGATGACAACGATAATTCAGGATCCGGCAACAGCAATGATGATGATAATGATGACGACGACGACGATGATGATAATTCAGGGCCTGGCAACAGCAATGATGATGATGATGATGATGAAGAAGATGGTGAGATAGAGTATGATGACAATGGTCACGCTTTTCGTGACAGGGAGATCATTGTTCTCGCCGATGATGCAGGCACAATAGACCGATCCCGGGCCCGAGGGTTCACGATTGTTGAAGAGCGGCGTCTTGACCGTGTTGGCTCCGTCGTTGTGCGTATGCGGGCACCCAAGGGTATGCGATCGAGCCAGGCGCTCGATATTATCCGGCAGAGCGAACCAAATGCCGCGTCCGGCTACAATCACATCTACACACCATTTTATCGACAATCTGGCGATCCAACCGAATTTCTGTCAGCACCAGAAATTAATCTTCGCGGCCTGAGTAAGACTGCGGCGTCAGTCGCTATTATTGATGGTTTTTCAGCTGATACGATTGCTGGATATAGTGTGACACCATTCATCAAAGCGCGCGCTCATGCCGGACATGGTGATCTTGTCTCGTCAATATTGCTACAGGGCCTGTCTTCTTATGCTGCGCGTGCACCAGCAGATTTGATCCTCGCGGATGTCGTCGAACCGATTGAGAACAGTGGACCCGGGGCTTCTGTGATGGCGCTCGTGGATGCGCTGGACTGGTCGGCAAAAGGGGGCGCGCTTGTGATCAATCTCAGCCTTGCCGGTCCGGACAATCCAGCGCTCCGACGGGCAATCGCGAGATTGAGTGAACAAGGTGTTGTCATTGTCGCTGCGGTCGGCAATGAGGGACCAGCCGTTCCACCCGGGTTTCCAGCCTCATATGAAGGTGTCTTTGGCGTGTCGGCTGTAGACGCAGAGAACAAGCCATATCTTTATGCGGCAAGGGGAGAACATGTCGACTTTACAGCGCCTGGTGTCGATATTGTTCTTTCGCCCGACGCACCAGCAATATCAGGCACATCTTATGCCGCACCGAAGGTTGCTGCGCTGGCGGCCTCGCTGGTTGGCGATTATGGCACGGATGACATTGAGTTTAGGCTCTCACAACTGGCAACTGACCTCGGAGTGCCAGGCAAGGATCCAGTTTATGGCCATGGCATACTGACCTTGCAGACCGAAAACAGACAGCTCGTCGACTTTTCTCCAGTATCCTCAGAACCTCAGGAATAATCCCGCTATCTGGACCGTTATCATGTGTATGGGCGGTTAAGCCCGATTACTTGATAACCAGCCATACACATGAACAGTGCTTCTGGTGCGATGCGCTGCTCGGAAGCTGACGTCAGCGGAGTCTTTGGTCCCCTAAACACTTCCCACAATTGTGGTCCCGCTGAACAATGTGTCCCCCACCACGCCAGAGCTGGCGTTGAGTGATGCGGTGGCTGGCGTCAATTTTTCGGGGCAACCTGTTTCAAATTTTCATTCCTGTCTCTGCTCATCTCTTTCTCTGGAATGGAATTACATAACGGTCCATTGTCAGACTGAGGGCACAACGAGAGCGCCCATATATTTGAGGACGGTGATGCGGCATATTTGGATGTACCTGCCTTCTTGTCGGTGGCTCGCCAATGCTGCACGCATTTCGTTTGCCGGATCGCCGCCAAGCAACGTCTAGGTGTTGGCAGGATTGTTACTCATAATTAGATTACGTCTTTGATTAGCAGTATTCCGACAATTGCGATGATCGTTCCGGCTATGTCGACCCAGAACAGGTTGCGGATCATTGGCGTGAGTGCTTCGCCGTCTGAACTAAAGAATAGTCCGCCAAGGCGACCGAATATCAAGCCGCCAAAAATTACCAGGGCTATGATCAGGGCTGTGAATGTCGGAATTAGATCGAGAAAGGGCGCAAACTGGCTGAGCGCTGCGGCGAAGAAAAAGCCACCATATTGGGCACAAACTTCGATGCGCCCGGATCGGCCAACCGCTTCCAATGATAAGCTTCGAGCAAAATCCGCAGGCTTAAGGAAACTCATGACACCGGTGCAGAGAAAGATGAGACCGAATATTATTAGCGCCGCGTTTGGGAAAAGGCTTGTCATGATTTGATTTCTTCTTTGAGCATTTGTGCAGAACGCAGTTTCGAAAACGGGGTGAATGTCGGCACTTTATAGCGATAGGTGACTTAAGAATCGCCGATACCATCGATCAAGTCAACCTCCTCGAAGGCCGCCGCCAGCATGACATAAACGAATATCGCGACCGCAAAACGAGATGTCCAATTGTATGATACGCCATGGCAAGCTGCGCCGTCATCCAAACGAGACTGTTCGGGTGGAGGTCCACAGTTTTCGGCCATTTTCGCAAAGAAATACAAATGAACTTGGTTATGCTGTTTGTGTATCTATGCGTTAGGGAGTTCACTTTGCAAGAAATGGCGCGAGTGACGGGGCTCGAACCCGCGACCTCCGGCGTGACAGGCCGGCACTCTAACCAGCTGAGCTACACCCGCGCATTTCTGGCCACTACCTCTGGCAGTGAAGCGCTCATGTAGACGGGCCAAATAGTGCGGTCAAGCTTGAACTGCCATGACTTTGACACGAGTTACACATAGAACTCTATTCAAGCACAAAAAGGCTTCCCAGACCCCCATGAAACGTCTCCTGATTATCGCTTCGATCTTTGTTCTGACACTGGTCACCGCTGCAATTGCTATCCCATTCCTCGTACCGTCTTCGGTTTACCGCGCGCAGATTGAGCAAGCCGCGTCAACCGCGCTAGGCCGAGAAGTCACACTTCTGGGCGAGGCAAAACTGTCTGTCTTTCCAACCATCTCGGTCAAGATTGGTGGCGCGCAGGTGGCCAATCTCGAAGGCTTTGACGGCGCTTACATGATTGAGGCGGGGCAATTGCGGGGCAGCGTGAAATTACTGCCGCTTTTGTCAAAACGCGTCGAAGTCAATCGGATCACACTATCGGATGCAACCATCCGGCTTGAGCGCCTCGCCGATGGCACCACCAATTGGGAGTTTATAACCCCCGATCCCGACGCCCCAGACAGCACGTTCAATGGCGGTATCGCGCGGGCGCGCCTGACCAACACAGCGGTCTATTACAAGGATCACCAGACCGGCACGCAATATGCGCTAACCGAGTTCAACGCCGAAGCGAAGATGACCGCTCTCGATAAACCGCTGACCTCAAAAGGCGACGGGCGACTGAATGGGCAGGTGTTCGAGTATGATATCAAGATCGACAGTATTGAGGCCTATTTGGACCAGCAACCGGCGGCGTTCGATGTCACCCTCGATACTGAATATGGCAAGGTGCACTATAACGGTCTGATTGCGCAGGGTGTCACGCCTTCGTTTGACGGCAAGTTTGATATCCGCAGCGAGACAATAGGTACGGTGCTTCAGGTCTTGGGGATCGACCTTCCGATCAGAGCGGACCAACTCGATTCGGTTCGCGCATCCGGTGACATCTCTGGGCCCGCTAATGCCTTGTCATTGACCTTCTCCGATCTGAGCGCCGCTGCGACAGGTCTGGATTTCAACTTCCGAGGGTCGGTTATGCTCAATCAGGTGCCGCAAATTAATGGCCATATTGAACTTGTGGCGGACCGCGCCGACCGCCTGCTCAAATCAGACCAACCCGCCGTCAAATTCCTCGCCATCCTTGGTAAGGTGAACCTCACCGCCGATGTCGACGGTCTTTTGGCCCAACCCATTCTATCGAACATAAGGTTGAAACAACGTAGCCCCCTTCTATCGACCGATTATTCCGGCAGCATCCCACTCGCTCCCGGCCAGCCCCTTAGCGGCGATGTCTCGATACAGTCCGATGATGTACGCGGCTTGGCCAGCGCACTTGATATCCTGCTCCCTGAAGGAGAGCGGCTCCAGACATTCTCGTTCGACGGGAAAACCCAAGGCACCAGCACCAATATCTTGCTCAATGACACCTCAATCAAAGTCGATGCCCTAGAGGCTGATGGCTCCGTCGGTGTCGACTTACAAGGGCGTCGTCCACGGGTGATTGCTGATTTAACAATGGCGGTGCTCGACCTGACGCCGCTGCTCGGCGCGGGCGCAGATACGGCGGATACCCAGCCGTCCCTGAATGAAGATTGGAACGATGACCCGCTAGCCTTGAACGGGCTGAACATGATCGATGCGACCATTGATATCGCTGCGAGCCGGGTGGTTCTTGATCAAATCACACTGGAAGATGCCCTCCTCAAAACGCGCATCGATGATGGCCGCCTGTCGGCTATCTTTCGCCAGGATGAGGGCAAGCCAGGCTTTCGGGCCTTTGACGGCAACTGGTCCGGTGACCTGGTGCTGGACGCGTCTCGCTCGACACCGACGTTGGAGATTGAAGCGCTAGCCGACACGATCGCTGCGCAAAAGATGCTCGGCGCACTGACCGGCTATAACGGGCTGCGGGGGATTGGCGATGTACATGTTGACCTCAGCTCACGTGGTAACACGCTCAAAGCCTTGATTGGCGGCCTCGATGGCCGGGTTGAGAGCGACCTCAGTAATGGTGCGCTGACCGGGCTCAACCTTGCCAAACTGGTGCGCAGCGGAGCGAATGTTCAAGACCTTCTAACCTCTGGTGACTTGTCGCTTGCGAGTTTCCGGGATGCGATTTCGCCGGATGCAGAAACCGACTTCTCCAGTCTTGTCGGGCACTTACAACTCAGTGGCGGTATCGCCCAAATCACCAACCTCAAACTGGACAATCCAGTGATCGGAATAACTGGATCAGGCGCTATTGATCTGCTTAACCGCTCGATTGATATCAGGCTGGTGCCAGCGGTTGATGTCAGTGCACAGGGCCAGGGTCTTAGCGTCAATCTCGCCGACATTCCGATCCCGGTTCGAATCTATGGTAGTTGGAGTAATGTTCACTACGAACTGGACTCAGCTTATGTTCGTGCCGAGTTAACCGCACGCGCACGTGGCCGGATCGGCGATGAGATCGCAGGTCAAGTCGGCGGGCCGCTTGGTACAATCCTTGGCGGTGTCATCGGCGGCCAATCACCGCCTCCACCAGCCAGTGACCCAGCCGATCCGGATACCGAATCTGTCGAACCTGAAAGCAACGAGATAGACGACGTTCTCGGCGCTCTGTTCGGCAATGACAGCGACGCGCCTGACAATTAGTGGGGGGTAAAGAAGGCGCGCACTTCAGCGCCTTTCTCGGCCTCCAGTGCTTGGCAGTTTGTGATCAGTTCTCTGGTCAGCGCCAGTGGTCGCTCAAACCCTGGGGCAAGATCACCGTGTGCGTCGAATAGGGCCTGTAATTGGCCTAACTGCGCGTCTGAGCATAGCCCATTGGCATGGCCCGGTGTGGCGCGGCGGCGCTGGCGCGGAATGACCTCAACATAAGTCGCATAGTTTTCCTGCAGCCAGTCCCAGGTCAGGTCACGCACGTTCGGCTGGGCCATTTGACCCGCCACGATTGTCAAGCTTTCGCGGCTCCCCAACTCACCCGACAAAGCCATTGCCAGCACCTTCGCCGACAGCGCCGGGTCGTCATTCTGACCGATGGCAAATGCCAAGGCTTGCTCAAAAACCGGATCATCGATTTGAGTTCGCACCATGAGGGCGCGATCAAGAAAAGCCTGCCCGGTATCCTGAATCGCAACCGCAAAAGCAGTGGTAAAATCGTCGGAAGACAGCTCCCGATCAGACACAGCCCCAAGCAAACCAATCATCGCTCCGGCGGCATCTGCCAACAACTTCCGGCGAACCGGGTCGTGCGCCGTTCGAACCATTAATTGTTCGAGTTGGTTTTTCAGTATCTGCGCATTCTCACTGTCGCCACCAACCTGTTCCAACGCGATCAATCGAGCCTCAAAGACGTCAATCAATGCGGCGCGGTATCCCGCCAAGGCCACCGCATCATTTTCGACATGCTGCTCAAATCGCATCGCTTGAATAATCGCTGCCGCCACCACGCGGCGCTCCTCAACGCGGGTTGCCTCATCGATAAAATTCCACACCGTTCCGATATCGATCCGCCCGGCGGCAAACTCTGCACCGACACTGTCCAGCACCGCCATCTGTTCGCCCGGTTCTAGCTGATGGAAAGCTTGGCCCAGCGCCTGCCACATCTCTGACGGCATCGAGAACCGCCAATAGCCAGTGCCACCCGCATTCGGCATGATCCAGTCATGTTCAAAGCGCTGCAGGCCATCCATTCTCTGGGCCTCGGCGACAGGCTCCAGCAATTCGCAATGCTCATAGATTTCGCTGCTTTGGCCGTATTTGAAACAGAACGGAACAGTCCAGACCCGCGCCGGGTCGATCGCACTACCAAGCGGGGCATAGCGCGACACCTCAAATACAGGTTCAGCGATGTATCCGCTGCCATTTTGAGGGGCCGTTGTCACACGCACCAACGGCAAGCCCGACTGCTCTACGAAACTCTGGAATGTATCGACCAGTTCCGGGTCACCGATGACCTCACTGATCGTATCAAAGAATTGCGGGCTGTCGGCGACACCATCCTCGTGGGCCGCGATATACATGCCTAGCGCCGGGCGGAAAACATCAGCGCCGAAATAAGCGTCGACCATGCCAATCACGGCTTGCCCCTTGTTGTAAGTGATTGCGTCATAGGCGTTGCGGATGTTTTCATTGATCAGGATCGGCTCACGAACGGCACGGGCCGCGCCGAGACTGTCCAGTCCCATTGCCCTTATACCATTGGCAATCGCATCCAATTCATAGCCGCCTTCCGGCTCCAACTGCGACAGAGTTACGCCTTGGCCCCAGCTTGCAAACGCCTCTTTCAGCCACAAATCATCCCACCAGGGCGGCGTCACCAGATTGCCAAACCAGCTATGACCCAGTTCATGCGAATGAATGCCCAGCAGCCCCCGGCGCGCTGCCGGTCCAATGTTTGGCCCAGACAGAATACGGCTCTCACGATAAGTAATCGCAGCCGCCAGCTCGGTCGCTCCCGACGGCCATTGCGGCGCGGCAATGATATCGAGCTTGTCATACGGGTACGGGTAGCGCAGCTCAAGCTCGAATATCTCGATCAATTGCGCCGCCGTCTCAAGGGCATAGGCCAGCTCCTCGCCCTTCCCGCGCCGCGCATACCCGGTCAGCGGGATCGGCATAGACCGCACGCTATTGGCAGGAATATCGGGCGCTTCAACCACATCGAACGGACCCACCGCCAGCGACAATAGATAAGTTGGCAAGGGCCGCGTGGTTTCAAACTCAACCCGCTCTATACCGGTGCCGGTTCGCACGCGGGTGATTTCGCGCGTGTTGGTGATCGCGACATAATCTTCTGGAATGAACAGCGTCACATCAAACGGCGCTTTGAACGCGGGTTGATCGAACCCTGGCATAAACCGCCGGGCCTGGATGCTTTCTGACTTTGCCAGCGCGTAGGCGTCCCCCTGCTCGGTGACCTTGAACATGCCAGCCAGATTTGCATCGAACAGTGCATCATAACTGATCACAACAACCATATCGCCCGGCTCAATCGCTTCTGCGAACTCAATTCGGGCGACGCCGGAAGGCAGGATATCGGTCCAGGTGGCGTCCTGCAGGTCGTCAAGCGAAGGTCCGGCTTTGACGCTGCCAATATTCAAGTCCTGTCCGTGCAAGTAAAACCCGGTCGCAGACTCAGTAAACCGGACGGTCATCTCAACCCAGCCGCTAAACCCGTTTTCGCGCGGGTCGAGTACCATATTGAGGTCATAGGCAACCGGAAAAGGCGTCGCTGGTAACTGACCGTTTGGCGCATCCGGCGTTTTTGAAGCTACCACAATCACAGGCTCGACACCGATCGTCACAGCAGCTTGCTCGCCCTCAACAAGGCCGCAGGCAGTCAACACACCCAAGCACAGGGCGACAGCCAAAATCCGCATACGCTTCTTCTCCAAATTGGTTACCGCTGATGACATAGCGGACTCATCGCGTATTGAAACCTGTTGGGTCGATTATAATTATATCGACACACCCTCGCGGGAAGGTTTTGGCTCACCTTAGCGTTTTTCGGTAGGCTTTGGCCATCTTTCCATCCAGGCCATTCATGCTCCGGAACGCTTTGAAGACACCCAGCTTCCGGTTCACCGATCGCCCGTCAGCAAGGGCATGGAGTTGGCTATAATACCAGGCTTGGGCACCAAACCCGTTAAGCGCTTTGACCAGACCAATGGGAGAATTCGGTCCTAAGAGCCCAGGTCCTATCCGCAGGGTCTTTTCCCATCGCGCCAACTCAGCTTGCGCGCCCGACAGAAGCTGCGCTGGAGCATCGGTGTCCACACAAAGAGGGCGGCCGAGGCCTATCAGATCTGCCTCCCTCGCCGCCAAGGCCGCATTCATACCTGCCAATGATCGAAACCCGCCAGTGACCATTAGCGGCATAGTTGCGATCGCCTGCACATCACGCGCGTAATCGAGGAAATACGCTTCGCGTGCCTTGGTGCTCTGCTTGAGCCGCTCATCATGCCCCGGTTTCAAACCATCCATGTCCATCATTTTCGGTTGCTCATAATTGCCGCCGGAAATTTCAATGAAGTCGAGTCCAGCCTCATTCAGCATGGCAACTACGGCCATACTGTCATCTTTGCCGAAGCCACCTTTCTGAAAGTCAGCCGAATTGAGTTTCACCGAGACGCTAAAGCCCGATCCAGCTTCATCCTTGGCAGCCTTGACGACCGCAAGCAAAAGCCGCGCCCGATTGGCCAGAGATCCGCCCCATTCGTCATCGCGTTGATTGACCAGCGGCGTCAGGAACTGGCTAATCAGATAGCCATGGGCCGCATGAATTTGAACCCCGTCAAAACCAGCTTCGCGCGCTGCCCGTGCTGCAATCGCGAACCGCTCAATCACTGATGCAATGTCGCGGCTGTTCATCGCGCGCGGTTTGCCAAACTGCCCCCCTGGCAGGTCGACGGCAACCGCGCTCGGGGCATCCGGTTGCGGGTTGACGATTTTCAGAGTCTGGCGTCCGGCATGCGCGAGCTGCATGACGATTTTACCGCCTCTTGATTTGCTCGCCTCGGCCCAGCGCGCCAACATGTCGGCATGTACATTTGAGGGCCAGGTATCGATAGCAACATTGCCCGGTGCTTCGAGGTTTCGTCGGTCAATCTGCACATTGCCCGTAATCTGCAATCCAATCCCACCATCGGCCCAGGCTTGGTACAGCCGCACATGTCGCTCTGTCGCGTAATTGTTGGGATCGGCGATCCGTTCGGTCATCGCCGCTTTGACCAATCGGTTAGGAATTTCCAGTCCAGAGGGCAAGGTTAATGGCGTGTTAATCTCAATCGGCATGATGGAAGTCCTTGGAATCAGTTCAAGAATGGGCTTACGGGGAGAGAACAATCATGGCTGCCGCAACGCAAGCGCAATTATTTGAGCAAATGACAACAGACGCATCTGGATACTCCGCCCAGGACATCGAAGTTCTGGAAGGCCTCGAGCCCGTTCGCAAGCGCCCCGGCATGTATATCGGTGGCACTGATGAGCGCGGCTACCATCACCTGTTTGCTGAAATCCTCGATAATTCGATGGACGAAGCGGTTGCTGGCCATGCCAGCCGAATCGATGTGCATGTCCGCGCCGATGGTTATGTCGAGATTTCCGATAATGGTCGCGGTATCCCGGTTGGTGAACACCCGAAATATCCCGGCAAGTCAGCTCTGGAGATTATCTTCACCGTGCTGCATGCTGGCGGCAAGTTTTCCAACAAAGCCTACGCCACCGCTGGCGGCCTGCATGGGGTTGGCTCCTCGGTTGTGAATGCGCTGTCAGAGCGGATGGAGGTCGAGGTCGCCCGCGATAAGAAGCTGTACACACAAGCGTTTGAGCGCGGCATTGTTCAAAGCCCGCTACAATTGGTCGGCGCTGCCCCAAACCGGCGCGGGACTACCGTTCGGTTCAAACCCGACGTGGAAATATTTGGCGAAAAGCTACGCTTCAAGCCGCAGCGCCTGTTTCAGGTGACGCGCTCGAAAGCGTATCTCTATCGCGGCGTCGAAGTCCGCTGGACATGCGACCCGGAACTCTTGCCAGAAGATTCAAAGGTTCCGGCAGAGAAAGTCCTGTCCTATCCCAATGGTTTGGCCGATCAACTAGACGAAGTCTTCAAAGGCAAGTCGACAATCACGGATCAAAATTTCAGCGGCCTGGTTGAGCTGGAAGACGGTAAGGTGGAATGGGCGATCGCCTGGACCGCTGCCGGGTTTGGTGACAATGACGGCTTCTCCCGATCTTATTGTAACACTATCCCGACCCCCGATGGCGGCACGCATGAGGCCGGCTTCCGCTCAGCCATCACCAAAGCAGTGCGTAATTATGCCGAGCTGACCGGCCAGAAAAAAGGCACGACCATCACCGCTGACGACATTATGGGACATTCCGGCCTGCTGCTGTCTGTGTTTATCGGCAACCCCGAATTTGTTGGCCAGACCAAGGACAAACTGTCCACCACGCAAGCCTTCCGATTGGTAGAGAACGCTGTACGTGACCGGTTTGATCATTGGCTCGCCGCGAGTACCAAAGAAGCCGACAAGCTGCTGATCTGGGCGGTTGAACGCGCCGACGACCGCGCGCGCCGCCGCAAAGACAAGGAAGTCTCGCGCAAATCAGCGACCAAACGTCTTCGCCTACCCGGCAAACTGGCTGATTGCGCCAATAGCAAGGGCGATACCGAGCTCTTCATCGTCGAAGGCGATAGCGCTGGCGGCTCTGCCAAACAGGCCCGCAACCGCAAGACGCAAGCGATCCTGCCCTTGCGCGGTAAAATCCTGAACGTCGCAAGTGCCACCGCTGACAAACTGGAAAAGAACCAGGAATTATCCGACTTGCTGCTGGCACTCGGGGTTGGCCTTGGCCCTCGTTTCAACGTTGACGACCTGCGCTATGAGAAGATCATCATCATGACCGATGCGGATGTTGACGGCGCGCATATCGCCGCGCTGCTGATTACTTTTTTCTACAAGATGACACCGGGCTTGATCGAAAATGGCCGCTTGTATATGGCGATGCCGCCGCTCTATCGCCTCTCCTATAAGGGCAAGACCGTCTACGCCATGGATGACGAAGACAAAGATCTGATGATGGAGGTTGAGTTCAAGCCGAACCAGAATGTCGACATCGGCCGGTTCAAGGGCCTTGGCGAGATGAACCCGAGCCAGCTCAAGGAAACCACGATGAACCCGGAGACCAGAACCCTGGCCCGGATCACCCTGCCTGACAGCATTGACGAACTGACCGAGGTCAAACCCGCTGACCTGATCGAGACGCTGATGGGCAAGAAGGTCGAAAGCCGGTACAAGTTCATCCAGGAAAATGCTCGATTTGCCGAAGACCTTGATATCTAGGCACCTTTACGCCCCAGCGATCACCGCCATTGCTGCGGTGCTGGCAGCCTGTACAATGACACCTGAACCGGCTTCGGAGACACGGCTCGCGTCTGCGCCGCTGCCGCTGGTTGAGACTACGCCAGTTCCAGACACCTGCCTGCACCCTGGCTCCATTCAAGACCTCGCGGGTACGTATAAATCCAACGGTTTTCTTCCGGTTGGCAGCCAGACTTATGCTGAGATGGCCGAGACACTGACGTCTTGCCTGGGCGCGCCATCACCTGAAATTCGCGACACGATTGGGTATGAAGGCCTGACCCGCTTGCTGCGTGATCAAGCATTATCAACTTCGGAAATGCGCGCTTTGAAGCAGCAACTGATCGCTGCCATGCGCGCCGATGACCCAGACGGCGTCCTTCGGCCGTTCTCGGCACTGGTTCTGTCGGAAGTGGTTCGGGCTGATCGGGTTAGAGCATTTATGAGTGAGGAAGAGCGCCAGGACGTTCTCAATGCCGGGATAAATTACCTTGTTTCGATCACCGATTATCGCGGCTTTGACCCGGTTGAGGGCTGGCGGCATGGCATCGCGCACGGCGCCGATCTGTTGATGCAGATCACGCTCAACCCGGCCTATGATCGCACTGACCATCTGCGCGTCCTTGAAGCGATCGCGGCGAAAATCACGATTGCTGACCATGCCTATGTTTACAATGAGGGTGAGCGCTTGATGCGGCCTATCGCCTTCATCTGGCAGGCAAAGACCCTAAACGATGACGATTGGACCATCTGGTTTGAGCAACTTGTGACCCCTGCGCCAATGTCTGGATGGCGTGAGGCGTTCTCCTCGCAAGCTGGCCTGACCCGCTTGCACAACATCAAAGCTGCGCTCTACCCGCTGTTCATCCAAACCTCAGGCGGTGAGCCAATTCCGGGCTTGACCGCAGCGATTTCAGCCCTGCCATAAGGCCACATCACGCTAGTCAAATTGACCACGTTTAGAACTTGCGATCCGTCAGCGCGCGAAACGGCAACCTGCCCAGACGCGTGCAATAGCTCGTAAAGCGTCGTCATTCTTGCCAGCATGGTTGGCCAATCCCAATGCCAACAACTTGTCATGATCAATAATTACTGCACAATCATCTTCTTACATATTTACGAGGCTCGCATGAACAAGCTTTTCATTGTCGGTTTAATAGGGGCCGTCTTATTCCTAACCGCGTGCGGTTCGGATCGCCAAGCCGACCCGGATTCTGATCAGAATGTAACGATCAATAAAGACCCGTTCCCGTCGACCTACACGGCCTACCCGTCACAGACGACCCTGTTACAAAACGCAACCGTATTCGACGGCTTAGGCGGCGAGATTCAAAATGGCGATGTCTTGCTGGTAGATGGCAAGATCAGCGCGATTGGCCAAGGCCTGACAGCCCCGGATGGTGCAGCGATTGTTGACGCTTCAGGAAAGTGGGTCACCCCTGGCATCATCGACAACCATTCCCATCTCGGCGTCTATCCCAGTCCTGGCGTCAGCGCCCATGGCGACGGCAATGAAGGCAGCGGCCCGGTCACAGCCGAAGTTTGGGCGGAACATGGCATCTGGCCGCAAGACCCTGGTTTTACGCGCTCACTCGCCGGTGGCATTACCTCTCTGCAGATCCTGCCGGGATCGGCCAACCTGTTCGGCGGTCGCGGTGTAATCCTCAAGAACGTGCCCTCTCGCACGGTTCAGGGCATGAAATTTCCCGGCGCGCCTTACACTCTGAAAATGGCCTGCGGTGAGAACCCCAAGCGGGTCTATGGCTACGGCAATGGGACATTCCCCGGCGGCTCACCCTACTCGCGAATGGGCAATATTGCTGGCTACCGGACAGCATGGGCGCGCGCGGTAGAGTATAAGCGCACCTGGGATGACTATGCCGAAAATGGCGGCACCGCGCCGAGCCGCGATTTGCAACTCGATACGCTAATGGGCGTCCTCAATGGCGACATTCTCGTGCATATGCATTGCTACCGCGCTGATGAGATGGCTCAAATCATCGATATCTCGAAAGAGTTTGGCTACAAGGTGTCCTCGTTCCACCATGCGGTTGAGAGTTACAAAATTGCCGACAAGCTTGCGGCCGAAGGCATCTGTTCTTCCATGTGGGCCGATTGGTGGGGTTTCAAGATGGAAGCCTATGACGGTGTGAGAGAGAATATCCCTATGGTCCACAATGCCGGGGCCTGCGCGATTGTGCACTCTGACAGTGAGGTCGGTATTCAGAGGCTCAATCAGGAAGCGGCCAAAGCGCTCGCCGATGGACGCCGTGCCGGGATCAGCATTTCGAAAGCCGACGCCTGGCAATGGCTCAGCGCCAACCCGGCCCGCTCATTGGGCGTGTTTGACAAAACCGGCTCTTTGGAAGTTGGCAAAGATGCCGACGTGGTGGTCTGGTCCGGTGATCCGTTCAGCACCTATACCAAGGCCGATCTCGTCATGGTCGACGGCGCCGTGATGTTTGAGCGCGGCAACCCTGATAATATTCCTGTTATGGACTTTGAACTCGGCCAACCTGGCGAAGGAGACCTGAAATGATCCGCACACTTATGCTTTCCGCTGTCTCTGCCTTGGTGTTGAGTCTGGCTGCTACCGCGCAAGACATCGCCATCACCAATGCCAAAGTCTGGACCGGCACCAATGCTGGAACTCTGAACAGTGCGACGGTCATCGTGATTGACGGACAGATTAGCGGCGTTGGCATCAACCTCGCCGCGCCGAGCAATATGCGAACGGTGAATGCCGAAGGCAAATGGCTGACCCCTGGAATAATTGCGCCGTTTACGAGTGTTGGTCTGGTTGAGATCGGGGCTGAGGATTCGACCAATGATACCAGTGCTGGCGGCAGCGCTTTTTCCGTCGCCTTAAACGCATCGGATAGCTTCAACCCATCGGCGACGGCCATTCCCGTGACCCGTCTCGAAGGGATCACCCGGATCGTCGTTGCGCCTTCTAACGGAGGTAGCATGATCGCGGGTCAGGGCTTTGTCGCGGATACATCCGGCGAGGCTCACTCGATCACCCATGACCAGGCCTTTGTGTATATCTCGCTTGGTGAAGGCGGTGCAGGTCTGGCGGGCGGCTCGCGGTCTGCAGCTTGGGCATCACTGCGCGGTGCTTTTGCAGACGCCCACACCTATCCGGCCCGTTATGTTGCGCAAAGTCATGGCGATAGCCTCAACCGCGCCGATGCACAGGCCTTCGGGCAAGCGGTGCGCGGACAGCAGATGATCCTGTTTGCGGCTCACCGTGCCAGTGACCTTCGCCAGATCATTGACCTCAAAATGGATAATCCAAACCTCAATCTGACGATTGTCGGGGCCGATGAGGGCTGGATCGTCGCTGATGAATTAGCGGCAGCTGATATTCCAGTGATCATTGATCCGTTCTCCAACCTGCCCTCCAGCTTCTCGCAACTTGGTGCGACCTCTCGCAATGCTGAACGCCTGATCGCAGCTGGCGTACCCACTGCGTTCGCACATTTTGGGTTTAACACCCATCAGGCTCGCCTGACGGTGCAGGTTGCTGGCAATGCGGTTGCCAATGGTGTCAGTTTTGACGACGCGATGGCGGCGATCACAACCACGCCTGCCGAGATTTTCGCACTTGCCGGGCATGGCACAATCGCGCCGGGCAGTGTCGCTGATCTCGTACTCTGGAACGGTGATCCGCTGGAGGTGATGAGCGCGCCGGAGCTGATCCTGATCGATGGCGAGGTTCAGTCGATGGAGACCCGCCAGACCAAGCTACGTGACCGTTATCTCAGCCTCGATGAGAGCGAAAAACCCCTCGCCTACAAGCGCTAAATTTGACAGCCAATCAAATCAGTCAGTCTGAAGTAACGTCTTCAGGTTGACCGTTGCGACCTCGGTTTTTTGCAAATCCGTAGGCGGATTTGTAAACCTCCATGCCATCACCGCGCTCAACATAGTGGCAGCCGATCAAGGTGCGAGCGAAATCAAACAGCACGAAACGGTTTGATTTCAGATAGCCCGCGCCCAATGCGCCGCGCACCGCGTCGCTGGCCTCTTGCAGCCGATAATGCGGAATGGTCGGATAGATGTGGTGAATGACGTGTAGATTGCCAATATTGTGTGTCAGCCAGTTAAACGGCCCATAATTGCGATCAACGCTTGCCAGTGAGCCTTTCAGCCGCGTCCAGTCGCCATAATCGTAGACCGGCACTTCCGGCGACACGTGCTGCATATAGGTCACGAATGTCAGCCAGGCTCCGTAGATCAAGTATGGTGCAAGAATGTATTTGGCGAAGAAGCCCCAGCCATAATTCATGCCGAGCCAGATATAGAGCGACAGGAACGCCGCCAACACGGCGAGGCCGATATACCACGAGGCCCGGACCGATTTGGTATAGAGATCACTGACCGGCAGGTAGTGGCTGCCCTTAACCGGGTCATACGTCGTCAGGTTACGAAAGCCGAGCTTGTACATCGGCCATCCGATCAGCACGAAGATGCCAGACCGGAACAAGATTTTCCTGAACAAGCGGTCTTCCTCGGCGCGGCAGGGGCGAAACACTTCTTCCTCGCGGAAATGCCCGGTCTTCATATGGTGCAGGGCGTGCGAGCGCTGCCAGCCGCGATACGGCACCAGGATGGCCGAATGGGTCAAGATGCCGACAATCGTGTTGATCGTGCGATTCTTTGAAAACCCGCCATGGCCAGCGTCATGGCCGACAACAAAGACCGACCAGCATAGCGTCCCAACCATAAAGATCAGCGGCCACTCGAAATACCACGCGCTGACATTGGCGAGCGCGATATAGCAAGCTGCAATCAGCGCAAGATCAAACACCAAATAGGCCAGCGAGCGCCCGACAGTCGGCTTAAAACAACGCTCCGGAATTAGCGCCCGTAATTTTGCTTCACTCAAATCAGGATCAATCATTTTGGCCTGCTCACTATGACGATGACAAACAATACCCTGTTTTTGGACTAAACACCCTTAAATTTCGGTGTGCGTTTTTCAAGAAAAGCACTGATCGCCTCAGCCTGGTCTTGCCCTCTGGCGGCCAATCGTAACCGTTACAACTGCGCCGGTTCGGTTCAGAGAAATATGCGCGCCGAAATCAGACTGCTCAATCGTCACGTTTTACCTTTCACACCCGCTTCGGCCCTTTCGAACAATTCTAGGCTCTGCATATAGCCTGCTTCCTTGGGGATGTGCAGGCAAGCAATACCATCATCGGTCTTGCCGATTTTCGGTAGTACGGTCACGACGCCCTCAGTGCTGAACCGGCCCACCGCCTCTGCAACGCTCGAAACCTCTGCCAATTTGCCAAGATTCATCCGGGTCGGAAAGATTATTGTCGCCTGACCTGCATTCTCCATATCCAACGCTTGTTGCGCGCCCAGCCAGACCGCCTCAGTGGTTTCGCGGCCATCATTCTCGGCCACTTGATGCGGCGGTGTCGGGGCGAGATAGAAATGCGTGTCGAACCGTTTCGGCATCATGGTTGGCGTGATCCAGTGACCAAAATGGACCAGCGTATCCAGCGCCAAAACCAAATCATACTCGCCAATCAGTTCCAGAAAGCTGATCTCACGGCGATCAACCTGCGCCCGCATCGAGTCGAGCTTCTCGGCAGTCTCACGGCCAACCAGACCGGCTCCCGCGCCGCGTGCGCTTCGCGGTCTCGCCAGGATAATCCCGGCTTCCTCATAGGCTTCGCGAACCGCCGATATTCGCGCCGCACGCTCGACGCCCGTAAACTCGCCATCACACATATCCGCCCAGCCCTCGGCGCTGTCCTCTTCATTTGCCTTGCCGCCCGGAAACACCAGCGCCCCAGCGGCGAAGTCAATTTGGTAATGGCGCTTGACCAGCAAGACCTGCAAATCCGGTGCATCGCGCAATAGAAGAACCGTTGCTGACAGGCGCGGCTCACTCAAGGGTTTCGTCATGGTCTCTCCAACCGGAAAATCTTTGATCAAATTTGACAGAAATACGAGCGATCAAATGCGCGCGTTCTCAATACTGATCCTGTAGATGCACACCATACCCCAGCGTCACGGAAGCCTCATGCCACATCTATCTCACTCTTCTTGCACAAACCGTCAGGCTTCACCCGTTCGATTTGCGCCTGTTGTGCACCTGCAGACCGGCGAAACCGTGATCCTGCTCGCCGAG
Source organism: Henriciella sp. (assembly GCA_021776655.1). Taxonomy (GTDB): domain Bacteria; phylum Pseudomonadota; class Alphaproteobacteria; order Caulobacterales; family Hyphomonadaceae; genus Henriciella. Next base: position 28,492 of record JAJFFK010000033.1, on the reverse strand, counting down.
ACAGAAAAGCGCTTCGAAGAGCGTGCTGTCTTCGGCCGGGTGGCCCCCGCTGCAGAAGGCGGCGGGGCCACCTCCTCTCCTGCCGCTTGGCTTGCCGAGCACATCAAAGCCATCGCGCTTGATGCCCATAATCACACCACAGAGCGCCCGATCATCGTTTCGGCACCGCTCGCCGCATTGATCCATCCCGATACAGCGATGGCCTGCGACGCCGCGATTGGCCGCACACGGCTTTGCCCACAAGAGATTTGCATTGAGATCGCCGACGCGGCTCTGGCTTTGCCGACGCCAGAGGTTCAGACCGGTATTGAAGGATTGCGCCGTTGCGGGTTCCGCGTGTCGCTTGATGCCACCCGGTCCTGGCAATCACCGCTGAGCAATAGTTTGCGTCTGCTGCTCGATAGTTTGCGGATTGATGCCCGTTGTCTCGAAAATGAACCGGAGCTTGAGGACCGCGTCGAAGCGGCTGCGGCGGCTGGCATGACGATCATCGCGGAGAATGCTCCGTGGCGTGACGGAGACTATCTGGCATCGCTGGGCATTGACTACGCCCTGCGCCCACGCGCCGACGCTTAGGCTGCGCTGTTTGCGGTTAGCTTGGCCTGCTCTGAATAGGCGTCGAGTTTCTCAAGCAAATATTCCAAATCGTCTTTCGGGATCGCCTGAAATTGGGTCAGCACCCGCTCAATCATCCGCATCCGGAAGCGGGCCTTGTCATTGGCCTCACCGTCCAGCTCAAGCTCGTGGAACACTTTCACACCGGCCCGGAAGGCAGGCAGCATTTTGCGATGCAATCCGGCGCGGTCAAAGATCGCCTGCAAGCCGAGCGGTCCGGCATCATGGATCATCAGCCAGACCCGCGTATGCGGCACGCCCGACAGTTCCGCCAGCGCATGCTCAACAAACGGCATATGCCCGACGCAAAGCGCGCGCATGATCAGCGAATGGGTCAATCGGCCATTCAGGTTCAATTGCTCGACGAAGCGCGACATGTCGGAGGTTCGCCCGGCCTGCTCGACCAGGTCAATCGTTGCCCGCTCGCGCGCGCCTGCGGCCAGATCAATCGCCATCTGAGCCGGCAGTTCGTGCCGATTGATCAGCATGTCGAACATCTGTCCTGAGACGAGCGATACAAGCTTTTCGGCAACATGAACCGGCACGTGATCACGCAAGATAATCGACTCATGCACGGCGGCGTTGGCTGGGAACCGCGCCACTGTGTCCTCGTAAGCCTTGTCAGAAAAATCAGCTCCGGAATTGGCGGCAACCGTTTCAACCGCCATCTCACCGGCATGTTCGCAAATCACCTCGGTCAGCGCGCCGGAAATCGTCGCGCGTCCAGCAATCGCAGCCTGTTTGGCACTGGTGACGGCCAGAACCAGCTCGATCAGGTCTTCTTCAGACAGGACCGGGGTGTGTTCCAGGATCGGGATCGCAACCGATTCCACATCTTGCGCCAGTTTCAAGGCGACATCGTGCGGCAAGCGCGGCGAGTTTCGCAGCGTTACCGCCAATGTACGGCGGACCAGCTCGGCGGTATCTTCAGCCAGAATGCCAATAATCTCTTCGGCAAACACGCGTTCCTCATCGCTCAGCATGTCGATGGCGATGCGCCGACACAGGCGATGCGCAACGGTTGCGCGCTCTTCGGAGGTCTCCCCTTTCATCAAGCGAACAATATCAGCTTCGCTTAACTCTGGACGCATGCTCTGAACGGTCATCGCGGCAATTTCCCTATCATCATTCCATTTTGTTCGACAATTGACCGGTTCGGGTTAATACCGCGTTTACCAAGCCGTCCTTTTTGCGCGGCAGATGAATTGACCGGAGACAACATGCTGAAAGGTATTCGCGTGATTGAGCACGCGACCTATATGGCCGCGCCTGGCGCAGGTAATATTCTCAGCGACTGGGGCGCTGATGTGATCAAGATCGAGCCGCCAGGCGGTGACCCTATCCGCAACTTCTTTGCCACGATCGGCACTGGTCTTGAGGATAATCCAGTGTTCGATTTCGACAATCGCGGCAAGAAATCAATTGTGTTGGATACACGCACAGCAGACGGCCAGGCGATCCTGCGCAAATTGGCGGGCGGTGCCGACGTCTTTCTGACCAATGTCCGTCCCGGTGGCCTGACCCGGTCTGGTCTTGACTATGACACTCTCAAATCAGTCAATCCGAAACTGGTCTATTGCTCGTTGACAGGCTACGGCCTGACCGGCCCGGATGCTAACAAGCCGGGCTTTGATGTGGCGTCGTTCTGGTCGCGCGCCGGGGTGGCCGCGCTGACCGTGCCCAAGGGACAAGACCCGTTCGCCCTGCGCACAGCCTTTGGTGATCACACAACCAGCATAGCCGCTGCCGCAGGAATTTGCGCCGCGCTGGTCAAAGCCACGCGCACTGGCGAAGGGCAATTGGTTGAAGCGTCCTTGTTGCGCACCGCGTTGTTTGCGATGGGGTCCGATTTCGCCATCCAGCTGTTCTTTGGCCGGATCGGGTCAACTAAATCGCGCCATGAACAGATCCAGCCGCTGATGAATTTCTTCAAAACCCGTGACGAGGCGTGGATATGTATTGTCTCGCGGCAAGGCAATGTTGACTGGGCCCCGCTGTGCCGGGTGATGGATCGCCCGGACCTGATTGATGATGATCGGTTTGTAGAATCCAAAGGCAGGCGCGCCAATTCAGCCGCCCTCGTCACCCTGATGGATGCGGCGTTTGGCGCGTTCACCAAAGCCGAGATCGCGCAGCGCCTCGATGATGAGGCCATCGCCTGGGCACCAGTGCAAACCCTCGCCGAGGTCGCCAAGGATCCGCAAGTCCTGGCCTCCGGGGCAATTACACAAGTGCCGAGCGCCAGCGGCGATGGCTCGACCTTCTCCTCGCCTGCCTCACCGGTTCGTTTCCCCGGCGCGGATGACGGCCCAAATGGCCCCTCGCCAAAATTAGGCGAACATTCAGAGCAAGTCCTGTCAGACCTTGGCTATGGTGCGCGCGAAATCAGCGCGCTGTTTGAAACCGGTGTGGTGGCTTAAACCGCGCTAAAGTGGGCACGTTTCAGTTGGAGTCACTTGATCGCTTTAGGTTGTGTTGTTTTAGCGCGCGTTCCGGGCGGCGAACCACATACAACTTCGCCTGAAAGCGCTTTAGCCGAAGTGATCAGCTGCATTGACCATGCCACCGCCTTTAGGGTCGGTCTTGGCGGCGAGCGCTGCGACTCCGGCCCAAGCGTAGCCTGAGAATCCCTGAAATAGCAGCAAGACGCAATACCAGATCACCAGGCCGACAATAACAGCTGGACTGGTGAACATCGCGATCAGCGCCTCGGGGTCTGGCTCCGCGCCGCCGGAGGCTTCAAAAGCCGGGATCATCGCCGCAACAATCACTCCAAATCCCAGCATATAGATGACCGTCACGACAGTGCCGAGAATGAGCAACAAAATCAGATACGCCCCCAGCATCGGCCAGAATCGCCCTTTGGTGACTGACCATGACGCAAAGAAATGGATTTTCCGGTCTCGTATCGTCAGAGCGCTCGCGGCTGACAGGCGGATAAGCATAACCAACCACAACACCATCACGGCCAAGACAACCACAAAGCCCCATAGACCAATCAACATAGGGTTTTCTGACGCAATTGAGACGACGGGAAGGATCAGTCCCATAATCGCCAACTGACTGACAATCATGCCGCCGATCAGCATTGCGATCCAAATCAGTCCAACCACAATCAGGCGCAACTCGTCACCGCCAAACCTCAACCCAAAACCCTCATCGCGGACATATCGGCGCTGTATAGCGGCCTCAAACGCAGCCCAAAAGACGACGCCGAAGATCAGTGAAGCGATGTAACCCAAAGCCAGTTGCCCGACATTTGCGAGCAGCGCATCCATGATGATCGTATCCATTTCCTGCTCACTGGCACCGTTCACCGCTGCCGCCATCATCTCGCCATAGGCGGAAAATAATGGCCCCATCATCAGCATGCTAATCGCGGCAAAAACGAAGATCACCAAGCCGTAAGCGATCAGGTATTTCCAGATAAATCCGCCCGGTCCTTCGGTGCGGAACATGTGAAAAGCGGCATTGTCGAAACTAAATGTATTGGCCATTGGCAATCCCTGAGCATGAACAGAGGCAATTCTGCCAAATACTCAGCCGGCGTCAACTGTTTGGAGGGCTAAGGCGTTTATACACCACCGTGCTTAGCCCATGGCCGAGTGCGATATAGGGCGACATAATCAGCATCCAGATCAAGCCGTACAGCCCGTTAGAGACCAGACTTGGCTGCATCGCGGCGTCTGGTGACAGGATCGTTGATATTCCAAATATATGCGCCAAACCCTCATTCACCCCGCCCAGAATCAACAAGGGCGCAAGCTGCAAAATGATCACCAGGCCGAGCAGCCCCGCCATCCGCCCTTTGGTCCAACTCCAAGTCTGAAACACCACGACCCGCCCAAGGGCAATTGTCGCGGCACCGAACGCGAGCAGACGCACTGCGAACCAGGCCAGCGCCGCCAGCGTGACCAGTCCAGCCGCATACAAAAACCAAATCGCGCCGCTGTCTCGCAGCGCCAGCATCGATCCGGAGACATCGTCCGACGGCGCTTGTGATGGGTCAAACCCCGAGGCCGCCGTTAACACACCGCTGACAATGATCAGAGCCAAGGCCGCAATGAAGCTGACCAATACGAACAACATGTAGACAAGGCTATTGGCGATCACGAGGCGAACCGTGTCGGGGCGCAGGCGGCGCGTGCCTACCCGGCTGAGCATCTGCTGGTAAAGTGCGGTCGACCAGAGACAGCCAGCGGCGAAGAGGGCTGAGAATGCCAAAGCCATCGCCCAATCAGGCGCTGCTGGTGCCATGGCTTGCAGGCTGCTGATGACTGCAAATACAGCCGCGAACAGAACAAGCCAATGCAGGGTGCGCGCATAGGCTTGCACGGCGTGGCCGACGGCTTGGCGAACAATCGGGCGGAATTCGAACTGTGTTGTCATACCGGGCTCAAACGAAAAAGATCAGACACGCTCAATGGCCTGTCTGATCTTTCCAATCAAGCGATCATCTTAAGGATCAATCGTCGCGGCGCGCGTCCGGCAAACGATCATTGATATCGTCGCGAATGTCGAGAATGGTCACGATCAATCCAGCCACAACACTGGCGATCACCCATGCTCCAACTGTGATCGCGACAAATGCCACAACTTGCGCCGTAACACCGGTCACGCCAATCATCTCGGTTGCTGCGATGCCTTTTTGTGGAACGGCATTGTAATAAGCCAAGCCGAGACCCGCAAAGATTGTCACGAGATACGCCACATAAACCATCAGGCGGAAGCTATTGATAATAAAGAATTTCATTTCAACCTCCTCAAAATCCGAACCCAGCTATTCTGCCGAGCCCGTTCACTATTGCACAGATCCCAGCCGAACTAGTCGAGACCACAGGTCGCAGCCATGCTCATGCCGAACGCCATGAACTGCCCCATTTCCTCCGTTGTCATGTCTGACATCGCTGATTCAATCGAGCCATCGGTGTCGCCACTTTTGCCAGCTTTGATCAGCATGTTGACCATCTTGCCGTCAAGTTTATCAATCGCCTGCTCAGCCATACAGCTGCACTCAGCGGCGGTTGTGTCATCTTCTGCAAGACACATCTTTTCCAATTGTGCCTTCTTGCTGCCACCACCGCAAGCGGTGAGTGCGATCGCCATAACTGACGCAACGATTACTTTTTTCATTGAGAATCCCTCTTCATTTTATATTGCAAGACGGAAGATTCCACGAAATGCGGCTGTGCGCCAGTGCAAAAGGGTCACTCCCGGCGCAGAATGCGATCCAGGCCCAATCGCGACTTGCCTGACGCCATGAAGTCGGCCTTCACCGCAGCCCGGTCATAGACCGTTTCCAGCCATGTCTCGAAATCCATTTCATTCTCTTTGGCATAGGTCAGATAGGCCGCAAAGAACGCATCCAGAAGCCCGGTCTTGCCTTCTTTCATGTGCAGGTATTTCTTCGACAATTGCCGGGTCGCCGTCTCGATTGACTGACCTTGGCGGAACCGGACATAGAGCACACTCATGATCCCGGCGCGGTCTGCCCCGGACTTGCAGTGCATCAAGGCGGGATAGGTCAGGCTTTCGAACAGGTTACGCGCTGCAAAGATCGTCTCGGGCGTTGGCGTGTCACGCGAAAGCACCTGAAAGTCGACCAGATTAATCCCGGCTTTCTCGCAGGCCTCCTTCTCCAGAAGGTAATACCCGCGCGTACTCGGCCCACGCAAATTGACGATTGTGCGTATCCCGCGCACCCGCGCATGGTCTGCGACCTGACGTGGATTAGGTTGGTTCGAACGCCACATCTCATCACTGATTTGATGCAGGTTCTGGAACCCTTCACGCAAGAAACCATGATCGCCCAGAATCAACTCGCGCTCAGCCCGCGCCCGCCCCGGCGCTGCGCTGAGATCCGCCGCGACATGCGGTTTGCGGTTTTTCTTGCCAAATAGCTTCATGCCAGCTGGATAAACGAGCCGGGGATGCCTCGCAAGATGAGAAGCCGTTTTAGAAACCCCCCGGTAACCCTGTTGGATTAACCATAGCGGCAACTGAGCACCAAACGGGGAAATCTGACCATGCGCTTCTTGAACGCTTTACGATCCGGTCTATGGGCTGCTGCTGCTGTCGCAATTGCAGCGCCAGCAAGCGCTTTCGGGATCGGCTTGCAGCCAACGACGGTTGAAATGACGGTGGAACCTGGCGACCGCCAGCGCCAAATCGTCAATATCGGCAATGTTCATACTGAGAAAACCATCTCGCTGACCATCGGTCTTGCCGACTGGACACTGGATGAGAATGGCCAAATTCACCTCGAACCACCTGGCGAGCGCGAAGATTCAGCCTCGAACTGGGTCCGTTTCAGCCCGGCTTTCATCACCCTCAAACCGGGTGAGTCCGAACAAATCATCATCGATATGTCCGCCCCGATCCGGACGACGCGTGATGGCGATTTTCGGTTCGCAATGATTGCCTCAACCATTCTGCCAGAATCACGGTCGGGCCAGTCTGGCGTTTGGAAAAAATACCAGATCGCCAGCCTGTTCTACCTGACCATGGGCGATGGCGAGAGTCGCCCGCAAATCACCTCTTCCGGGCTGACAATGGACGATGACGGGCGCCAAGCGGTCGATATTGTGGTTGAGAATACTGGCAACTCACATGCTCGCCTGCGCGGCGAAGTTCAAATTAGCGGTGATCGCGGCGAGACGATTAAAATGCCGATCGCCAATCTTGTCGTGCTGCATGACGGCAAGCGTGAATATACGATGCCACTCGGCGCCGATCTTCCGGCCAATCCGACAATCAAGGTGCAGCTTGAGAACACGTATGCGCCGCAAACCTCCAGCGGGATCATTGCTCTGCCAACCTATTCTGCACCATTGGTGATCAGAGAGGCGGCGGTTGAAAGCCCTCCCGCGCCTGCCGATGCCGAGACAAATCTCGAATAAGGCCTCCTCCTTATGTATTGGCCGCTATTTCACGATAGCGGCCGCAGCCATATGCGTGGGCGTCCCGGCGCACGCCTCTTTCATTGATAGTGATCCGATCTGCCAGACTTATGGCTGCGTGGTTATTCATGACGGCGTGAGCTTCGACGTCTATGACAATTTTGATGCCAGTACAGGTCGCCCGATTGCGGTTGGCGAGCGGATGGTCCGTCGCTCAACCAATCCGATACTCGGCACTGGCGAGGTCCACCCGGTGATTACCGGCTCGCTCACCGAAGGCTTCTCGGTCGCGCCACTGCAGGATCAAGGTTCAATGCTCGGCATCGACACCAATGGTGACGGCAACAGCGACATTGATCCGATTGATGCCAATGGCAGCGGCTTCCTGGATGCTGGGGACAGTCTGGATATTTTCGAGATCACCGGAACCACGTCCATCGTTGGCGGCAACACGTCGTCGCAACGCAGCTTCTATGTCTCTTCGACAACTGATTTTTACCTAACCGCAGAGATTCTCACCAGCCTTGGCGGCAACATAAGCAGTGGTCTGGCGGGTATGGGCTTCACTTACCGCGTACAAAGACGTGGCCGCGATGACGGTATGTCCTTTGGACGTTCGGCGATGCGCGGCAATCAATATCGCCCAATCGGTGCAATCTCGACACTCGCAGATCTGGCGGGTGGGCCAGTGCGGATCATGGAGTTTCGTCGCTCAGTTAGCCGTCGGCGCTCCAACAGCCTGCCGGATCAGTCGGTTCGGTTCGACTATGTTTATGATCTGACGAGGTACGACCTCTCTATGGGCGAAGGCAGCCTGAATTTCGAAATCGAGTTTGATTTTATCAATCGCTAGGCGGTTTCGCTCACGGCTACTCCTCGCTTCGCGAGGGCCTCTCGCGGGCACGGCGCATTAGCGCCGGGCAGCGCTTGCTGCCTGAGCAGTTTCGTTCACAGCTATTCGCGGCGATAGCCCAGTCCGGTCAACAGGTTGAGCGTCTCAAACACTGGCAATCCAACAATTCCGGTATAGCTGCCATTGATCCGCCGGATCATCGCGCCGGCCCGCCCTTGGATGGCGTAGCCGCCCGCTTTGCCAATCCCTTCAGCGCTGGCAACATAGCTCTCAATCTCAGATGCGCTCAACCGCTTCAGTGTCACCCGCGTATCGCTCAGGCGCTGCCCCACCCGACCATCTGGCGCGATCACGCAAACCGAGGTCATGACATGATGCGCGCGCGCCGATAACAGGTCGAGGCATTCGGTCACCTGCTCGGCGGTTTCCGCTTTCGGTAGAATACGCCGACCAACCGCAACCACAGTGTCACCGGCGAGTGTAAATTGTCCCGGCTGGTGCACCGCGTGCGCTTTTTCCCGGCCCAGGCGTTCGGCATATAGGCGCGGCAATTCAGCTTTGCTTGGGGTCTCGTCGATATCGGCGGGGCAAACTGTATCTGGAACAATCGCGACCTGCGCCAAGAGTTGCAAGCGGCGCGGACTTGCACTGGCCAGAACCAAAGGCGCGCGATCACTCATAAGATCTTGAACGTGGCATTGGCCATCGCAACTGGTGTGTCATTGGCGCGAACCAGCGCACGGACGAAGCAGATCGAACCACCGACTTTTACCGGTTCGGGATCAATCTCCATCCACTCACCTAGTTTGGCGCTGCCAAGATAATCGACGCCCAACGAAATCGTCACCAGTCCACCTTTAACCTCTCGTCCGGCATTGGCCAACGCAAACACGCTGGACAGCCCCATGGCATTGTCGGCAAGTGTCGCGATCAGTCCGCCATGGACAAACCCGCGTGAATTGCAGTGCTGCTCGGTCAGAACCAGGCCGATCTGCAATTTGTCGTCGATTTTTCTGGAATATATCGGTTCCCAGGGATCGGTTAGATTCGAGCGGCGAAAATGCCGTTCAAAGCCATCAGGAACCTCTGGACCACTCAAACCACGCGCCTATTTAAAGCGGTAAGTGATACGACCCTTGGTCAGGTCATATGGGGTCATTTCGACCAATACTGTGTCACCGGTGAGAATCCGAATGCGATTCTTACGCATCTTTCCGGCTGTATAACCGATGATTTCATGATCGTTTTCCAACTTAACCCGAAAGGTCGCATTAGGTAACAGTTCAACGATTGTACCGTTAAACTCGAGTATTTCTTCCTTAGCCATCCTGGCTCCATTCATTCGACGCGATTTGCCGCGCCAGACTTGATATGGGGTGCTTCGTAGCTTTCGTCACGCATTTCGGCAAGCTGTGATGTGTTGAGCACCAAACGGGCCGGTTTCTATTTCCAAACATGCTGATTTTTCCGGTTTAAACACTTCGCCGCCAACGCCGCTCACACAAACATAATGGCCGACTTACAAAGCTGACGTCGCGAGAGTTGGATGAGTGGTTAGCAATTGTGAATTACCGTCCGAACCCACAGCTTACATTGACCGTTGCAGGCCGCCAAATACGCGGCTAGGAATGGCGCCGATATAGAGACATAGGTGTAATGAAACCGACCGATATCAAGGACCCGGACTACTTTCACAAAGTTGTCGATTGTCAGTGGGCATGCCCGGCACACACGCCGGTTCCAGCCTATATTCGCCTGATTGCACAAGGGCGTTATAGCGATGCCTATCTGCTCAACCGTGATTCGAATGTTTTCCCCGGGATTCTCGGCCGGGTCTGTGATCGCCCGTGCGAGCCCGCTTGCCGACGCACACGGGTTGAGGAAGAACCGGTCGCGATTTGCCGCCTGAAGCGCGTGGCCGCTGATCACCGCGACGACATCACTGACCGCCTGCCAAAGAAACCCGAGAACAGCAATGGCAAACGGATCGCCCTGATCGGCGCGGGTCCGGCCTCGTTCACGGTGGCCAATGATCTCGCCCCGATGGGTTATGAGTGCACGATCTTTGAGAAACTCGACAAACCGGGCGGCCTGATGCGGTCAAACATTCCGGCCTTCCGCCTCCCCGAAGACGTGCTCAATGAAGAGCTTGGTTACATCTTGCAAATGGGTGTCGATCTGAAGCTCGGCCACCCGGTTGGCAGTATGCAAGAACTGCAAGACCAAGGCTTTGACGCGATTTTCGTTGGCACTGGTGCGCCCAAGGGCAAGAACCTGAACCTGCCCGGCCGCGACGAGGCGGCTGGCAATATTCATATCGGCATTGACTGGCTTGAATCGGTTGCCTTCGATCATATCGAGACAATTGGCGAGACCGTCCTGATCATCGGGGTTGGGAATACAGCGATGGATTGCTGCCGGACCTCGCTACGTCTCGGCGCCAAAGCGGTCAAAGTCATGGCCCGCAAGCCGCGCGCCTTCTTCAAGGCCTCCGAGTGGGAACTTGAAGACGCCGAAGAAGAAGATATCGCCATCACCGTCAACCATTCGCCAAAGGCTTTCGTGACCGAGAGCGGCAAGCTGGTCGGCATGTTGTTCGAGCTGATGGATTATGACCTTGATGATAGCGGCCGAATTACCGAACAACGCGTCACCGGTGAGGTGATGATCCCCTGCGACGACGTGATCCTGGCCATCGGTCAGGAAAATGCGTTTCCGTGGATCGAAAAGGAGGCCGGGATCACGTTCGATAAGTGGGACGTGCCAGTGATCGACGAGCAGACGTTCGAATCAACTCGCAAAGGCGTGTTCTTTGGCGGCGATGCTGCCTTCGGCCCAAAGAATATCATCTGGGCGGTTGAGCATGGCCATCAGGCCGCGATCTCGATCCACAAACATTGCCAGGGCGACGACCTGACGGCACGAACTGCCGATTATATCGAGCTTGAATCGACCAAGATGGGGATGTCCGAGTGGCGCTATTCAAACGCCTATGACGCTTCTGACCGGCGCCAGATGGAGCATATCGCGCTGGTCGACCGGTTCCGCAAACTTGATATCGAAGTTGAGCTTGGGTTCACCCCCGAACAGATCGCTACCGAAGTTGAGCGTTGTCTGAACTGCGACATGCAGACCGTGTTTGACGCGCCGCTATGTACCGAATGCGATGCCTGTATCGACATCTGCCCGGTGGCCTGTCTGTCGATCACCCCAAATGCCCCGGAAGCGGACCTGCGCGCCATTGTGCAAGCTGCCAGTGCTGATCAGGCGCTGTTCACCTCCACTGAGCTGCCGCTCAGTGGCCGGGTGATGATCAAGGACGAGAACACTTGCCTGCATTGCGGCCTGTGCGCCGAACGCTGCCCAACGGCGGCATGGGATATGCAGGAGGGTAAGCTGACTATCCATTACGCCCATGACCAGAAGTTGAGTGCTGAGCAATGACCGGACCGACTATCAATGATTTCGTGATCAAGGTCGCGACAGTAAACGGCACCGGTTCGGCGAGCGCCAACGGCCTGCTGATGAAGGCCATCTTTCGCATGGGCGTGCCGGTTGTCGGCAAGAATATTTTCCCGTCCAATATTCAGGGCCTGCCAACCTGGTACGAAATCCGGGTCACCCGTGATGGCTATGGTGGACGCGATGGCAAGATTCACTTCTCGGTGGCGATGAACCCGGAAACCTATACCAGCGACATAGCAGAACTGACCCCCGGCGGAGTTTTGCTCTACGATTCGACCTGGCCGCGTTCAGATCTGACCGCACGCGCAGACGTTACGGTGATCGGTGTGCCGCTATCGGCGATGTGTAATGATGCATTTGCTGTCGCCCGGTCCCGCGTTCTGATGAAGAACATGGCCTATGTCGGTGCAGCCGCGGCCTTGCTTGATCTCGACATGACGGTGATCAAGGCGCTGGTTGAGGAAATGTTTGCTGGCAAGCCGAAGCTGATTCCGGCAAATATGCAGGCGCTGGCTCTGGGCTTTGATTATATCACCGAGCATTACGACTACCCCTTGCCCTTCCGGGTCAAGCCGATGGACAAGACGGCTGGTAAAGTCGTGATTGACGGCAATACCGCTGCTGCCTTGGGCTGTGTCTATGGCGGTGCCACGTTTGGCGCGTGGTATCCGATCACACCGTCAACCTCACTGATGGACGGATTTGCCAGCTATTGCGCGCAGTTACGGGTCGATCCTGAGACCGGGCATAACAATTACTGTATCATTCAAGCCGAAGACGAACTGGCCGCAGCCGGGCTGACGATTGGCGCCGCCTGGAACGGTGCACGTGCGTTCACGCCGACATCCGGCCCCGGTATTTCACTGATGAGTGAGTTTATCGGCTACGCCTATTATGCCGAAGTGGCGATGGTGCTGTTCGATATTCAGCGCGTCGGACCGTCGACCGGTATGCCAACGCGTACTCAGCAATGCGATATACAGCTTTGCGCCTATGCGTCGCACGGCGATACGCGCCACATCCTTCTATTCCCCGCCAATCCGCGCGAGTGTTTCGACATGGCGGTCAACGCGCTGGATCTGGCTGAGCACTTCCAGACGCCGGTTTTCTTCATGTCTGACATCGATATTGGCATGAATGACTGGATGATCGACGAGCTGACCTGGGACGACACTTATGTGCCCGACCGTGGCAAGATCCTAAGCGCTGACGAGTTGGAAAATATCGACACATTCTATCGCTACCTCGACACTGACGGCGACCATATCACCTATCGAACGCTACCCGGCACCCATGAAAAAGGCGCGTATTTTCTGCGTGGATCAGGCCATAACAAATTAGGGCGCTACACTGAAAAAGGTCCGGAATACAAAGAGGTGGTTGACCGCCTTTACGCCAAATGGAAAAGCGCCGCTGACGCTGTGCCCGCCCCGATTATCGTCAAGGCCAAGTCGAAAACGCGTTGCGCAATCATTGCCGTCGGCAGCTCAGATCCGGCTGTGATAGAGGCCCGTGACCGTCTGGAAGCCTCCGGCATTGCGATCGATTATATGCGTATCCGCGGCTTCCCCTTCAGCAAACAAGTCGAGGACTTCATCGATGCGCATGAGGAAGTTTTCGTGATCGAACAAAACCGCGATGCACAATTGCTTGGATTGCTGATCACTGAAACCTCAGCGCCGAAGGACAAGTTCGCGTCGATCCTGCATTATTCCGGCGCGCCGCTCGATTTCCGCTTTGTCTATGATGAGATTCAGACCGCCGTGAAAGTCAGGAAGATCGCATGACCTCCTTCGTCAAACCAAAAATCCGCCGCAAGAATGAACCCGTCAACGCGCTCAACAAAGTCCGCGCGGACTATGATGGTACCGCGTCGACCCTGTGTGCAGGCTGCGGCCATGACAGTGTGACCGCATCGCTGGCTCGCGCGTTCTACGAGCTGTCGATTGATCCGCAACAAGTGGTCAAAGTCTCTGGCATTGGCTGCTCGTCCAAGAGCCCGACCTATTTCATGAGCGACGCCCACGCCGCCAATACGGTGCACGGCCGGATGCCAGCCTTCGCCACCGGGGCGATCGCGGCCAATTCGGCGCTGACCTATATCGGCATTTCCGGCGACGGCGACAGCTTGTCCATCGGCCTTGGCCAGTTGGCACACGCGATGCGGCGCAATGTCGATATGCTCTATATGCTGTATAATAACGGCGTCTACGGCCTGACCAAAGGCCAGTTCTCTGCCTCAGCTGATCTTGGCTCTACCGCCAAGAAAGGCCCGGCGAATGAATTACCACCGATTGATCCCGCTGCGCTGGCCCTGTCGGTTGGCGCGACCTTTATTGCCCGCAGTTTCTCCGGTGACCGCGAACAGCTCGTGCCGCTGATCAAGGCGGGTCTGAAGCATAAGGGCTTTGCCCTGATTGATGTCATCTCGCCGTGCGTGGCCTTCAACGATCACAAGGGGTCGACCAAATCCTACGCCCACACATATCAATATTACCACAAAGCCGTGCACGCCGATTACGTGCCGCCAAGTGAAGAGATCATGACCGCCTATGGCGAGGGCGAGCTGATGCCGGTTGAACTGCACGATGGCGGAACGATCCGTTTGCGTAAACTTGACGGTGAATATGATCCACGTGATCGCGCCGCCGCATTTGCCAAAGTTCTGGACGGGCAAGACAAGGATGAAATCCTTACCGGCCTGCTCTATATCAATGAGGACCAGCCCGATATGCATGCACGCAAGAATACCGGTCCACGCCCGCTCAACCAGATCCCGTACGCTGAGTTAAATCCCGGCGCGGAAAAACTCGCCGCACTGCAAATGACTATGCGCTAGAACGCTTCAACCGGGAATTTGTGAAATCGTACTTGCCTGGTAGGCGGCGATGCAATCGGTTGCATCTTGCTTGGCGTGATCTTGAATATCGAAGCCTGATTGGCCTTCGCCTTCGAACCGGTGATCATCGCAAGCGCCATCTCTGGAAAACCGTCCGCTGTCATCGCCGAAATCAAGAAGCAAGCCTACTTGGCCATTCGTAACCGCAGCCCGGCAGTCCGTTGCATCGTGCATTACGTGTGCACGCCTATAAGAAGCCAAGGTGCTTTGGTCATAGAAGCGAGCATCATCGCAATCGCCATCATTGGCATATTCGCTGGAATCATCGCCAAAATCAATTCTGGAAAGTGTCTCTGAAAACAGCTCTTCAGGCGACGTCAATACCGGCGCGGTGACAATAGCCGGAGCCGTGTCGTCAAGCAGTGTAATGCGTCCGGCCTGATAAGCCGCCAGGCAATCTGCCGCATCCTTCATGACATGGCTTGCGCTGGCGACCCCATCGCCAGAGAAACGGTCGTCATCACAAGCCCCATCACGCGCCCAGCTACCGCTATTATCGCCAAATGCGATCCCGCCATATTCGACCCAGGCCTGATCATTCCCGTCAAAATTCGTGAGAAAAACGAAGGCAGATCCCGCAACCGCAACCAAGGCAACGCCCAAACCGGCAAAGAGCGGCCATTTACGGCCAGATTTCTTGGCCTTTTTGTCTGGTGAAGTTACAGGGGCGGCTTGCACAGGTGCAGGCTGTTGAAGAACCGACGCGACAGGCGCAGCCGTCTCAGCCACATTGGATGGCTCATGCGGTGCTTGGGCAAGGCCTAGTCCCCGCGCCAGGCGGATCACATCGCCATCAAAACTCATCCGGCTGATCTGCGTGCCATGCCGGGTCGCCAGGGCTTTGAGGTCATCGGGCAAGTCTTGTTCAGCCGGGACAGGTGCACCGTCAAGCAGCACTGGCACCACCGGAATACCGCGCTTCAAAGCCGCCGCGATTTCGATCCGAACGAAGTCCTTGGGACTATCGATTCGGCGCTCACCGGTGGCCGGGTTCTTGATCGACAGCCAGTCCGTTCCGATCACTGCCAACAGGATCTCACATTCCCCAACTTTTGAATCAAGATGAACAACAAAATCCACGCCAAGCGGAATATTATCGACATCAATGAAGATGTCGCGATCTGGATCAGCGACATGCGGCTTCAGCCCGGCATGCAATCGATCAACCGCGTGCTGGCTGTCCTCGCGTCGATAGGAAATGAAAATTTTCGCCATCTGTATCCACCCTTGGATCTACTCCTTATCGTAACTGTAATCTCGTGCAGGGTAAATGGGGCGCTGGATTTGAAGCCTAAGCCTGCGCTGCATCGATCACTTCGAATTGCGCGGTGCGTCGGCCATTCCATTCATTGTCTTTCACGCGCCCGGCGAGATGCACCCGCCCGCGCTGCAGCAAGGCGTCGCCCAGCGGCGTACCTATACAACGCCAGATCAGACAATCGACCCGCGCACCGGCATCCTCAACCGTGATCTTGAGATGGTTCTCGCCGATTGGCCGCGTGTAGGTGATCTCGACATCGCGCAGGCCAAACACCGGCTGCGGCGCGCCTTGTCCGAACGGCCCAAGCGTTTCAATCTCGTCAAACAGCGCCGGGGTCACTTGGCTAGGCGACAGTAGTGCATCAATGACAAGCTCTTTCGCCGCCGCGCGTTCTTCTTGAAACTCGGCCATGTGTTCGCTCATCCATGTGCGCAGTCCGTCCAATTGCTCCGGCTCAAGGCTGAGGCCGCCCGCCATGGCATGACCGCCGCCTGACAGGATAATCCCCTGCTCTGCCGCCGCCGCAATCGCATCGCCAATATTCACCCCATGCACGGATCGCGCCGAGCCTTTGGCAACCGGCCCAAGCCCCTCGCCCCAGCCGATGACAATCGCAGGCAAGTGAAACCGATCCTTGATCCGCCCGGCGACAATCCCGATCACGCCAGGGTGCCAGCCCTCACCCGCTGCGATGATAATCCCGCAATCTGGGTCCGCGTCGATCTGTTTTTGCGCCTCAACGCTGGCCTGTTCCAGGATCGCGCTTTCAACTGCCTTGCGCTCATCATTCAGCCCGTGCAGATGCTCAGCCAGCTCTACCGCCTCGCTCCGGTCATCGCTCGCCAGCAGTTTCGCCGCCAGCCACGGATCACCCACCCGTCCACCTGCATTCAGGCGCGGACCCAGCACAAATGTTGCATGATACACGCTCTCGATCACGCCAATTCCGGCGACATCGGCCAATGCGCGCAGCCCGACATTGCTGCCGCGCGACAGGATTTTCAGACCCTGGCGCACGAACGCCCGGTTCGCCCCCTGCAGCGGCGCCATATCGCACAGCGTACCGAGCGCGCAGAGATCAAGCCAGTCCATAATGTCCGGCAGGCCGCCGTCCGGCGCGATCCCGCGTTCCCGCGCTAGTTTGTTCAGCGCCGCCACGAACACAAACACCACGCCCGCCGCCGCCATATGGCCTTGCCCGGACGTATCATCGGCCCGGTTCGGATTGATCAACGCGGCGCAAGCAGGCGGCTGATCACCCATCAAATGATGGTCAATCACAATCACCGGCAGCTCTATCGCCACCGCTTCTTCCAGCGCCGCCGTTGCCGCTGCGCCGCAATCAACTGTGATCACCAGCTCCGCGCCGGTTGCTTTAAGCGCCTGAAACGCGGCGGGTGACGGGCCATAGCCCTCCATCAAACGATCTGGGACATATAGACCAAGCTCTCGCCCCCAGCTGCGAAAATACCGCGCCAAGATCGCCGAGCTTGTCCCGCCATCAACATCATAGTCGGCAAACACGGTCACTGCGGTGCCATCGACCAGCGCGTCGAGCACTAGCTCAGCCGCCTTGTCCATATCGGAAAAAGAGGACGGGTCAGGAAACAGCGCTCGCAAAGTCGGTTTCAGGAACGTCTCGACCTCGTCGCTGCCAACCCCGCGCGGCGCCAGCAAACGCGCCAGCAAGTCCGACCCGCCAACCTGCGGCGTCAGTGCCCGGACCGCCGCCTCTTCCGGCTCACGCAAACGCCAATAACGCCCGCCAAAACTGTCAGATACTGCAAATGAATGAGCCATCCGCGTTTATAAGCCAGAGTCGCGCCTGCAGGAAAGAAACTTGCGGGTGGGAACACAGTTAGGACCGTAAAGTTACTTTTCGATTGGCTTCACGCTTTCGCAGTCTGATGCGCAGAGAATTGACAGAGCACTCGGGCTTGGTATCGTCATCTCGTCGAAAAAGTCAGGCCGGTCTGGTTGATCTGGTCCGTTGCTCACTTGGTGAGCAATGTGCTGACGGGCGTTATATCGCTCAGTCCCACGGGTGTCATGGACCAGGCTCAGGGCTGTGCTCTTCAACTGTCATCCCGGAAAGCTTGTTAAAGCTTATCCGGGACCCAGGGAGGCTCGGCACTGGGTCCCGGATCGCTCCGCGTCCGGGATGACAATTTGGTATGTGGAAGCACAGCCCTGAGCTTGGTTCATGTGGCAGCGCAAAGCGCTGTCGCGGAACCCGCTTCGTCTCGCGTGACGCGAAACGTCTTAGCGCGAGACAAAACCAGCACCTTAGCGCGGGGCCAAACCCAAGCCCCTACACCCGATGCACAGTCTTGATCCGGCGGACCATGCCGTCGGCGGAGCTCATCAGCAATGTCTCGGTGTTGATATAGCCATCGCCGCGTTCAACCCCGTCAACCAGACCGCCTTTGGTCACGCCCGTAGCGCAAAACACAGTCTCAGTAGAGGCCATCTCGCTGAGATCATACTTCTTGTCATAATCGGTAATCCCGGTGCGATCGGCTCGCTTGCGTTCGACGTCATTACGGAAGTGAAGCCGAGCCTGCATCTGTCCGCCGACGCATTTCAGCGCTGCCGCCGCCAGAACACCTTCTGGCGCGCCGCCTCGGCCAACATAGAGATCAACCCCTGTCGCCGGATTTGTCGTGTTGATGACGCCAGCCACATCGCCCGCCGAGATCAGCGCGATCCGAGCCCCAACCGCGCGCAGACTGTCAATAATTTCGGCATGACGCGGCCGGTCCAGCACACAGGCCGTCATATCCGAAACCGCAACGCCTTTGGCTTTGGCCATCGCGGTAATATTGTCGCCCGCACTGGCATCAAGATCGATAATGCCATCGGGATAACCCGGCCCAATCGCGATCTTGTCCATATAGGTGTCCGGCGCATAAAGCAGCCCGCCGCGCGGTGCGATGGCCAGAACTGCCAGCGCATTTGCCATCGCTTTCGCGGTTAGCGTTGTGCCTTCCAGCGGGTCCAGCGCGATATCAATTTCAGGCCCGGTGCCAGTGCCGACCTCTTCACCAATATAGAGCATCGGCGCTTCGTCACGTTCGCCCTCACCGATCACAACCCGGCCCTGGAACTCCACCGCGTTGAAGGCAGACCGCATCGCATCGACAGCGGCAGCATCAGCAGCTTTTTCATCGCCGCGCCCGACCATGGTTTCCGCCGCAATTGCTGCCACTTCAGTGACGCGGACCATTGCATCCGCCAAATGCGGGATCAAAATACTATTCGTCATGTTACACTCCGAAAACAGGGTCTTATCCCTGCAAATCTTATACCGCCAGATCAATAGGCCAAATCAATGGGAATGACCTGCGGAGCTCCAATAATCGTGTTCAATGCCGCAACCTTGGCCGCCGCTGCATCAATGTCCCCGCGACTACACACATGGCTGACAATTGCAACCGGCGCGGCCCCCGTATCATCCGCCGAATCCTGCAAAAGCTTATCCACCGAAACGCCGTGCGCGGCCAATGCCTCGGTCAGGCTGGCCAATGCGCCAGGGCGGTCTGCCAGCTTCACCCGCAGGAAGAACGCACTGCGCTCAGTCTGATCGGCAGCCACGAATTGGCGGACCTTGTGATGCGCCGCGCGGCCAAATGGCGAGCGGGCGGTTGGCGTGAACAGTTTGGCGACATCACCCATGACCGCACTTGCCGTCGGCCCTGCCCCTGCCCCCGGTCCAGTTAGCGTCACTGCGCCGAGTGGATCGCCTTCGACCCGCACTGTGTTCAGCGCGCCATCGACCTGCGCCAAAGGATGGTGCAGCGGCAAAGCCATAGGAGCAATCCGGCAGATAATCCCCGCCTTGGTTGCCAGGCCTTCGGTGATCAGTTTGATCCGCAGCCCAAGCCGATCCGCCAGAACCAGATCGAGCAGCTCAATCGTATCGACCCCGCGCACAGATACTTTGTCAAAGTCGAGATCAGCGGTGAAGGCAATCGAGGCCAGGATCGCCGCTTTGTGCGCCGCATCCATGCCCGATACATCGAGGGTTGGGTCGGCCTCGGCATAGCCCAGCCGCTGCGCCTCATCGAGTACCTCGCCGTAGCTGCGCCCGGTCTCCAGCATTTGTGTTGTCAGGTAATTGCATGTGCCGTTCAGAATGCCAGTGACACGCTGAACCGAGATGCCCGAAAGCGAATCGCGCAAGACCCGGACAATCGGAACACCGCCGGCAACGGCCGCCTCGAACATCAGATCGACATCGTTCGCCTGCGCCAGCTTTTCCAGCCCCGAACCATGCATGGCAATCAGCGCCTTGTTCGCAGTGACCACTGGCTTGCCCGCCCGAAGCGCGGCTTCCACTGCCAGTTTGGCCGGGCCATCAGAGCCGCCGATCAATTCAACGAAAACGTCAATATCAGGATCTGCTGCGAGCGCGGCGGCGTCATCAAACCAGTGATAAGAAGAGGTATCAACGCGGCGGTTTCGGGTCTTGGTGCGGGCCGACACGCCAGAAATTTCGACCCGGCCCGGCAGGCGCAACGCGGCCTGCAAGTTGACCAATTCGATCAGACCACAGCCGACATGGCCGAGCCCGGCAATTCCAAGTTTGATGGTTTTCAAGGGCCCGTTCTCCGCAGCTCATCGCTCTTGCCAGGCTCATACTGGCCAAGAAAGCGTTTGATATTACGGGCGGCTTGCCGGATGCGCTGCTCATTTTCAACCAGCGCGATGCGCACATGCCGATCGCCATGCTCGCCAAAGCCCGCGCCGGGTGCCACCGCGACATTCGCTTCGGTCATCAGTTTCAGGGCAAATTCCAGACTGCGCATGTCGCCGCATTGCGGAGGGATTTTCGCCCAGGCAAACATCGATGCTTCGGGTACCGGAATTTCCCAGCCAGCCCGGCCAAAACTCTCAACCAGAATATCACGGCGCGATTTGTAAATCGCCCGGAACTCATCAACACAATCCTGCGGACCATCCAGCGCCGCACAAGCCGCAACTTGTATCGGCGTGAAGGCGCCATAGTCGAGATAGGATTTCACCCGTGCCAAGGCCCCGATCAGCCGCTCATTCCCCGCTGCAAAACCAATCCGCCAGCCCGCCATCGAATAGGTTTTCGACATGGTGGTGGTCTCGACCGCAATCTGCTTGGCCCCGTCGACTTGCAGGATAGAAGGGGTCGGCTCTTCGAAATAGATTTCATTATAGGCAAGGTCAGACAGAATGTAGAGGTCATGCTTCTTCGCCAAAGCAACCGCTTCGCGATAAAAATCGAGATCGCAGACAGCCGCAGTCGGATTGGACGGGTAGCACAAGACCATAGCGGTCGGTTTCGGGATGGCATACTGGATCGCATTGGCAACACCGCGCAGATAGCTTTCTGGGCTCGTCGCCGGGATCGCCCGGATTGATGCGCCCGCCATGATGAAGCCGAAATGATGCAGCGGATAGGATGGGTCGGGGGCCAGAATAATATCGCCGGGTGCCGTAATCGCCTGAGCGAGATTGGCGAACCCCTCTTTCGATCCGAGCGTCACGACGACTTCGCGATCCATATCGAGGCTGACATCGAACCGCCGCTTATAGTATTTCACCAATGCGCGGCGCAGACCAGGAATTCCACGCGATGCAGAATAGCCATGGACGTTTGGTTTGCGCGCCGTTTCGGCAAGTTTCTCGACGATATGCGCTGGGGTCGGCATGTCTGGATTGCCCATGCCGAGGTCAATTATATCCACGCCGGCACTGCGTAACTCGGCCTTGCGCCGGTTGACTTGTTCGAACACGTATGGCGGCAAGCGCCTGATTTTGTGAAATTCACCGCGCATGTGCGGGCTCCGATTTTCTGGGTATTCAGTCGAATTCAAAGACGACCGCGAGGAACATCAAATACGGCTTTCAAGGCGGCAACATCTTCATCGGTCAGGAAGTCAGGGGCGGTTATCTGCCCCTCCACCGCTCGGCGGCTGGCAGCGGCCCATGCGAGCATTTCAGCAGCCGTCTCAGTCGCCGGTTCGGCGCGCGGATCAAGTTGAAACTTTTGCAATGCCGTCATTGTATCGCGTCCCGATGCCGCGAGCTGCGTCCCTGGCCGAGCAGATGCTTCGACCAGAGGGATGTCGCCAATCTTCGGATAGGCCTCGCCAGAGATTTCAACTTTACGAGCCTCATACCAATCCGGAGCAGCCGCGCGCATCGCCCGCACACGCTCTAACGAACTAGCACACCCAGCCAGCAAGATAATCGGCACTAGAATAGCAGCACGCATTGTAAATCGGTTCCTACAAGTTCGCGATATCGCAGTCATTTCAGTCCTATAACTGTTTACACACTATGGCGAGACTGAGTCTGAGGTCGAAATGTGTATACTTTCACAATTCAGTCCGTGAACAGCCTGCACCTGGCGCGCCCTGGCTAACTCGCAAGCCCCATTTCCTGCCGGTAGCGACGGCGTAGCAGATCAATCGGCGCAAGATCGCCCTGGGTTGGCTCATAATGCCAATAGGTCCAGCCATTGCAGGCAGGCGCTTGCTGCACATGCGCGCCCATTCGGTGGATCGAGCCGGTTGCATCGCCAGTTGTCAGGCTGCCATCGATCCGCACCCGCGCATTGAAGCGTCGACGCGGCGACCACAATCTATCACCTGGCTTGAGCCAGCCATTCTCGACCAGCGCGCCAAAGGGGACGCGCGGCAATGCTCTTTTGCTCTGCTCAATTTCCAGCATATCGCCTTCAATCGGCGTGATCGCCTTCAAGCGCGCCCGTGACAGTCGCACATAGGCTGGGTCCTGCTCGATACCGACATAGAAACGCCCGAGCTTCTTGGCGACGGAGGCGGTCGTACCTGTGCCCGAAAACGGATCAAGAATGGTATCACCCGGCTTCGAAGTGGCCAGCAGGATACGCTGCAGCAGCGCTTCGGGTTTCTGAGTAGGATGCGCCTTCTTGCCGTCGTCGCCTTTTAGACGTTCGCCACCAGCACAGATCGGAATCAACCAATCAGAGCGCATTTGCTTGTCCTCATTGAAGGTTTTCAGGGCATTATAATTGAACGTGACTTTCGATTTGTCCGACTTGCCGGCCCAGATCATCGTCTCGTGGGCATTCTGGAAACGCGTCCCTTTAAAGTTCGGCATCGGATTGGATTTACGCCAGATTACATCATTCTGAATCCAGAACCCCGCATCTTGCAACACCGTCCCGACCCGAAAAATATTATGATACGACCCGATCACCCAGATCGCGCCATCATCTTTGAGCACTCTACGGCACTCGCTCAACCATTGATGGGTGAACAGGTCGTAAGCATCAAAACTGTCAAATTGATCCCAGGCATCGGTGACGCCGTCGACAATGGATTGATCCGGGCGCGTCAGCCCGCTGCCCAATTGCAGATTATAAGGCGGGTCAGCAAAAATCAGATCGACAGAATTATCCGGCAGGCGGGACAAGACGTCGACACATTCGCCCTCAATGATTGTATTCTTATGCAGGTCCATAGGGTGCTTCCACGTCGTGAATCAGGTGCGAATCGTCAAGCACTCCAAATCGACCTATTCGGGTTGAGAATTGGTTACTAAGCAGGCGTTTGTAATCTCACCGGACTGTTTCGAATTCGAAACTGCCTGAAATTTCGTCTGTGGACAAGCTTGTGGACAAATCGTCATCAAATCGCTTCCGAATTTCAGCATAGGCGGATATACTGGATCAAGAGGATTGATCCATGGCGTTCGATGGCAACCAAGACCAAACGGAGAAGATCAAGGTTTTCGTATCGTATTCGCGGTCGGACACGGTATTTTCCCTAGACCTCGTTGCGGGTTTACAGGCCTGCGGGTTTGAAGCCTTTATCGATCAGGAAGACATCGCCCCAGGCGAGCCATGGGAGGACCGTCTACGTGGACTAATCGAAAGTGCCGACACAATGGTCTATGTCCTGTCGCCTGACAGTTTGGCATCGACACATTGTTCCTGGGAGGTCGAGGAAGCTTTGCGGCTCAACAAGCGCCTGCTTCCGGTGGTTTGGCGAGAGGTCGACGATGCCAGCGTGCCAAAGACCCTGTCCCAGTTGAACTACACGTTCTTCAGCGGCAAGAATTCTTATGCCGAGGGATTGCGTGAATTGTCTCAGGCCTTGCAAGTCGATCACGTCTGGATCCGTGATCATACGCGGATTGGAGCGCTCGCCCGGCGCTGGAGTGCCCGTGGGCGTAGTGACGCCTTGCTTCTGCGCGGCGAGGAATTGGAGTACGCGACCATTTGGGCGGCACGGCGACCGCGTGGTGCGCCCGAACTTTCCGACGATCAAATCGATTTTGTCAGTGTCAGTAGCGCCGCCCATGAGGCCGCTGAACGCGCCGCCCGTAATCGCCGTCGCGGCCTGTTGCTAAGTGTATCAGCGGTTGCCGTCGCGATGACCGGCTTGGCGATTGCCGCTGCAGTCCAATGGCGTCAGGCCGAGCAGGCGCGGGTCGATCTGGCGGTCACCAATGATGATTTGAATGCTGCCAATCTGCGCCTGTCATCAGATATTGCGCTGCGTGCACCGCCAACCGGGACAGCGCCGTTTGAGGCCCGGGGCGGTTGGTTCCCGGTTGCTGCGAACTATGCCGGTGCCGTCGTGCGACTACAACGCCGCGAATCGCAACATCGCCAAATCGTAACCGGCTTTCTAATTGATGGCAGAGTGGTGCATCCAGCCATGGCGGGTGAGCCATTGCTGTTATCGCCGCACTTTAAAAGCGAAGATGCACTAACCGAAGAAAATGCCAGACTGGATGAGTTCCTCGCTGCGACAGATGCCGCAGACGCAGAGGAGGCCGCAGCGTTCGAGGGCGAAAATTTCTCCAGAGCCTTTATCAATGATACCGACTTGGACAGTGATATTGACACCTCCGAAGACCCTTTCATTCTCGAACAGCGCTATCTTGCCGATGACGACCTTGTCCCGATGTTTGAGGAACCACCCGCTGGCAGTGATCTTGATATTATGGAACAGCGCATGGTGACGGAAGCCCTCAGCGATGACGCAGATGATGGCCTGATCAGGGTCAGTTTTCCAACCCTGAACACGCAAACCAGTTTCATCCTGGAAGGCGACCCGATCTGGCGAACACCGATTGAGATTGCCGCCGAGCCGCCCTTCTATCTCTATCGCTTGTCGTTCGAAGCGCCGTTCGGTACGCGAGCGATCCAGCCAAACGATTTCGATTGTGACTTGCAGAAAGATGTCAGCGAAGTCGGTGATCGGTACGCGCTGTTTGGCATTGATGGGCAAGCCGCAAAGACCGAGGCGACAGAACAGCTGACCCTGCTGGTGACCGAAGGTCTGGACCTCTATGATAGCGGCGCGATCACCTATCGCCATGCCACGCTAAAAGGGGCCTTTGGCGCGCCCGTCTTTGATCTGAATACAGGCAAAGTCATCGGCATCCATCAAGGCGTCATCGCCAATCAGTTCGGCCCAGATGGCCGGGTCGGTTTCGCAGAACCATTGCTGCCTCTGATCAATCGGATCCGTGATCAGGTCTCGATAGATCGCCGTGATAGCGACCGTACGACGCCGCTATGTGACCGCCTGGAGCCAAGCTAGCTCACTCACTCGGGCCACAATCTGTGACCTGCCGCTAAGGAACACTTGCAATCCAACTTGGCCTAGCCACAGTTCGCCAATGATCGAACAGAAACAGCGGCTATCGCTGCCCCGTGTCCTGGCATTTTCGAGTATCGGTATGCCACTCGCAGCGGTTGGCTTGCCGATGGCTGTGTTTGTGGCGCCGATGTATGCAAGCGAACTGGGACTTGGCACAACATTGACCGGCTTGATCTTCATGTTCTTGCGGTTTTGGGACCTCGGTACGGATCCCATTATGGGTTGGCTGGTGGATACAAGACCGACCCGGTTTGGCCGGGTCAAACACTGGATCGCAGCCAGTGTTCCAGTCCTCGGCATTTCCGCTTATTTCCTGTTCATGCCAGACGGCGACACGGTTAGCCCGCCCTATTTGATCTTCTGGCTGGCCGTATTCTGGCTCGGCTACACCATGCTGCAAACGCCGCATCAGTCATGGGTGCCGCTGATTACACACACCTATGATAGCCGATCGCGCCTGTTCATGTGGCGCGAGATTATTAGCACAGCGACCTTGCTCGTTTTACTTATTGTCCCGACGATTCTAGCGATCTATTACGATTTTGGGCGGCGCGATCAGGTTATGGTGATGGGCGTTATTCTGATTATCGGCCTGCCGCTAACTGTTGGTCTTGCTCTGAAATTCGTACCGGACCCACCGCCAACCCCGGAGAGTTCGAACCAGAAGTTCAATTGGTCTTTACTCGGCGCGGCGTTCAAAGATCCGACAATCGTGCGCATCCTGTGCACTGAAATACTTGTCGGGATCGCCATTGCCGCTACCGGCGGAACATTTCTGTTCGCCGCTTATTGGGGCTTCGGAGTGAGCAGTTTTGCGCCGGTCATTCTGATGGTCTTCTTCGTGTCCGGGTTTGCCGCCATGCCATTATGGACGTGGCTGTCGCGGCGCACCGAAAAGCACACCGCTTTGATCGCGGTTTGCATCTGGTCTGCGATCACCTTCACAACCTATTTACCGCTCAGCGCAGCTGGCGGCGGCGCGACCCGCCTGATGATTGCAGCGGTCGTGTCTGGCCTCGGCTATGGCACGCCCTTTATTCTGGTCCGTTCAATGATGGCCGATGTGATTGAGCGCGAGAAAGTGCGGTCCGGCGACAGCCGCGCGGGGCTCTACTATTCGCTGATGTCAGGCGCCTACAAGACCGGAGCAAGTTTCGCCATCGGGATCCCCTATATCCTGCTCGGCCTGGTGGTCGGCTTCAAGGCTGGCGGTGAGAATACACCCGAAGCCATCCGCGGTCTGATGTATGTCTTTGTCGGTGTCCCCGTGGTTGCCTACACGCTCGCCGCCATGATCATTCGGGGCTACCCCCTGACCCGTAAGGCGCAGGCCGAAACCGCAGCTCAACTCGCCACCGACGACACATTCGACTGAGCCGATTACACTTGCATGCGGTATTGATCCCCGACCAGAACCGGCGGCTTGAACAGGTCCGTTCGTAGCGGCGCTTTCGCCTTATTCAACTCCAAACGGCGCACTGCCCGCGCAAACCTAATCGCGATCAGCCGGGCATGCTCGCCCTGCCCGCGTCCACGTTGAAACCAGTCCGCGTCATAATCCTTGCCACCGCGCATTTCCCGCAACAGGTTGATCACCCTGGCGGCGCGATCTGGAAAGTGCTGAACCAGCCATTCCTGCACCACGTCCTTCAACTCATATGGCAAGCGCAGCAGCACATATCCCGCTCCGCTCGCACCGTGCTCTTTCGCTGCGGCCAGCAAGCGCTCGATCTCTGCCTCATTGATCGCCGGAATGATCGGCGCGGCCATCACAGTCACACCAATCCCGGCATCGGCGAGCGCTCTGACCGTTTGCAACCGCAGCCTTGGCGCCGCCGCGCGTGGCTCCATCAGCCGGCACAATTTCGAGTCCAGCGTCGTGATCGACACCCCAACCCGCGTCAGGCCGCGCGCCGCCATCGGCCCAAGAATATCGATATCGCGTTGGATCAATGCAGACTTTGTGAGCACAGTTACAGGGTGATTGTGGCGATCCAAGATCTCCAGAAATTGCCGGGTTAGTTTCAGATCTTTCTCGATCGGTTGATAAGCATCGGTATTCATGCCCAGCGCAATCGGACGAACCTTGTAGGTCGGTTTGGACAATTCGCGCTCTAGCAATGCCGGGCCATCGGGTTTGTAGAACAGCTTGCTCTCAAAATCCAAACCCGCCGACAGGCCATGGAAAGCGTGGCTGGGCCGCGCGAAACAATAGACGCAGCCATGCTCACAGCCGCGATACGGATTGATCGTGCGATCAAACGGAATGTCTGGCGAGCGATTGAATGTGATAATTGTGCGCGGTGTTTCCTTGGTCAGGGTTGTGCGCAGGGGCGGCGCATCTTCTTCAAGCGTCCCCCAACCATCATCAATCGGCTCACGTGTTTCGGCTTCAAAGCGCCCGACCGTGTTTGAAATAGCCCCCCGCCCGCGATGGTGAAAGCGCTCGCCCAGCCCCTCCACCACGTCCCGGTCCACCCGGCCTTTCTTGGGTAATTTCTGTGTCATTCGCATGCCACGAACCGAAGCATAAGAAACAGAACATTACAAGAACGTTTGGATAGATATCCACAAGGTTTTGGCTGGGAGAAGTGTCCGCTTTTGGTCAGAGGGACATTAGACACACTTATCCCCGCGCCCGCCCTGCCTGCGCAGGGGAGGCGGAAAGTGTTGCGTTACGCCCGCTCCGATCGGGGGCATCCGTGCGACCCCATCACCCGGACTTTTTTTCCGCCGATAGCCACGCAGGTGGGTCTCCAAGGACCGCTCTATCCCCCAATTCGTGGCGGCGCGTTCCTCCATAAATCCCCGTCGCCACGGGCGTTTTCGGGGCATTGGGGCGTGCTCAAAATAAAACTTGTCCAC
>JAJFFK010000032.1 GCA_021776655.1 Henriciella sp. | reverse complement strand
CCCCCTGTGGTAATCAGGAAAGGCTCAAAGAAACCCCATTCCACATCTGACATCAAACCACGAACCATGACAGCCTCCGTAAAAGAAAGCTTGAATCATGCTTCGAGACATATGGGAATCCACTTTGTCAACAGAACCTAGCACGCCATCATTTTGGTAGCTGTAGGCTATATTCTTAGTGGGTGTTGCGGAAATGCGCATACGTGCGTGCTAGCCATAAACTAATAAGGCTTTTATTAAGCAGAGCTGGGGGAATTTACCATGAACGTGAGGCGTGTCGATTTCGCAGCGAAACAGAAAAAACCAACTACTGTTGATTTGGTCATTGGTAGAAATATCCGGCGCCTAAGGCGGTTGGCGAAGAAAACCATGTATGATCTTGCCCCAAGGGTTGGAGTCAGCATGCAGCAGCTTCAAAAATATGAAACTGGCGTAAGTCGGGTAAGTGGGGGCATGATAGTAAAGTTGGCGTCTGAATTGGGCGTATCAGTGGTTGATTTCTTTCCACCAGAGCACGCTAGGGATGCCTTTCCATTGGTAGACAGCTGTGAACTGGCAGAATTGCAACGCGAACTAATTGATGTCGCATCTCGTTTGGGCGCAGATAAGCTTCGCGCTGCGGTAATGATGGTCAGAGCTCTAGCTTCGTGATGTCGGTTTCAGCTGAGCTGCTGCCGGTTTTGAGGACACTGAGATAAGGTGTTTTTGAAATTGGAGAGTAGACATGACGAGAAGGAAGTTCAGCCGCGAGTTCAAGCGGGAAGCGGTATTATTGGTGAAGCAGCGTGGGGTCAGTGTGGCGCAAGCTGCGCGTGATCTCGACTTGCACGCGACGGTGCTGCGGCGCTGGCTACGCGAGTTCGGAGATAGTCCGGATGGGGCTTTTCCTGGCAAGGGCCAGATGAAGCCAGAAGATGAGGAAGTCCAGCGGCTCCGGCGCGAGGTCGCGAAGCTGAAAGCTGAGCGCGACATCCTAAAAAAAGCCACGGCCTACTTCGCCAGGGACCAGCTGTAATGTTCAGGTTCATTGCGAAGCATCGAGGGATTTGGCCGATCAGTTGGATATGTGAGACGCTCGGTGTCTCACGGAGTGGCTTTTATGCCTGGCTGACAAGATCGCCCAGCAGGCGGGCGAGGAGCGATGAAGTTCTTGGCGCGCGGGTGCGGGCAAGCTTCATACGCTCTGACAGGACTTATGGTGCCCGCCGGGTCTGGCACGACATGCTGGCAGAGGGCTTTAACTGCGGCTTGCACAGGATCGAACGCCTGATGAGCCTGCAGGCATTACGGGCTCGTCCACGCCGTCGCCAGTTGCCGAAAGATACTGGAACACGCTCCATCATCGCGCCGAATGTGCTGGACCGTGCGTTCAATGCAGACAGGCCGAACCAGAAATGGGTTGCCGACTTCACCTATATCTGGACCGCTGAAGGCTGGCTGTATGGTGCGGTTGTGCTGGACCTGTATTCGCGGCGCATCGTCGGTTGGTCGATGAAGGATGATATGACCACGCAGCTGGTGACCGATGCTCTGATGATGGCAATCTGGCGAAGAGGTCGCCCCAAGACCTTGATGCATCACTCCGACCAAGGCAGCCAGTATACCAGCGAAGCCTTCCAGCGACTGATGGCCGACAATGGCATCAACTGTTCGATGAGCCGGTCAGGCAACTGCTGGGAGCTCGCTTGTCCGCCATTGGTCCGAGGACAATGGCGAGCGCGGCGATGGAGAGCTTCTTCTCATCGCTCAAGATGGAGCGCGTCAGAGGAAAAGTCTACCGGACACGCGATCAGGCGCGCGCTGATGTGTTTGATTATATCGAGCGGTTCTACAATCCAACACGTCGACACTCGACCATCGGATATATGAGCCCTATGCAGTACGAGGAGAGAGCGATGGAAGCTTAACTAGCCGTCCACGGAACCGGCAGCAACTCAAGCAGTCAAAGCATCGGGGGTTTCGACAGAGTTTATCTTCATAGTAGAAGGATGAATGAACGATTCCCGAAACCAAAGATGCTCTTTCTTGTCGAACGCCTGTTTGAGCCAAGCTAGCGCAATCTGCCCCCTAGGCAAGCGCCGGATCCGTTCTGTATAGGTCAGCCAAAAACGAATGGGGGCGACTTCAGGAATATCAAGCGGTACTAGGTTTTCGTTCAACTCCGCGACATAAGACGGCAGAACGGCAATTCCACCACCATTGGTGCAGACGGCCATCATCACAGCCCCAGAGTTTGTTACTAATGATAAATCCAGTATCTCTCTAAACTCCCGAGATTTTGGTGCCCATCTTTCGGCTTGCTGAATATATCCCTCATGGAAAATTAAGCGGTGCTTGTGCAGTTCGAACATGCTTGTCGGTTGACCATATGTATCCAAATATTCGGGCGCAGCAAAAAACATGTAATGCAGGACACCGAGTTGACGAGTGATGAGCTCATGCTTTGACGGTTCGTCGAACTGGATCGCAATATCGGCCTCGCCGCCGAGTAAATCGGGTGTTCTATTGGTCGTGTGCAAGCGCAGTTCGATCTTTGGATTGTTCAAGTGGAACTTTGGTAAGCGAGGTGCGATCCAATGGGCAGCCAGTCCATCTCCTGTGGCTAGGGTGACAGCGCCTTCCGCGGGCTCACCTTGATCACTTACATCAGTCTTTATACCGTCGGCGGCATCTGCCATCGCGTCGGCGTAACGAATGACCTTCGCACCAAGTGTGGTGACCCGAACCCCCCTAGGCGAGCGGTCCAAAAGCATGACATTTAATGTGCGCTCTAGCTCATCAATCTTTCGACTTACCGTGGGAGGCGACTCCCCAAGGCGTGCCGCAGCCGCATTCATACTTCCCAACTCGGCAACCGTTCTAAACACTTTAAGTTTATTCCAATCAAGTCGTTCCATCGTTGTGGTCTCCAGCACCCAATAAATCGAAGCATACATCTCAACAATTTGGGGAAGCGGCACACAGTTGAATATGAGATGCTGCTTCCAACAAATATGAAGGGAATGTAATTTGTCTCAAAAATCAACCAAGAAGAGAAATTATGATTTGATTTCTCCTTTTATCGTTAACCGTATCTTGATGCGGAATCGAATGAAGAATTTTGAACTTCGTTTGGCGCGCGAAGATGAGCTTGGTTCGGCATTGCAACTCGGTGAGAGCCTGATCAATGATTCGCTTGCTCCGAAGGATGTCGTAGCCCGTGTCCAGACTGTTACTAGTGTTACGGCTTGGGTGACCGGAACTCCAATCAATGGGCTGTTCCTGATTATTCCTTTATCAAAAAGTGGGGAACAAGCTGTTCGCAGCGTTGATTTTTCGCCCAGCGATCCGGATCGACGGCATTTAGCTGGCGTTGGTGAGCAATGTGGCGGCGTTTATGTTGGCGTGTATGCGGGGGCAACGAAGCCTGCACGACGTAACATTATGATGGCATCTGCTGCCTTACGGGTCGAAGTTTTTGGCACGGTTCCGTGCTTTGCACGCGCAGCAACAGAAGACGGTGCTAGATCGATGGCTGGGCTCGGCTTCAAACCAGCCAACTTCGGAGCGCCCGATCTATTTGTTCAAGAGGCAGTTGTTCAACATACGAGGGCAGCATGATGCTTGCTATACCAGCGATTGGCCTTCAGGCGCTTCGGCGCCAACCCAAGCAAAGTTCACTTTCAGCATACGACATGCGAATTGCTCGTAGCCTTGATGAGTTTCAAATGGTGTGCGTTGTACGTTCAATCGCCTTCATAGGCGAACAAGAATGCCCGTATGAAGAAGAGTTTGATGGAAACGACCTCACGGCGACGCATATGTTGGTTTTTAGTAATGGCGAACCTATTGCGACGTTGCGTCTAAGGTGGTTTGCAAATTTTGGTAAAATCGAAAGGGTATGTGTTTCGCCCAAACATCGCGGATCTCAGGTAGTATCGGTCATGCTGGCCCATGCGTTCGAGTTTGCAGCGCGCAAGGGTTATCGGATGATGATAGCACAAATCCAGGCTCGATTGTGGCCGCTATGGTCACGAATGCTAAATTGTAAGCTCTGCGAGACCCGGCCGAGCTTCTATTTCTCTGATTTTGAATATTTTGAAATAGAGATTCCATTACGGGCGCATCCGCAGGCCATCCGCAAGGATACAGACCCCCATATAATTATACGACCAGAGGGGCAATGGGATGCACCCGGTGTCTTAGATGCCTCGCTGGACCGCCTCCAGGTTCAGGAAAAGGTAGCATAAGTATGAACGCGCTAGTCTTATGTGAACTTCTCTCCGAGGAGCAAAAACAACAGATTGAAAACGGAGTTTGGGTTCTGTTGTCTAGGCTATGCAGCTCTTATTTGCAGCGCGCCCGCTACAAGCAGGACGTCATTGCTCACTACAAAGACAAGTGGCCATCAAAATCGAAGTTTAAGTTCGGATGTGAGCCATGGGCAACCGAACCAGTGTATCATACTGATGCCCTATACGACCCCCAGAAAGAACACTTCATTGACCGGCTTCGACAGGCTGATGTCACCAATATCACATTGGTTGGAATTATCGACGAAGGATGGCTCCTACACATACTGAAACATGCAAAAGCGTATGGAATAGAAGTTGTAACACAAACACCGGCACTCGTTGTCGTAGAGGAATTACTCCAAAGAAAGGCAGGACAAATATGAGCGCTGCAGACCAGCAAAACACATCAGTTTCGGTATGCTTTTTGATTCATGGTTTGATCGATTTAGTCGAAGATACACCTGATCTAGGTTCTGTTGACAAAGTGGATTCCCATATGTCTCGAAGCATGATTCAAGCTTTCTTTTACGGAGGCTGTCATGGTTCGTGGTTTGATGTCAGATGTGGAATGGGGTTTCTTTGAGCCTTTCCTGATTACCACAGGGGG
>JAJFFK010000031.1 GCA_021776655.1 Henriciella sp. | reverse complement strand
CCTCATCGAAAACGCCTTCTGTCGGATCAAGGACTTCAGGCGCGCGGCAACCCGGTATGACAAGCTCGCTCGCAACTTCCTGTCAACCATCGCACTTGCAATCCTCGTCGCATTCTGGATCTGATTGAGTCTGGAGCCTAGAGCATACAAATCTAGTACATAATCAAAAACCCCGCGCTGCAAGGCGCGGGTTTTTTCTTTGGGAAAAGCCTTTGGTAAGCAACTAGGTTTTGCCTTTTATCACATCGTTTCTACTAAAAGGGACAGTACTCCCAAAAAACGAATTATGTTCACTAACAGAAGCATGCTCGAGTTTTTGATGTTGGCTAAGTTGCTTTGCGGGTGCCAAAACGGTGGGGATAAGATTCGAAGGAAGAGAGGAAAAACCCGTCAGGACGAGATATTCATCGACGACAGTGCGGTCGATTAATATATCTCCGCCACCGATCCAATGCCTATCTTGATTGTTCTTCTTTATGCCCGAAATCCAGTCTTCGTCCAGCGTTTCAAGATCAAAATAGTTCGCCCCAATCCCACTTCCTTTGAGGCTCTTGAAAGCCTTTCCATTCGAGTAAAGTGTTGCGCCTGTTTTCGATGCTCCCGTCACACTCAAATCAAAATGAGAGGAAAGGTTCAAGCTAATGCTGCCGAGATGGGCGTAAGTACGCCAAACTCCAGGAGTTTAAGCTCTATCATCGCCGTCCGGTTGGGTTGCCGGGTGTGGCTTCGTCGGTGCGGGGCAGGGCGACATTGCCGACCGTGCCGAAAATCTGTTCCATAAGGCCAAGCTCGCGACCGCGCGTCGGAGTTTCACGTGACGCGTAGCGAATAACCTGGCCGTCAGTTTCGTTATAAGTCAGGACTTCCTCGACCCCGTCTTCGTCATTGAACTGGATGGCGGTGATGCGGCGCGCACTGGTTTTCGGGATCATGAAGGCGACCCGCTCGCGGGTTGAGGTGATGTAAAACCAGGTATCCTCGTTGAAAATGCTTTCAGTCGACGGCGACCCAAGCTGCGCCAGAACGCTGGCGCGCGTGTCGGTTCCGGGTTGAATTTCAACCGGCTGAATCTCATCAGCCGTGTAGCCATGATAGTCGGAAATCGGCGTGATACAGGCGCTGGTCAGGCCGGCCAAAATGATCGATGCGAGAATGACACGTCGCGCCATGGGAATACTCCTGCTAGTCGGGGCTGAGATAAGGCTGAATGAGGCCAATTGGCAAGCGTCGGAGACAGGTGTGAGTAGAAGTTCAGGTGTTGCGGTGACCCAATGATCATTTTTAGCCGCCGCGCTCGTTTGCGCCGGAGCGCAGCTCACTGGCACCGGGCTATTCAGGCTGCGGCGCGCGATCCAGAGCCGTATCAGCAAGGATTGGCCGCCGATACGCTGGCAGGCCGGTTTCAGATGGTCAGCCTGGTTACGGTGCTGGTGCTACGCCGGGTACGAGAAGAGGGGAAACCGGGGCGGGCGCTGGCCGACCGGATCTATCGGCAGGTCTTTTCCCGGTTCGATCATGCACTGCGCGAAGACGGCGTCGGTGATTCGTCGATTGCCCGCAAGATGCGCAAATTGGGTGAGGAATTTTTCGGCCTCGCACGGGCGGTCGATGCGGCGCTGTCGGGCGAACGCAGCGAGCAAGAACTGGCGCAGGTTCTTGTGCGTAATGGTGTGACGTCACCGCAAAATGGACCCGCGCTGGCGGCATGGCTGCTCCCGAGGTGCGTAATATTGGACGCGCTTGGCTCGCAACAGGCTTTGAGCGGGGCACCTGATGCTTGGTAGATAGCCTAGAATATGACGCAGACTTGCGTTGCGTTTACAGGTCACGACGCATAGGTTGCGCAGGTATAAGCCCCCTTGTGGAGAGTAAGAGTATGCGCGGTCTGGTATTGTCTATTGACGCGATGGGCGGCGATGCGGCCCCCGCAATCGTGCTCGACGGTTTGAAACTGTTTGCGGCGCGCCGACCCGAGTTCACCTTTCAAGTGCATGGCCGGGCCGATGAGCTAACCGCTGGGGTTGAGTCACGTGGTCTGACTGACCGCTGTCAGATCATGCACCACGAAGATATTATCTCGATGAGTGAAAAGCCATCGACCGCAATGCGCAGGGCCAAGGGCACCAGCATGTGGGGCGCGGTTCAGGCGGTCAAACTCGGTGAAGCAGGCGCCGCGATCTCGGCCGGAAATACGGGTGCGCTAATGGCGTTTTCAATGCTGTCTTTGCGCAAGATGGACGGCGTGCATCGCCCGGCGATGACAGCCATGTGGCCAACTATTACTGGTCGCGCAGTGGTGCTCGATGTTGGCGCTAATCTGGATGCTGATTCTGATCAGCTGGTGACCTTCGCAATCATGGGGGAGGCTTACGCGCGCGCCGTGACGGGCAAGACCAAGCCGACGATCGGCCTGCTCAATATCGGCTCGGAAGAGGAAAAGGGCCGCGATACGCTGAAGCTGGCCGCAGAGCGCTTGCGTGAACCGTCACTTGGCCTTGATTTCAGAGGCTATGTTGAGGGCAATGATATTCCGATGGGTGCCGTCGATGTGGTGGTGACAGACGGGTTCACCGGCAATGTCGCATTGAAAGCGGCAGAAGGCACTGCGCGCCTGGTTGCAACCTATTTGCGCGAAGCCCTGACCGAAGGCGTTGCCAGCAAAATGGGCGCGCTAATGGCTTCTTCAGGTCTGAAAAAACTGCGAACGAAGATGGACCCATCACGAGTGAATGGCGGGGTGTTGCTCGGCCTGAACGGGGTCGTGGTCAAAAGCCATGGCACCACCGATGCTGAAGGCTACGCTACGGCGCTGGCGCTTGCGGCTGATCTTGCCAGCAGCCGATACATGGAGGAAGTCGCTTCCGGTCTTGCACGGGCCAGCGAGGATGATGATTTGAGAGAGGCCGCTCAATGAGCCGGATCCGAAGTGTTATCCGTGGCACAGGCGCTTACTTGCCTGAGCGGATCATGACCAATGATGAAATATCGACGATTGTCGAAACTTCTGACCAATGGATTCAGGAACGCACTGGCATCAAACAGCGCCATATCGCGGCCGATGGTCAGCTCACCTCGGATCTCGCAGTGGCGGCGGCGAAAGGTGCCCTGGCATCAGCAGGTATAGCTGCGGATCAACTCGATTTGATTGTGCTTGCGACGACGACGCCGGACAAGACGTTTCCAGCGACCGCCACTGCTGTGCAGGCCAAGTTGGGGATGACTGGCGGCGCTGCGTTTGATGTTCAGGCGGTGTGTTCTGGCTTTTTGTTTGCGCTGGCGACGGCCGATTCCATGCTCAAGACTGGTTTGTTCAAGACCGCTCTGGTGATTGGAGCGGAGACGTTCACGCGTATCTTGGACTGGTCGGACCGGGGCACATGTGTTCTATTTGGCGATGGCGCTGGCGCAATTGTCATGACCGCTGAGACCGATGCAGACGCGGGTGATCGCGGCGTGTTCGCGCATCACATACGGACCGATGGGACAAAGAGTGATCTGCTACACGTTGATGGCGGCGTCTCATCGACCGGTACAATCGGGCATGTCCGGATGCTTGGTAATCAAGTGTTCCGTCATGCGGTGACAAATATTTCAAACGCAATCAAGGTCGTTCTGGAAGACACCAATACGCGGGTCGAGGAGATTGACTGGTTCGTGCCGCATCAAGCCAATCAACGTATTTTGACCGGTGTGGCCAAGAAAATGAAACTGGATGAAGACAAAGTCGTGTCGACGGTTGCGCTGCATGGCAATACGTCTGCGGCGTCGATTCCACTTGCCTTACATACAGCTGTCAGCGATGGTCGTATTCAACCGGGCCATTTGATCCTGAGCGAGGCGATGGGTGGCGGATTTTCTTGGGGCGCAAGCCTTTTCCGCCTGTAATCCTTTCGTACTTCGTTAACGACTGGCCCCTTATTGTTAACGATGAGGAGCCTGACAACTGTGAGTGCAACAACTTTGACCCGTGTAGAGCTAACCGACGCCATTGTGCGTGAGGTCGGGCTGACACGTCAGGAATCCTCCGACCTGCTAGACCGTATGTTGGAGATGATCAGCGAGAGCCTTGAAGATGAAGGCTCAGTAAAGCTGTCTCGCTTTGGCAATTTCAGTGTTCGCCGCAAGGCGGCCCGTGAAGGGCGCAATCCCAAGACAGGGATTGAGGCAACGATTTCGGCACGCAGGGTTGTGACCTTCAAACCCTCTCCGATGCTCAAAACCCGCGTCGGAGGATAGACCCGAAAGATCTTATCCATGACAAAATCTGCTGCCCGCAAAATCGAGAAATCGGCAGACGCTTACCGTTCAATCGGTGAGGCAGCAGACGAGTTGGGGCTCCAGCCACATGTGCTGCGCTATTGGGAAGGCAAGTTCACAAAGTTCGTCAAGCCTCTTAAGCGCCGCGATGGTCGCCGGATGTTTCGGCCTGAAGATATGGCGGCCTTGCGCGCGATCCAGACTTTGGTGCACGATAAGGGCATGACGCTGAAAGGCGCAGCAAAACTGCTCGGTGAGCAAGGCGTGGAATCTGTCACGCACGGCGATGCGCTGATTGTCGCGCCGGCCGAATCTGTGAATGCTAGACCTATGGCTAGTCCCGCACGTCAATTGCAAGAAAATGTCCGCGCCGCTTTCAAAGTGGGTGATGCGCCAGACGTGTCGCCTGAAACCGAACGCGGGCTTGCGGCTGTGCTTGCCGACCTGACCGATATCAAAGCGCGCCTTGATGCCGCCAGGTTCAAAAAAGCGGCCTGATCGACCTGATCGACTGGATCAGATACCTGAATAATTTTGCAGTGAATGGTCGGAACGGCAGGATTCGAACCTGCGACCCCCGGTCCCCCAGACCGGTGCGCTACCGGGCTGCGCTACGCTCCGACACGAGCGCTTGTATACGCGATGCGGGCTCGACATTGCAATGGGCTTTTCTGTGTCTGATCGGCATTGCATACATATAATTACTGACAAGTTGGGAAATCAGGTTGTTTCTGTATGCGTCTGACGCTAACCACATCGCGCGTGCCCGCGTGGTGGAATTTGGTAGACACGAGGGACTTAAAATCCCTTTCCTGTATAGGAGTGCCGGTTCAAGTCCGGCCGCGGGCACCACACCCTCTCGCCATCTGATAAAATATCGCGCATGCTGTGTTGAACTGGAGGAGGCCTGCATGCAGATGCCGATCAAGGGCCGTGATTGGGCCGAAATCAAGAGCGAAATGATGGCGCGCGGCGACGGCGATGCCAAATGGCGTGACGGCAAGACGGCGGTCTATGTGTTCAATGCGGGTGAGGAAATCGCGGCGATCCAGAAACAGGCCTATACGGCCTATATGTCCGAAAATGGGCTTGGTCCGCTGGCCTTTCCATCACTGGCGCAAATGGAAAAAGATGTAATCTCGATGGCACTTGGCTTGCTGCATGGGCCAGAGGGGGCGACAGGTGCGATGACATCGGGTGGTACCGATTCAATCACCATGGCGATCAAGACGGCGCGCGACTATGCCCGCGCCGATGGTCGCGCAACGGGGCGAGCGAACATCGTTATTCCGCAGTCGGCGCATCTGGCTTTCGATAAGGCTTGCCATCTCATGGATATTAACGTGCGCCGCATCGCTGTACGCGCGGATGGCACATATGAGGCGGATGTTGAGGCAATGGGCGAGGCTTGCGACGCCGACACGATCATGCTGGTTGGCTCTGCGCCAAACTTTCCGCATGGGATTATTGACCCGATTGAGGTGCTCGGTGAGGTGGCGATGCGCAAGCGCGTCTGGCTGCACGTTGATGCGTGTGTTGGTGGTTATTTCGCGCCGTTCGCCCGGATGAACGGCGTGCCGGTGCCTGCCTTCGATTTCGAAGTGCCAGCGGTGCTATCGATGAGCGCTGACCTGCACAAATATGGCTACGCAGCGAAGGGCGCTTCGACCGTGCTGTTTCGCAGCGAGGAGCTTTACGCACATATGCCGTTCGATCTGGCGTGTTGGGCAGGTGCGCCAATGAAGACACCGACCTTGGCTGGCACACGGCCTGGCGGTGCAATTTCGGCGGCCTGGGCAGTGATGAATGTCTTGGGTGTAGACGGGTATAAACGCCTGCAAGGGCAGGTTTGTGAAACCCGGGAGCGCGTTGAGGAGGGGGTGAAACGGCTCGGCTTCAAAATCCTCGGCAACCCAATGCTCGGCCTGATCGCCTTTGCTCATCCTGAGCATCATGCGTTTGCCATTTACGGCGAGATATACCGCCGTGGCTGGTTTACATCGGTGACCAAGGAGCCGCCGAGCTTGCACTTGATGCTGTCGCCGAAACATACCGATGTCATTGACAATTATCTTGGTGATCTAGAGGTGAGCGTCGCGACTGTTGCGGCACAAGCGGGCGCTGCGAAGAAGGCGGACGTGCGCTACTCTTAGTCGCTCTGGAACTGGTTGAAAATGCAACCGATGGCGCTAGAACAAGCCGAACTTGACAGGAGAGGCTGATATGAAACTTGCCACGCTCAAAAATGGCTCGCGAGATGGTCGATTGGTAGTTGTATCGCGCGACCTGACACGGTGCACAGATGCCGCCCGGATCGCGACAACAATGCAGGTAGCTTTGGATGCTTGGAATATTGCCGCGCCACAATTAGCGGCTTTGGCGCAGCAGGTTGAACTGGGCTCTGTGCCAACTTTCCGGTTTCATGAGCATGATTGTGAGAGCCCGCTACCACGCGCCTTTCAGTGGGCAGATGGATCGGCCTACATCAACCATGTTGAGCTGGTGCGTAAAGCTCGCGGCGCTGAAGTGCCTGCGAGTTTCTATGATGATCCATTGATGTATCAGGGCGGTTCAGATGCATTTCTTGGTCCGCGTGATGCGATTCCGCTGGGCGATCCAGCATGGGGCTGCGATATGGAGGGGGAGATCTCGGTCATCACCGATGACGTGCCGATGGGGGTGAGTGAGGCAAACGCCGCCGGGCACATCAAACTGATCATGCTGTGTAATGATGTGTCGCTGCGCGGCTTGATTCCCGGTGAGCTGGCCAAGGGGTTTGGCTTCTTCCAATCCAAGCCGCCTTGTGCGTTTTCGCCGGTGGCGGTGACACCGGATGAGCTGGGCGAGGCGTGGCGCGATGCGCTGGTCCATCTGCCATTGCGCGTGGATTATAATGGCGAGCCGTTTGGCCGTGCCGAGGCAGGCGTTGATGCGACATTCTCGCTGGCGCGTCTGGTCGCTCACGCAGCCAAGACCCGGCCGCTTAGCGCTGGCACAGTGATTGGATCGGGTACAGTCTCGAACAAGGATGCTGATGGCGGCGCTGGCAAGCCGGTTCGCGATGGCGGGCTGGGCTATTCCTGCATCGCCGAGATTCGAATGATTGAGACGATTGCTGGTGGAACCGCCGAAACGCCGTTCATGAAAGTCGGTGATTCAGTGCGAATCGAGGTGCTGGACGGTGCCGGGCACTCGATTTTTGGCGCAATAGAGCAGGTTGTAGAAGCAATCTGAGTCGGCACCTGCAAAAACCCATAATCCAGGTTGGACAAGCCGGGGAAGGGGCGCTAATACCCCGTTTCCCCAACTGGCCCGCCCGGGTAGCTCAGGGGTAGAGCAGCGGATTGAAAATCCGCGTGTCGGTGGTTCAAATCCGCCCCCGGGCACCATTTTTCTCTTATGTCGCGGCAGTTGTTTCCAGCTTATCGGCGAGGCGTAGGGTCATTGCTAATATTGTGAGGGTTGGGTTGGCCCAGCCGCTGGTTGGAAACAGGGCGCTGCCTGCAATGTAGAGGTTCTCGACCCCATGCACGCGTCCGTCAGCATCGGTTACACCTTGCTTTGCGCTATCTGCCATGCGGGCGGTTCCCATATGGTGATACCCACCGATTGAATGGCTACTGGCGAGTGGGTCAAACTCCCATGTCTTACCGCTGCCATTCAGCCACGGGGCCGGTTCTGCATGCCCAATATCCAGGCGCCGAAGTTCTGAATCGAGTGCGCTAATTGCGCCATTTGCGCTGTGCTTATCGAGGTCCGAAAGCTGCCAGTCGAGATTGATCCTTGCCATGCCAAGCCCATCGCGATCTTCGCTCAACTTGACCCGGCTTTGCGGGTTCGGGGCCTGTTCGGCGCGCAAGATGGCGTACAGGCCGTAACTGGGCTTTTTACATTGCGATGTACGCAAATACGTCCCCAGAGAATCCTCAATGTTGAACGCGGCGCGGCGGATGACTTTCCACAAGGCCCGGCCAAACTTATTCGGCGATATGCCGTGACGAATTGTGTTGTACAAGCGCTTATAGGCTTCTTCCGTCTCGCCGGGATTCTTGCGCACAGACAGGGTGAACCCGGTATTCAGGAGGGCCTCTTGCTCCTGATACGTCTCGCCAGGGCGCAGCAGCATACCATAGCGATCACCGTGGTGGCGCGTCACTTCAGGCAGAAGCTTGAACAAGGCTTTGGCATTCTTGGGGACGATCCGCGCGCCTCGGGCGCGTGGGTGCTCCATGAAATAGCGTCCAACCAGGTCGTTATTGTTGCCGACCCCTTCTGGATGGCTCGCGGATTTCGATGATAACAGCAAGCGCGGAACCTCAAGACCACCTGTTGCCAGAACAAAAGTGCGCGCCCTTATCACGCCTTGCATGCCTTTGTGGTTCTTGATCTCCACCGTCTGTATGGCTTGGCCGTTTTCGGACGTAATGAGTCGCGTCACAGTGGCATGCATAAGGATCGACACGCGAGGTTTTTGACCCAGGTCTATGTTGCAGTGCAGGGCAAACCGATCGAATTTTTCATCAAACTGCCAGAATGCCGTTTTCAGTTTTTCCTCGTCAAAGGGATTGGCAAACCCAGGCAATTGATTGTTGGCGACGGCTGGAATTTCCAACAGTTCCTGCGCTCGATGATAGTAGGGCGCGAGCGTTTCTTTCTCGAACGGCCAGCCGCTATGTGGAATCCAATCACGTTGTTCAAAATCGATCTGGTCGAGCTGCGCAGTGCGGCCACCCCAAATCGCACAGGTTCCGCCGAAGAAGCGTAAGCGGGCATGCTCAAGCTCGTAATAAGAGAATCCGCTACTCTCACCGATCGCAAGTTCCTGGACGTCCGGCTCGAAATCGCTTCCCCCGCTTTCCAGTAAAAGAACATTGAGCTTGCTCGAACTCAGCTGACGCGCCAGCGTGACGCCCGCAGCGCCAGCGCCGATGATGCAAACGTCGCAATCGAACTCAGTCGGACCGGTAAATGAATTGAAATCTGAAATCATGACTGCCTACGGATAGAAGTTGTGCTGGGCAGGTGAAAATAATGCATGCATTTGGTTTTGATAGATCGCTAATTTGAAACATTTGTGTCTTTGGATCACTTGTCCGGCATGATTTTGTGAGCTTTGCCCTACGGCAGGCTTGCAAGCGCCAGCTTGGCCACGCAATTATCAAGAAAACCGAGTGGAGATATCTCATGAGCGGCATTGTTTCTGGAACCAATGATCCAAAATTCACTGAGTTGAGAGAAGAATTTGAGCGTAATTTCGCCGAGCGCGGTGAAAGTGGTGCATCGGTTTGTCTGAGCTTGAACGGTGAAAAGCTGGTCGATCTCTGGGGCGGGGTTGTGGATCAGGGCAGTCAGGACCCATGGCAGGAAGATACTGTCTCAGTTGTGTTTTCCTGTACCAAGGCCGCCACCGCGCTTTGTGCGCATATCCTGATTGATCGTGGTGAGCTGGATTTGAACGCGCTGGTCACAGATTATTGGCCAGGGTACGGCAAGCACGGCAAGGACAAGACCACGGTTGCGATGATGCTGAACCACGAAAGCGCGCTGCCTGCGTTGAGGGAATCGGTGAAGGATGGCGGCTTTCTGGACTGGGACTATATGATCTCGCGGATGGAAGACGAGGAACCGTTCTGGGAACCGGGGACACGCAACGGCTATCACATGGTCAATTTTGGCTGGACGGTTGGCGAGCTTGTACGCCGCGTCTCCGGCAAGTCACTTGGCACTTTCTTTCGCGACGAAGTGGCAGGCCCGCTCGGCGCTGATTTCTGGATCGGCGTGCCGGATGATTTCGACCGCACCGTTGCGCCAGTGATGCCTTATGCCCCACAGCCCGGTGACGCCTTCAGCGATTTCATAACTGCGCTGATGTCTGATCCAACTTCAATTCAGGCACTGGCATTCTTGAATGGCGGTGGTTGGACACCCGATGGCCCCGGTTCTTATCAGGCGGAAATTGGCGGTGCGGGTGGGATATCGAATGCGCGCGGGCAGGTTACGATGTATACGCCATTGGCGGTCAATGACGGCTCTCTGGTGTCGAAAGACCGGGTTGCTCATATGAGCATGGTGACAACCGCGACACGTCAGGACGCCACCTTGCTGATCCCGTCACGATTTGGGCCCGGCTTCATGAAATCAATGGACAATCGCGGCCTCGCAAATCCCGGTAATCGGCAGTCGGCAATCATCGGTGACAAGGCTTTTGGTCATGTCGGCGCCGGTGGCTCAATCGGGTTTGCTGATCCTGAATGCGGTTTGGCTTTCAGCTATACGATGACCCAGATGGGTAACGGAATTTTGCTGAACGAGCGTGGCCAGAGCCTGATTGATGCGGCCTATCGGGCGATCGGTTATCGCACTAATGCACCGGGGGCCTGGGTTCGCTAAAGCCTATAGGCCGAGGGCTTGCTCTGCGAACGCCTTGATCATCTTGTAATCGGCCTTGCCATTAGCGGCCCGGTCGAGATTGTCTTTGAACAAGATGCGTTTGGGGGCTTTGAAGCGGGCGAGCCGGGTCTGCACAAAGGCGCGCAAAGCGTCCTCATCGACAGTCTGGCCGGGCAGACAGGCAACGATTGCCGTGACTGCCTGTCCCCATTTTTCATCAGCGAGTCCGATCACGAGGGCATCCTCAACGGCGTCGTGCTCTTTCAGTGCTTCCTCGACCTCTTCTGGGTAGATCTTTTCGCCGCCGGAATTGATGCAGATCGACCCCCGCCCGAGCAGCGTTAGTGTGCCATCGCGCTCAACCGTGCACCAGTCACCAGGAATGGAATAGCGCACGCCATTGATTGTCTTGAACGTCTCAGCGGATTTTTTCTCGTCCTTGTAATAGCCAAGCGGAACCGCGCCGCCACGTGCGATGAAACCAGCTTCGCCGCGACCAGGTTCAACCTCGCGGCCGTCTTCAGAGAACACTTTGCAATGCTCGCCGATTTC
Organism: Henriciella sp.; assembly: GCA_021776655.1. Lineage (GTDB taxonomy): Bacteria > Pseudomonadota > Alphaproteobacteria > Caulobacterales > Hyphomonadaceae > Henriciella. The sequence continues at coordinate 55,235 of JAJFFK010000031.1, read as the reverse complement.
GAACTTAGCGGTCTCTTGGCCAGACTCCGCCGTCGTCACCGACATGCCAAACCCAACCGCTTCGGAGGCACCGAAACTATCCATCAAGGCAACTTGCGGGATGTGCTTGATCAGGCCCTGTTTGACATCCATGCTCCACATCACACCAGACGAGGAAATTGTCTGGATGGAGGAGAGGTTAAAGCGGCCGGGATTGTCTTCCAGCGCTTTCAGCATCGGTTTGGCAAAGGCATCACCGACAATCGCCGTTGCGGTCACACCATGCTGCTCAACAGTTTGCCACAGGTTTACCGGGTCGAATTTGCTCATCTGGGTGAGGGTGACGATTGCGCCGCCATTCAGCAGGGTCGCGAGCGCCGTAAACAGGCCAGTGCCATGCATCAGAGGACAGGCTGGGAGTTGTCGGCCATGCCGGCCCATCTGATCGACAAGCGCAAGATGCTCAGCCATGTTCGACGGGGCAAAACCAAGCATCCGGCGCAAACCATCGAGGCTGGCTTGCCGCCAGGTCTGATGCGGCCACATCACACCTTTCGGCAGGCCGGTTGTCCCGCCAGTGTACAAGAACATCAGATCGTCACCGGAGCGCTCAAGCTCCAAGGTCGCGCCGTTGCCATCAGCCGCCAGATCATCATACGCGATGGCAAAATCTGGTGTATCGCCATCGCCGCCAACTTCAACCCAGGTTTTGATCTTGGGAAGGCGCCCGCGAACCCGGTCGACATTGGCGCGAAATTCAACGTCGTAGAAGGCTGCAACGCTGTCTGAATTGTCGAAAATATAGGTCAGCTCATCGTCGAGATAGCGGTAATTGACATTTACCGGCGTCAGGCGGGCTTTGAAGCTGGCCGCGATGCTTTCCATATATTCGCATTGATTGCGCATATACATGCTGACCTTGTCGCCGGTTTCGGCCCCTCGGTTGCGCAGGGCCCGCGCGATATTGTTTGAGCGCCGTGTCATCTCTGGCCAGGAGATAATCCGCTCGCCGTGGATCAGGGCGGGGTTGGCTTGTGTCAGGGCTTTGCCTACTTCATCCAGGAGATCACCGAAATTCCAGATACTCGCCACCATACTCATCTCCCGGTTTTCACTGAACTTAGCGCAACATCCCACCTTGGCGAGAGATAACCCGAGGGAAGCATGGCCGAACCACGAATTGGCGATATGGTTAGAGCAGGAGGCGTTTTGATGTTCGACAATAATGACTGGCTGTCCCAGGTTCGCGAAGACATAATTGACCCGGACCGAGAAATTGTTGATCCGCACCACCATCTTTGGCCGCAAGTCGCGATGCATTATAATCTGGATCAACTTTGGTCAGACACTGGCGCAGGCCACAAGGTCACCCAGACCGTCTTTATGGAATGCGGCTCAGCCTATCGCAGCGCTGGCCCGGATCATTTAAAACCTGTCGGTGAAACCGAGTTTGTGACCGCTGCGGCGATCCGCTCACGTGAGGATCCTGCGCGCGCGACGATTGCCGGTCTCATCGCGCATGCAGACCTTACCCGATCTGACCTTGATGATTGTCTCGATGCGCATGAAACGGCGGCTCAAGGCCTGTTTCGCGGCATCCGCCATGCTGGCGCCAGTGACCCGCAACCAGACGCCCTGACTATTCCGGGGCTTGCACCAGAAGGGTTGTACCTGCACGCAGACTTCCGGCGCGGTGTCGCCCGACTGGGTGAACGTGGCTTGACCTATGACACGTGGCATTACCACCACCAGAATCTGGCCTTCCGCGACCTCGCCAAAGCTGTGCCAGGTACGACCATGATCCTCGACCATTTTGGAACGCCGCTAGGGGTCGGACGGTTTGAGGGGCAGCGCGATGAGATTTTTGCGGTCTGGAAAGATGATGTGGCCGCGATTGCCGAATGCCCGAACGTCTATGCCAAGATTGGTGGCCTGGCGATGCCGGACAATGGTTTTGGCTGGAACACGCGTGACATGCCGCCAAGTTCGGATGAGTTCGTTGACGCGCAGGCACGCTACTACAGCCACATGATCGACTGTTTTGGGCCAGAGCGCTGCATGTTCGAAAGCAACTTTCCGGTGGATCGCCTGTCGATCAGTTACGAAGTCTTGTGGAACGGACTGAAAAAGATTGCCGCAGATTATTCCGAGGCCGAAAAGGACATGCTGTTCACGGGCACTGCGCGGCGAATTTATCGGCTGTGAGCGTGATCTAAGCAGATCGAGACTTGTCATTGCTGGTTGCTGCATGTGAAAGCCTTCAGCCATGAGTATGCCGCTGCCCCTGACCCGTGAACTCGTCCTGATTGGCGGCGGCCATGCCCATGCCCTCGTGTTGCGAAAGTGGGGAATGACGCCGCTGGCAGGGGTAAGGCTCACAGTGATCGATCCGCATGTGACCGCGCCCTATACCGGCATGTTGCCTGGTTATGTCGCTGGTCATTATCAGCGCGGTGAGTTGGATATAGATCTGGTGCGTCTGGCCAGACATGCGGGTGCTCGCCTTGTGCTCGACCATGCCATCGCAATTGATACAGAGCGCAAACGAGTCATGTTCTCCCAGCGACCTTATATTTCCTATGATGCTTTATCGGTTGATATTGGGATCACGGCGGACTTGCCTGACATTTCGGGGTTTTCAGAGCATGCGCATGCCGCCAAACCACTCGGGCCTTACTCGGCGGCTTGGGATGGGTTTGTTGCGGCGGTCCAAGCAGGGCACGCTGCGCCAAATGTAGCGGTCATCGGAGCCGGTGTTGCGGGTGCAGAACTGGCACTGGCCATGGCGCACCGGCTGGCTGAGCTTGATTGCGGGTCGCCGTGCGTTGTCTTGCTGGAGGCTGGGACACGTGGCCTGCGCGAGCTGGCAAAGGGCACGCGCCGCGCCTTGCTGGCCGAGCTGTCACGATCCGGCGTGGCGCTTCAAACCGGCGCAGACGTGGCGAGTGTGTCAGCCAAGAGCGTCCAACTAACGGATGGTTCGCAACTGCCCACCAGCTTCATTGTCAGCGCCGCCGGAGCCCGGCCACATGACTGGCTCAAGACCACCGGCCTGGATTTGCACAACGGCTATATCAATGTCGATGCCACCCTGCGCTCGACCAGTCATAGTGACATCTTTGCGGTTGGCGATTGCGCTCACCTTAGCCACGCGCCGCGTCCGAAAGCGGGCGTGTTTGCGGTGCGTGAAGCGCCGATCCTGTATGACAATTTGCGAGCGTGCCTAACCGGCAAGCCTATGCAACGCTTTCAGCCGCAGCGCGATTATCTCAAACTGATCTCAACTGGGCGTAAATCGGCGGTGGCGGACAAGTTTGGCGTGACCTTCAAGGGCCAATGGCTGTGGCGGCTGAAAGACCGTATCGACCAAAAGTTCATGCACCAGTTTCGGACCTATCCTGATATGGCTGCCCCAGAGTTACCGGAGGCGATCGCACTTGGCGTTGAGGCGGCAATCGGTGACGGGCCGCTATGTGGTGGCTGCGGCTCGAAACTGGCGCACGGCGCGTTGCAAGCGGGGTTGAGCCATCTGCCAGCGCCGAACCGCAGCGATGTCCTGAGCGGACCGGGCGATGATGCGGCGGTCTTGCAGCATGGCAGCGGCCAGCAAGTTGTGACGAGCGATCACTTACGCGCTTTTGTCGAGGACCCATGGTTGATGGCCAGGACTGCCGCTGTGCATGCGATGGGCGATATTTGGGCGATGGGTGCGACGCCGCAAATCGCTTTGGCGAATCTGGTTCTGCCGCGTATGTCGCCTGAAATGCAGGCCGATATGTTGCGCGAGATCATGGCTGGAGCAGGCGCGGTGGTTACGGCTTCTGGCGCAGATATTGCCGGTGGGCACACTAGTCAGGGTGCTGAGCTGACCATTGGTTTCACAGTTACAGGGCTGGTTGAGGGCCAGGCGATTGGCTTGGCTGGCGCGCGGCCTGGCGACGCGCTTGTCCTGACAAAGCCAATCGGTACGGGCACTATTCTCGCCGGTGAAATGCGCGGCTTGGCCGAAGGGCACGACGTTGAGACGGCGCTGAAAAGCATGGTCCGCCCACAGGCGCGCGCATCAGAGATTCTGTCCCCGCACGCGCAGGCAATGACAGATGTTACGGGATTTGGCTTGGCCGGGCATTTGCTGACAATGCTTGAAGCGTCCGGCGTGGCAGCAAAGCTGGATCTGGCATCGGTTCCGGTTCTGCCTGGCGCAGAAGAGCTGATACAAGCTGGGGTCAAGTCGACGATCTGGTCAGCCAATGCAGCCATAAGCGAGCACATGTCGCGCCCCGATAGCGCCCGGTCTGATCTCTTGTTCGATCCGCAAACCGCAGGCGGATTACTCGCCGCGATCCCGGCAAGTCAAGTGCAGGCAGCGCTGAAAATGCTGCGCAATGCTGGCGAGCCTGCTGCTTTGATTGGTGAAATCACCAAGGGCGAGCCGTTTATTGCTGTGAGTTAGCGACGGATGGAATGAGCGAGATCATCTCACGTGCAGCGCTCTGTACGGTTTCGGGTGACAGATCGCCGAGTGGCACAGTGCGGGCCGGCGCGCGTTTGCTGCGTGACCCCTGCTTGGTGTAACGCGGATCATAGTGTTGGAGCATCAGCTCGGCGGCAAGGGCCTGAAACTTGCCGCTCTCAGCGAGCGTTTGCCAATCTTCGATTGTTTCAGCCGCGTGGTATCGGCGCAAGCGATTGATCATCGCACTGAGTTGATCCGCATTGCTGGTAATGTCGCGATAGGTCTTGGCGAGATAGGCTGAGCGGGCGTCTATCGAAGCTTCTATTTCGATGCGCGGCGCGACTTTCATCGCATTCCATAGCGCCGGGGGCAGGCGGCATTCTCCTATCCGGCTTGATTCTGCCTCGACCAGCACGGGGCGTTCGGGGTCAAACTGCGCCATTTGGCCGGCAATTTCTGTTTCGAAAGCTTTTTGCGAGGGTTGCTGCGTTGCGCGCGCGCCAAACAGTGAGCCGCGATGATTGGCGAGACCTTCAAGATTGATAACCTGCTGGCCAAGCGCCTGTAATTCGAGCAGAAACTCGGTTTTTGCTGTGCCGGTATTGCCGCTAACCAAAATCACTTTGCAGGGAAAGGGTTGCGCATACAGGATGCGTACAACCGCCCGTCGATAAGACGTGTACCCCCCCTGCAAAGTCTGTACGCGCCAACCGATCTGTTTGAGGATGGTTGCAAATGATCCCGATCTTTGCCCGCCGCGCCAGCAATAGATCAGCGGCGCGTATTCGCCGGTCTTGTCGGCCAAATGGGTCTCTATATGCTGGGCTGCGTTGCGTGCGATCAGGGCCGCTCCGACCTTGCGCGCTCTGAACTTGCTGTCTTGGACGTAGATCGTGCCGACTTCGGCGCGCTCAGCATCGCTCAGGACAGGCAGATTGATCGCTCCGGGGAGGTGGTCAATGGCAAATTCAGCAGGCGATCTGACATCAATAATCTCGTCAAAAGGCAGGGCGGTCAGGTCCGACAAGTCAGCGATCACAAAAGTCATACCGTCCAGTATGCAGTCTTGGCTGCGGCAACAAGGGCATATCGATTATTCTGACTGCACAGCCGCCTACGCAGAGACGCGGACTGTCGCTCCGGAGGGTTTTATTCTATAGTCATCTCCATGAACTTGCTTATTCGACTTTTGCTGTTTTCTATTACTCTGGTGTCCTCGGCATCTGTTGCTTTAGCTGATCAGGAAGCCGGTAATGTGGCGAACGTCTCTGCCGGTCCTTACGGGCGGTGCTACGCGAAATCTATACCGGATCACGATGTCGATCCTCAGTCGGGCCTGCGCCAACAGGGCCGCACCGATGTCTTGCGTGTTAGCAGGGGTCAGGATGAATTGGTTGAGAGTTACGACTGGTTCAGCGGGAGAATATTTGTTTTGTGCCATCCGATAGGCAATACAATCATACGTTTGGGCTCCTGGCATCGTGGTCATGATCCGCAAGCCGATCATCTGGCGATTGCATTTTATCAAGGTGGTAACCTGATCAAGAGTTACTCCACACTGGATATTTCAGGGCCTGAGAAGGCACAGTCGGGATCATTTTCTGCTTATGAAAATGTGTCAGCATCCGTCTCTCACTACACGATTTTTTCTGAAGCGCCGAAACTGGTCAAAACCGTGAGTGTGGATGGCGTGGTCTTCACTGAGCGCTGGGTCGTCACCGCAACAACCGTTGATGGCCGTGTGCTGGTCTTCGATCCGGGTACAGGCGAAATCAGATAGTATTGTGCTCACCGGAAATTTCGCCTCCTGTTGATCAAGGATCAGGCATAAACGATGATCTGATAATTCGAGAAATTTGGGCCTTAAACGAGGTTTGGTTTTCTTGTTACGAGCGTCTCGCAGTGGCGTGACGCCAGGTCGCAGAAAATAGGGAGGAAATTGCCGCTGAAAAAGGCTAGTCAGACAGGGCAGACGATCTTGCGCTTGGCGCGAAAGCGTTTTATCGCACAGACACATTCTATCCGGTCAACGGGAGACCTTAGTTCGTATGACTGATATTCAGCGCCTCGCCCTCGATTATTTGCCGGTTCTCCTGTTTTTGGGACTGGGCACGATCATCTCGCTTCTGTTCATTGTCGGGGCAGCGGTGCTTGCGCCACACAATCCGGATCCTGAGAAAAACTCTGCTTATGAGTGCGGCTTTAACGCCTTCGATGATGCCCGGATGAAGTTTGACGTTCGCTTCTATCTGGTCGCGATTCTATTCATTATCTTTGACCTGGAGATCGCCTTTCTGTTTCCATGGGCGGTCAGCCTTGGGACCATTGGCGTGTTCGGGTTCTGGTCTATGGTGCTGTTTCTCAGTGTTCTGACGGTTGGCTTCATCTATGAGTGGCGTCGCGGCGCACTCGAGTGGCACTAGGGAGCGCGGGCGATGGCGGATGATTTCAAACCCTATGCACTTGGCGCTGGCCGAGCCGGTATTGAGGGCGGCGCAGATGTCCGCGCTGATGACCCGTTCTATGCCGGTCTGTCGGACCATCTGGCCGATAAGGGATATTTCGTCGCGGGCGCTGATGACCTGATCGCTTGGGCGCGTACCGGCTCGCTGATGTTCATGAGCTTTGGCCTCGCTTGCTGCGCGGTTGAGATGATGCAAGCGGCGAACCCGCGCTATGATCTGGAGCGGTTCGGCATTGCCCCGCGTGGCTCACCGCGCCAATCGGATGTGATGATCGTTGCCGGGACGCTGACCAATAAAATGGCCCCGGCAATGCGTAAGGTTTACGACCAGATGCCTGAGCCGCGCTATGTGATCTCGATGGGATCGTGCGCGAATGGCGGCGGCTATTACCACTATAGCTATAGCGTTGTGCGCGGCTGTGACCGGATTGTTCCGGTTGACATTTACGTGCCGGGTTGCCCGCCGACCGCTGAGGCTTTGGTCTATGGCTTCTTGCAGTTGCAGAAGAAAATCCGCCGTGAAGGCTCAATCGAGCGCTAGGGAGCTTTGGGACATGAGTGAACAGACCGAAGCGCTGGATATTCTGGGCGAGTATATCGCTGAGAAAATGCCTGATGCGGTACGCAAGTTCGACGTCATGTTTGGTGACCTGACGCTATATGCCGAACGCGATGCGATTGCCTCACTGGCCGATTTCCTCAAGCGCGATGTGATGTGCAGCTTTGAGACGCTGATTGATATTTGCGGGGTTGACTATCCCGAGCGCGGGCAGCGGTTCGAGGTGGTCTATCACTTCCTGTCAATGCGCATGAACCACCGGGTGCGGGTCAAGATTCGTACCGATGAAGAAAGCGCTGTGCCGACGCTGACCAAGCTTCATCCGTCTGCCGACTGGTATGAGCGCGAAGCCTTTGACATGTACGGCGTGCGGTTTGCCGGCCACCCGGATATGCGCCGGATTTTGACCGATTATGGCTTTGAGGGCTATCCGCTGCGCAAGGATTTCCCGCTCACCGGCTATACCGAAATTCGCTATGACGACCTGAAAAAGCGTATCGTGCATGAACCGGTTGAGTTGACGCAGGAATACCGCAACTTCGATTTCCTTAGCCCTTGGGAAGGCATTGCAGCCGTCATTCCGGGTGATGAAAAAGCCGATGATGCTGAGGAGGAGGGCGCCTAATGGCGGATGACATGAAACTCCTGCCTGAACAGGATCGCACGTTCACGATGAATTTCGGGCCGCAGCATCCGGCGGCGCATGGCGTGCTGCGGATGGTGCTGGACCTTGATGGTGAGCTGGTTGACCGGGTTGATTGTCATATCGGTCTGTTGCATCGCGGTACCGAGAAATTGCTCGAATATAAGACATACCTTCAAGGTCTGCCGTATTTTGACCGGCTCGATTATGTTGCACCGATGAACCAGGAACATGCCTGGTGTCTGGCGATTGAGCGTATGCTTGGACTTGAAGTGCCGCGCCGTGCCAGCTTCATCCGGGTGATCTATTCCGAGATTGGCCGGATCCTCAATCACCTGCTGAATGTCAGTACTCAGATCCTCGATTGCGGCGCGCTGACCCCGATCACCTGGGCGTTTGAAGAGCGTGAAAAGCTGATCGGTTTCTACGAGCGCGCCAGTGGCTCGCGCATGCATGCGGCCTATTTCCGGCCCGGCGGTGTGCATCAGGATATTGATCAGAAACTGATCGACGACATTATGGCCTTCTGCGCCGAATTTCCCAAGATGATGGAGAATTTCGAAGGCCTGATTTCGGAAAACCGGATCTTCAAACAGCGCAATGTTGATATTGGCGTGGTCAATGAAAAGACCATCATGCAATGGGGTTTCTCTGGCGTGATGGCGCGCGGATCGGGCCTCGCCTGGGATTTGCGCCGGTCCCAACCGTATGAGATTTACAGCGAGATTCCGCATAACGTCTTCCCGGTCATCATTGGCAAGAATGGCGATAATTATGATCGCTATGTCTGCCGCATGGATGAGATGCAGGTCTCGAACGAGATTATCAAATGGTGCATCGAGAATATGCCAAAAGGCGACATTCTAACCCAGGGCACGAAAGCCTCGCCGCCGCGCCGGGCTGAGATGAAAAATTCGATGGAAGCCCTGATCCATCACTTCAAACTCTACACCGAAGGGTTCCACGTGCCGGAAGGCGAGACTTACACCGCGATTGAAGCGCCGAAGGGTGAGTTCGGGGTGTATCTGATCGCCGATGGCAGCAACCGTCCGTACCGGGTGAAAGTGCGCGCGCCGAGCTATCCCCACCTCGCCGCCATGGATCATTTATGCAAAGGCCACCAATTGGCCGACGTCTCGGCCATCCTCGGCTCGCTAGACATCGTGTTCGGGGAGATTGACCGCTAATGGCGCTGCGTAGATTTGATATTGAGGCGGGCGGCGACAGTTTTGCTTTTCTGCCGGAGACCGAGCCGACAATTGCGTTCTGGCTGGCCAAATACCCGGACGACAAGAAGCGGTCTGGCGTCATTCCGCTGCTATGGCTCGCGCAAAAGGACAATGCCGGTTGGCTGTCCGAACCGGCTATGCGCGAAGTCGCGGATCGCCTTGAAATGCCATATATCCGCGTCTACGAAGTGGCGACCTTCTATACGATGTTCCGGCTCCAGCCAGTTGGCAAACACCACATTCAATTGTGTGGCACGACCCCATGCATGCTGCGCGGCGCGAATGATTTGAAGACGGTTTGTGAGGCGAAGATCGGCCCGAAGATGCACGTCACCGATGATGGCCGCCTATCCTGGGAAGAGGTTGAGTGTCTGGGCGCTTGCGTCAATGCGCCCATGGTTCAGATCAATGACTATTATTACGAAGACCTGACGCCAGACAGCCTCACTGAAATTCTTGCCAAACTGCAGAACGGCGCTGATGTGAAGCCCGGTACATTTATTGACCGGCTGAACTCTGCACCTGAGGGCGGCGCGAAGTCGCTGGTCGAAGCAGAGCTGTATGACGGGTCGCGCAGCAAGGCGGTCAAAACACTGCCAAACCTGCCAAGTGATGCGCCGGCTCCGGCTGAGCCCAAGACGCCTGCACCCGCCAAGAAAACTTTGATCGAGACGACAAAACCGGCAGCTACGGGCGAAAAGCCAGAGGCGCTTAAAGTTGCGGCGGGCGAGGAAGACGATCTCAAGCGGATCAAGGGCATTGGGCCAGTGAACGAGACGGCGCTGAATGCGCTCGGCTTCTACAAGTTCAGCCAGGTTGCTGCCTGGACGCCGGTCAATATTGCATGGGTCGAAAATGAGTTATCGTTTCCGGGCCGGGTCGAACGAGAAGACTGGATTGCGCAGGCCAAAACACTAGCGGCGGGTGAGGAAACGGCGTTTTCCAAACGCGTTGACGCAGGCGAGGTTGAGTCCTCGAAGGACGAGGGTGAAGACTGATGCTGCAAGATAAAGACCGCATTTTCACCAATCTCTACGGCGCTCATTCGCCGGATCTTGAGGACGCAAAGCGGCGCGGGGCGTGGCACCTGACGCGTGAAATGCTGGGCGCGGGGCCAGAGTGGATTTGCGATCAGATCAAGCAAAGCGGCCTGCGCGGGCGCGGCGGCGCGGGCTTCCCGACCGGCCTGAAATGGACCTTCATGCCCAAGACGGTCAGTGAAACCCGGCCGCATTATCTTGTCGTCAATGCCGACGAGTCCGAGCCCGGCACTTGTAAGGATCGTGAGATCATGCGCCACGATCCGCATTTGTTGATTGAGGGCTGCATGGTCGCCAGCCGCGCCATGCGGGCACATAAATGCTATGTCTATCTGCGCGGCGAATATATTGCTGAACGCGAGGCGCTCGAAAAGGCGGTCAAAGAGGCCTATGAAGCCAAACTGATCGGACAGAACAACAAGAATGGCTGGGATTTCGAGCTCTACGTCCATCACGGTGCTGGCGCGTATATTTGCGGCGAGGAAACCGCGCTTCTGGAAAGCCTTGAAGGCAAAAAAGGCCAGCCGCGCCTGAAGCCGCCATTCCCGGCCAATGCTGGCCTCTATGGTATGCCAACCACGGTGAATAATGTTGAGTCTATTGCGGTTGCGCCAACCATTTTGCGGCGCGGTGCGGGTTGGTTTGCCGGTTTTGGCCGCCCGAACAATACCGGGACAAAGCTGTTTTGCATCTCTGGTCACGTCAACACCCCGTGCAATGTCGAAGAAGAAATGTCGATCACGTTCAAGGATCTGATCGAGACGCATTGCGGCGGCATTCGCGGCGGTTGGGAGAACCTTAAAGCGGTGATCCCCGGCGGCTCATCAGTGCCAATGGTTCCAGCAGAGCAGATCATGGACGCCTATATGGACTTTGACACGTTGCGCGACCTGAAATCCGGTCTCGGCACAGCGGCGGTGATCGTCATGGACAAGTCCACCGACCTGATCGCAGCGATTGCCCGGCTGGCCTATTTCTACAAGCATGAAAGCTGTGGCCAGTGTACGCCGTGCCGTGAAGGCACTGGCTGGATGTGGCGCGTGCTAACCCGGATGGCCAAGGGCGAGGCCGAGCATGACGAGATCGACCAATTGCTTGAAGTCTCGCATCAAATCGAGGGCCACACGATCTGTGCGCTCGGCGACGCGGCGGCCTGGCCTGTACAGGGCCTGATCCGCCATTTCCGAGTTGAAATCGAAGACCGTATCACCCAGTACCGAGCGCCAAGAGCGCTGGTGCAGGGCGGTGTCGTGGCAGCGGAGTAAAGATTATGGGAGCTGTTGGTCCAATTCAATTGCTATTGGTTCTGATCGTTCTGGCGATTCCCGTTCTCATAGTCGTTTTTTTGGTTCATTTGTTATCGCGGTCTGGAAAGGGTTGATTATGAGAGCCATTCTAACCCTTCTTTGGTGCGCGGCGCTGATGGCGTATGGTGCGCATTTGATGTTCGGGCTTTATCTCGACGAGGCGCCTTTGTTCGCGGTCAAGACAGCGATGGATGTCTGTTATCTGACATTGTTTTGCACCACTGGCGGCATGGTCCTGTTTGCTTATGGGGGCGTGTTCCGGGCGCAGCTCTTGTGGGGCAGTATCCTTTGCGGCGCTCTGTCTTGCGTGACTTATTTGGCGATGGCGGCGCGTCAGGAATCGATGGAGCATGCATTGCCCTTGTTCCTGACCCTTGTCATTTGCACCGCGACCTGGGGCTTCATTCGCGAACCCGGCCCGATGGCGTTCAACCTTGCGGAAGATAGCTGATCCATGACTGACGATCTTTTCAAACTCAACATTGATGGCCAGGATATTGAGGTGCCGCGCAGTTACACCCTGATGCAGGCGTGTGAGGAAGCGGGCGCTGAAATTCCGCGTTTCTGTTATCATGAACGCCTGTCTGTCGCGGGTAATTGCCGGATGTGTCTGGTTCAGTGGCAGGGCGCGCCGAAACCGATTGCGTCTTGTGCGCAGACGGTTGGTGATATGCGGATGAACCCGGACGGCACGCCGCCCAACATCCTGACCAATGGCAATTATGTCGAAAAAGCTCGCAGTGGCGTGATGGAATTCCTGCTGATCAATCACCCGCTTGATTGCCCGATCTGTGATCAGGGCGGCGAATGTGACTTGCAGGATCAGGCCGTCGCCTATGGCCGCTCAACCAGCCGCTATGCAGAAAACAAGCGCGCGGTCGAAGACAAGAATATGGGCCCGCTGGTCGCCACGATCATGACCCGCTGTATTCAGTGTACACGCTGTGTGCGCTTCGCTGCTGAGGTCGCTGGCGTCGAAGAGATCGGGATGATTTCGCGCGGTGAGGGTGCTGAGATCACGACCTATCTCGAACAAAGCCTGACCTCGGAACTGTCCGGCAATGTCATCGACCTTTGCCCGGTCGGGGCGCTGACCTCGAAACCTTACGCCTATAATGCGCGGCCCTGGGAGCTACGCAAAACGGCGAGCATAGATATCATGGACGCGATGGGCAGTGCGATCCGAGTTGATGCCAAGGGCGACGCGGTGATGCGGATCATGCCGGTGGTCAATGAGGAAGTGAACGAGGAATGGCTATCAGACAAGTCGCGCTTCATCTGGGATGGCCTCGCCCGCCAGCGCCTGGATACGCCCTATGTGCGAAAAGGTGGCAAGCTCACCCCGGTCAATTGGGGTGAAGCGTTTGCGGCGGCCAAAGACGCGCTGTCCGCTCCCGCCGACAAAATCGGCTTTATCGCGGGTGATCTGATCGAGGTTGAGCAAGCCAAAGCGGCGCTCGATCTTGCCCGTGCGCTGGGTGTGCAGAACACCGATTGTCGCCCGGCAGGGGCGCAATATGGCACTGACGGCGTGCGTGAGCGTTATCTCCTCAACCCGACCCTGATGGGTGTCGAGGAGGCCGATGCGCTGCTGCTGATCGGGGTCAACCCGCGCAAGGAAGCAGCGGTGTGGAATGCCCGTATCCGCAAGGCCTGGCTATGGAATGATTTGAAAGTTGGCCTGATCGGTGAGGCCGTTGATCTGACCTATGATTATGAGCATCTCGGCGATGACCCCGGTGCGCTCGATGGTCTGTTCGGGCGCGATAGCGAGATGGCTGAAGCCCTGCGTAATGCCAAACGGCCAATGATTGTGGTCGGCGAGAGCGTGCTGTGCCGCGATGATGGCGCGGCGATCCTGAAAGCCGTGCATGATTACGCGCTTGAGGTTCAGGCGGTTACCGAGGATTGGGCCGGGTTTGGCGTGCTGCACAGCGCGGCTGGCCGGGTTGGCGCGCTGGATGTTGGCTTCGTGCCGGGTGAGGCGGGGGTTGATACTGCGTCGATGCTGGCTGGTGATCTTGAGACACTGGTTGTGCTTGGCGCGGATGAGGCTGACTTATCGAAACTGGGCGATACTAAAGTGATCTATGTTGGCTCGCACGGTGATGCCGGGGCGGCAGCGGCGGATATCATTCTGCCAAGCGCGGCCTATACCGAGATGGCGGCGACATATGTCAATACCGAGGGCCGGGTGCAGATGACCCATCGCGCGGTACAGCCCAAGGGCGAGGCGCGTGAGGGCTGGGCGATTTTCCGGGCCCTGTCGGATGTGTTGGCCAAGACACTGCCTTACGATTCGGCGGATGCATTGCGTGACCAATTGCGCGACGCGAACGCTGTTTTCTCCGGGCTTGGGTTTGCGCCGGGTGCGAGCGGGGTGGACGCTCTGAAAGCGCCGATTGAGGTGGCCGGATCGGTCGATGCGGCGCGGCCATTCGGCGCGGCGATTGGCGATTTTTACCTGACCAACCCCGTGGCGCGGGCGTCCAGGACAATGGCGGAGTGTTCGATGCAAAAACAGGGTCTTGAAACCGCTGTGGCGGCGGAGTAGGGCGGCGCGATGAGTAGTTTGATCGAAAACAATGGCGTACTGATAGGCTGGCTACTCGTCATGGGTCAGATCGGCCTGTTTGCGCTGGTGGTTCTGCTTTCGATTGCCTTCCTGTTGCTGCTGGACCGCAAGGTCTGGGCATCGGTGATGATGCGCAAAGGCCCGAACGTGGTCGGCCCGTTCGGCCTGTTGCAGAGCTTCGCTGATTTTGGCAAGTTTCTGCTGAAAGAGATTATCATTCCAGCCGGGGCGAACAAGACTGTGTTCCTGCTCGCGCCAGTGATGACTGTGGCGCTGGCCTTTGCGGGCTGGGCGGTGATCCCGGTCGCGCCGGGCTGGGTCATTTCGGATCTGAATGTTGGTATCTTGTACCTGTTTGCAGTGTCATCGCTGGGCGTTTACGGGATTATCATGGGCGGCTGGGCCTCGAACTCGAAATATCCGTTCCTTGGCAGCTTGCGCTCGGCGGCGCAGATGGTCTCGTACGAGGTCTCAATCGGCCTGATCATTATCAATGTCATCCTGGTGTCTGGTTCGATGAACCTGACCGCGATTGTCGATCATCAGGGCAGCGGCTTCTGGACCTGGCATATTTTGAGCTTCAACAACATCTTGCTGTTCCCGGTCATGGTGGTGGCTTTTGTGATGTTCTTTGTGTCGGCGCTGGCGGAGACCAATCGCCCGCCATTCGATCTGCCCGAAGCGGAATCAGAATTGGTCGCCGGCTATCAGGTTGAGTATTCCTCGACGCCGTATCTGCTGTTCATGCTGGGCGAGTATTTCAATATCGTCCTGATGTGCGCGATGATGGCGATCCTGTTTTTTGGCGGTTGGCATGGCGTCGTGCCGTTTGGCAGTGATTTTGTGAACCAGTTCCCGGTCTGGATGGTCAATCTTGGCCATTTGGCCTGGTTCATGGCCAAGACATTGTTCTTCTTCTTCTTGTTCGCGCTGATCAAGGCGGTGGTGCCGCGTTATCGCTATGATCAGCTGATGCGCCTGGGTTGGAAAATCTTCCTGCCGACGGCATTGGCGGCGGTCGTCATCACGGGCGGGTACGTGGTTTATGTGGGGGTTCAGGGATGAATATAGCGCAGCTTCTTCGTGGAATTTTCCTGACCGACTTCCTCACAGCGATGTGGCTCGGAGTTCGGGAAATGGGGCGGCGCAAGGCGACCGTGAACTATCCGTTTGAGAAAAACCCGCTCTCCCCGCGCTTTCGCGGCGAGCATGCCTTGCGCCGCTATGCCAATGGTGAAGAGCGTTGCATTGCTTGTAAATTGTGTGAAGCGATCTGCCCGGCGCAAGCGATCACGATTGAGGCCGAACCGCGCGAAGACGGCTCACGCCGCACCACGCGCTATGACATTGATATGGTCAAATGCATCTATTGCGGCTTCTGCCAAGAGGCATGCCCGGTTGATGCGATTGTCGAAGGCCCGAATTTCGAGTTTGCGACAGAGACCCGCGAAGAACTTTATTATGACAAGGACAGGCTGCTCGCCAATGGTGACCGTTGGGAGCGACTGATCGCAAAGAATTTGGAACTGGATGCGCCGTACCGTTAAGCACGCGCACTCGTAATTTGGATGGCGTTTGAAACGCTGAGGAAAGATTGGGGCTGAAGCCGTGGAACTGATCGCCTTTTATATATTTGCGGCCATTGTGACCGTGTCTGCGCTGTCGGTAATCATCGCGCGCAATCCGGTGCATTCGGTGCTCTGGTTGATCCTGACCTTCTTTACGGCGGCCGGGCTGCTGGTCCTGATTGGCGCAGAGTTTTTGGCGATGCTGCTCGTGGTTGTCTATGTCGGCGCGGTGGCCGTCTTGTTCCTGTTCGTGGTGATGATGCTGGACGTGGACTTTGTTGAGATGAAGCAGGGCTCGCTGCGCTACTGGCCATTTGCCGGGCTGGTCGGGATTGCTTTCATTGCAGAGATCGCGCTTGCAAGCTTTGCGCGTGAAACCGATGGCACGATTGATTTTGAGGCCGCCCCCGGCGCGGCAACCAATGCCGAGGCCATCGGTCAGGTTATGTACACGCAGTATTTTCTGCTGTTCCAGCTCGCCGGACTGATCCTGCTAGTGGCGATGATCGGGGCGATTGTCCTGACCTTGCGCGAGCGTGCGGGGATCAAGCGCCAGAACATTGCGCAACAAACAGCGCGCCGCCGCAAGGATGCCACCGAGGCTGTCCCAGTTGAGCCGGGCAAGGGGATTTAAGCTATGGGTGAGCTGACCATCAATCACTTCCTGACTGTATCTGCGATCCTGTTTACGATCGGGGTTGTCGGTATCTTTGTGAACCGCAAGAATATCATCGTTATCCTGATGTCGATTGAGTTGATCCTGCTATCGGTCAATCTCAACCTGATCGCGTTTTCGGTCTATTCCGGGACAATTGCCGGACAGATTTTCGCCATGCTGGTGCTCACCGTTGCGGCGGCTGAGGCGGCGGTCGGGCTGGCTATTCTTGTCGTGTATTTCCGCAATCGCGGCGATATCGCGGTCGAGAGCGTCGATCTGATGAAGGGGTAGGACGAGACTATGCTGGGCGATAATTTCCTTCTCTTCATTGTGCTTGCACCGGGTGTTGCGGCCCTGATCGCTGGACTTCTGGCGAAGTTCCTTGGCGATCGCGGGGCGATGCTGATCACGACGGCAACGGTTGGTTTTGCCGGTGTGCTCTCCGTCATTCAGCTGTTCAGCTACACATTTGGCGGCGATGCGCAGGCCACGGATGGTCATGGCGCAGAGGCGGCGCATCAGGCCGGTACGCATATTATCCGGCTGATGAGCTGGATTGATGTTGGCCAGTTTCAGGCCGATTGGGCGATCCGCGTCGATGCCTTATCCATCGTCATGATGGCGGTGATTACCAGCGTTTCTGGTCTCGTGCATCTGTATAGCTGGGGTTATATGGCCGACGATCCGCACCGCGCACGGTTCTTCTCATATCTGTCGCTATTTACCTTCACGATGTTGATGCTGGTGACGGCCGATAATTTCATTCAACTCTTCTTTGGCTGGGAAGGGGTCGGGTTGGCCTCATACTTGCTGATCGGGTTCTGGTATACCAAAGACGCACCAAACGCTGCTGCGATCAAGGCGTTCGTGACCAACCGCGTCGGTGATTTCGGCCTCGCGCTTGGCATCATGGCGGTGTTCGTGATCTTTGGATCGGTCGAGTTTGAGAGCGTGCTTGGCGCGATCAAGCAAAACGCTGAGCTGGTGCCGCTGGCATTGGCCGAGCCGGGGCCGGTACGTGAGATTGTGCTGCCTTTCCTCGGCATGAACTTGCCAGCGCTGGAAGTGATCGGCGTGCTTTTGTTCATTGGCGCGATGGGCAAGTCGGCGCAGTTCTTCCTGCATGTCTGGCTGCCCGATGCGATGGAAGGTCCGACGCCGGTGTCAGCTCTGATCCACGCCGCGACGATGGTGACAGCCGGGGTCTATCTCGTCTGTCTGATGTCGCCGATTTACGAACACGCGCCGTATGCAGCGGCGATGATTGCGCTGACCGGGGCGGTGACCGCGATCTTCTCCGCGACTGTCGCAATGGCGCAGAACGATATCAAGCGCGTCATTGCCTATTCGACCTGTTCACAGCTTGGCTACATGTTCTTTGCTGCCGGGATTGGGGCCTATGAGGCGGCGATGTTCCACCTGTTCACGCACGCCTTCTTCAAGGCGCTTCTCTTCCTTGGTGCCGGTTCGGTGATCCATGGCTCGCATCATGAGCAGGACATGCGCAAGATGGGCGGTGTCGCGCGTTTCATGCCGTTGACTTACGCCGCCATGCTGATCGGTACGATTGCGATTATCGGCCTCGGCATTCCGCATACTGAGCTTGGATTCTCTGGCTTCTTCTCCAAGGATGCGATCATTGAGAGCGCGTTTTCGGCAAGCCAGTCCGGGGTCTCATTTGCGACTTTTGCCTTTGCGATGGGGATATTGGCGGCGCTGCTGACCTCATTCTATTCCTGGCGTCTGATTTATATGACGTTCCACGGCCCGCGCGCTGAGCTGGCGCAGAGTGAGGACCACGCTCATGACGATCATCACGCAGATGGTGGTGATCCACATGAATCGCCGCTGAGCATGTTGATTCCGCTCGGGCTGCTCGCGCTTGGGGCGATGTTCGCGGGCTATATGTTCTACACGCCGATGTTCCATCATGGTGAGGCGTTCTGGGGCGAAGCACTGTACCGCGCCGCTGACAATCACGTCATCCACAATATCGAAGAGATCAAGCATCAGGCCCAGTTCAACTGGGTGTTCTGGGCCCCCTTGGCGGTGACGATAACCGGCTTCCTGATCGCGACGTTTACGTATCTGTTCAATCGTGGCTTTGGCAAGCGGGTCGCTGATGGTGGCGGGCCGTTGCACAGCCTGTTCGAGAATAAATGGTATTTTGACGAGATTTACAATGCGACGATTATCAAACCCCTTGCCTGGCTTGGCGACATGTTCTGGAGGGGTGACAAGAAAGTTATCGACCGGATTGGCCCGGACGGCATGAGCGGGCTTGTGCGCTGGGGTTCGCGCCGTTTGTCGGCGATGCATACCGGCTATATTTATCACTATGCCTTCGTGATTATTGGCGCGGCCTTGATCTTCGGCGCACTCTTGTTCTGGCGCAGCGGAGGCGCAGGCTGATGGGTTTTTCAATTCTATCTGCGATGACCTTCCTGCCAATGGCCGGGGCGATCCTGATCCTGCTGGTACAGGCTCTGACCAAGGGCCAAACCGGCGAGGACGCGCAGGATAATCGCATCATGTATGCGGGTCTGGTCTTTTCGGTCGCGACATTCCTGGTCTCGCTGGTTGTCTTCTTCGGCTTTGATCACAGCGCACTGGGCTATCAATTCGTCGAGGAAGTTCCGTGGTATGCGGGTATTCAATACAAGCTCGGCATAGATGGCATGTCGATCCTGCTGATTTTGCTGACCACCTTCCTGACCCCGATTGCCTTGATTGCCAGTATCGGCTCGATCAAGCATCGGATCACTGAATATGTTGCGGCGTTCCTGATCCTTGAGACGTTCATGATCGGCGTGTTCTGCTCGCTCGATCTGGTGGTCTTCTACGTCTTCTTCGAAGCTGGGTTGATCCCGATGTTTATCATCATTGGTGTCTGGGGCGGGGCCGACAAGTTCTATGCGTCGTTCAAGTTCTTCCTCTACACTTTGTTCGGCTCACTTTTCATGCTGGCGGCTGTGGTTTACATGTACCTGGCGGCGGGCACGTCAGATATCATGGTGCTGGAAACGGTGCAGTTCGATCCCGGCGTTCAGACTTGGTTATGGCTGGCTTTCTTTGCCTCATTCGCGGTCAAGCTGCCAATGTGGCCGGTGCATACCTGGCTACCGGATGCGCATGTTCAGGCGCCGACGGCGGGCTCGGTGATCCTGGCGGCGGTGCTGTTGAAAATGGGCGGCTATGGCATGTTGCGGTTCAGCTTGCCAATGTTTCCCGATGCCAGCCTTCTGTTTCAGCCGTTCGTGTTTACGATATCAGTGATTGCGATTGTCTATGCCTCGCTGGTGGCGTGGCGTCAGACCGATATGAAGAAGTTGATCGCTTATTCCTCGGTGGCGCATATGGGCTTTGTCACGCTGGGCATTTTCTCGTTCACCGAGATCGGGGTGCAGGGCGCAGTCTACCAGATGATCTCGCACGGCTTGATCTCTGCGGCGCTGTTCCTGATTGTCGGCGTGGTTTATGACCGGATGCATACGCGTGAGATTTCAGCCTATGGCGGCTTGGTCAAGAAGATGCCGATCTATGCCAGCCTGTTCATGCTGTTTGCGATGGCGAATGTCGGATTGCCCGGCACCAGTGGGTTCGTGGGTGAGCTTCTGACCATGGTCGGGACGTTCCAGGCTTCGACCTGGGCAGCGGCAGGCGCGGCGCTTGGGGTGATCTTGTCGGCGGTCTATATGCTGACGCTATACCGGCGTGTGGTGTTCGGTCCGATCACCAATCCAGCGTTGGAGGGGATCAAGGAGATCAATACCAAAGAGTTGATCACGCTTGTGCCACTGGCGGCCGGGACAATTATTCTAGGCATTATGCCGAACTTGATTTTTGACATTACGCGCGGCTCGACCTTGCACGCGCTGGCCAGATTGGCCGGAGGATAGACGCGATGTTTGACCTTGAAGCCGTTATCGCCGCGTTTGCGCCAGAACTGCTACTGGCCTCTGCCGGATTGCTTGGTGTCCTTGTCGGGGCCGTGTTCAAAGATCGCTTCAATACGATCTCGTTCCGGCTTGGCGCGCTGGTTCTGATTGCAGCGGCGGGCCTGTCAATTGTCTATTGGCAAGGTGGCCGCGCTTTTGATGGCTTGATCCATACTCACGCCTTTGCCAGCTTTGCCAAAACGGTCAGCTACACTTGCGGTGCGCTGGCATTGCTAATGGCTGAAGGCTTTTTGAAACGGCATGAGACGCAGCGCTATGAGTTCACGCTATTGGTGATTTTTGCATCTCTGGGCATGGGCGTGATCCTGTCCGCGAGCGATATGATGACCCTTTATCTTGGGGTCGAGATGCTCAGCCTGTCATCATATGTCCTAGCCTCATTTCACCGTGATAGTCCGCGTTCCGCCGAAGCTGGCCTGAAGTATTTCGTGCTGGGGGCACTGGCGTCGGGGATTTTACTGTACGGGATTTCGCTGGTTTACGGGTTTTCGGGCAGTACATCTTACGAAGCGATCGCGGCGGCTGATCCGGGGCTAGGCCTGATGTTTGGTATGGTTCTGATGATTACCGGACTGGCCTTCAAAGTCTCTGCAGCGCCGATGCATGTCTGGACGCCGGATGTCTATGAAGGCGCGCCAAGCCCGGTTGTCGCGTTCTTTGCCACGGCCCCGAAAATGGCCAGCATGGTGGTGTTTGCGACCATCATGTACACCGCGTTCCCGCAAGTCGTGGCGTTCGAGAACTGGCAGATGATTATCGGTATCATTGCTGCGGCCTCGATGCTGGTCGGGGCCTTTGGTGCGCTTATCCAGACCAATATCAAGCGCCTGCTCGGCTATTCCTCGATTGCCAATATGGGCTACGCACTGGTCGCGGTGGCGGCGGGCGCAGCGATAGGTGGCGCGGCGGTTCTGGTCTTCATGACCGCTTATGTCATCGCCTCAATCGGCCTGTTTGGCGGCGTCTTGTCGATGCGCCGAGAGGGCGGCATGGTTGAGAATATTGACGAGCTGTCCGGCCTGATCCGTCGTCAGCCAGGGTTGGCGTTCGCCTTGACGATCTTGTTGATTTCGGTTGCAGGGTTTCCGCTCGCCTTCGGCTTCATTGGCAAACTGTCCGTGCTGGAAGCCGGTTGGAATGCCGGTCTGGTGCCGCTGGTGATTATCCTGATCTTCAGTTCGGTGATTGCGATGTACTATTATCTGCGCCTGATCTGGATCATGTGGGTGAATGAGCCGGTTGAGGATTTCGAGCCGGTTGAGGGCTGGGTGTCCTCAACGGTGTATCTGTCGGCGCTAGCCAGTATCGGCCTGTTCGTCTTTGCCGCGCCGCTGATGCAATTGGCGCAGTCGGCAGCCGGGAGCGTGCTGCCGTGACACCCCACGCGCCAGTTTACTGGTACGACGACATTGATAGCACGAGCGAAGAAGCGCGCCGCCGCGCCCGCGCGGGTGAGCAGGGGCCGTTATGGATCGCCGCGCGCCAGCAAAGCGCCGGACGGGGCCGCTTGGGACGGCAATGGCTGTCGCCGCCGGGCAATCTGTTCACCACAACATTATTTGTTGAACCGGATGGCTTGAAACAAGCCACACGCGTTCCGTTTGTCGCCGCGCTGGCCGTGGTTGATGCGATCAAAGCAGTGCTGCCAGAGATCGTTGTGCGCTTGAAATGGCCCAATGATGTGCGCGTGGAAGGGGCCAAATTGTGCGGCATTCTGGTCGAGTCGGGTGAGACCAATGGCGCGGTCTGGATAACCGCCGGAATTGGTCTGAATGTGCAACACGTACCGGGCGGCACCGATCAAGCTGCAATGTCATTACACGCGCTGGGCGCGCCTGCTGGCTTGCAGCCTGATCACGTGCTTGAGGTCTTGCGCCCGGCATTTGCCAAGCGGTTGCAACAGGCCCGCGATCAGTTCGCCGAGACGTTGCGCGATTGGTTGGCTGTGGCGGAAGGGCTTGGCCAAACAGTGCGGGCCGGGCCGCAAGACGCGCGTTTGGAAGGTCTATTTGAAACCCTCGCCGAAGATGGTGGCCTGATCTTGCGATTGCCGGATGGCACAAGGCACACCATAAGGGCGGGAGATGTGGAACTGGTGAGGTTTGAAGGCTGATGCTGCTGGTTATTGATATCGGAAATACCAATACAGTCTTTGCGCTGCACGATGGCGCGGACTGGCTAAGTCAATGGCGTAGCTCCACGGATCCGACCCGGACCGCCGATGACTATGCCGCGTGGCTGCGCACGCTGATGGCGATGGATGGTCGCGAGATTAGCGAAATCGACGCCTGTATCGTGTCATCGGTTGTGCCACAGGCCAAGTTCAACTTCCGTAACCTGTCGCGGCGCTATTTTAAGACCGAGGCGATCTTCGTCGGTGATCCTGATGTGAAGATTGGCGTGCCGATCCGTATCCGGCGCCCTGAGCAAGTTGGCGCGGATCGCCTGGTCGCAGCAATTGGCGCGCATAAAATGTATCCAGGCGCACTGCTGGTGATCGACAGCGGGACGGCGACAACTTTCGATATTATCGGCCCGGATGGTGGTTTTGAGGGCGGAATCATTTCTCCGGGTATCAATTTGTCGGTTCGTGCACTACATGACGCCGCAGCACAGCTACCCCGGATCGCAATTCAGCGCCCGGAAAAGGTAATTGGGCAAGATACGGTCTCGGCAATGCAGTCGGGCGTATTTTGGGGATATACCGAGCTTATCGATGGTTTGGTCCGCCGGGTGAAAACCGAATATGGCGCACCAATCAGCGTGATCGCGACAGGGGGCGTTGCCTCGCTGTTTGAAGGCGCAAGTGAGACCATAGATCATTTCGAACATAACCTGATGGAGGTTGGCCTATTGGAGGTCTACCGCCGAAATATGAAAGAATAATAGCGGGAGCGATACCTGAAACCTTGTAACCAAGACCCATTTTCCCGGCGAAAGCCGGGATCTATGGCGGCTGGGCAGTGGGCTGACAGTATTCTCAATCGCCATAGACCCCAGCCTACGCTGGGGAAACGGAACCTAGAATTATGAATAAGAAAAATGAAGCTGAACTCGTCTTCCTGCCATTGGGTGGATGCGGCGAGATAGGCATGAACTTAAACGCGTATGGCTATGGCCCCGCGAACAATCGCCGCTGGATCATTATTGATGTCGGCGTCACCTTTGGCGGTGATGATACGCCAGGCGTTGACCTGATCACGCCGGACGTTTCTTTCTTCGAGGATCAGGGGGACCGCATCGACGCGATCTTCCTGACCCACGCGCATGAAGACCATATTGGTGCGATTGGCCTTCTGCTACCGCTCCTGAAAACCCGTGCGCCGCTCTATGCCACCGCGTTCACCGCGCACCTGATCGCAGGTAAACTGGCCGAGCGCGGGCAGAAACATATCAACGTGAATGTCGTCCCACTTGGCGGCTCGGTTGAGGCCGGCCCGTTTAGTGTGCGCTATATCACGCTGACCCACTCGATCCCGGAGCCGAATGCGCTGGCCGTGCAGACCCCGCTTGGCATGATCATGCACACTGGCGACTGGAAGATTGATCCAGCGCCAATGGTAGGCGAGCCAACCGATATTGCGTCTTTGAAGAAGCTCGGCGACGCGGGCGTGCTCGCCATGGTCTGTGACAGCACGAACGTGTTCGTGGACGGCGAAAGCGGGTCTGAGGGCACGGTGCGTGAGAACCTGACAGAGCTGATCGGTTCACTGACGGGCCGCATTGCGGTCACTACTTTTGCGTCCAACATTGCCCGCGTTGCGACCGTGATCGAGGCGGCGCGCGCTGCCGGGCGGTCTGTCTGTCTGGTTGGCCGCTCCATGCACAAGATCACAGATGCGGCGGTCGCCACGGGCGTGATCAAGAACCTGCCTGATTTCGTCAAAGAGGAAAACGCCGGCAGCCTGCCAAATGACAATATCCTGTATCTCTGCACCGGTAGCCAGGGTGAAGCGCGCGCTGCCCTTGGCCGAATTACGCGCGGGGATCACCGCCACGTCACACTGGGCGAGGGCGATAGTGTGATCTTCTCGTCCCGGATCATTCCGGGCAACGAAAAGGGCATTTTCGATATGCAGAACACCCTTGCCGAAAAAGGTGTTCGGGTGATCACCGATCGCAGCAAAGACAAGCCGATCCACGTCTCTGGTCACCCGGCGCGTGACGAGCTGCGCCAGATGTACCAATGGATCCGGCCGCAAATTTCTGTGCCTGTGCATGGCGAACGCCGCCACATTGTCGAGCACGCCGCTTATGCGCGTAGCCTGCAAATCGGCCAGACGGTGACCCCGCGCAATGGTGATCTGATCCGCCTCGCGCCGGGCAAACCGGAAGTGATTGATGTCGTCCCGAACGGGCGGCTATATCTCGATGGCAACAAGATGGTCCCGGCTGGCAGCGAAGGTCTGCGTGAGCGGGTTGGCCTGTCACAATGGGGTATTGTCTCGGTTGCTGTGGCGCTTGATGAGGACGGCGATCTGGTTGATGGCCCGATCCTGACGGCGCGCGGACTGTCGGAAACCGATGGCAGTAGCGCCGACGAAAGCCTGATCCTCGTTGATGAGGCCGCAGAAGAGGCAATCAACAAGCTCAAACGCGGCAAACGGCTGGATGATGATGAGGTCGAAAAAGCCCTCGTGCGCGCCGTCAAGCGACAGTGCGAAAAGACCTTCGGTCGCAAGCCCTTTGTCGATGTCAGCGTGCTAAGGGTGTAAGCTGGTCATTCAAAACACCCTCATCCTGAGCTTGTCGAGGATAGAGGCTTGGGGCGCGGCCCTTGCCCTTCGGCAAGCTCAGGATGAGGGCCTTATTGCGGAGATATCAGCATGGCAAAAGACTTCAAAATCGGCCCCCTCAACCATGTTGGCGTGGCGGTTCCTGATATCGAGGCAGCGGTTGAAACCTACCGCACGCTCTACGGCGCAACCGACATTACCGAGCCGTTTGATATGCCTGAACGCGGTCTCAAAGTCTGTTTCGTCAACTTGGCCAATAGCCAGATAGAGCTGATTGAACCACTGCACGACAAAACCGCGATCACCAAATTCCTCGCCAGAAATGCAGCGGGCGGACAGCATCATATCTGCTTTGAGGTTGCTGACATTGATCAAGCCGTCGCGGTGATGACGGCGCGCGGCGCGACCGTTCTGGGTGAGCCGCGCATTGGCGCGCACGGCACGCCGGTGATTTTCGTGCATCCCAAAAACACCCATGGCTGTTTGATTGAGCTGATGGAAACCCCGAAAGAGGCGCATTGATATGGACCCGGTCGGCGCAGTCGTAATTTTCATTATCTCGTGGTGGCTCAGCTTTTTCATCGTGCTGCCGATCGGCGTGCGCGGTCAATATGAAGACGGCGACATCCCAGAAGGCACCGAAGAAGGCGCGCCCACCGAACCCATGATCAAAAAGAAAATACTCTGGGCCACCGGCGGCGCAGTGATACTCACCGCCATCGCCCATTTCATCGTCGTGCCCTGGATCGCGCAGTAAATGCCATTGGGGCTAGGCAGCCGCCCTGAGTCCCCATAACACATAACCGAATAATTAACTGGATGTACTGCCCCATGCGCCTGTCAAAATTCTTCCTGCCTGTCTCCAAGGA
The DNA here is from genome assembly GCA_021776655.1 of Henriciella sp. GTDB lineage: Bacteria > Pseudomonadota > Alphaproteobacteria > Caulobacterales > Hyphomonadaceae > Henriciella. Next base: position 29,193 of record JAJFFK010000031.1, on the reverse strand, counting down.
CGTGCCTGCCAACGCTGAGATTGTCAGCCACAAGCTGATGCTGCGTGCCGGGATGATCCGCCAGAATGGTGCGGGCATCTATTCCTGGTTACCGCTCGGCTTTCTGGTCTTGAAAAAGATCGAACAGATCGTGCGTGAGGAGATGAACCGGGCGGGCGCGATTGAAATGCTTATGCCGACGCTGCAACAGGCCGACCTGTGGCGCGAATCTGGTCGCTATGATGCTTACGGCGAAGAGATGTTGCGCATCACCGATCGCGGCGGGCGTGACATGCTGTATGGCCCGACCAATGAGGAGGTGATCACCGACATCTTCCGCGCCTATGTCAAATCCTACAAGGCGCTGCCGCTCAACCTGTATCACCAGCAATGGAAATTCCGCGACGAGGTGCGCCCGCGCTTCGGCGTGATGCGGGGCCGTGAGTTCTATATGAAAGACGCTTACAGCTTTGACGTCGATGAGGCCGCCGCTCGCGTGTCGTATCAGCGTATGTTCGCCGCCTATCTCAATACGTTCGACCGGATGGGCATTACCGCCATCCCGATGCAGGCTGATCCCGGCCCCATCGGCGGCGACCTTAGCCATGAGTTCCTGATCCTAGCGACAAGCGGTGAAAGCGCAGTGTTCTGTGACAAGGCTGTCCTCGACGTGCCGCCGCCCGGCCGCGACTTCGACTTCGATGATGAGGCCGCGCTCGCCGCCGAGATGGACAAGCGCACGAGATATTATGCCGCGACTGACGAGAAGCATGACGAGGCGGCTTACAATGCCATCCCGGAAGCCAGCCGCGTCGAGGCACGCGGCATCGAGGTTGGTCATATCTTCTATTTCGGGACAAAATATTCCGACCCGATGAAAGCCGAAGTGCAAACCGCTGACGGCAATCTGGCTGAAATTCATGGCGGCTCTTACGGCATTGGTGTGTCGCGTCTGGTTGGCGCGATCATTGAGGCGAGCCATGACGAGAATGGCATCATCTGGCCTGATAATGTTGCGCCTTTCCATGTCGGCATCATTTCAATGAAGCCGGATGACGCGGCCTGCGCGGCGGTTGCCGATGCCGCCTATGCCAAACTCACCACAGCAGGCAAAGACGTTCTGTATGATGAGACCTCTGATCGCGCCGGGCCTAAATTTGGCCGCATGGAGCTGATTGGTCTGCCTTGGCAAATCACCATCGGCCCGCGCGGCGTCAAAGAGGGCAAGGTCGAGCTGAAACGCCGAGCGACCGGAGAGAAACAAGACCTCACCCTTGATGCGGCAATCGCCAAGATCACCGGAGCGTAACTTTCACATGGCCACGACACCGCCCTTTGGCGCCCTTGAGCGGACACTTGCCTGGCGCTACTTGCGCGCAACCCGGGCGAGTGGCGGGGTGTCTGTGGTTTCGATCATTTCCTTTGTTGGCATTATGCTGGCCGTGATGGCGCTGATCATCATCATGTCAGTGATGAGCGGTTTTCGGAGCACATTGCTTGACGCGCTACTCGGCGGGCAAGGCCATGTTTTTGTGCAGGTTGAAGACAGCCCTGTAGAGACGATTGATGACTTGTCCGTGCAACTCACCGCGCTTGATGAGATCGAGATCGCCATGCCGATAGTGCAGGGCCAGGTGCTGGCAAGTACGGGCGAGCGCCAAAGCGGCGCCGTGGTTCGCGGCGTACGGATGCAGGATCTCGGCAATCTGCCCTTTCTCAGTTCTGGCGACGAAGAGGCGGGCCAGCAGGGAATTATTATCGGCGGGGAAGTTGAGGCGCAGCAGCTTGGGTTTGGAGTGGGCAAGAATGGCGGCGACGTGATTTTCCTCGGCCGTTTCCTGGCGCAGGATCTGCGCGCCTATCCAGGATCGCGCCTGACACTGGTGACACCGGACGGCATACGCGGCCCGACCGGGATCGTGCCGCGCCGCAAGACCTACACGGTTGGCGGTCTGTTTCAGACCGGCAGCGTAGAACTCGACAAGCTCTATATCCTGATGCCGATGCAGCAGTCGCAGCTTTTTTTCGGCAAACGGGGGCAATATGACCTGATTGATATTCGCATACCCGATCCGATGATTACCGACCCTGCCGTCGAGGCCGTCAACGAACTGACCGGCTATCAATATGCCGCTTATGACTGGAAGATCGAGAAAGCCGCTTATTTCGGCGCGCTGAATACCGAGCGCGGGATGATGATGATCATTATGCTGATCCTGATTGTGATCACGTCGCTCAACATTATTACGGGCGTTGTCATGCTGGTCAAAAACAAGACCCGCGATATCGCGATATTGCGGACGATAGGCGCCGGGCGCGGATCGGTGATGCGGGTTTTTATCATGATTGGCGCAATGCTCGGCCTGACCGGGGCGCTGATTGGCGCGTCGCTCGGTGTTTTGATCGTGGTCAACATCACGGCAGTGGAAGAATTTATCGGTTGGGTGATCCGGCGCGAACTGTTTCCGCCCACCGTTTACGGCCTTGACGGGCTGCCGGCGGAGCTGAACTGGTTTGAGGTCATCTTCGTCACCCTCTGGGCGATGGGCATGTCGATGCTGGTGACGATCTGGCCAGCCTGGGCGGCGGCGCGTCTCGACCCGGTTGAAGCGTTGAGGTTCGAGTGATGACGACGATCCTGGAATTGCGCAAAATAGTGCGCGAATACCAATCCGAAGCGGGGGCTCTACGTGTGCTTGACGGCGCTGATCTAACCCTCAATCAGGGTGAGTTGGTGGGTCTGATCGGGCCATCTGGTTCGGGCAAATCCACCTTGCTGCACACCGCGGGATTGCTCGAAAAGGCAGAAGGAGGACGCGTTCTGCTCGAAGGCCGGGATTGTATGGACCTGAACGATGCCGGTCGCACCGCCTTGCGCCGAGAGAAGCTTGGCTTTGTCTATCAGTTTCACCACCTGCTACCGGAATTCGATGCCCGCGATAATGTCGCCATGCCACTAATGGTCGGTGGGGTCTCGCGTAAAGACGCCCGCCACAAAGCGGCATCTTTGCTCGACGAAATGGGTCTGACGGACCGGATGCCTCACCAGCCGGGTCAGATGTCGGGCGGTGAGCAGCAACGCGTCGCGATTGCGCGCGCGCTGGTCAATGATCCGCGTCTGGTTATCGCCGATGAGCCGACGGGAAATCTCGACCCAGAGACCACCGAGCGGGTGTTTGCCAGCTTGATACGAATGGCGCGCAGCGAGGGGGCGGCGGTCCTGATCGCCACGCATAACATGTCTCTGATCAAGCACATGGACCGGGTGTTGACCCTGAAAGACGGAAAACTCACAGATTTTCGGTAAGTTCTGCTTTTGTTCTTATCTAAAATCTGCTAATCCAAATTTTGCCGTGCAAGACTAAGGCGCTCATCACGCAGCTATGTTGCATGAATCCAGCACCTTTCCAGCACGAATCGTGCCCCTATTTCGGGTGTTTTTGAGGATTATGAGGAAAATGAGCATGGATCAGCCGCCTTTTGTCCACCTCGCGATCCGTACCAGTTTCTCGCTTTTGGAGAGCATGATTGGCACCAGGGACTTGACCAAATGGTGTGTGGCACAAGGCATGCCAGCGGTTGCGGTGACCGACAGAAACACTCTTTTCGGCGCGCTGGAATTGTCCGAAAGCCTGGCCGGTGCCGGGGTTCAACCGATCATGGCCTGCTGTTTCGACGTGACCGATAGCGCGCACCAGGAAACCCTGACGCAATTGTCTGTTTATGCTCAAAATACAGAAGGATATCAGAGGCTTATGGCCTTGTCTTCTTATGCGTATCTGACCTCTGAAGATGGTGTTCCGCGTTTGCCTCAGGACTATTTCCACGCGCAAACAGACGGCCTGATTGTCTTAACGGGTGGCGCTAACGGTGATGTGGCGCGGCATATTTTGCGGGACCGGATGAACGATGCGCGCGCTGTTTTGTCGACACTCGCCGCCGCGTTTCCGGGCCGTTGCTATGTTGAGATCACCCGCCATGGCACGCCAGAAGAAGCCGCCTGCGAGCCCGGCCTTCTGGCCCTCGCTTATGAGCTTGAATTGCCAATAGTCGCCACACATGACGCCCGTTTCATGCAGCCCTCCAACGCCGCTGCGCATGATGCGATGATGTGTATTTCGAACGGGACATATCTTGGCGAAGATGACCGCCCGCGTGTCGCGGAAACGCAATATCTCAAGACGCCAGAAGAGATGCGTGAGCTGTTCGTTGACCTTCCAGAGGCGCTCGAAAGCACCGTTGAAATTGCCCGGAGATGCTCTGTCCGCGCGACGATGCATGCGCCAATTTTGCCGAACTTTGGTGATGGTTCAAGCTCTGAAATTGACCTGTTACGGGCGCAAGCAGAAGCGGGTTTGGAGACACGGTTGTCTGCAGCGCTGCAGCTCTATGCGTCGCGTGAAACCTATACTGAGCGTCTCGCCTATGAGCTTGGTATTATTGAGAAAATGGGCTTTCCAGGCTATTTTCTTATCGTCGCGGATTTTATAAGATGGGCCAAGGATCAGGGTATTCCGGTTGGTCCGGGACGTGGCTCCGGGGCCGGGTCGCTGGTTGCCTGGGCGCTGACCATTACCGACCTTGATCCCTTGCGCTTTGACTTGCTGTTCGAGCGTTTCCTGAACCCGGCGCGGGTGTCGATGCCTGACTTTGATATCGATTTCTGTCAGGAGCGACGCGGCGAGGTGATCCGCTATGTTCGCGATAAATATGGTGCTGAATGCGTCGCCATGATCATCACTTTTGGGACGCTGCAAGCCAAGGCGGTGGTGCGTGATGTCGGGCGGGTGATGCAGATGCCTTATGGCCAGGTTGACCGGCTGGCCAAACTCATTCCGTTCAATCCGGCCAACCCGCCAAAACTGCAGGATGCTATTCTCGACGAACCAAAATTTGACGACGAGAAGGACAAGGATCCTCGCGTTGGTGAATTACTGCAGACCGCGCTGGCACTGGAGGGCATGTACCGAAATGCCGGGACACACGCGGCGGGTGTAGTGATTGGTGACCGCCCTTTGATGGAAATTGCGCCGCTCTACCGCGACCCGCGCGCCGACTTGCCTGCCACTCAATTCAACATGAAATGGGCCGAATTGGGGGGCTTGGTAAAGTTCGACTTCCTCGGCCTGAAAACCCTAACCGTAATCGACCGCGCCCTCCGCTTTATTCGTCGTGATGGTGGGGATGTTGGGCCGGAATGGGATGGTTTGGATGACCCGGAGACCTATGCGCTGATGGCGTCTGGCCACACGCTTGGCATGTTTCAGCTCGAAGGTCAGGGCATGCGCGATACGCTGCGCAAGGTTCGCCCCGGCAATATCGAGGATGTAATTGCGATTATCTCGCTGTATCGACCGGGCCCGATGGACAATATTCCGGTCTATGTCGCCGGCAAGGATGACCCTAAAACGGTGCGCTATCAGCATCCTGATCTCGAACCCATCCTTGAAGCGACGTATGGCGTGCCGGTCTATCAGGAACAGGTCATGCGAATGGCGCAAGAGATTGCCGGTTATTCGCTTGGCGAAGCGGATCTGTTGCGCCGGGCAATGGGCAAGAAAAAACTCGAGGAGATGGTCGCTCAACGAAAGCGCTTCATCGAAGGGGCGGCCGAACGCAAAGGCATGGCAGCGCCGCTGGCCAACGATATTTTCGATACGATGGAAAAGTTTGCTGGCTATGGTTTCAACAAGTCGCATGCCGCCGCTTATGCCATGATTGGCTATCAAACCGGTTATCTCAAGCGCCATTTCCCGGTGGCATTCTTGGCAGCTTCGATGAGCCTGGACTTGCATAATACCGACAAATTGGCGGCCTTTTTCCAAGAGGCAAAGCGCTTGAACATCCCTGTAATTGCTCCAGACGTGAACAATTCCAGTGCTGATTTTGACGTTCGCGATGGCGCGATTGTTTATGCGCTCGGGGCGCTGAAAGGGGTTGGCCTGGAAGCGATGAAAAACCTTGTGGCCGAGCGTGAACGTGGCGGACACTTTGCCGACTTGCATGGGTTCTCCGACCGGGTTGATCCGCGCGATGTCAACAAGAAGTGTATTGAGCAACTCTCCAAAGCGGGTGGGTTTGATGGCCTCGAAGCGAACCGCGCGCGCGCGCTGGCTGCAGCCCCAACCCTGGCGGCGGCTTCGGCCTCTTCAGCCGAGGATCGGGCAGGTGGGCAGGGTGGCTTGTTTGGAAATAGCGAGCCAGACATGAAAGTGGCTTTGCCCAACGCGTCTGCTTGGAATGTGCAACAGAAGCTGGATTATGAGTTTGCAGCGATTGGCTTCTATTTCAGCGGGCACCCGCTCGACGATGTTCTCGATAGTCTGGAAGAGGGGCGTATCACTTTGGCCATGGATGTCGCCAATGTCGCTACAGATGGACAACCGCTTGAATTGCTTGGCGTTGTTCGCCGCCGGATGGAAAAGCCAGCGCGCAATGGCGGTAAGTTCGCTTTCCTCACCCTGTCTGATCCAACGGGCGAGATTGAATTGATGGTGATGCCCGAATTGCTGGCCGAGTGCCGGGATCAACTTGAACCGGGAAAGGCGGTGGTGATTGTCACCGAAGTGCGCCGGCGCGAGGATGAAATCCGATTATCGGCGCGGCGTGTACAGCCCATCGACCAAGCCAGGATTGGTAAGAAGTCACCGGCTTTATCGGTGCAGCTTGAACGCGGTGCAGACATTGCGGGATTGGCTGCGATTGCGGCTCGACTGAAATCTGCACCGGGCGCTGACCGGGGCAAAATCTACGTTCATATGCCGGTCGATGACAACCAGATTGTGACGCTTCGTTTGCCTGATACTTACGCCACAGGGCTGGAGGCTTTGCGGGCTTTGAAAACGGCACCAGGTGTGGCGCGGGTTGATCCAAAAGCGGCTTGAACATGGCGGCTGAACCGGGGGTGTTGCAGCTTGAGAAAAAGCCTGTATACACCCGGCCACACCCCCGATGCGCGGACGATCCGGTGTCAGTTTTCATGTGAAAACCGATCAAGGTCCGTGCCGGTTAACCGGATGAAGGAAAATAGTCATGGCTTTGCCAGAATTTACGATGCGTGAACTCCTCGAAGCAGGGGTCCATTTCGGCCACCAAACTCACCGCTGGAACCCCAAGATGAAGCCATTCATCTATGGCGCGCGTTCCGGTATTCATATTCTCGACCTGTCCAAGTCTGTGCCGCTTTTGCATCAGGCGATTTTGCAAGTCCGTGATACCGTGGCCAAAGGTGGCCGTGTTCTGTTCGTTGGGACCAAACGTCAGGCCTCGCAACCGATTGCTGAAGCGGCCCAACGCTGCGCACAATACTATATGAACCACCGCTGGCTTGGCGGCACGCTGACCAATTGGAAAACGGTTTCAAACTCGATCAAACGTCTGCGCGAGCTTGAAGAAATGTTTACGGATACTGACCAGTCTGGTTTGACAAAAAAAGAACTGCTCAACCTTGAGCGTGAGCGTGACAAACTCGACAAGGCTCTAGGCGGTATTGCAAATATGGGCGGCCTGCCGGATCTGATTTTTGTTATCGATACAAACAAAGAAGCCATTGCAATCAAGGAGGCCCGCAAGTTAGGCATTCCAATCGTCGCGGTTGTCGATACCAATTGTGACCCTGCTGATGCCGATTTCCCGTTCCCGGGCAATGATGACGCCGCGCGGGCAATCACGCTTTACTGTGATCTGGTTGCCGATGCCGTCCTCGATGGATTGGCGGAATCGTCAGCTGGGCTAGGCATTGACCTCGGTGAGGCAGAGGATGTGGATGCATTGACCGAGGCTGATTTGGCCGCTGTTGATGCGGCGGTCGCAGCTGAAGCGGAAGCTGCGCCTGCAGCTGAGGCAGAAGCTGCCCCAGCGCCAGACGCACCTGCAGATGCACCGGCCGAAGCGGCTGCGACAGAAGACAAGACCGAAGCTTAAACGAACCTGTATCAACAGAAGGATTATTTCGATGGCTCAGATTACTGCTGCCCTCGTCAAAAGCCTGCGTGACCGTAGTGGCGCTGGCATGATGGATGCGAAAAAAGCGCTTGTTGAGAGCGAAGGTGATATGGAAGCCGCAGTTGATTGGCTGCGCGCGAAAGGCCTGTCCAAGGCGGCCAAAAAATCTGGCCGTACCGCAGCGGACGGCCTGGTTGCGGCGATCATTTCCAGCGACGGCAAATCAGGCGCTTTGGTCGAACTAAACGCCGAGACTGACTTTGTTGCGCGCAATGAAACATTCCAGGCGGCCCTGAATGACGTTGCCAAGATTGCCTTGTCGACAGATGGAACTCTGGAGGCTGTTACAGGCGCACCATCTCCAGATGGCGATGGCAATGTTGCCGACATGGTCAAGCGCATGGTTGCCACCATTGGTGAAAACATGGCGATCCGCCGGACGGTTAAAGTGTCCGCTGATAGCGTCGCGTCTTATATTCATGGTGCAGAAGCGCCCGGCATGGGCAAGATTGGCGTTCTGGTCGCGCTGAACGGGTCAGGTGATTTGGCCGAGATTGGACGCAAAGTCGCGATGCACGTGGCCGCGACTTCGCCAGCGGCGGCAACAGTTGCCGACCTTGATCCAGTTTTGGTTGACCGCGAGCGTCAGGTCCTGACGGATCAGGCTCTGGGAAGCGGAAAGCCTGCTAATGTCGTCGAGAAGATGATCGAAGGGCGTATTCGGAAATTCTACAAAGAAGTTGTTCTGGTTGAGCAGCCATTTGTGATGAACCCAGATCAAACGGTCGCTCAATTTCTAAATGACGCTGGCGCTGAACTGTCAGGCTTTGTCATGTACAAGCTCGGCGACGGCATTGAGAAGGCAGAAGATGACTTTGCCGCTGAAGTTGCGTCTATGACGAAGAGCTAGGGTCAGGACCTATTAATCTCACCACTTTGGTCGTTTCATCTGGTTTGCTGACAAGGCGGAGAGCCGCAGGAAGTATGTTTACTTTCAAGGCTTTCCAACGCTGTCAGTGGACCAGATGAAGCGATCCCTGCGGGACGCTGCCCTGACGCGGTGCTGCCTGTCGTCAGAGACTTTTGAAAGGGCTAGCCATTCCTGCAAGTCTCTTCCTAATCAGCACCGCGTCAGGACAGCGCCAAAGTGGTGAGATTAATAGGTCCTGACCCTAAGTCTCTTTTATATGTCTAATATTCCCGGCTACCCCATGACAGGTGGCCGGGAATCTTTTATGCGGGTGTGAGATATAGGGGAGACGTCGAATGCCGACCGAATCGGAAACTGCCGGTGAGCCGAGATTTCAGCGTGTTCTTCTGAAAATCTCAGGTGAGGCACTCGTTGGCGATGGCGAGTATGGCATCGACATGCCGACCTGTTTGAATTTCGCAGAAGAGATCGCCGCAGCCCAGGAACTGGGCGTTGAAATATGTCTGGTGATTGGCGGCGGTAATATTTTTCGAGGACTGGCGGGCGCCGCGACTGGGATGGAGCGAAGCCAAGCCGATTCGATGGGCATGATGGCGACGATCATGAATGCTTTGGCGATGCAAAGCGCGCTCGAGACGATTGGCATTCAAACCCGGGTTCAGTCCGGTGTGAGAATGGATGAAATTTGTGAACCCTTCATACGTCGCCGTGCGATCCGGCATATGGAGAAAGGTCGGATCGTCATTTTCGCTGCCGGAACGGGTAACCCCTATTTTACGACGGACACTGGCGCCGCCCTACGTGCAGCCGAGATGCATTGTGATGCCATGTTAAAGGGCACGCAGGTGGACGGCGTTTATTCCGCCGATCCGAAAACCAACCCTGATGCGACGCGATATGACAGACTGACCTACCAGGATGTGCTAGAGCGAAATCTGAGAGTGATGGATGCAACGGCGGTCAGCCTGATGCGCGAAACGAATATACCGATCGTCATTTTCTCCCTACACAATAAGGGCGCTTTGCAAGACGTCCTGATGGGACGAGGCAACAGTACCGTAATTTCGGGTAATTGAGGATTGACCAATGAGTTATGATAAAAAGGATATTGAACGACGCATGGAAGGCGCGATTTCAGCGTTGCAGTCGGAACTGGTTGGGTTGCGCACGGGCCGTGCCTCAATCAATTTGCTCGATACGGTTCAAGTCATGGCCTATGGCGCATCGGTTCCAATGAGCCAGGTTGGCTCGGTTTCGGTGATGGATTCGCGCATGCTCGCGGTGAGTATCTGGGACAAAACCATTGTTGCTGCTGCCGACAAGGCGATCCGAGAAGCCGGACTTGGGTTGAACCCCGTGGTCGATGGTCAGAATCTGCGTATTCCGATTCCGCCGCTGAACGAGGAACGACGCGTCGAGTTGACGAAAGTTGCTGGCAAATACGCCGAATCTGCTCGTGTCGCGGTTCGCAATGTTCGCCGTGATGGCATGGATGCGATCAAGAAAATGGAAAAGGATAATGAGATCAATGAAGATCAATTGCATTCAAAGTCCGATGAGGTGCAGAAACTCACCGACACATTCGTCAAGCTTGTCGACGATACATTGAAGGCTAAAGACGCGGAGATTATGCAAGTTTGAGTTCTGTCTCGCCTGCCTCCCAATCGGGATCCGGTGGTCAGGAACGACCGGCGACACCGAAACATGTTGCGATCATTATGGATGGTAACGGGCGGTGGGCGTCGGCACGTGGTCTGCCCCGCGCGGTTGGACATGAGCGCGGGGTCGAGGCCTTGCGCAAGACGGTTGAAGCCGCGCAAGAATTGGGTCTCTCATATTTGACCGTTTTCTCGTTTTCGACGGAGAACTGGCACCGACCGGTATCAGAGGTGAATGCGCTTTTTGGCCTTCTAAAAGCTTATGTGAAGCGTGATTTGGGGCAACTGGCGCGCGAAGGGGTTCGGATCCGGGTGCTCGGAACGCGCGATGGCTTACCCAAGGATGTACAGGCGCTGGTCGATCAAGCTGAGGAACGAACAAAGGACAACACCAAGTTCAACCTCTGCATCGCGTTCAACTATGGCGGCCGTGAAGAAATCATGCGGGCAGCCAGGCAATTAGCGATCGCCATCAAAATCGGGAGCGTCGATCCGTCAACTTTGGATGAAGATGTGTTCGCGACCTATCTGGACACAGCCGGAATTCCTGATCCTGATCTGGTTATCCGGACGTCTGGAGAGTCGCGGCTGAGTAATTTCCTGATCTGGCAATCGGCCTATTCGGAATTGATTTTCATGGATGTTCTATGGCCTGATTTTCGAGGCGAGCATTTGCAGCAAGCGATTGAGGAATTCCAGGGACGCGAAAGACGGTTTGGTGGCTTGGCCACTGGGTCGGCCTGATCATGACGGCGACAACTTGGACTGTGGCGCGCCGAAAAGAGTTGGCTCTCAGGGCGATATCTGCGGCATTTCTCGTTCCATTTGCAGTATTTGTGGTGTGGACAGGCGGCGTCGTTTTGGCGGTCGCATGCGCCTTGTTTGCTGCGATCATGGCGTATGAATGGGTGCGGATGACCAATTCGCCGTCGATGACGGTGATGACGAGCTTGGCGGGTTTGCCGACACTTGCGGTTTTTGTGTTCAGTCCTGCGATTGGCTTGGGAACACTCGCTATTTGCGCAGTGATTGCAGCCCTGGCACATCCTTTAGCAAGGGAACGCATGAAGGCTGGGTTTGGACAATTCTACATTGCCGGCATGCCTCTTGCGCTGTTCATCCTGCAATCGGGGGAACATTGGGAGGGGGCCACTGCCGCCCTGATCCTAATGATACTGGTTTGGACATCGGACACATTTGCCTTTTTCACGGGTCGGACATTGGGCGGTCCGTCCTTGTCGCGGGCTTCACCATCAAAGACGTGGAGCGGGGCGATTGGTGGTGCCTTGTTCAGTGCGCTGTTCGGATTGCTTGCTGCGTATGTCACCGGCGGCCATGCCCTTGCCTGGATTGCTGCTGGTGGCCTGGTTTCAGTGGTGGCGCAGCTCGGAGATCTGTTTGAAAGTGTTCTCAAACGCCGGTTGGGGGTCAAGGATGCTAGCGGCCTGTTGCCGGGGCATGGCGGTGTGATGGACCGGGTTGATGGCCTGGGTGTCGCGGCGGTGTTTGGCGTGGCCGTCCTTGGCGGTGCGCCTGGTGTCGCGGCTTTGCTGGGATTGATCAAATGAGCCAACCTCGAAATATTTCGATCATGGGCTCAACTGGATCTATTGGGACGTCAGCGCTCTCGGTTGTTGAACACGCCAATGCCCAGAGTGAGACACCGGCCTTCCAGATTGAAGCGCTGGTCGCTGGTCGTGATGTCGTGGCATTGGCCCGCCAAGCCAAGCAATATCGGGCGCGGTTAGCCGTCATCGCGGATGATAGCAAAGGTTCAGAACTGGCTGGCCTTCTGTCTGGAACCGGGATTGAAACCGCCAGCGGGCCGAGTGCGGTTATTGAAGCGGCGCAACGACCGGTAGACCGGGTGTTAGCTGCGATTGTTGGAATTGTTGGCTTGCCATCGACCTTGGCAGCTGTTGAGGCCGGAAATTCCATCGCGCTGGCGAACAAGGAAAGCATGGTCTGTGCTGGCCCGCTGCTCAACCAGCGGGCCAAACAGCATAACGCTGCGATTGTGCCCACGGATTCTGAGCATAATGCGATGTTTCAGGTCATGGAGCGTCGCGGTGATGTGGAAAAACTGATTCTTACCGCATCCGGCGGGCCGTTTCGGCAAACTTCACTAGAGGTCATGCAAACCGCCACGCCTAAAATGGCGCTTGCGCATCCGCGCTGGGACATGGGCCCGAAGATTTCAATCGACAGTGCAACTTTGTTCAATAAAGGGTTGGAACTGATCGAGGCAGCTTACTTGTTTGATGTACCGGAAGACCAGATAGATGTTGTGGTTCACCCCCAATCAATTATCCATTCTCTGGTCTCTTATCGCGATGGATCGGTGCTGGCCCAAATGGGTGAACCTGATATGCGTACACCGATTGCGCACGCGCTGACGTGGCCTGATAGACGCTTATCCACATCCGTCGCAAGGCTCGATCTTGTTACGCTGGCGCAGCTGGATTTTGAGGCATTGGACCCGGTTCGGTTTCCCGCGATTGGGCTTTGTCGACAGGCGTTGCAGCTTGGTTGCGGCGCGCCAACAGTATTAAATTGCGCTAATGAAGGCGCTGTAACTGCGTTTCTCACAGGCCAATGTCGTTTCCTCGACATAAGCTGGGTTGTCGAAGCGGCTCTGGATCGATTTGTATCTGGACCGATGGCCAGTCAAGCGTGTGATAGTTTAGAGGCGATTATGATGATGGAAGCAGAAGCGACAGCCATAACAGGCGCACTTCTTGCTGAAGCACGTAATCACTGAACAGGAGTTTGAATTGGCTGATATACTGACCCAAGGTCCAATCTTTCTGCTGAGTCTGGTTTTCATGCTTGGCATTGTCGTCGTCATCCACGAGCTTGGACACTATTTCGCAGGACGCATGTTCGGAGCGGCGGTGGAATCGTTTTCTATCGGTTTCGGGCGGCCAATTTATCAGCGTACTGATAAGCGCGGCACACGCTGGCGCATCAATTGGATTCCGCTCGGTGGGTTCGTGAAATTTGTTGGCGAGAGTCAATTGCCTGGTGATGCGGGTAAGGTCGAGGCCGGGCCGGTCGGCAAGCCGTATCCGCAAATCAGCGTTGGTGGCCGGTCAATCGTATCGATAGCAGGCCCCGCCGCGAACTTTGCTTTGTCTATTGTTTTGTTCGCTTTGTTGTTTGGGTTCAACGGCGTAACAAAAACAAGACTGACCGTGGTCGGTTTGGCTGAAGGGGATCCAGCGATCGTCGCGGGCATGGAGGTTGGCGATATTTTCGTCGAGATTGACGGGAAACCGGTTCAGTCTGAAGCCGACATTACACTGGCAATTGTCTATGCGACCGGTGTTGCGTTGCCAATGGTTATGGAGCGCAGTGGCGAATTGGTTGAGTTGACGGTGACCCCTACGCGCAGGGTGCGCGACAACCAAATCGGTCAATCGGTCCCACAAGGGACAATTGGCATCAGTTATAGTCGTTTACGGGACTCAACCACTCATAGGTCTCTTAATCCTGTGGAAGCGCTAGGTATGGGGGTGACTAGAACCGGTGAAGTTCTGGTCATGACAACGTCGATGCTATCGCGAATTGTGACCGGTAAGGAGCCGCTGAACACGCTAACCGGACCGGTTGGTATCGGAGATGCTGGTCGGCGATTGGTGACGCTGACGATGGAAAGAACTGATGTCCCCATTAAAATCAGACTATCGTCGCTGTTCTGGAACATAATTGGCATTTGTGCGGCTGTCTCAATCGGTATTGGCTTCTTCAATCTACTGCCATTGCCTGTTTTGGATGGCGGACATCTGGTGTTTAACGCCTATGAAGCAGTGACCGGAAAGGTGATGCCTGAAAAGGTGCAGGAAGTGGCATTGATGGCGGGCCTAGGTCTGTTATTGACGATGTTTGTTTTCATCACTTGGGGTGACATTTTGGAAACTGGCCTGTTCAACAGGTCAGCAGGCTGATAGCGGCTTGCAAGGGAGGATCGAGAGTTTGATGCGTAGTGTATTTGCTGCTGCCTTTATGGCGATGACGTGTGTGGTCGCCATCTGGGGGAGCGCCACACCGGCTGCGTATGCGCAGTCCGGCGAAACGATCCGAAGCATTAAAGTAGAAGGTAATCAGCGCATTGAGGACCGCACGGTTTTGTCTTATTTGCTGGTCGAACCAGGCGATGTGTTTGATCCGGACAGAATTGACCTGTCTCTGAAAACGCTTTTCGCGACGGGCCTTTTTGCGGATGCGTCATTTGATAAATCCGGATCAGACCTGATCGTTCGCCTGGTCGAAAACCCGATCATCAATCGGGTCTTGTTCGAGGGCAACAAGGCCATTGATGATGACAAAATGCGCGAGGAGGTCCAGGCATCCCCGCGCGGTATTTTTACTGCAGCGCGCGTTCAAGCTGATGTTCAGCGTATCCTCGATCTGTACAGAAAGTCAGGACGGTTCTCAGCGACCGTTGAACCGCAATACAAGCCGCTTGATCAAAACCGCGTCGATCTGGTCTTCGTGGTTGTCGAAGGTCCCGTGACGGGGGTGCGGGCGATCAATTTTATCGGCAATGAAATTTTCTCTGACCGGCGTCTTCGTTCTGAGGTCGTCACCAAGCAGTCGCGCTGGTGGCGGTTCTTTAGTTCGAATGACAATTATGACCCTAGCCGACTTGAATTTGACCGTGAATTGCTGCGTCAATATTATCAAAATAAGGGTTATTACGATTTCCGCGTCATCTCTGCTGTCGCCGACCTGACACCGGATCGCGAGGACTTTTACGTCACCTACACGATCGATGAGGGCGAACAGTACAGCTTTGGCGAGGTCAAAGTTGAAACCGCCCTCGACAAGCTCGATGGCACGGCGCTTCGACGTGTTGTGTCTTTCAAGGACGGTGATCTGTTTCGTGGCGACCTGATCGAAAGCACCATTGATACGCTAACCTTTGCGGCCGGGATTGCTGGTTATGCCTTTGTTGATGTGACCCCACAGCTTGATGCCGATCCAGTAACCCAGAAAGTCAATGTTATTTTCGCGTTGGATGAGGGGCCTCGGGTTTATATTGAGCGGATCAATATTGTTGGGAATACCAGTACGCTCGACCAGGTTATTCGTCGCGAATTACGGGTTTCTGAGGGCGATGCCTTTAACCGCGTTTTGCTTGATCGATCGCGAAACCGTGCACGGGCACTTGGCTTCTTTAAGGATGTGACAATTACAGAAACGCCCGGTTCGAAGCCAGACCGTACGATCGTGGAGATTGCGGTTGAAGAACAAGCCACTGGCGAATTGTCGGCAGCTGCAGGTTTTTCCTCGGTTGATTCGTTTCTGATCGATCTCAGCATATCGCAGCGCAATTTGCGTGGCCGAGGGCAATCGATTATTGCCCGTATTTCTGCGTCCGACCGTCAGCAACTGATTGATTTTCGGTTCCGCGAACCACGATTCTTAGGGCGTAACCTGTCTGCTGGGTTCGACTTGTTCTCCTCGCGTTCGAACTTTCTTGATGTCTCGGATTTTGAGTCCGAAACCATCGGTGGCGGGATTTCGCTTGGATTTCCGATCACAGACAATACTGGAATAAGCCTGCGCTATCGTCTGCAATCTGATACGATTAACGTGCGCAACCGGGATCTTGTTATTCTGGATTCAACCGGCGGATTGGCCACAGAAAACGTGGTTGTTGACCTTAATAACCCACCGACGCCTAATGATCCTTCAGATGATACGGCGATTACGCAAGCGATCCCGATAGATCGTACGCCGCTGCCGATTGGGACAAGTATTGTTGACCAATGCAATGAGGTTTTCCTGTTTCGACCAACGATTTGTGATAGCGAGCGCTCTGATCTTGCATCGATCATTGGCTACTCGTTCAACTGGGATCGGCGTAATGACCCAATTACTCCAACCGGTGGGTTTGACTTCTCACTAAGCCAGGATCTCGCTGGTGTTGGCGGTGATGTGCAGTATTTGCGGACCGAGGTTACTGGAGCCACATATCGGGGGATATTCAAAGGCGTCCGCGCCAGTCTGCGTGTTTCTGGTGGTTATATTGAACCGTTTGGTAATGATGACAGTATTCGGATCAATAACCGTTTCTTTCGTGGCGGCTCGACCTTTCGCGGCTTTGACGTTGCTGGTCTTGGACCCCGCGTCGTCAATGTCTTGGCAGATACACAAGGCAATGTGATCGATGTCAAAGCGCTGAATGCGCTTGGCGGTAAGGCCTATTATCAAGGTACAGCTGAGCTTACCTTCCCAAATTACATGCCTGAAGAGTACGGCATCGATACCGCTTTCTTCGCAGAGATTGGATCGGTAGGTATTCTGGATAATGCTGATATTGTTGATCCAATTTTCTTTGTTACGCAGCCGGGTCGATTCAACGGCTTCGGTGCGACGCCTGCAGTGCAACAGATCAAGGACGCGCTGTCTATGCGTGCAACTGTGGGCCTATCAATTGGCTGGGATTCGCCGTTCGGACCGATCCGGTTCGACTTTTCTGAAATTCTTCGGGCGGAAGTGTACGACAGGACGGAAACGTTCCGTTTTAGTACGCAGACGCGGTTTTAACTTAATCTATTCTCATACGAGGCTTACTCATGTCCCCATTCAAATCAATTCTGGCAGTTCTCGCCATTGGACTTAGTTCAGTTGCAGTTGCGACCCCGGTTGCCGTTGCGCAAGCAACAGCGGTCATTGTTGTCGACCATGCTCGCGTTCGGCGCGATAGCAAGGCTGGTCAAGATATTCAAACAAAAGTCTCAGGTATCGAAGGTGCCATGACACGCGAATTGCAGCCGGCTGCTGATGCTCTGACAACCGAACGCAACGCGCTTGCTGCCGTAATGCCAGAAGGCGCGACAACGGAAGCCCTGCTGGCTGCGGCGCAGTCTGATCCTGCTCTACAAACACAAGTCACTAATTATGCCATCAATGTTCGCAAGTTCGAGATGGCTCGCCAACTGTCATCTCAAGACCTCGCCCTGACAGAGCGGGTTGCCTGGAACGAGTATTCCAACGCGCTCTTGCCTGTTTTGCAGGCAGTTGTAGATGAGAGCGGCGCGCAAATCATGATTGATCGTGCTGGCGTTACATTCGCGGCTGAAAGTGTTGATATGACCGATGCAGTTATCGTGAAGATGGATGCTGCAACTCCTACGATCACCGTCGTGCGCCAGAAGGTCCCGGTTCAGCCAGCGCCACCAGCTCAGTAATATTGGGTTATTATGCCGGTCGATCCCCGCTTCTTTGAGCCTTTGGGTGCCACGACCCTCGGTGCGTTAGCGAAATTGACCGGGGCGGTGTTCTCAGGCGATGCCGGTGCCCAGATTGACAGTGTTGCCCCCGCCAATTCCGCAGGACGGGGAGACATCTGTTTTCATGAAGGGGCGGCAGCCAAGACAGCTGCAAGCATCAGCCCTGTGGCTGGTGCCTGCTTTGTTTCTGAGGCAGCTGCCGTCGGCTTGCCAGAGGGTGTCGCAGCACTGATTGTTTCGCGGCCGCGTTGGGCTCATATCCAAGCTGGGCATGTGCTTCACAAACTGCGTGAATGGGACGATGTGGGCGGCGATCCAGACGTGCACGAGACAGCCATACTGGCGCCAGGTGCGGTTGTTTGTGCTGGTGCAGCGATCGGCGAACATGCTCAGATTGGACCAAATGCGGTTATCGGGCCGGGTGTCCAGATCGGTTGCCATACCAAGGTCGGCGCTAACGCGTCCATTCGATGCGCTTTGATCGGCGATTTTGTCACCATATTGTCCGGCGCGCGCATAGGTGAGAGCGGGTTTGGTGTCACTGGTGGGCCAGAGGGAGCTGAAAACATTCCACAATGGGGGCGTGTCATTATCCAGGATCATGTTCTGGTTGGAGCAAACACGTGTATCGATCGCGGCGCTTTTGCGGACACGATGATTGGAGAACGCACCAAGATCGATAATCTCTGCCAGATTGGACATAATGTTATTCTTGGCCAAAATGTTCTGATAGCGAGCTTTGGCGGTATTTCCGGGTCAGTGACGGTGGGAGATAGCGTTCAAATGGGCGGGCGCGTTGGAATAGCGGATCATGTTGATATTGGAGAAGGGGCCACATTAGCGGCGTCTACAGGCATCTTTCGGAACATTCCTCGCGATGAAGCGTGGGGAGGAACGCCCGCAAAGCCAATGCGGCAATACTTGCGTGAAGTTGCATGGTTGAAAAAACAGGTTGCACCAAAGAAAAAGCGCTCGGAATGAGTGTAGACATACATTCCACGGCGATTGTTGAAGACGGTGCTGAGTTGGGCCAAGGGGTTTCGGTAGGTGCTTACGCGCATGTGGCGTCATTCGTACAGCTGGGTGATGGTGTAACCATTCATCCAAAGGCGATGGTGACTGGCCACTCCATCTTGCACGAAAACGTCGAGGTCTATCCTGGCGCAGTGATTGGTGGTCCGCCGCAGGTCCTTGGCTATAAGGCCAACCCGGATTCTCGTTTGGAGGTCGGCGCACGCACGATCTTGCGAGAGCACGTAACCCTTCATACTGGCTCACCAGAGCATGGTGGCATGACAAGAATAGGCACTGACTGCCTGTTCATGGCGCACACGCATGCCGCACACGATTGCCAGATTGACGATAAATGTGTGATCGCCAACAACACCCATATTGGTGGGCACGTTACAGTTGGCGATAATGTCTGGATGGGCGGTGCAGTTGCGGTGCACCAGTTTTGCCGGATCGGCGAGCATGCATTTGTTGGCGGTGGGTCAATTCTTGTGTCCGATGTTATTCCGTTTGGATCAGTCGTAGGCAACCACGCGCACCTGGCAGGCTTGAATGTGGTTGGTCTGAAGCGACGTGGGTTCAGCCGGAAAACCATACACGATTTGCGCGCGGCCTACCGACTGCTTTACGCCAAAGAAGGCACGTTTACGGAGCGACTTGAAGATACTGCGGAAACATTTGGGGAGGTTGCAGAAGTGATGCAGATTGTCGACTTCATTCGAACCAACAAGAACCGGGCACTTTGCCTGCCGCGTTGAAGGATCACGCGATGGCTCCTTTGGGTATCATTGCCGGGCTGGGGCAACTCCCCGTTCAGGTCGCCGAGGCTGCGGTTCAGCGCGGGCAGGGTGTGTATATCGTCCGCCTCAAAGGGTTTATAGAACCTTTGCTTGATCAATATCCCGGCGATATTTGCGGTGTGGCGGAAATCGGCAAGATCTTGAAGAGTTTCAAACAAGCTGGCTGTATTCAGGTTTGTTTTGCGGGAATTGTGAAGCGACCGGACCTGTCGTCAATGAAGCCAGATTTGAAGGGGATTTCCCTGTTACCAAAGGTTCTGGTCGCAGCGCGCAAGGGCGATGATGCCCTGCTTCGCATAATGGTTGAAACGTTCGAAGCGGAAGGGTTTGAAATTGTGGGTGCAGATAAAGTGGGTGGACCGACGCTCGCACATGAAGGCGTTATCGCAGGCGCGCTGCCGGACGCAGATCAATATACTGATTTACGTAAAGCGGCACATGTTGCGCTGGAGATTGGGCGACTGGACATCGGTCAGGGGGCAATTGTTGTGGATGGCCTGGTCCTGTGCGTTGAGGCTCAAGAGGGGACTCAAGCGATGCTGGAACGGTGTACTGCCCTGGACAAAAACTGGCGAGGTACAGCGGAAAACCCACGCGGCGTCCTGGTCAAGCGCCCAAAACCGATACAGGAGCGCCGTGTGGATCTACCGACAATCGGAACCGCGACAGTCGAAAGTGCAGCCGCCGCTGGGTTGGCCGGAATTGGGGTCGAAGCAGGCGGTGTCTTACTGCTAGATGCGGAAAGCATTGGCCAGCGAGCTGAAGCTCTGGGCGTGTTCATATATGGCTTTGACAAGGACTGGCCGTGATGGTTTCGCCCCGTATTTATACGGTGGCGGCTGAACCGTCCGGCGATCT
Organism: Henriciella sp.; assembly: GCA_021776655.1. Classification (GTDB taxonomy): domain Bacteria; phylum Pseudomonadota; class Alphaproteobacteria; order Caulobacterales; family Hyphomonadaceae; genus Henriciella. The sequence continues at coordinate 8,771 of JAJFFK010000031.1, read as the reverse complement.
CCTGGCACGTGAGTTGATCGAAGCGCTGGTGGCCGTAGAGCCAGACATTATTTTCGCGGGAATTGGCGGTGAAGAGAGCGCAAAGACCGGAATTGTATCACCGATAGATATTGCGCCGCTCTCAATACTTGGTCTGTTCGAGGGCGTGAAAGCCTATCCGATTGTGGTCAAACTCGCTGATGCTGCGGCGGACGCGATTATTGCGTTCCAGCCGGATATTGTCGTTTTGATCGATTCCTGGGGCTTTATGCTGCGGGTTGCCCAACGCATCCGCAAACGTGCCCCAAATATCAAGCTAGTCAAACTCGTTGGGCCGCAAGTTTGGGCAACGCGGGCAGGGCGTGCCAAAACATTGGCATCTGTAGTTGATCATCTGATTTGCATCCACGCGATGGAAGAACCGTATTATCAGCCATACGGGTTGCCAGTTACCGTCATGGGTAATCCAGCCCTCAGTCGGACCCGGCCAGGTGATGGCGAAGCCTTCCGGCGAAAGGCGGGATTATCGTCTCATGCAGAGCTTGTACTGGTTTTGCCTGGCAGTCGCCGCAGTGAAATCGACCGCGTCGCGCCTGTCTTGGTCGATGCGGCGCGTCTGATTAAAGCGGAGCGCCCTGATGCCGTGATTGTATTTGCGCCTGCGCCGCCTGTAAGGGGGCTGTTTCTCGAACGGTTTGGCGAGGTTGCCGACTGGGGATTGATCGCCGATGAAGACGCTAACCGCGCCGACCTGATGGCGGCGGCAGATCTGGCACTGGCTTGTTCTGGAACGGTGACCAGCGAGCTTGCGGTGCAAGGAACGCCGTTTCTGGTTGGATACAAGACTGGCTGGATTACGTGGGCGCTAGCACGGTTTTTCCTGTACAAACCGAACCATATTACGCTTCTGAATATTGCTGCAGACGATACTGAGGTCGCACCAGAGTTTATTCAAACCAAGCTTCACGGAGACAAGGTTGCTTCAAAAGCATTGTCTTTGCTGTCCGAACCAGGCGTAATGGCAAGCCAGTTGGCGGCGCAAAACAAAGCCCTCTCCCGCATGGAAGAGGGCTTTGGAGCCGCACCACAAATTGCGGCTAAAGCGATTTTGGGACTGTTCAGCGCTTCGAAATAGGCACGTAATCACGTTTGGCTGGACCGGTATAAATTTGGCGCGGACGGCCAATACGCTGCGCCGGATCTTCGATCATCTCGTTGAGTTGCGAGACCCAACCGACGGTCCGACCGAGGGCAAACAGGACGGTGAACATGTCAGTTGGAAACCCAATCGTGTCCATGGCAATGCCTGAATAGAAGTCGACATTTGGATAGAGTTTCTTTTCAACAAAATACTCGTCTTCAAGTGCAATCCGTTCAAGCTCCATGGCAATTTGCATGACGGGGCTGGTCTTTACATCTAATTCACTCACTAACTCATGCACGGTTTGCTGCATGACTTTCGCACGCGGGTCATAATTTTTATACACGCGGTGGCCAAATCCCATCAAGCGGAATGGATCATCCTTGTCCTTGGCGCGGGCAATAAATTCAGGAATACGATCCACAGAGCCAATTTCGTGGAGCATTCTAAGGCAAGCCTCGTTGGCGCCGCCATGACTAGGCCCCCAGAGTGATGCGACCCCGGCTGCAATTGATGCATAAGGGTGCGCGCCCGAAGACCCGGCCAAACGAACAGTAGATGTTGAAGCGTTTTGTTCGTGGTCAGCCTGCAATATCAGCAAGCGATCCATGGCGCGAACCAGAACTGGATTGCTGACATATTTCTCTGCCGGAATGGAGAAACACATGCGCAGAAAATTTTCTGCGTAGCCAAGCTCGTTGAGGGGATCAACAAACGGCTGACCAACGCTGTACTTGTATATACGGGCCGCCAGGGTTGGCATTTTGGCCAGGAGACGTATGGAGGCGAGTCGGCGTTCATCAGGATCTGTATTGTCCATGGAGTCGGGATAAAAAGCCGACATGGCGCCAACTGTTCCGGTCAACATTGCCATTGGGTGGCTATCACGACGGAACCCCAAAAAGAACCTATCCATCTGGGTGTGCAACATCGTGTGCTGGGTAATCCGATGAGAAAATTCTGAGAATTGCGCTTGGTTTGGCAACTCACCGTTCAGTAGCAAGTAGCTAACTTCCAGGAATCCCGAATTTTCGGCTAATTGGTCGATCGGGTAGCCACGATGTAGCAGGATACCTTCTTCGCCGTTGATAAAGGTGATCTGAGATTCGCACGAGCCTGTCGACGTGAATCCGGGGTCCAGCGTAAATACACCGGTTTCTGCATAAAGCGATTTAACGTCGATGACATCGGGTCCATCGGTGCCGCTATAGATCGGGAGTTCAATTGTTTTACCCTTGATCTTCAGGATCGCTGTTCCGTTCCGTTTTGTCTTGTTGATCATATCAGCCCTCTAGCAATGTCATTTTTGTTCGGTACCGGGCAAACCCGGCAGATGTCTGTCAATTCGCGCCAAAACTTCTTCGCGGCCAAGCCAAGTGGTGATAGGCGCGAGATCTGGCGCAGGAAGGCCGCCGGTCAGTGCCGCGCGAAGCGGTGGTCCGACTTGCCCCATAGATAAGGCGTGTGCGGTGCAATACGAGTCCAACACGTCTTGTACCGCTTCAATAGACCAGATTTCGGTTTGGTCCAGTGCCTCGCGGAGTTGTGTGAGATGCGTGAGCCCTTCTTCGCGAAGGGCCTTGCGGGCCTTCTTGTTCAAGTGGTCAGCATTGCTGTCCCATAGAAACCTGCAAGACTCAGCTAGTTCCAGCAGCGTGGAGCCACGTTCCTTCATGCTCCCAAGTGACGCTTTCACGCGCGCTTCGAGCACATCGGTGACCTCGGTTAACTTAGCGATCTCGGGCATGAGCAGGGTCAGCAATCGATCCTCATCCGCTTGCCGAATGAAAGCGGCGTTCACATCATTCAACTTGTCGATGTCCATTCGCGAAGGGGATTTGTTCAAGCCTGCCAGGCTGAACATTTCAACGGCTTCGTCCATCGAAAAGATTTCCTGATCGCCGTGACTCCAGCCTAGACGCAGCAGGTAAGCGTTTAGAGCTTCTGGCAAATAGCCCATGTCGCGATAGGCCAGAGTAGATAAAGCGCCATGCCGCTTTGACAATTTCGCTCCGTCATCACCGTGAATCATCGGAACATGTGCAAAGCGCGGCAAGTCCCATCCCATCGCTTGGTAAATGGGAATTTGCCGGAATGTATTGCGGAAATGATCATCGCCGCGCAAAACATGTGTGATCCCGGCATCATGGTCATCAACCACGACGGCAAGCATATAGGTCGGCGTTCCATCGGCGCGCAGCAGGATCAGGTCGTCAATCTCTTCGCATGCAATCGACACGCTTGCCTGAACGCTGTCAGCGACCGTAATATTCCCACTGTCCGGCGCGCGCAAGCGGACTGTGAATTGTGCCTCGGGGCCAGGGGCCTCACCACCATCGCGCCACGGCGAGCGGTACGGCGCAAGCAGGATACTTGCCTCTTCAAGCAGGGTGGCTTTTTGCTCATCGCTCACGCCCTCGACTTTTGCCGCTGCGCGTTTGGCTTCACCGTTTTCACGGCGAGTTTGCAGCTCTTCCTGGGTTGTGTAGCAGCGAAATGCCTTGCCAGATGCGACCATGGCGTCGGCGCAGGCAACATGGCGAGCCGCATTATCAGTTTGGAAGACGGGGGCGTCATCTGGGCTGAGGCCAAGCCAAGCCAGACCCTCCAGAATAGCCTCTATCGCGGCCTCTGTTGAACGCTTTTTATCCGTATCTTCAATGCGAAGTAGAAATTTTCCCTTGTGATGGCGAGCCAGAAGCGCATTGAATAGAGCAGTGCGCGCTCCGCCAATGTGGAGCATGCCAGTCGGCGAAGGTGCAAAACGGGTAATGATGCTCATAGGTCGGAAATGAAGCCCCTTGCCGGTCACTTGGTTGATGCTGATTTGCATGAACACGCTGGCGCGCGCTTGCGCAAGGGGGAGAAGACCGGGCTGAGACGTTTTGTTCGCGCAATAATTTTTCTTGATGCACAGGGGCGGTATCCGCTTTTATTTGCATTTGGACTATGTGCTGGAGCAGCCTGGTATATTTCGGTCTGGATCGAGCCTGCTTTGTACCCTTTGATTGCTGCATTTTTCGTCAACGTCACGCTTGTCACTATTGTCATGCAGCGCATCACCGTGCCGCCACTCGTTTTGGCGCTTATGACGGTCACGGTCGGGGTGTTTGGCGGCGCTTTGTCAGGCAAACTGGCGACGCTTAGAGTATCACATTCGATCGTCGGGCAGACCATTGGCCCAGTCATGCTTGAAGGCTGGGTAGAAGATGTCGAACCGGCCCGGCGCGGTGTGCGCCTCCGGTTGCTAGTTCATGCGATTGACAATCTGCCACAAAGCGCTCTGCCAGACCGGGTTCGGGTCACGCATACGACCCGGTTGCAAGTTGAAGCGGGCCGGTTTGTCCGGTGCTGGGTTGTTTTGCGTCCGCCGCCAGGACCAATCGTCAAGGGCGATTATGCGTTTGATCGGCAAGCCTATTTTGAAGGATTAGGCGCGGTCGGTTATGTTCAGGGTCGTTGTCGCGGCGGCGCATTGGGCGAGCCGCAAGCAGGGCCAGATAGAGGGGCTTTGTGGATTGCGCAACAACGCCGAAACCTCGCGCATCATGTCCATCAGGCGGCCGGAACACGCGCCGGAGGCTTCGCCGCTGCGCTTGCCTCGGGGGACCGTAGTTTCATGGCCTCAACTGATCAGGAGGCGCTTCGGGGCTCTGGATTGGCGCACCTTCTGGCGATCTCGGGCCTGCATATGGGGATCGTGGGTGGCTTGGTCTATTTAATGGTCTGGCGGGTGCTTGCACTGATTGAACCGATCGCGCTTCGCATCCCGGTGCAAAAGCCCGCCGCGGTCGCCGCGCTGTTTGCCAGTCTGATATATTTAGTTTTGTCAGGGGCGAGCATCTCTACACAAAGGGCTTTCATTATGGCAGCGGTGCTGTTTGGCGCAATTCTTGTGGATCGCTCAGCGTTGAGTCTAAGGTCTCTATCAATTGCGATGATTATTGTTGTGATCCTGTCGCCATGGAGTGTTCTGACGCCAGGTTTTCAGATGTCATTCGCTGCAACTGGTGCGCTGATCGCGGCTTATGAGGCTTGGCAAAGGGGGCGTCGGAAGAGTGGACGTAGTACTGGAAAAGGAGTTGGATTCTGGCTGAAATCCCTAGTTGTCACGTCGCTTGTTTCCGGGATCGCCACTATGCCGTACGCGCTCTACCATTTTGACCGGGTCGCTGGACTCGGCCTGGTGGCAAATTTGATGGCCATGCCGATCATATCTTTGGTCAGCGCGCCACTCGCGGGTGCCTCGCTTGTGTTGGCGCCGTTTGGCTTAAGCGACGCGCCGTTGCGCTTGTTCGGCTACAGTTTGGAAGCGGTTCTGTGGATTGCGCACACGTTCAACGGTGCGCTACCGGGCGGGGTGTCAATTGGCAAACCTATGCCTGGCAGCGCTCTTGGATTGTTTACAACCGCACTGGTTTTGAGCGCGGTCTTGGTGGGGTGGAGAAAACGGGTTCTTGGCGGCCTAGTTCCGCTTATCGCAGGCATCCTGGTATGGACAGTATCGCCAGCCGCAGCGGTTCATTGGGCGCCATCGGGTGAGGTTTTCATCGTTGGACCAAACGGCGCTGTAGAGCGGATTGAACTGGTTGAGGGAGATGGCCTGGCACCGCTTAGATTCATCGATGATCCAGTGACGGGCGCGTGCGTAGATCAAATATGTTGGCGAACCAGCGCAGGGCAACAAATTGCGCTTGTGCCGGCTGGATTTGCAACGACCTGCCACGAGCTCTCCGAAGCTGACCTGATACTATCGGTCAGCCGAGAGCCGACATGCGGAGTAGAGGCTGCGACATGGCAGGATGTACAGGCCGCAAATGGGCAAAGTTGGCGCGTGCGCGATGCTGTGATCCGTCACGTACAAAGGCCGCTCTGCGGAGAGCGGCCCTGGAACTCATGTCGCCGCAACTAGGTAGCGCCCAAATTTCCTGGCGTGTCAGCCCTAATCATATTTGCGAATAAGTGCCGCCAAGCGCCCTTGTACCCGCACCCGGTCTGGGCCAAAAATCCGGGTTTCATAAGCCGGATTGGCCGCTTCGAGGGCGACCGAGGCGCCTTTCTTGCGCAGGCGTTTCAGTGTGGCCTCTTCTTCGTCAATCAAGGCGACAACAATTTCACCTGAATTAGCACTGTCAGTCCGCTGCAGGATGACAATATCGCCATCAAGAATGCCGGCATCAATCATCGAGTCACCTTTGACTTCAAGCGCATAATGCGCATCGCTATCTGCAAATTCAATCGGCGGTGTAACACGATCAATCTCATGTTGGATGGCCTCAATCGGCACGCCCGCAGCGATACGACCAAGGACCGGGATCGTGTTGTCGCCCATGCGAGGTTTTGCCGAACCGACAACGCTGGGACGAAACGCCTGGCGACCACGCGGCGGTGCAGTTAGGGTTGCACTATCGGGCAATTTCAGGACTTCAAGTGCACGGGCACGATTTGGCAGGCGACGGATAAACCCGCGCTCTTCAAGCGCAACGATGAGACGATGAATACCTGACTTTGAAGCCAGATTGAGAGCCTCTTTCATCTCGTCGAAAGACGGTGAAACACCATCATCCTTGATGCGCTCATGAATGAAAAGGAGCAGCTCTTTTTGTTTCGATGTCAGCAAAGTTTTTCTCCGAATCTCACGAATCTGTTCTCTTTTTGTTTATTCGCCTTCTGTTCTTTTGTCAAACCCCTGATATTCTGACCGTAAAATACTCATCACGTCGGTGTTCCAATAGGTTTGGTTAATCGGCGTGGACTGACGGCGCTTGCCTTCATAGACGAAACCAGCTTGAAGATAAGCCGAAATGGCGCGTGCATTATGGTCGTAAACCCTTAATTCAATTCGATTTATCCAATTGCGCTCAAAAGCCTTGATGACCGCCAATTGTACCAGAGCGGTCGCATACCCTTTGCCCCGTTGGTCTGGAGCGATTGCAACGCGGCCAAGTGTGGCTTGGTGCAGTCGGTGATTATACGCGATCTGCAGATGACCAATGCAGGTCTCATTTCCAGCAATTACAGTCCAGATTTCCTGCACCGGTTCGGCGACTGAATGGGCCTTGATGAGCGCTTTGATATCCCTGTCGCGAACGGGGTAAGACAGGCTCGCGCCAGCCCATAAGAGAACATCTTCTTCGGTCGGAAACCAGGCTTTCAATCCGGCTATTTCGGGCTTGGTAAATCGGCGCAGACAGAGGCTCATTTTGCCGCAACGAGGGCTGTGCAATAGCGTTGCCGGTCCGGGCGTTTCATCAGGCTTTCGCCGATTAAAAAACGGCGCGCATTGGTGTTTCGCAGGCGAATAATGTCATTTGGGTCGCGAATCCCGCTTTCTGACACCAGGGCGCAATTATCGGGGATTAAGTGTGCCAAATCCTCGGTTATCGAGAGGTCGGTGACCATTCGTTTCAGGTCGCGATTATTGATCCCGATCAAGGTCACAGGCAGGTCTGCAGCGCGTTCCAACTCAGTCGCATCATGGGTCTCGAGAAGGACATCCATGCCGAGATCATGCGCTGACTGGATCAGGTCTCGGGCCAGCACGTCCTCGGTGCAAGCTATAATAACCAGTACAGCATCAGCGCCATTGGCGCGCGCCTCGACGACTTGAATGGGGTCGATCATGAAGTCTTTTCGCAGCATTGGCAGGTCGACTTTTTGCCGGATCGCGCGGAAATCAGCCAGACTGCCGCCAAAGCTCGGCCCGTCGGTTAAAACCGACAGGCAGGCCGCGCCGCCAGCCTGATACTCAAGTGCTATATCGGTCGGATTGGCGCCGGGCAAAATCTCACCCGCTGATGGAGATTTGCGTTTTATCTCGCAAATCAGTGCATTATTACCGCCAGAAACCTGTTGGATGAGCGCCTGTTCGAAGCCCAAAGGCTGCGCGATGTCGGCGCACTGATTGAGCAGCGCCGAAATGGTCGTTTCGCGCTTCAGTGTGGCAATTTCGTCACGCTTATAGGCGATGATCTTGTCGAGAATGGTGGTCATAGGGAAGCGTATAAGCCGAAACGTCGTCTTGGGAAGACAGGCAGCGGTATCACGAGGCGAGGGATGTTCTTGGGGTCTGGAAGGGGGAGCGCAAAAGGAGGCATTGGACTTTGAGTCTGATCTATCGTCCTTGCCTCATTTCATTTGGAAATCGACATCAGCCTTGAGAACCCTAGCTACTCGACTAAGGTAGCTTCAACTGGAGGAAATGACATGACGCGACTTCGTGATTTTAGCTGCAAGCGCGGAGGCTTGCCACTTCTGGCGGCTGCCAGCGCCCTGTTGATTTTGTCTGCGTGCGGCAATGGTGATCCAGTTGATGCACCTGCGGATGTCGAAACGCCGCCCGAGGTCGCTGTTGTAACCAGTTTGATTGATGCCGCCGTGAGTGATGCCGCTCGGCCCGCAGATCATCGCAGCACGGACGTGAGACGCATGCCGGCTGAGCTTTTGGCATTCGCCGAAATTGCACCAGGCGATCGCATCGGTGATCTCATCCCTGGCGGTGGTTATTGGACTAGGTTCTGTTGACAAAGTGGATTCCCATATGTCTCGAAGCATGATTCAAGCTTTCTTTTACGGAGGCTGTCATGGTTCGTGGTTTGATGTCAGATGTGGAATGGGGTTTCTTTGAGCCTTTCCTGATTACCACAGGGGG
>JAJFFK010000004.1 GCA_021776655.1 Henriciella sp. | reverse complement strand
GTTGAGTGTTTCTTCAGCAAGATCAAACACTTCAGAGCCATTGCAACCCGGTACGAGAAATACGCTGAAAACTATCTCGCCCTCGTAAAACTCGCCGCAATCAGAATTTGGCTTCGGTTTTATGAGTCGGTGACCTAGGGTCAGGACCTGTTAATCTCACCACTTTGGTGCTGTCCTGACCCTAGGGGGGAGGTTCTAGCCTAAGGCCATACGCAGGACTTTGCCGGCTGATCCACACTCGATCTGATCTGGGAAGCGTTCACGCAAAGCAGTCATACAGCGCCCGATATCTTTTAGCCGACTTGCCTCAAGATCGACGATCACGGCGGCGACGGCCTCGCTTAAGGCCTCACCCTGCAGAGGTTTGGGAAGAAAGGCGTCGATGACTTCAATCTCGTCCTGTTCGCGCTCGGCATCGGAGATGCGGCCAGCATCGCTATATTCGCGCGCAGATACCTCACGTTGAGCGACCATGGTTGCCAGTAATTTCTGGATATCGGTGTCGTCACAGCCGGCACATTCGCCGCGGCTACGCGCGCTGACATCGCGATCGGACATCGCACATTTGATCAGTCGCAGCGTCTGCGCCTGCACACCATTGGGCGCGGCAAGCTCCGCCGCTGTCAGGGTGTCGCATATGCGTTTGCGAATGGTCGGGAGAGTGGTCTGATCCAGTTGACCCATATAAAAGCCTCTAAAGCCTTTCTTCGTGTTACCAAACAGCTTGACGGTTTGGTCCGCAGCACCCTATCTGCCATCCGTTTGCCTGACGAAGCGTTAAACACACGGATAATGCAAGTTAAGAAATTGCGAAGGGGTGGAGATAAGGCCATGAACCAGAAAAATCAATCCGCTTTCGAAACGGGTGCAATCGCCCTTGAAGATGGCACCGTTTTCCAAGCCCAAGCCACCGGCGCAGTTGGAATTGCGGTCGGTGAACTGTGCTTTAATACAGCAATGACAGGCTATCAGGAGATTTTGACGGATCCGTCCTACGCAGCGCAAATTGTCTTGTTTACCTTCCCGCATATTGGCAATGTCGGCGCAAATCACAGTGATCGTGAATATTCGTCCACAAAGGCCGCAACCGCGGCTCGCGGCGCAGTTTTCCGCGAACCAATCACGCCGCCATCGAATTTCAGATCTGAAGTCGATTTTTCCACCTGGCTGAAAATAAATAATATTATCGGCCTGTCTGGAGTTGATACGCGCGCGCTGACCCGCCGATTACGTGAGAGCGGCATGATGAAATGCGCCATTGCCCATGCCCCGGACGGTAAAATCGATATTGATCGCCTGATTGCCCAGGCCAGAGCCTGGGAAGGTCTGGAAACGGCTGACCTTGCCGCCGAGGTGACCTCGCCTCAGACTTACTCACATGCAGAAGGCCTGTGGAGGCCTCAAAACGACTTTGCGCCGCTCAAAGACGCCCCATTTCATGTCGTTGTCGTCGATTTTGGAGTGAAGAAGAACATCCTCCGTAACCTTTCCCACGTCGGCGCACGCGCGACGATTGTCAACAGCGACACCAGTTTTGAAGAGATTACCGCGCTCAAGCCCGATGGTGTAGTGCTGTCAAATGGCCCCGGTGACCCGGCCGCGACGATCCTGCGGTCTGGCACAATGATTGAGCAGTTGATTAGCGCCCGACTGCCCCTTCTCGGTATTTGTCTGGGGCATCAGCTCTTGGCGCTCAGCCTCGGGGCGAAAACAAAAAAAATGCCGCAAGGCCATCACGGCGCCAATCACCCGGTCAAAGACCTGACGACTGGAAAAGTCGAGATCGTATCAATGAATCACGGCTTCACAGTCGATGTTGAAACCCTGCCAAACGGGGTAGAGGAAAGCCACCAGTCCCTGTTTGACGGCACCAATTGCGGCCTGAGCGTTGAGGACAAGCCGATTATCTCGGTGCAACATCACCCTGAAGCCAGCCCAGGACCACAGGACAGCTTCTATCTGTTTGAACGGTTTGCCGACCTGATGACGACGCACAAAGCCTAGCGCAGCCCGCGCGCTAAAATTTCGATCGCCTCATATACACCCTCTTTTGTGATGCCTTTTTCGCCGCGCGACAAGGCAAAGCCAGCAGCGTTGATCGCCCCTTGCACCATCATGGCGTGCGGAACAATCCGGTGTTCAGCAATGATCCCCAGCTTGGCAAGATAGCGCATATTTGCGATAACACCTTGAATTCCTAGCTCATAATCGCCTTCATACCAGCCTGAGATGCTTAAGACAGCCGGTCCATCGATCAGAACAATTGTCTGGAAATCCTTGCGCAATACCCAGTCCAAATAAACCAGAGAGCCGGCCATCAGGGCGCTATAGGGGTTAGTTTTGGAGCGTGCGGCTATCCCAGCATCACGCGCCGCAGCAGCCATCTCCAGCTGTAAATCCGTCCAGACTTCCTGAAACAGGACCTTCTTGTTCATGAAATGATGAAACAGCGCACCTTTGGTCGTTCCTGCTTGAGCGCAGATATCGTCTAAAGAAGTAGCAGCATAGCCTTTCGATCCAAACAAAAGAGCGGCATCGGAAAGTAATCGTGCGCGTGTCTTTTTTGCATCAACTTTGGACCGTTTAGCCATAATCTAAAAAGCCCTTGACCCATCACATACCAATAGTATGTATAAGTCAGATCAAATGTCGGGACAAGCGATTTGACAGCGTGTCGCGATATTCGAAAAATTACCACTGTGTACGTGGGGACGCACGCGGAGGCCTAGGGGACAATCAAACAGTTTCGTCTGCTCGGATCTTTCCGGTCCGCTCGGCGCGTAGCTGTTGTAACTGCGCCCCTAGAATTTGCTCAAAAAACCGGTCACAGCCAAGACAGAGATTGGCAAGCGCGCGGCCTTTGCCGTCAATCATTTCCGATTTCGCCTTGAATATCTCACGGTCCCATCCATCCTCAAGGCCCATGGCTTCAGGGTCGCCTGCATTGATCGCCTGGATCGCAGGCAAGCTCGCGACCGATGCCAGAATATCTTCCAATCGCTCCTCTGCCAGGCTACCCAGCGGGGTCTTGGTCTTCAGGCAGCACGGATAGATAGATCCATCCGGCTCGATCGCAACTTCTGACCCGGCCTTACCAATATGCAGGAAATTCTTGCCGCCCGACCAGCGCGCGCAGAAATTCACGTCATAACCCGCTTTAGACAGGCCGTTTGAGATCGCACGTCCACGCGGCCAAAGCTCGCCAATCCACAAGTCTTCTTGGGCCCCAAAGAACAGAAAAGTCGCCTCGCCCGGTTTCGGAGCGCGGGTCAGGTTGGGCGCTTTCAAGCGGGCTGATTTTTCCCCGCCGAGCGAGACCTCACGAACACCGCGCGACGCCATCATGGTGCGAATATCGTCCATGAACCTGAATTTCTTCTCGCCTTTCATGCCAACATGATAATCATCGATCGAAGCAATCGCGATACTTTCAACCCCACGTGCCAGACACTGGTCCAATATTTCTGGGGTCAGGACATCACCCGTGGTCTGGATTGATATCTTGGGTGCCTTGTCGCCCCAGCGCGTCTGGATCGCCTCCAGGGCGGGATAGAACAGCTCCTCGCGCACGCCATCGATCAACAGTTCACCGCCCGCCATCACCAGCAATGTCCGCTCGCGCTGGCCGGTCTTGTCATTGGCCCAGCTCATGTCATCTGGAAGGTTAGCAATCACGCGGCTGTAAGCCGCCTGCCCCTCACCAACGACCTGGGTCAGTGCATCCCGTACATACGGGCGGAAGCGATCATCATAGCAATGCTTACATTTGCGATGGCACGCCCAGGTCAATACCCAATAAATCGCCTGCATTCGATCGGCTCCTCTTGACGCTTAGCTGACCGATCTAGAGCCAACCTATCGTGGCGTCGAGACGCCTAGCGCTCATCTTCTTCGTCGGCCGCATCATCAAGCCGGAACAGGCGCGGGTCGATCCGGCCATTTGTCACCACCTCTGACAGTTCGACATACGTGATCTGAAGATCAGCATCGATTGTCGACCAGCCCAGCAAATCATAAGTATCGGCGGCAAAGAACAGGGTCAGTTCCCCTTGTAACTCGCCGGTCGCATCCTCTACTGAAATTGCGGTTCCGTTCGGGGTGCGGGTCACCCGCAACACATTTACGTCATCGGCGATATCAAGCCCGTCATTCAGGATCGGGCCGAGCGGCGTCGCCCCTAGAGGTACACGGTCAACTGTCACCAGTTCGCTATCTTCGAAGGCGACGGTCGTCCCATCTGACACGATCAGGATCGGGGTCGGGTCATCATAGTCGAACCGCATCCGGCCGGGGCGTCGCATGGCAAATGTCCCGCCACTGACGGTTTGATCCGAGTTGGTTTGCGTAAACCGCCCTTCGACGGTGCGCGCTGCGGCCATCGCATCCGAAGCAGATGACAGGATGAGCGCTTTATCGGCGTCACTCAGACTTGGCAGAGCCTCACGCACGACCGGTTCGACAATCACCGGCTCAGGTGCACTGGTAATGGGTGCGGGATCAGCTTCAATCGGCGTGATAACAGGCTGCGGGTCGAGCACCGCCTCCTCGCTAATACCAGTAGGTATTGGCGTCGTCGAAGCTGGCGGCGTGACGACGTCTTCAGTGATCGGAACAGCTGCCTGTAAAGCGATTTGCAGGCCAATATTTGCCTGCTGGCCAAGCGTAAAGATGACGGCAAGCGCAGTGAATGTGGGAGCGAGCATGTCTGAATCCTTATATCTGACCACCAGATATACTGGGTCAGCCAACAAAAACAGGGCCAAATCATGACATTTGCGCCTGTTTTCGTTGCTCTCGGTTCAGGCCCTGTTTCTAGATTTCAGTGCGACAGGGCGAGCACAGGTCCAGAGGACGCGTTTAGCAGAGCCTGACTGGTGCCGCCAAACAGCATTTCGCCAAGCCGACTATGACCGTAGGCGCCCATGACCAATAGGCCAGCATGATGCTTATCTGCCAATTGCAACAGGCCATCGGAAATTTTTCCACTAAATTCGGCAATCTCCGTGCGTAGTCCTTCCTTTTGCAGCCAAGTCGCCAAAGCTTGCGGAGAAGTCATCGCGGCAGCTTTGTTATCTTGCCGCATTTTACCGGGATGTTGGGCGATCACGACATGCGAGTAGGTTCGGATCAAAGGCAGATGCAGCTTGACCGCGCGGGCGGCCTGCGGACTTGCGTCCCAAGCAATCAGACATGGTCCCTTCGACAGTGCGCCGCCATCCGCCAGCACCAAAGGCAGGCGTGCATGCATCAATACATGGTCAAAGACCGGGTTCAGGGCGTGATCCGACTGGGCCGCTTCGCGCGGCAAAACAAAAGCATCGGCCAGAAGCGCGGCAGCTTCACCCCGCTTGGTAGCCGAACCGGTTTGCCTGACAAATTCTGCCCTGACCCCATGACCCGTCGCCTTTGCCACTTGGTCAAATGTCGATCGCATGGCCTTCTCTACCTCGTCCTGAGCTACAATCAGAACATCAATGCTGGCGGAGCCTGCCATCACAGACTCTGGTCCGGAAAAATACATCATTGCATTTGATGGATCCGGCAAAGCCAGCAAGCCTGTCAGGCCCGCCTTCATCCGGTGCGCAACTGCGAACGCTGCGGTGATATGGGCTTGCGCTGCATCTGAAGCCCCGCCAAGCATAGCAATGACAGTCATGGTCTACCCTCCTGTGGATCACTCGATACAGGAAAGGTGGGTCTTGGCCGGGCATTTTTGGATAAGGAACAACCCTTATTCGGGGTCAGACCCTAGTCGCCGGGCTGAAGGTCAGCCTCTTCATCCATGCTGTCGACGGCTCCAATAATCGCTTCAGCCTCATCGCCGATTTCGATAATGGTTTCGGCTTCATCACCCTCTTCGACGATGAATTCAGCTTCATCGCTTTCTTCGACAATCGTCTCCGCCTCCTCGCTCGCGTCGACAAGTTTTTCAACCTCGCCTTCTAGCTCTTCGATCGTCAGCGCTGGCGGACCAGCGGGCTCATCGGCAATCGGATCGGGCCAATTCGCACAGGCTCCGAGCATAAAAACAGGAATAATTACAGATGCTTTAGCGACCAAGTTCATGATGTCCTCCATATCACCGCCACCCCGATTGGGCGGTTGGATTAAATCTGCTATATACCACCTTACAGGCTGACCAAAGGCTTTAACCGCCACATGGCGTTAAGTTCACTTGGCGGTGTGGGGGAAACCAAGGATATACTCACATCGATTCGGCTAAAGGGATTGGAGACCAAATCATGAAAACCACACTTACAATTATCGCAGCACTAGGCCTGGTTGCAGCTTGCCAGAACGGCGTCAGCAACCGGACGCTCGGAACCACAGCAGCGGGCGCAGTGCTCGGTGCGGGGGTTGGTATTCTGGCCGGCGGCGATGATACGCGCAATGCCGCCATCGGCGCTGTTGTCGGCGGCCTCGCAGGTGCTGCGGTTGGCGTCTATATGGACAAGCAAGAAGAAGAGCTGCGCCGCAGTACCGAAGGTACTGGCATTGAAGTCAGCCGCCAGGGCGACCAGATTGCCCTGACCATGCCGTCAAGCATCACGTTCGGCGTCAACAGCGCCGATGTTCAGCCCGGCTTTCAGGGTTCGCTGAACGATGTCGCGACAACCCTGGTCGATTATCCGTCCACGGCCGTGGATATTATCGGACATGCCAGCTCAGACGGTGATGATGGCTATAATCAAACCTTGTCTGAGGGGCGCGCCCGATCCGTTCGCACTTACCTTGTTGGTCAAGGGCTACAGCCGGTCCGCGTCAATGCCATCGGCATGGGTGAAACCCAACCGCTGGCCGACAATGCAACCGCAACCGGCCGCGCCGCCAATCGCCGGGTCGAAATTCTGCTGACACCGGTGGTCGAAGAAGGCTCATAAGCCGCTTCCAAAGCGACAATAAAAAGGGCTGGGGATATCTCGCCCCAGCCCTTTTTATTGTTAAGTTACGGCCAGTCTAAGCCGCAGCCTTCACTGCACTGCCTGCCGGTGGGAAGCGGTCATAGAACCCCTCTCCTTTGGCCGCCATGTCGCGCAGCATTTTGCCGGGCTTGAAGCGTTCGCCGTATTTCTCAGCCAGTCTATCAGCTTCGGCAACGAACTCTTTGATGCCCCAGATCAGGTCCACGTAGCTGGCGCAGCCGCCGGTATAAGGCGCAAAACCCCATGCGAGGATTGAGCCGATATCAGCGTCGCGTGCATCGGTGATGACGCCCTCCTCGAAACAGCGCGAGACTTCAATCGCTTGGCGCACCAGGAACCGATTGGTCAGTTCTTTTTTCATTTCTGGCGGGCATTCATCGACCGTGACATCGATCTTCTTGTTCAGATCAGGCCATAGGCGCTTTGGCTTATTCTTCTCGTCATAATCGTAGAAGCCCTTGCCGGCTTTACGCCCGACCCGACCTTCATCCTCGACCAGCCAGGCCATCATCTGACCGATCTCATTGCCGGTGTAATCAATGCCAGCGGCTTGTGCCATTTGGCGGCCGATTTTCAGGGCCGTATCAAGACCAACACTATCAGACACTTCCAGCGGCCCCATTGGCATACCGGATTGACGCCCAACGTTTTCAATAATCGCAGGCTTGATGCCGTCGGCCAGCATTTGCATGCCTTCTTGGGTATACGTGCCAAAGCAACGCGAGGTATAGAAGCCACGAAAATCATTGACGACAATCGGCGTTTTACGGATTTTCAGGACGTAATCGATGGCCTTGGCCAGCGTACCTTGCGTAGTTTTATCGCCCATGATGATCTCAACCAGCCCCATCCTCTCAACCGGTGAGAAAAAATGGATACCGATAAAGTTCTCAGGCCGAACAGACGCTTCGGCCAGACCAGTGATTGGCAGAGTCGAGGTGTTGGAGCCCATGACCGCCATATCAGACAGCTGCGCCTCGGCCATATTGGTGATTTTGGCTTTCAGTTCTGGGTTCTCAAACACCGCTTCGACGACCAGATCAGCGCCTTTGAAATCGTCATAGTTGTCGCTCGGTGTGATCCGGGCAAGCAGAGCTTCACCTTTGTTCTCGGTCAGTTTCCCGCGTTTGACGGCCTTCTCGACCAGTTTGCGAGAATAGTCCTTGCCCTTCTCAGCATTCTCCATCGAGATATCGACCAGCACAGTTTCGATGCCTGCGCGCGCTTGCTCATAGGCGATGCCTGCGCCCATCAGGCCTGCGCCGATAACCGCGACTTTATTGAGTTGATATTTGTCAAAGCCCGCCGGACGGCTAGCGCCCTTGGACAGAGCCTGCGTCGACAGGAACAAAGAGCGGATCATTGCCTTGGCTTCTGGTCTCGCTTGCGTATTGATAAAGTAGCGCGTTTCGACCCGTAGCGCCGCGTCGATTGGCAATTGGCTACCCTCATAGACGCATGACAGAATGTTCTTCTGGGCCGGGTAATTGCCATAGGTCTTGGCGTGCAGCATGGCGTTCGACATGGTCGCAACCTGCCCTGCGCCTGGGCTGCGGTGGACGACACCACCGGGCATTTTGAAGCCTTTTTCGTCCCAAGGTGCTTTCGCGTTAGGGTTGGCTTTGACCCAGTCCTTACATTTCTGAACCGTGTCAGATGACGGCGCGAGTTCGTTCACGACGCCCATGCCAAGCGCTTCCTCGGCCCGGAATGATTTACCTTGCAGGATCAGCGGCAATGCTGCCTGAACCCCGATCAGACGCGGCAGACGTTGTGTCCCGCCCGCGCCCGGCAGAAGGCCAATCTTGGCTTCTGGCAGGCCAAATTGCAGCTTTGGATTATCATTCGCCGCGACCCGGTAATGCCCGGCCAGTGCCACTTCCAAACCGCCGCCCAAGGCGAGGCCGTTCAGCGCAACCGCAATAGGCTTGCCGCAAGTCTCTAGCTCACGCAGCGTTTTGTTGAGCGAGAAGCCACGGTCAAACTGCGCCTGTTTGCGTTCAGCTTCAGACATCTTGGCTGCCGGTTTTCCGCCAGCCGCTTGGCCCATTTCGCCAAGGTCAGCCCCGGCGCAGAAGCCAGATGGTTTGCCGGACGAGATCACCAGTCCAGTAATCTTGTCGTTTTCAGCAACTTCTTTGGTGATCGCGATAATGTCCGCAACCGCCTTGCCGGTCAGCGTATTCATGCTGCGCCTCGGCACGTCAAAGACCGCATGGGCAATGCCGTCGCCATCAATATCAAATGAGAATGTTTCGAGTTTCATTGTTGCTACTCCTGTTAAAGGCCCCCTCCGAGCCGCTACGCGGCCCACCTCCCCCACTAAAGTGGTGGAGGAAAAAGGACTTAATCCATGGTTGAAGAGGGTGAGTGCGCTGCTATGCCTTCGAGCACACCGCCCAGATTGTCGTAAATGTCATTGTTCCAGATTCGGTAGACGAACCAGCCTTCACTGGCCATAAAAGCGGTCCGGCGTCGGTCGTAAGTGATTTCAGCCTCTTCACTATGCGTTGCCCCATCCACTTCGATAACCAAACGCTGCCTTACACAGGCAAAGTCAGCGATAAACTTGCCACTCGGATGCTGCTTGCGAAAATGCCAGCCCATGAATTGTCGTCCCTTTAGCCGGGACCACAAAATAGTTTCAGCGCTGGTTAGTTTACGGCGCAAGTTCTTGGCGCGTTGGCGCGTAATCGACTCTGCTTTCATGACGCGCTCTTCTCCTCCACCACGAATGTGGGGGAGGTGGGCCCGTAGGGGTCGGAGGGGGCCTTGTGGGACACTAAACCCGCTCAATAATTGTTGCGGTGCCCATGCCGGCGCCAACGCATAGCGTAATCAGCGCGGTTTCCTTGTCAGCGCGCTCTAGCTCATCGAGCATCGTGCCGAGCAGCATACCGCCGGTCGCGCCCAGCGGATGACCCATCGCAATCGCGCCGCCATTGACGTTCATCTTGTCGTGCGAAATATTGAGCTTGTGCATCATGAGCAAAACCACAGACGCGAACGCTTCGTTCAGTTCGTACAGATCAATATCATCAACAGCCATGCCAGCTTTCTTCAGCGCCTTGAGCGTGACATCGGTCGGCCCGGTCAGCATGATGCCAGGCTCTGAGCCAATCGACGCCATTTGACGGACCCGCGCGCGCGGTTTCAGGCCGAACTTCTCGCCCATTTCCTTACTGCCGAACAGCACAGCTGACGCGCCATCAACGATGCCAGACGAGTTGCCTGCATGGTGCACGTGATTGATGCTTTCCAGTTCTGGATAACGCATTTTGATCACATCATCGAAGCCCATCGCGCCGAGGCCTTCAAAGGCCGGGTTAAGCGATGCAAGGCTCTGCATCGTCGCGTCGGGGCGCATATGCTCGTCATGGTTGAGACGAATGCCGCCCATCTGATCTTTAACCGCAACGATAGATTTTGAGAAACGGCCGTCTTCCCAAGCCCGCGCCGCGCGCTTTTGGCTCTCGACTGCAAACGCATCCACATCATCGCGAGAGAAACCCCATTTGGTTGCGATTGTATCGGCACCTACCCCTTGCGGAGAGAAGTAGGATTTCAGCGCGATTTGCGGGTCAGACGGCCAGGCACCACCGCTCGCGCCCATCGCGACACGCGACATGCTTTCAATCCCGCCACCAATCGCCATATCGGCCTCGCCGGTCATCACTTTAGACGCCGCAATATTACACGCTTCGAGGCCCGAGGCGCAGAACCGGTCAACCTGAACGCCTGCTGTGGTTTCAGCATAATCAGCATTGAGTACAGCGATACGAGCTATGTCGCCGCCCTGCTCACCGACAGGAGAAACACAGCCGAGCACAACATCATCGACATAAGACGTATCAAGATTACTGCGGTCACGGATCGCTTCCAACGTCTGGGTCGAAAGCTCCAGCGCGGTAATTTCGTGCAGCGCACCGGTTTTTTTGCCCTTACCGCGCGGCGTGCGCACAGCGTCGTAGATATAAGCTTCATTCATGGGAGGTTTCTCCTGTTTCGTGTTCGAACTATTTAGCGGGTGCCTTCATAGGATTGATGGCAAGCGATGCGGTGGCGCGAGCAGCCTCCTTGCCGCGCGCGTCGTATAAATCTGCCTCTGCGAATATCACAGAGCGGCCAATATTGCGAAGCCGGGCGGCGACTTCGATTACGCCAACCCGAACCGGGCGCAAGAATTGGATATGGAGGTCAATCGTCGAGGGGAAAGCCCGTGTCCCGGTCTTGATCGTGGCAAGCATGCCAATTGTATCGTCCATCATCGCCGACAAGTATCCGCCCTGGACATAACCCGCCGGATTGGTGAACTCAGACTTGCCGTCAAAGCGCACGCGAGTTGTCATGGTTTTCATATCCAGTGTAATCAACTCAAACCCAAGCGAGCGCGAGCTCTCTGCAGGCTGCTTGAACAGATCGTACATGAGCTGGCTATCGGGCATGGCAACCAAGTTATCGTTTACGTTAGCGTCAACATAAGATGTCTGGCAGGAAATAGCGAGTCGTGTCGCGGCGAAAACTCACCTCTAACTCGCTCATCCCCACATGTGCGGAAATGATTTAGAATCGATCTGCTGCCAATGCCATCACGGGTTCAGCGCCGGTTTTCAGCTTGGCCAGATGTGATCCTGTCTCTGGCAGGACCCGCGCCATATAATATTTCCCGGTGGTGATCTTATCGTCATAATAGGGATCATCGCCGCGCTTTTCGAACGCAACCTTGGCCATTTTAGACCAGATATAGCCGAGCGCCGTGAGACCAAACAATTGCAGATAGTCGGTCGAACCTGCCCCAGCATTATTGAAATCCGACATGCCGTTCTGCATCAACCAGGTCGTGCCTTCCTGCAGCTGCGTTTTGGCCAGCGTCAGACCTTCAATGAAGGGTGCCATATCAGCGTCGTCGCTATTGGAGCCGATAAAATCATCCATCTCGGCGAAGAACCTGAACACGGCACGTCCGCCATTCGCTGCCAGTTTGCGGCCGACCAGATCGAGCGCCTGAATACCATTGGTGCCTTCATAGATCAGCGTGATCCGGCAATCGCGAACAAATTGTTCCAGTCCCCACTCCTTGGTGAAGCCCGACCCGCCGAGCACTTGCTGGGCCTCATTCGTCATCTTGTGACCGCGATCAGTCAGGAACGCTTTGATCACCGGGGTCATCAGCGCCATATAGTCTTCGGCGCTTTCGCGAATTTTCTCATCCGGCGATTTATGCTGTAGATCGCCAAACAGCGCCGTCCAATAGGCAAACGCCCGGGCGCCCTCAATGAAGGCCTTCTGGTCCATCAGCATACGGCGAACATCGGGATGAACAATGATCGGATCGGCGGGTTTGTCCGGTGCAACCGGGCCTTTCAATGAGCGCATTTGCAAGCGGTCTTGCGCGAAATCAACCGCGTTCTGATAAGCAACTTCCGCTTGGCTCAACCCCTGTAAGCCAACCCCGAGACGGGCCTGGTTCATCATCACGAACATTGTCCGCATGCCCTTATTCTCTTCGCCGACGAGCCAGCCTGAGGCACCATCAAAATTCATCACGCAGGTGGCATTGCCATGAATGCCCATCTTTTCTTCAAGCCCGCCACAGGTTGCCAGATTGCGCGCGCCCAGCGAACCGTCATCATTAACGATAAATTTCGGCACGACGAAAAGTGAGATGCCTCTGATGCCGTCTGGTGCGCCTTCAATTCGGGCCAAAACCAGGTGAATGATATTCTCGGTCAAATCCTGCTCGCCGCCGGAAATCCAGATTTTCTGACCCGTGATCTTGTAGCTGCTATCGCCTTGCGCGACTGCTTTGGTTTTGATCAGGCCAAGATCAGTGCCGCATTGCGGCTCGGTCAGGTTCATCGTGCCGGCCCATTTCGCCGCCGCCATGTTCGGTCCATATTTTTGTTTTAATTCGTCCGATCCACCCTCCATCAACGCCTCGTAAGCGCCTGCGGTCAGACCGGGATACATGCCGAAAGCCATATTAGCCGATGAGGTCATTTCGCTACAGGCCATTTGCAATATGTGCGGCAGGCCCTGCCCACCCATTTCAGGTGTTTTGCTTAACAATGGCCAGCCATTCTCAACCATCTGCGAATAGGCTTGCTTGAAACCATCCGGGGTCTTCACACTGCCATCATTGTTGCGAATACAGCCCTGGGTGTCGCCAACCATGTTGAGCGGCGCAAGAACGTCTTTTGCAAACTTGCCAGACTCTTCCAGGATTGCATCAATCAGATCAGGCGTCGCGTCTTCAAAGCCGGGGAGATTGGAATAGTTCTGAAGCGACAGGAAATCGTGCAAAATGAACTGCATATCGCGGATCGGGGCATCATAGCGCGGCATCTGGGAATCCTCATAAAAGCAACTGTGACGCCAATTACGAGCGCCACAGTTTCAATTGGTCAACAGACCTTATGCATCATTAAGCTGGCGACGCGCGACCGCTTCATACGCTTTGACGTCTTCGGCATCCCCGGCAGCCGGGCCAACCTTCGACAAATTACTATCCAGCCACTCAAGCCCGCGATGCAGTTCTTGCAGGGCCATCTCGATATCTTCACGCTGGCTTTCCAGCTCTTTGATCTGATTCTGGAACTTGATGCGTGACATCCTCATCTGCGCCCGCTGGTCATCATCCAGACCGTAAAGATCAAGAATTTCGCGAATGTCAGCAAGCGGAAGGCCAAGGCGCTTCAGCCGGACAATAATCGTGACACGAGCCCGGTCGCGATGCGAATAAACACGGGTCATGCCATCCCGCGCCGGGTGCAGCATATCCTTGTCTTCGTAAAAGCGCAGGGCGCGTGGAGTTATTCCAAACTCGCGGGCCAACTCTGAAATGGAGTAGGTTCGCGAATCAGCGATCGATAGTGACGTTACGGTATCTGCCATGGCGCGACTTATGGCCGACCTTTACGCGAACGTCAACGTCACCCCGGGAAAATCACACCCCGCCATGCAGAGTGTTACGAATTTACTGTATTCTGTTTACCTTTTTAACCCGGAATTAAGAGCCTTACGGGCATTCAACTGTTTGAGAGTCATTTATTGGTGTCGGGGCGAATCACTCGGCACCCTCGTTGGAGTATTCGGCGATGAGCAGTTACGGATCCTGGAGCGTCAAGGGAATTGACGACCGCGCGCGCGCAGTCGCCAAGGAAAAAGCACGGCTCGAAGGGGTCACCCTCGGTGATTATATCAACGGCATTCTCCTGCAGGGACATAGCGAGGCTGGACCGCGCGATATGCCAAGCCTGCCCGACATGCGCCAAAATCCAACCACATCACTTGATGGCCTGACCCGGCGCATTGAAGCTGTTGAGGCGCGCTCAACCTTGGCAATTACCGGTATTGACCAGTCCGTGCTCGGTCTTCTGGCCCGGCTCGAAGGCACTGAACATGCGTCCTCTGCGATGGCTGCAGAAGTTGAAAGCATGATCGATGAGTTGCGCGAAACGCACGAAACGCTGCAATTGAAAGTCGAACAGATCGAAACCGACGATACCGGGCATCAGAACCTGCAAGCAATGAAAGCGCTTGAACAGGCGCTCGGGAAACTTGCCACGCATGTCTATGAGGAAAACAATCTCAGCCAGGACGAGACCAGTGCCATCAAGGGCCGAATGGAATCTGGATTTGGCGGTCTGTCGGACCGCGTTGAAGGCATGGAAGTCAAGGTCGAGACGACGCTTGCAGACGCTGCACAGCGGGTCGAGAAGGCGGTTGAGCAATCTGAGCTGCGCGCTGAAGGCACTAGCCGTCACCTGTCAGAACGGTTTTCTGCAATTGAGGCCAGTGTCGCCACCAAGCTGGCAAAAGTCGAAGATGTCAACACACGCATGAAAGCCGTCGAAGGCGACGTTTCCGGCGCGATCACGTCAATGGAAGGCACTTTAGTGCGTATTCAGGAACGCTTGAACCGTGCAGAAAATACCACCGATACCGCTCTGAAAGCGCTGGAACAGACATTTGCCAGCCTGGATGATCGCATCGATGCAGTCGCCATCCACTCCAACCCGGAACGGGCCGAGGCCTTGCGCAAGGAACTTGAAACGCGGTTTGACGATCTTGCGCGCGATCTGCGCACCCGTATCGAACAATCGCGAACCGAACTGGCGAATGAGATTGAGCAGGCAGCCACTGGCGAAAACCCGGAACTGATGGGGCGGCTGGGCAGCACGATGGATGCGCTTAGCGATCGTCTTGATGCCAGCGACGACCGCGAAGCACGGCTTGTCGACCAGGTTGGCGCGCAAATGGATTCGCTATCTGATCAGTTGAACCAACGCGTTGTCGAAAGCGAAAACCGCAGCGCCGCGGCGATTGAACAAGTCGGCGAACAGGTCGCAGGCGCCATCCGGCGTGTGCAGGCTCGCCAGGACGCCACCGCCGATACGATCCAAGAATCATTAGCGACCGCCGCACAAGCCCAAGACGTGCGCTTGTCCAAAGCCTTGGAGAACATGTCAGAGCGCCTGTCGGACATGCAATCACAAACCGTTTCATTCGTCTCACCCGTTCAAAAAGCGATGGCGTCCCTGGCCGCTCGCCTGGAAGCGGTAGAAGACTTTAACCTGCCGCCGCATATCGAAGAAGCAGCCCGTCCTGAGATTGAAGCGATCGCAGATATAGACTTGTCGCTCAGCCAGCCAGAAGAGGAGCTGAGCGTCGCCGAGACCGCGCTAGAACCAGACCAAGTTGCACCCGCAGCGAATGATGATGACTTCGCTTTTGTCGCTGGTTTACAGGCCTTAACTGACGATATCACCGACGCTGACACGCAAGCGGATCAAGAAGACTGGGCGGCTGACACAGAAACTGTTGATGAGGATTACCGCGCCGCGCAGATCGATACGCCGGACCTGTCTGTTGAACACGTCACTGACAACTCAGTCGAGGACTTTCTTGATGAATTGGGCAGCACAGATGCCTGGAATGATGGCCGTGACGAAGCGCGCGACAGCGATATTTTTGCTGACGAGTATTCAGATGATTTCGACCTGACAACCGAATCGTCAGAGATGCATGAGGATGAGGCGGACGCAAATATCCCGTTTCAAGACCTCGAACCCTCAGTTCCCGAAGACGAACCAGCCGATTATCTCGCACGGGCCCGGCGCGCCGCGATCACCGCAGCAAAAGAAGGCGTTCAGCCACCGCTCAAGGACAGGCGTGCGTCCGCTTCGGCAGGGCGTCGCGACGCGTCACTCGGTCTGCGCAAATCGAATAAAATACCCGCAATCGCAGCGGTTACCGCCTTGATCGTTGCCTCCGCAGCCAGTGCTGGGACATATCTGGTCTTGCGCGGAAAGCAGGATGCGCCCAGCGGCGCGATCAATATGGCGACCCTGACCGGCGACACGCCAGACACCGTTGCAGCCGTGCCACCACCGACCCTGGAGGGTGTTACCTATGACGAAACCCAAGCTGCTCTCACAACAGAATTGTTCGATGAAGAAGGCAGCACATCTCCTAATGCCCAGCCATTGGCAGCCATTACAGAGCTGGAAACGCCGATTGTCGAGCGGCTTGAACTGCCGGTCGTGCCGATACGGCTGACCTTGGAACGTGCCGCAGTTGAAGGCGATCCTGTAGCTCAATTCAAATGGGGCGAAGCCCGCCTCGCCGCCAGCGATTATGCAGCAGGTTCCGATTATGTGGTCCGCGCCGCGCAGCAAGGCCTGGCCACCGCGCAGTATCGCCTCGGCAAACTCCACGAACAGGGCCTTGGCGTCCCACGCGACCTGGTCGAGGCCCGTGCCTGGACACAAAAAGCGGCGCAAGGCGGCAATATCAAAGCCATGCACGATCTGGCCGTCTTCTATGCCGATGGTGAGGCGGGCCCGCAATCTTATGCGGCGGCGGCGGAATGGTTCAAAAAAGCCGCCGATACCGGACTGGTCGACAGCCAGTACAATCTCGCCGTTCTGTACGAAAATGGCCTAGGTATTTCACCGAGCAAAACCGAAGCCCTGTATTGGTATGAAATTGCCGCCAGAAACGGCGATGCCAGTGCGCCGGGCAATGTCACTCAGTTGCGCGATTTATTGACCCTTGAGCAGGCTCAAGCCGCACAGCGCCGCGCCACCACATGGACGCCAACTACGCCCCTGCCCGCAGCCAACGGTGATTTCGGCCCTCAGGCCTGGGAGAATGGCACGCGTGAGCAAGTCGCCACGATCCAGGTTGTCTTGAACGGTTTGGGTTATTCGGCAGGTACGCCTGATGGCATTCCGGGCGCGGGCACACGAACGGCGATCAGATCATTCCAAGCCGATGCCGGGCTACCAACCGATGGTCAAATCAGCGATGAATTGGTCGAGCATCTCAATACCCAAGCGCAAGCCGCTTAATCGGGTCGTGACACCGCCAGACCCTTACGGCGTGCGATCACGATCCAAACTGCAATCAGTACAATAAACGCCAAGCTATGGGTTTCGGTGCGATACCAGGTATTGGCTGCAATCCCCAGCATCCCGCTGCCAAGCGCGACCACGAACCATCCAGAGCGACTAACCCGCCGATAAAACACTTCGGCCAGCGTCACCATCGGCAAGATTGCCAGCCACAGGGATTGCCAAACCATATCGCTTGGTCCGCGCTGTAACAGCCAGCGCCCAAGCTCTGGCAAGCTGATCGCCACCAGAAATGTCAGCCACCCGGCCATCAGTCCAACGCTCAAGCAGCTCACCAGCCGCCGCGTTGTGCCGTCAAATCCGCCAATTCGGCCCAATCGATGGGCCGCTTCCCACGCACATAAAAGGACCGGCAGCAGGATCAGAAAGTCGAGCCAGACCAGCCCAAACATTTGAGCGCTGAACATCCAGATCGCGTGCCCTGCTCCAGCTAAAGCAAGCGGTCCGGCAAGCCGATCCTCGACATGTTCCGGTTTGACATTAGCGAGCATAGCCAAGGTCAGGTAGGCGGCAAAGATCACCGGCCAGATCACGACAGGCACATTTAGGGGCCATTCCGGTGGCACACCCCCAGCGACGGCGCGTGCACCAATCGATTGGCCGATCCCAAATCCCGGCAAGGTCGGTACAAAGCCTTGCACAATTGCGATCGGGATAAGAGATTGGCGTGCAACTCGGCTCATAAAATAAATGCCTCCAAAACCCTCTTCGCAAAGCCTGCGCCCTGCGGCCAGTCACAAAAACGCGCGCAGTTAATCTGCGCGATATATCTTGCTCGACTAGTGCGAATCCTTAAGCGTGTGCCCAGAGCTTGATTGGGAGAGTGGCATGGGCGAGAGCATCTTTATTGGCGGCGCGGACGCAGAGGGTACAGGTCAACCAAATTCTGCGCAGGGACTGTTGCTCAATCGCGCCAATCGTCACGGCCTGATCGCCGGGGCGACCGGGACCGGCAAGACAGTGACCCTGCAAATCCTCGCTGAGAGCTTCTCCAATGAAGGCGTACCGGTATTCTGCGCCGATGTTAAAGGCGACTTGTCGGGCCTTTGCGTCAGCGGCACCAAGGACCACAAGCTGCACGACAAGCTGATCTCACGCTCTGAAAAAATCGGCTTTGAGGACTATGATTATTACGCCATCCCGACCGTGTTCTGGGATGTGTTTGGCGAGAAGGGCCACCCGGTTCGCGCCACGACCAGCGAAATGGGGCCACTGCTGCTGTCACGCCTGATGACCCTGACCGACACCCAGGAAGGCGTTCTCAACATCGCGTTTGAATATGCCGACGATGAAGGCATGTTGCTGCTCGACCTGAAAGACCTGCGCAAACTGATCAACCATATGGGCGACAAGCAAGTGAAGGCCGAACTGACCCGCGAGTACGGCAATGTCGCGACCGCCAGTCTTGGTGCCATCCAGCGCGGCCTGCTTATGCTCGAGCGCGAAGGCGCTGACCTGTTCTTTGGCGAACCTGCCCTCAACCTGATGGATATGATGCGCACGACACGTGATGGTCGCGGCATCGTCAACATCCTCGACTCGACCCGCCTGATCAATTCACAGCGTCTCTATTCGACCTTCCTGCTTTGGCTGCTCTCAGAACTGTTCGAACGGATGCCAGAGGTCGGCGATCCGGACAAACCCAAGCTGGTTTTCTTCTTCGATGAAGCCCACCTCCTGTTCAAAGACGCCCCGCGCGCCTTGATTGAAAAGATTGAGCAAGTCGTGCGCCTGATCCGCTCCAAGGGCGTTGGCGTATTCTTCGTCACTCAGAACCCACGCGACCTGCCCGACAGCGTTCTCGCCCAGCTCGGCAACCGGATACAGCACGCTCTGCGCGCCTATACGCCATCAGAGCGCAAAGCCGTCAAAGCAGCGGCTGAAAGCTTCCGTGAGAATCCCGATTTCGACACAGCTGAGGTGATCACCGATCTTGGCACAGGTGAGGCTCTCGTCTCGACCCTAGACCGCAAGGGGGCCCCGAACGTGGTGCAACGCACACTCATCCGCCCGCCATCCTCGCGGCTTGGCCCGGCCACAGATGCAGAGCGCAGAGAGGTCATCAAAGACAGCCCAGTCGCAGGACAATATGAAGCTGAGATCGACCGAGAGTCGGCTTACGAAATCCTGCTCAAAAAAGAGGAAGACGCCTCTGACATAGCTGAAAAACTCGCCAAAAAAGAAGAGAAGACTGAGCGAGAGCTGGAGAAGAAGAAAGCCAGAGAAAAGGCGCGTCCACGCCGCCGCCGCTCAACCCGGATGACAACTACTGAGCGCGCGGTCAGTACCGCCACCCGCACCATCGCGCGCGATCTGACCAAATACGTCCTGCGCGGTATCTTCGGTGGACGTCGACGCTAATGGATCATCAGGACACAGGCAAACCACACATCCTGGTTGATGCGGATGCTTGCCCGGTCAAAGATGAGATTTACAAGGTCGCCCTGCGCAAACAGGTGCCAGTGACGCTGGTCAGTAACTCTTTCCTGCGTGTGCCGGCCCATCCTCTAATCAAGCATATCACCGTCAATGACAGCTTTGATGCCGCTGATGATTGGATTGCAGAGCGCGCCAATGCAAACTCAGTGGTCATCACCGCTGACATCTTGCTGGCGGAGCGCACCTTGAAAGCCGGAGCGATCACGCTTGGCTCAAATGGCAAACCGTTCACGGAGAATTCAATCGGATCAGCCATCGCCACACGCGCGATCATGGCCGATCTGCGCGCCGGGGCGACACAGCAAAACATTGGCGGCCCGGCCCTGTTCAGCAAGTCTGATCGCTCACGGTTTCTCTCGGCACTCGACGAGGCTTTGGTCAAACTGTCCAAATAGTCACGCCGATTCCGCAGCGGCAGGACTCGCACGTGGCGCTCTCTCCCCCTATACTATGGTCAGGACGATAAATAATTACGGGAGGCGTAAGCCATGAAAGAGTTTTTGCAGTTTTATATTAATGGCGAATGGGTTGATCCCGTCGCGCCGCGCGCGCTGGAGGTTGAAAACCCGGCAACTGAAGAAGCATTTGCGAAAATCTCACTTGGCTCATCTGCTGATGTCGACAAAGCGGTCGCCGCAGCCAAGACTGCTTTCCCAGCCTTCTCGACCACATCGGTAGAGTATCGCGCCGACCTGCTCGACAAGATCACCGCTGGCATTCAGGCGCGCATCCCAGATTTGGCCGAAGCCATTTCCGACGAGATGGGGGCGCCCATGTGGCTGGCCAATGCAGCGCAGGTTCCATCAGGAATGGGCCATTTCGCGACAGCTGCTTCAGTTCTACGAAACTACAAGTTCGAGGAAATGCGCGGCACGACGCTGTTGCGCAAGGAACCGATTGGGGTTTGTGGCTTCATCACGCCATGGAATTGGCCGCTCAACCAGATTGCCTGTAAAGTCGCTCCGGCGATCGCGGCTGGCTGTACAATGGTTCTCAAGCCGTCAGAAATCTCGCCGCTTAACGCCATGATTCTTACTGAGATCATGCATGAAGCAGGCGTGCCTGCTGGCGTGTTCAACCTGGTCAATGGCGATGGTCCTGGTGTTGGCGCAACCCTGTCCGCCCACCCTGATGTCGACATGATGAGCTTCACCGGCTCAACCCGCGCTGGTATCCTGGTTGCGCAAGCTGCCGCGCCGACTGTCAAACGCGTCGCCCAGGAACTTGGCGGCAAGTCGCCAAACATCGTGCTGCCGGACGCCAATCTGCAAAAGGCTGTGACCGGCGGCGTCATGCATATGATGAACAATACCGGCCAGTCATGTAATGCGCCGTCGCGAATGTTTGTTCCACGCAAGCTGAACGATGAAGCCAAAACCATCGCAGCGGCGGTTGCCGGTGCTGTCAAAGTACAAATGCCTCGCGAAGCCGAAGCCGGTGCGATCGGCCCGATCTCTAACGCCAATCAATACCAGAAAGTTCAAAACTTGATCCAGGCGGGCATCGACGAAGGCGCGACTTTACTCGCCGGTGGGACAGGCCGTCCTGAAGGCCTCAACCGTGGCTATTTCGCCCGTCCAACCGTGTTTGGCGATGTCACCAATGACATGACAGTTGCCCGCGAAGAAATCTTTGGCCCGGTTATGGTGATGATCCCATATGATAGCGTTGATGAAGCCGTCGAGATGGCCAATGATACTGAATATGGTCTGGCAGGCTACGTACAGGGACCACTGGATGAGGCCAACAAGATCGCGACCCGCATTCGCGCTGGGCAAGTTGCCGTCAACGGCCCACCGCCAGATTTCAGCGCGCCATTTGGTGGCTTCAAAATGTCCGGCAATGGCCGCGAATGGGGCGAGCATGGGTTTGAGGAATTCCTCGAGATCAAAGCCGTGCTTGGCTCTGCAGCCGCTTAAACGCCTGCACACGCAAATAGAAACGGCGGCTCTGATCGGGCCGCCGTTTTTACTTGCCTCAAACGCCTATCCCTAGGCTCCAAACCCACTCAAATCGCCACTTTCACGGTGTGAGTGGGTTTGGAGCCTAAGATGTGCTTTCAATACGGAAGACATCGCCGCCTAGCGAGATAATGTACAGGTTACCCGCCAGGTCTTCGCCAAAACTAGAAATTTGGGATAGCGACCCGGCATTCGGAACCAGGGATGGATTGAGCCTGACAAACTGAGCTGCCGCGACTGTTTGGCCAACAATCAGGTCAGTCACTGGAATGGCCCAGACATTTGCCGATACGAAATCACCGAACACATAATGATCCTTGATTGGATCGACATTGCCGCGATGGACATAGCCACCGGTAACTGATTGTCCCTGTAGCGGCCCCGAGCCGCGAAGGTACTCGGCCACTGGATCAACCAGTTCTGCGCGATCCGTTGAGCTGTGATCAATCGTGCCTTCTTGATCGGCCCAGCCAAAATTGGTGCCAACATCGCCGGGCCGTAAACGATCAATCTCCTCACGCGATGATTGTCCGACATCGGCGATAAACAGGTCACCGGTTACACGGTCAAAGCTGCAACGAAACGGGTTGCGCACACCATAAGCAAAGATTTCTGGCAAGCCGCCACCGGATGGAAAAGCATTGCCTGTCGGGATTGCATAGTCGCGGCTCGCATCGCTCGGGAAATCGTCACCAGACACATCAACCCGCAGCACTTTGCCAAGAATGTCATTGGTATCCTGCGCGTGACCGTTTGGGTCGCCCTGCTCGCCGCCATCCCCGGTTGGGATGAACAGCATTCCGTCATTAGAGAAGCCGATCCACCCAGCATTATGGTTGGTCCGCGGCTGTGCAAAAGTCAGGATCACATCGCTGGTCGATGGGTCAGCCTGCGTCGTAGAGCCTGTAAACATAGTGTAACGGCGAATTTCGGTGTCCCCAGAAGTGTTGGTGACATTGAGATAAAACATCCGGTCCGTGGCGAAGCTGGGAGAAAAAGCGAGCCCGAGCAAACCACCCTCGCCAGCCGTCGATATCGTCGCAGACACATTCAGGAAATCAGTTGAATCAATCGCGCCTGTCTCAGGGTTCAGAATGCGAATACGTCCGCCTTTTTGCAGCACCAGCACATTTGTGGTTCCAGGTAAGCCTTCCAGATAAAGCGGCTGTGAAAAGCCTGTTCCGACCCGCTGCAACTGCATACCTTCAGCAACATCAAGCACTGTGATTGATACTGTCAGGGACGCGGTCAAGCCATTTGGATCGCTGACTTCGAAGGTCAACGTGTATACATTATCCACATTACCATCTGACGGGTTTTCGAAATCGAGTGGAGTGATCGCAGTGACATCACCCGTCGCCAGATCAATGTTGAAAACGGCTTCATCACCGCCAGGGGTGACCGAGATGGTTATCGCACCGCCTTCCGGATCCGTCGCAGCAAGCGTGTATATGACCCCCGCTGCGTTCTCGTTGACGGATATAGTTGCCGGAGAGCTGAAGATCGGTGGACCATTCACCAGCACTGGTGGGGTTGGAGTGCCATCACCCCCGCCGCATGCAACAAGCCACAAACATGCCAGTACAGGGGCAACAAAGCGTCGAAATAACATCACGGTCCATATCCTCTCACGAACTGCCAAGCATTCAACGGGACTTGTGCACAGAAGGCAAATAAACTCGAGTTGAGAAAAAGCACCGCGACCATCGCACCTTGGACGATGACTGAATTTCACCCTACAATCTCCGTTCGATCTATTCTAGCGTGCTTCAATCGTGATTAAGGGGGCTATATCAAATGGAACAATTCATCGAACAATACCTACCAATGGCCGTGGAGCTGGGGACAAATGTACTGCTCGCCGCGCTGATTTTCATCATCGGTAGCTGGGTCGCCGGGCGGATTGGCAAAATCATTGTCGGCATCGGTGCAAGCAAGGAATCGCTTGATGATACATTGTTCAAATTCCTCGGCAGTGTTGCCCGCTATGTCATCCTGGCCTTCGTGTTCATCGCGGTTCTTGGCCAGTTCGGTATCGAAACCACATCCATTGTCGCTTTGCTGGGTGCTACCGGCCTGGCGGTTGGGCTTGCTTTGCAAGGTGCGATGTCAAACGTCGCTGCCGGTGTCATGCTGATGCTCTTTCGGCCCTACAAAATTGGTGAGTTTATCGATGCGGCTGGCAATTTCGGCAATGTCGAGGAGATTACCCTGTTCACAACTGTGCTACGAACGTTTGACCATCAGCAGATCATTGTCCCCAATTCCAAAATCTGGGGCGATCAGATCATCAATCATAGCCATCACCCGATACGCGGCGTCGAGCTGGTCTTCGGCGTGTCATATGATTCCGATATCGACAAGACCCGCAAGGTGATCGCCAAAGTGTTTGCTGACCACCCGCTTATTCTGAGCGACCCTGCGCCGGATATTGTGGTCTCGACTCTGAATGACAGCTCGGTTGATTTTATCACCCGCCCATTCGTCAAGGGCGAGCACTGGTTCGATGTACGCTATTCGGTGCCTGAAGCCGTCAAAAAAGCTCTGGATGAAGCCGGAATCGAGATCCCGTTCCCGCATCGAAAGGTTATTCTGTACAAAGGCGACAAGTAGCGCGCCGCTGGCATCTGACAAATTGGTTTCTGTTGTCTTGTTGAGATATCACGAGTAATTGCCAAAGAGTTATCTGGCGTTCAGCTTGCATATGTTAATAGGATATGAACGATGGCTATAGGAGAGTGTTCAGATATGACCAAGACGCATCTAATCGCCGCGCTGGCCGCGCTTGTCACTTTGGGGGCATGTGCCACTGCGACACCATACCAGGCCGCCTCAAGCGGAACCCGTGGATATGAGAATCAGCAAATTGAATCGAACCGCTGGCAGATCAGTTTTTCCGGCAACAGTCTAACTGATCGCCAAACGGTTGAGACCTATCTTCTATATCGCGCGGCAGAGCTGACCGACCAGCAAGGTTACGACCATTTCAGAGTGGTCCTGCGCGAAACCGAGGCCGACCGCTCTTTAGTATCATCAGGGTATTACGACCCGTACTATTCCGGGTTTGCCTGCAACTATGCGTTCTATGGCCGCCACGGACGTTTGCGGGGTTATCCGTATGGTTTCCGCCGGTCCAGCGCATTTGGGTATCGTAGTGGCTATGGTCACGGATATCGTAGTGGCTATGGTCACCATGATCCATTCTGGGGCGGTAGCTATGATTATCGCGAAATCATTCGCTATGAAGCCAGCGCCGAAATTATCATGGGTCACGGTGATAAACCGGACGATCCGGCCTATTTTAGCGCCGATGAGGTTCAGGCGAACCTGTTTGGGAAAATTCTTCGTCCCGAAACGACCTGATATGACTTGATCAAAAAAGCCCGCCAAATGGCGGGCTTTTTCAATTGTCTCTGAAGTTCAGAACGCCTCAGCGCGGCGCCATGCGAATGGCCCCATCAAGGCGCACATCCTCGCCATTGAAATAGCCATTGCGGCACATCTCAATCGCCAGGGAGGCATATTCATCTGGTATACCCAGACGCGCCGGGTTCGGTACTTGCGCGCCGAGGGCCAGACGCACATTTTCAGGCGCACCGGCCAGAAGCGGCGTATCGAAGATACCCGGCAGGATCGTGTTGACCCGGATCATTTCGCGGCTCAGGTCACGCGCGATTGGCAATGTCATGCCTACCACCCCGCCTTTCGAGGCCGAGTAGGACGCCTGTCCAATTTGGCCATCTTCAGCTGCCACCGAGGCGGTGTTTACAATCGCGCCGCGTTCCCCATCAATCGCATCCAGCGTCATCATACCTGCAGCAGATTTGGCAATACAGCGAAATGTCCCAACTAAATTGATCTGAATGATCAGGTTGAACTTATCCAGCGGGAAATGCCGGATCTCACCGGTCTCACGGTCGCGGCTAGCTGTTTTGACGGCATTGCCGGTACCTGCGCAATTGATCAGGATCCGCTCTTGGCCAATCGCTGCACGCGATTTGACGAACCCAGCATCAACGCTCTCGTCAGACGTGACGTTGACATTGCAGAACACCCCGCCCAGCTCTTTTGCCACGGCTTCGCCTTTTTCTTCATTTAGGTCGAACAGTGCGACTTTGACGCCGTGTGAGACTAGCGCCCGCGCGGTAGCCGCGCCTAATCCCGAAGCCCCGCCAGTGATGACGGCGGAAATATTGGAGTTGAGTTCCATGACGTTTTCTCCTCAAGTGAATGTGTCTGGAAGCGATGTAGAAGGAAGAAGGCGTCTGGCCAATGACTAACCCCACGGAAATCATTATTGAAAACGGCGAGACTGTGCCAACTGCGTTGCCAATCGCGACGCAGACACAGGCCAAACGGACCCGCCGAAAACTGATTCCGAAACTTTTGCGGGTCGCTGGTCACATCCCGTTCGCAGACGATCTGGCTGCCGCTTATTATTGCGCCATCGATGCGCAAACCCCGCGCAAGGTCAAACTGGTCCTGTTTGCAGCGCTGGGTTATTTCGTCTTGCCAATCGATGCAATCCCGGA
This sequence comes from Henriciella sp., assembly GCA_021776655.1. GTDB lineage: Bacteria > Pseudomonadota > Alphaproteobacteria > Caulobacterales > Hyphomonadaceae > Henriciella. The sequence goes on along the minus strand of JAJFFK010000004.1, from coordinate 109,348 downwards.
TGTTCTTGCTGGGCTTGGTTTCAGTGATGACGCTGCTGTGCTGGGCACGGCGCTGGCCATGGTTGGTAGCCATATCAAGGATAGCCACCGCATTTCAGCACGGAAATTACTTGGGGTTGCGAACAAGACGCCGCCACAAACATGAGCTTAGGCGCCTAGCATTAGGGTCTAACTGGCAGAGGGGTCAAACGCGGTCGCAACCGATCGGATCTGCTTGACGCCATCCTCTGAACTCGGATCAATCTCCATGATCGACAATGAGCGCTGCGCCGTGCCATCTTCGCGGAACCGGAACAATCCATTGACCCCGGCAAAACCATCGAGATTGGTCAACTCGTCGGGGCTCAGTTGCCCATCGGCAGCAAGCGCAATTGCCAACGCGGTTGCGTCATAGGCAATCGCCGCCAGAGAGCTAGGCGGGCGGCCATACTGACGCTCATAGCGGGCTTCAAAATCAGCAATGTCAGCGGCGGGAGGGGATGGGAACCAGGCCCCTTTCAGGCTTGGCTCACGCCAGATTGCCGGATCATTCCAGCTCCCAAGGCCAAGCATTTTTACCTCGCGCGTGTCGACCCCGTGATAGGCCAGCAGCGGGGCAATTCGGCGCAGGCGATTGCCGCGCTCAGGCACCAGAACAGCGACCCGCCCGCCAACCGCGACCGCATTAGCAACTGTCTGTGCAAACGACGCAGCTTCAACGTTCGGATTGTCCTCACCCGATTGGTAAAACTCCGACCCGATCATCAGGCCGCCATTATTGTACACTTCAAGCTGCATGGCGCGTTCGACCCGCAACCCGAGCCCACTCTGCGGACCAAAAAAGGCAAACTGATCATACCCGCGCAGCGACGCATAACGAATGATCTCCGCCACTTCAGCCTCAGGCGCGATTGAGGCCAACCAATTGCCGCCGCCGACAACGCTCGAATCATTTGAAAAGGACACAATAGGCGCGCCGTCTTCGGTAAAAACCGTACGCGTCGCCGTGACATTACCGCCAAATAGCGGCCCGAGAACGAGGTCAGCCCCCTGCTCGACAAGCTCTTGAGCCATTTCTTTCGTCGTGATCTGTGATCCGCGTGTATCTTTCGGCAGGATGACAAAATTATCGCCAGCTGTGTCAAACAGCGCCAACTCAATCCCAGCCAGCATCCCTTCGGCCTGCGCCCGCACTGAGGCGCGGCGGTCAGAGAAGGGCAGCATCACACCGGCGCGAATGACCTCGCGGCCTTGCATATGCGGCGGGACATAATCGCCATCATACTCAACCGTTCCAAGCTCATTGGCGTCACCGTGAGTGCTGTCACCATGAGTGAACACAGTGTCATCCGGACCATCGCCGAGAACCGGATCAACCCGTGGCCCGCCGGTTGAAATTGGTGCGACAGGACCCGGTGTTTGCGTGGCGCATCCAGCCAGCCCGATCAATGCGGCAAAAAACAGACTTGGCGAGAGCGCTCTAAAGCGCGATGCTGGTTGTGATGTCATCCGAAAAATCTTCCTCCAAAGCGCCAGATATCCGCGGCAAGGGCCGCGTCTCCGGTGAACCTAAAACTGCTCCGCGCGCGGGGCAATCCCTTGATGCGGGTCTATACATAGTTGCCACACCTATCGGCAATCTGCGCGACATCACTTTGCGGGCCCTCGATACGCTGGCAGCAGCTGACGAAGTCCTTGCTGAAGATACAAGAGTCGCCAGACGCCTGCTAGATGCACACAATATTCGTGCTAAACTCAGCCCCTATCATGACCATAATGGGGCAAGGCGGCGTCCAGAGATTCTGCAGCGGCTCGCCCAGGGCGAAACAATTGCGCTGATCAGCGATGCTGGAACGCCGCTAGTCTCTGATCCAGGCTGGAAACTCGCCCATGATGCGCTTGAAGCAGGCCACCGCGTATTTCCTCTACCGGGTGCCTCGGCCCTGCTCGCAGGCCTGGTCGCCAGCGGCTTACCGAGTGATCGCTTCATGTTCTGCGGGTTTCTGCCTGCCAAATCCGCAGCTCGGAAAAAGCAAGCTCAGAAACTGGCCGAAATTCCGGCGACGCTGATCTTCTACGAGAGCGGACCGCGCCTGGCCGCAAGCTTGCAGGATTTGTCCGAAACGCTCGGCGCTGAACGCGATGCGGCTGTGGCCCGCGAACTGACTAAATTATTCGAAGAAACCCGCCGCGATACGCTTGACGGGCTGGCGGCTCATTACGCCGAAGCTGGTCCACCCAAGGGCGAAATTGTGGTTCTGGTTGGCCCACCGGGTGAGGCAGAGGTCTCGCAACAGGCAATTGATGACGCACTTAGCAACGCTCTGAAACGACATCCCCTGAAACAGGCAGCAGCAGATATTGCGGCGCAGTTTGGTATCCCGAAGCGTGATGTTTACCAGCGCGGTCTGGCCCTGAAAAATGAGTAAGCGACTCGCAATACAGCGCCAGCGCGCCGAAAACCGTGGGCGACGCGCAGAGTGGCTTGCCGCTCTTTCGTTACAAGTCAAAGGCTACCAAATTCTGGCACGGCGCGCCCGGCTTCCGGTGGGTGAAATCGACTTGATCGCAAAGCGCGGCAAAACAGTTGCTTTTGTCGAAGTGAAATACCGCGCGACACTTGATCAGGCCCTGATCGCAGTGACGGATCGCAATTGGCAGCGTATTGCCGGTGCCGCCGCGAGTTGGATGGCGCGGCGGCCTGATCTGGCGTCTTGCGGCTGGCGGTACGATATTATCGCGGCGGCCCCTTACAAATGGCCTAATCATCAGCCAGACTATTGGCGGCCCTAGACACTGGCCCTATTCTCGCCCAATCGTGGCTCTATCACCAAGCCGCAATACAACGCGTATATTACAGGAATCCAACCATGAACCGCCTTTCCATCACCCTCTGTTCCCTTGCTGCCCTGCCTCTCCTGTCAGGGTGCGTTCTCGCTGCGGTCGGTGTGGCTGGAACCGCTGCAGTTAGTGCTAATCAGGAACGTACCTTTGGCGAAGCGGTTGACGATGTCGCCATCGAAACAGAGGTGAAATCAAAGCTTATATCGCATGGCAGTCTGGGTGAAGTGGATGTCGAAGTCGCTGGCGGACTGGTGCTGATATCTGGCCGCGTTCAGACCCCGGAACTGCGCGTGACGGCTGAAAGCATTGCCTGGTCAGCCAAACGTACCCGCGATGTTGCCAATGAAGTACGGATCGAATCTCCAGGCGGCTTCTTTTCGAATGCTTCGGATGAAATTATCTCCGCCCGGGTGCGCGCCCGCCTGATTGGTTCAAAGAGCGTCAAATCGGTGAATATCAATGTCGAAACTTATGGCGGCGTGGTGTATCTTACCGGGATTGCCCGTGATGCGCATGAAATTGAACGCGCCGCGGAAGAGGCGAGCTATGCAGGCGGGGTCAATCAGGTTGTCTCGTATCTGCGCTTGCGCGACGAACGCGGCGAGATCGTGCCTTACCAGCCTGCCACTCCTGCCCCTTATGATCCAGACGAGCTGGTGGGCGACCCTGAAAGCTAAAACCACAATATATGGCAGCGCACGCTGCTGGCGCTTTCAATCTTCACTCAGCGCCCACATATAGGCGCCTAGCTGCTGATAAGGAATTGCCATGAGCTTGCGCGTTGCGATCCAGACTGACCCACTAGAAACTGCTGATGTGACCTCGAACACAACGTTTGCATTGGCCGAAGCCGCGCAAGCCTGCGGTCACACATTATTCGAGTATCAGCCTGAAAACCTGACCTATGGTCATGGTCGGATCACCGCCTATGCCAGGCCAATGACGGTGCAACGTGTGGTCGGAAACCCAGCGATATTTTCCGACCGGGTCACCCTCGACTTGCGCGATGATGTCGATGTTATCCTGATGCGTCAGGACCCACCTTTCGACATGGGCTATATCACAGCTTGCCATATTCTTGAGCTGCTCAAGCCCGATACGCTGGTGGTCAACGACCCTGAACATGTGCGCTCAGGGCCGGAAAAACTGTTCCCGCTTGCGCATGCCGACTTTATGCCGCCCACTCTGATTTCACGTGACCACGCGGCGATCAGTGCGTTTCGCACCGCGTACAAAGACGTAATTGTCAAACCACTCTACGGATTTGGCGGCGGCGATGTCTTCCACGTCAAACCAGGCGACAATAATTTTGGTCCACTGATCGACCTCTTTCTTGGCCGAACAACCGAACCGTTGATTGTGCAAGCCTTTCTTCCGGCCGTCGCGCAAGGCGATAAACGAATCATTTTGATTGATGGCGAGCCGGTCGGCGGGTTCAACCGTATCCCGCAAAAGGGCCATGCCCGGTCTAATCTTGCCGTTGGTGGCACAGCAGAACCGAGCGACCTGACCGAAGCTGATTTGGCGATCTGCAATGCGATCGGCCCGAAACTGAAGGCACAAGGGCAAATTCTGGTTGGCATCGACGTGATTGGCGGGCGTCTGACCGAAGTGAATAACACGTCCCCAACCGGCGTTCAGCAAGTGCGGGACTTTACAGGCCGCAATCCAGCGTCAATGTTTTGGCAAGCTCTGCAAGCCAGACTTGCCAATGTATGATCAATTGGTCAAAATCGGAGGTATGAATTTGAAAGCCATCACACTCGCAACCATGTCGGCCCTCGCCCTTGCCGGTGCCGCCTGTTCAGACTCAGACCCACAAAACATTGAGACCGCTGCAGCCGAGACTGCAGAAGTTGTTCCAGCCTCAGCGTCAGCAAGCAATAGCGGCTTCAACCTGCCAGATCCAATTGCTTCGGCTCCCGGATCAGGCTCGAATGGTGGTTTCAATCTGTCGCCGCCACCAACCAGAGACGCGGCACCGTCAGGAAGCGGTTTCAATTTGCCCGATTCGGCTCCGTCCGACGGTGGGTTGAGTACATTACCCGCGTTCCAAGACCCAGCGACCTCCGCAGATTCTGAGCCGGTTGAGCCTGACGAAGACGAAATTATTCGCCTCGACCCATAAATCGTAACCTGCATAAGGTATGAGGGGCCAGCGATGAGCCTTTCCGACGTGAAAGTGATTGCGTGGGACTTTGACGGCGTCCTCAACCGCAATATTGAAGATGGCGTGTTTATCTGGTCGCGCGATTTTGAGCGCGATCTCGGCTTGCCTCTGCAATCCTTCCATACGTTCTTGTTCAAAGGCCGTTTTCAGCAGGCCATGCGCGGCGACGCCGATCTGAAAGCCATGCTATCTGATTGGTTGAGTCTGCATGATACCGCCCACAGCGCGCAGGATATTTTGGATTATTGGTTCAACAAGGACGCTCTGCCAGACGCCAATATGCTCGGCTATATTCAGCAATTATCAACGCGCAATCTGACCAATATTATCGCCACGAATAATGAAATTCACCGCGCGGAATTTATTGAAGACCGAATGGGGTTTGGTGGATTGGTCGATCACCTGTTTGCCGCTGGCCGAATGCGAACCGCCAAACCTGACCTGAGCTATTTCAGGCATATTGAGGCAGCGCTGAACCTTCCATCACGTGCCTTCCTGTTGGTCGATGATATGGCTGAGAACATCGAGGCGGCGCAACTTGCGGGTTGGCAAGCTCACCATCATCGCGAGTGCGCCTATAGAGATTTGGAACAATTGCTGGGTCTGCAGCCTTACCAATAAGACGACATGATCTCCTTGGCCCAATCCGGCTCGGCCACATCTCCGCGCGGCAAAAACCCTGACATGACCGGCTTGATATCAATCACAGGGGTTCCGTCAATCGCATCTAGGCCAGCCAGCCGAAGCCGTGTCTTGTACACCGAAACCACCCGGCAAATCGTCGCCCCCAACCGGTTAGGGCGGTTCTTGCCGCGCTGGGCAAAGATACCGGTTTTCGGCCACGTCTTTCGCCCGCGCGGGTGGCGCGCGCCGGTTACAATCTTGTCTTCCTCGACCTGATCAAACAGAAAGATGATCTCGACATAAGAAAACCCTTCCAATCCAAGAAACGCATCTGCGTTGAATCGATCTGTATCCAACTCAATCGTCGCTGGAATTGTGTCCCAACCATCATCCAGGACTTCTGTGCGTTCACACCGCACCCAGCCAATCGGTTCTACACAAAATGTCTCTGACATCATCTACTCCTCGCTTGCCCTTGTATAAGCAGCAAACATAAAATAGGCGATGCTGGAAAGATTGTTCTTTATTTGTTCTAGTTTGTTTGCTACGGTATCTGAACACATCGAATTGAGCTTGGAGGGACATAATGGTTGCGCGAATGACCACGTTTGCCTTTGAAGGCATTGAGGCCAAGCCGGTTGATGTGCAGGTCTATATTGCTGGTGGCAATCAGCCCTCGTTCATGATTGTTGGCTTGCCTGACAAGGCGGTTGGCGAAAGTCGCGAACGGGTGCGCGCGGCGTTCAGCGCAATTGGTCTGGCTCTTCCTCCCAAGCGAATTACCGTTAATCTCGCCCCCGCTGATCTGCCCAAAGAAGGTAGCCATTACGATCTTGCCATCGCACTCGCGATCATGGCGGCGATGGGAATTGTCCCGCCAGATGCCCTCGACGGGCATGCTGCACTTGGCGAACTGTCGCTAGATGGCCAACTGGGTCAGACATTGGGGGTTCTGCCCGCAGCAATGGCGGCGCTGGAACTTGATTTGCGCTTGATTTGCCCGCTCGTGTGCGGACCAGAGGCAGCGTGGGCGGGCGAAGGTAATCTGGCCGCGCCGAACCTGATCGCTCTGATCAATCATTTTACCGGGCGCACGCCGCTATCATGCCCACCTCCGGGCAAGCTGCGTGAAGGTCCCAGCGTGCCTGATTTGCGCGAGGTTAAGGGCCAGGACGGTGCCAAGCGCGCACTCGAAATCGCTGCGGCGGGTGGCCATAATTTACTCTTTTGCGGGCCGCCAGGCTCCGGCAAATCGATGCTTGCCAAACGCTTGCCAGGTCTGTTGCCGTCGCTTTCAGCGCGGGAATTACTCGAGGTCTCACAGATACAATCGGTGGCGGGCTTGCTCGAACGCGGCCAACTTTCGCGCACTAGGCCGTTCCGCGCGCCGCACCATTCAGCCTCAATGGCGGCGCTTGTCGGTGGCGGCATGAAAGCGCGCCCAGGTGAAGTGTCGCTCGCCCATCACGGGGTCTTGTTTCTGGATGAATTGCCGGAGTTTCCCGGGCAGGTCCTCGACAGTTTACGCCAACCGCTGGAGGATGGTGAGGTGACCATTTCGCGGGCCAATCGACACGTGAAATATCCCAGCCGCTTTCAACTGATTGCGGCAATGAACCCGTGCCGCTGCGGCGGTGGCCCCGGTGACAGCGCGTGCCGGCGTGGGCCAAAATGCGCTGAGCAATATCAGGCGCGGATGTCGGGACCTTTCCTCGACCGGATTGACCTCTTCTTCGACACGCCGCCGGTCACGGCAATGGACTTAACTTTGCCGCCGCCCGCTGAAGGCACTGCCGAAGCTGCGGCGCGGGTGGCCACTGCACGCGCGGTTCAGATTGAACGGTATCAAAGCACCCTCACCCCGACCCGCCGCGCGGTGAACGCCGATGCCACCGGACCGCTGCTTGAACAATTGGCCCAACCGGACGGTCCGGGTAGCGCCCTGATCGCGGAGGCTGCGGTCAAACTGAGCCTGTCGGCGCGCGCTTATCATCGCGTCCTGAAAGTGGCGCGTACCATTGCTGATCTCGACGGCGCAGATGGGGTCCGGCGCCTGCATGTTGCCGAAGCCTTGTCCTATCGCCGCCGAGCCCCGTCCGACACGCCCGGCGTCAAGGTAGATGCCCTGGCGCGTTAAGCGAATCGTCAAGCCTTTCTGGCATTGTTCCAGCCATGTCAGATACACGACCGAACCCGACGCCAGAACAAGCCCTTCTCGCGACCACGAGCCACGAGATCCGCACGCCTCTGAACGGTATTCTGGGAACCGTCTCGCTACTCCTGGAAACCGAGCTTGATCCAGCCCAACGCGAATATGTCGAGGCAATCCGTCTGTCTGGGTCTCGCTTGCTTGATTTGCTCAACAATGTCCTTGACTTTGCTCGCCTCGATGCCGGAAAAATTGAGATTGAGACCGAGCATTTTGCGCCGAATACGCTGGCTCAGGAAGTTGCTGAACTGCTGGCACCCCGCGCCCATGCCGCAGGTCTTGATCTTGCCGTTCGCACCGGGCCTCGCGTTCCTAAGCAGGTTATTGGAGATGCCGGTAAAATCCGACAAGTTCTGTTCAATCTTGTTGGAAATGCTTTGAAATTCACACCCTCGGGCGCGGTTCTGGTCGATACCGATTATCATGATGGGCATCTGGTCTTTAAAATCTATGATACCGGGCCGGGCATTTCCGATACGGCGCAAGCGCACTTGTTTGATGCCTTTCGTCAAAATGACACTTCAGACGCGCAAAAGGATGGCGGCGTTGGTCTCGGCCTGGCGATTGTACAGCGCCTGTGTCAGCGACTTGGCGGCACGGTGAACATTAAAAGCGCGCTCGGGTCGGGAACTGTGTTTCATGTGAGCATTCCGGTAGACCCCGCCAACACCAAAGACCTGGCCGATGAGGCTATGGCGTCATTCACAGGATTGATCGCGTTTGCAGGCCTGCCGCCTGCATCCAGTCTCGCCGCCGCCGCAGCGTTGAGCGCATCGGGGGCTTCTCCCACCGTGATCGACCCGCCAGTTCCCGCGAGCGCGAAGGCGGCAAAACTGGTTCTGGCAAGTGCCGACCTGCCTGAAGATACATTGCGCGCGCTGTGCAACACGACGCCTGTTCTGATCGTGTTGCGCCCAGAGGACCGGGTTGAGATGCCCCGGTTTCGCACCCTCGGTGCGGCAGGCTGGCTGATCAGACCCCTGCGCCAAGCCTCGCTGATAGAACGGGCTGGACTGGCTATGGCAGGTGAGAAAGAGCGGATCGAAGACGCACCTGACCAGAAGGGGCATGGCCAGATCGTCATCGCTGATGACAATCCAATCAACACACTCATTGCGCAACGTGCCTTGGAATCGACGGGATTTGCCGTCACCGTCGCCTCAACTGGCCGCGAGGCCCTCGACGTTATCAAGCAAATCAGGCCACAGCTGGTACTCATGGATTTAAGAATGCCGATCATGGATGGTTTTGAAGCGATGCGCCGCCTGCGCGCGAGCGGATCGGATGTGCCAATCATTGCCATTTCGGCTGAGATGAACCCGGATATAGAGCGCCGCGCCCGCGCCGCCGGGGCCGACGGCGTCGCCGCCAAACCCCTCGACGCCGAAGCCCTGCGCCGCATCGCCCTACACTGGACCAATGATCGAACCAAAGCAGGTGCCGCGTGAGTGATAAGAGCCAGCGGATAGATCCGAACGCACCCGGAACTTGGGCTCAATCCTTTCGCGTCTATTTTAAATGGCAGATGGCTGCCATGTTGGTGCTTGGTTTCGCCAGCGGCTTGCCGTTGATGATGGTTTTCTCAAAATTGTCTTTCTGGCTGCGCGATGTTGGCATTGACCGCTCGACAATCGGCGGCCTGTATGCGGTATCATTCGCTTATTCTCTCAAATTCTTGTGGTCGCCAGCTGTCGATCGCATACCTCTGCCATTTCTACGCGGTTTGCTTGGGCAAAGACGCAGTTGGATGTTACTCGCCATTGGCGGCACAATTACCGGCCTTCTGCTGATCGCGACGTCTGATCCAGCGGAATATCTGTTGCCAACCGTGATTGGCGCTCTGGTGCTCGCATTCTCTGGTGCAACGCTCGATATCGCAGTTGATGCTTGGCGAATTGAATCAGCGCCGAATGATGAACAGGCCAATATGGCTGCGGTTTACAATCTTGGTTATCGCCTCGCAATAATGTTCGCTGGGTTTGGCTTGGTCATTGCTAGCCAGACGAGTTGGGGCTTCGCATATGGTATCATGGCTGTTGCTATGGCCATGATTGCAGGCTTGTTATTCCTGATTAAGGAGCCTGTGCGCGAAGAACGATTAGTAGATGACGGCCTGTCTGTATTGGGGCATTTGCGCACAGCTATTGTCGAACCTTTCGGACAGATTGTTCGTAAATTCGGACCCTGGATATTTGCAGTATTCGGCATTGTCGCGCTCTACCGTATCAGCGATTTCACGATGGGTGTCATGGCCAGCCCATTTTACGTCGATCTCGGGTACTCAGCTGAAACGGTTGGCTACATTCAGGGATTCTTTGGACCATGGCCGATTATCGTTGGTGGATTTGCTGGTGGATTCGTCGCAGTGAAATACCGACTAATGCCAGCTTTACTAGCCGGCGGAGCGCTCACCCTGTTGACCAATGGTGCCTTTGCCGTGCTTGCGTTGGCTGCTGGTCCCGAATTGGATGCGGCCGCAAATGAGGTTGTCGGAGCGGTGGTGAATACACCCGATGTCTGGGCTCTGACACTCGTCATTGTGAGCGACAATTTGGCAGCCGGTTATGTCGGATCCGTATTTATTGCCTATCTGTCCTCACTCACTGACCGGCAATTTGCTGCTACGCAATACGCACTCTTAAGTTCGGCCTATTCGTTCTTCTGTAAGCTGGCCGCAACGACCACATCAGGTCCATTATCAGAGTCAATCGGCTGGGCTGGTTTCTTCAGTGTCACCGCGCTTTATACGCTACCACCAATGGTGATTATCTTGATTGTCATGCGCTACGGACCTGAGCATGCCAAGGGTATCCGGCTCGACCTGGTTAGAGATGCTCCTGATAACTCCTAGCCCACCTAACCCATACTGTCGATATCGAACGCTGCTAGGGTGGCGAGGTTGACCAGGTCGTTGACGGTGGCGCCGAGTGGGGAGATTTGCACCGGTTTGGATAGACCGAGCAGAATCGGGCCGATAATCGTCGCATGGCTCATCTCCTCAAGCAGCTTGGTCGCAATCGATGCGGAATGGATGGCAGGCATGACCAGCACGTTGGCGGGCCCGCTCAACCGCGAGAACGGATAGAGTAGCTTGTGCGCCGGGTTGAGCGCGACATCGGCGGCGACATCGCCTTCATATTCAAATGCGCAATCATCACAGGCATCGAGTAGAGCTACCGCTTCACGGACTTTCTCTGTGCGCTCACCCATCGGGTTGCCGAAATTCGAGTAGGAAAGAAACGCCACGCGCGGGACAAAGCCAAGCCGGGCGACCGCTTTGGCTGCTTCTTTGGCGATACCAGCCAGGTCTTCGCCGCTCGGAAATTCGCACACACTGGTATCGGCAATGAACACAGTCCGCCCGCGATTTATCACCATCGACATGCCAATCACCTCTTGCCCAGGGAGCGGATCGAGGATCAGCTTCACATCGGTCAGGCAGACATCGTAAGACCGCGTCACCCCGGTGACCATGCCATCGGCATCCCCGCAAGCCAGCATTGAGCAGCCAAACACATTACGATCCTGATTGACGATGCGCTGCACGTCACGCTTCAGATAGCCGCGTCGCTGCAACCGCTCGTACAGAAAATCGGTATAATCGGCATTGCGTTCCGACATCCGCGAATTGACCACTTCCAGAGCACCCTCTGGTACACCCATCTGTTTCATCGTGCGCGCCACCCTGTCGGATCGCCCGATCAAGATGGGATGGCCAAGGCCCTGGTTCTTGAATGTCCAGGCCGCGCGCACGACTTGCGGCTCTTCACCTTCGGCAAACACGATCCGTTTCTGTTTGGATTTCACGCTGGTCTGCAAGCTTTGCAGAAAGCTAGCTGATGGATCGAGACGACTTGCGAGTGTTTGGCGATACGCCTCCATATCCTCAATTGGTTTGCGGGCAATGCCCGTATCCATAGCCGCCTGCGCCACCAAGGGCGGGACAAAGCTGATCAGGCGTGGATCGAATGGCGTCGGAATAATATATTCACGCCCGAAAGTTGGGCGCGCGCCATGATAGGCAGCAGCGACCTCATCGGGAACATCCTCGCGCGCCAGAGATGCCAGTGCCTGCGCCGCCGCGACCTTCATTTCCTCATTGATGCCGCGGGCGCGCACATCCAGTGCGCCGCGAAAAATATACGGGAACCCGAGGACATTATTGACCTGATTAGGATAATCCGAGCGCCCCGTCGCGATGATTGCATCGCCGCGCACCTGTTTGATGTCTTCCGGTGTGATTTCTGGATCCGGGTTCGCCATGGCGAAGATGATCGGGTTCTTGGCCATGGATTTGACCATATCCTTGGTCACCGCACCCTTGATCGACAGGCCGAGCAGGCAGTCAGCTCCCGCAACCGCGTCAGCGAGCGTGCGCTTGGCGGTTTTCACCGCAAATGGCGATTTGAACTGATCAATGCCGTCCCGCCCCTGATAAATCACGCCGCGACTGTCGCACATCAGTATATTTTCAGCTTTCACGCCCAAATTTCGGATCAGGGCCGCCACAGACAGGCCTGCCGCACCAGCGCCAGAGACCGCAACTTTAAGCTCTGACATCTTGCGCCCGGTAATCTCACAGGCATTGATCACACCAGCCGCCGCAATAATCGCGGTGCCGTGCTGATCGTCATGAAACACCGGAATATCCAACTCATCGCGCAAGCGTTGCTCAATGATAAAGCATTCTGGCGAACCGATATCTTCGAGGTTTATCCCGCCCCAAGTCGCGCCAATATTGCGCACCACAGTGCAGAACTCATCAATCTCCTTAGTCTGAACCTCAATGTCGAAACTGTCGATATCAGCGAACCGCTTGAACAGGACCGACTTGCCTTCCATTACCGGCTTAGCCGCCATCGGCCCGAGATCACCTAGACCCAGGATTGCCGTCCCGTTCGAAATAACCGCAACCATATTGCCCTTTGAGGTGTATTCGTAGGCGAGGTCTTCATTCTCGGCGATCGCGTTCACCGGCACCGCAACCCCAGGACTGTAGGCCAGCGACAGATCGCGCTGCGTCAGCATTGGCTTGGTCGGCAACATCGAGAGTTTGCCGGGCGTCGGTTCAGAATGGAAATCGAGCGCTTCCTGATCGGTGAAGGTCGGGCGTTTGGTTGTCATGAGGCTGGCCTTTTGGCGGCATTGATCGTTTAAGCCCAGACTCACTAAGCTTGTCTGCGGGGGGGGACAACCCGGCAGCGATGGCTTATCTCGTCGAAGTGAATGAAGAATCGGACTTGTGATGCCTGACAGCGGTGGACATTCTAAACCAGGCAAAGCGCCATCGCCTTTCCTGGTGCAGTATCTGGGTATCAAGGCGCAACATCCTAATGCGCTCTTATTCTTTCGCATGGGTGATTTTTACGAGCTGTTTTTTGACGACGCCAAACGCGCCGCAGAAATACTCGGCATCACGTTGACCGCACGCGGCGAACATGAAGGCCAGCCGATCCCAATGGCCGGGGTCCCCTACCATGCCGCTGAAGGTTATCTCGCCCGTCTGATCAAATCGGGAGAGCGGGTTGCGGTGTGCGAGCAGACCGAAAGCCCGGCCGAGGCGAAGAAACGCGGCTCAAAATCAATCGTCAATCGCGACGTGGTGCGCATCGTCACCCCCGGCACGATTACCGAGGATACGCTGCTGCCGCCCAAACAGGGCCAGGCGCTGGTCGCGATTGTCTTCACCTCCGGTGGGGCTGAGGCGGCGCTGGCCGCCTGCGATGTCTCGACAGGCTATTTCGAAGTGCGTCCCTTCGTCCCCGAAACCCTTGGCGAGACTCTATCCGCCCTGCCGGTCACCGAACTGCTACTCACCGAGGCCGATGGCGCGCGTCCGCTGACCCAGAACGCGCTTGCAGACCTGCGCCCATCTGTGACCTACCGCCCCAATAGCGCCGCGAATGCCAGGTCAGGTGAGCGCCTTCTCAAGGATGCTTTCAAGGTCGTGGCGCTGGATGCATACGGGGCGTTCACCAAGGCGGAACTTGCTGCTTGTGCTGTGCTGCTCGACTATCTCACTCTGACCCAGGCTGGCGACGATATCCGCCTTGACCCACCGGCCAGAGACGTCTCGACCCCTGTTTTATCAATTGATCCGGCGACCCGCGCCAGCCTTGAGATCGACATTGCGATCAATGGGACGCGCCAAGGCACGCTGCTCTCAACCGTTGACCGCACGCTGACCGCGCCCGGTGCCCGCTTGCTTGGTGCCCGCCTCGCCCGCCCGGAAACGACCGCAGACACCATTACGTCACGCCATGATGCGGTGGCCTTTTTCCTCGCCAACGACCATTTGCGCGAGACAATACGCAGCGCCCTGAAGACCGCGCCAGACCTTGAACGCGCGCGCGGGCGTATTCGGCTGGGCCGCGGCGGCCCACGCGATCTCGCAGCAATTGGTGCCGCGCTGAAAGCTGGCGAGTTGGCGGTTGCCGAGTTTGCGCGCGCCAGCACCAATCCGCCGCAACTGTTGGAGAGCGCCCTGACCGCGCTCACGCTTTCCAACACCCCAGACCTTGCCAGTCTGACTGCCGACCTTGGCCAAGCGCTCACCGAAGACCTGCCTGTCCTCGCCCGCGATGGCGGCTTTATTGCGGTCGGTTGGGACGCCGCATTGGACGAGGCGCGCACGCTGAAATCCGATAGCCGTCAGATCATCGCCGAATTACAGGCGCGCTATATTCAGGAGACCGGCATTTCCGGCCTCAAGATCAAGTTCAACAATGTCCTTGGTTACTTTATCGATGTCAGTGCCCGCCACGCCGACCCGATGATGCAGCCACCGCTCGCCGAAACCTTCATCCACCGTCAAACGCTGGCCACCAATGTGCGCTTCTCAACGCCGGAACTCTCCGACCTCGCTGGCCGCATCTCACGCGCCGAAGATATCGCGAAAGCGCGCGAGCTGGCGATCTTTGACACGCTTTGCCAGCGCGTTGAGGCGGCCTCAATACCGCTCTCAGCTGCGGCTCACGCGCTGGCCGAACTCGACATTGCCGCTGCCAATGCTGAATGGGCGAGCGAGGCCGGAGCGGTACGCCCGACCCTTACCGATGCGCCAGTGTTTGAGGCTGACGGCCTGCGTCATCCTGTCGTCGAGGCGGCCTTGCGTAAGCAAGGCGAAGGCTTCACCGCCAATGCCGTAAACTTGGATGCCACGGGCGACAGCGCGCCGCGCTTTGCCCTCGTCACCGGCCCTAACATGGCGGGTAAATCAACCTATTTGCGCCAGACCTGTCTTGCGGTGATCATGGCACAAGCTGGCCTGTACGTGCCAGCCCGCAGCCTGACGCTCGGCCTGGTTGACCGCGTCTTTTCACGGGTTGGGGCCAGCGATGACCTGTCACGCGGGCGCTCTACGTTTATGGTTGAGATGGTTGAAACCGCCGCCATCCTGACCCAGGCGACGCCAAACTCGTTCGTGATCCTTGACGAGGTTGGCCGTGGCACCTCGACCTATGACGGCCTTGCCATTGCATGGGCGGCCGTCGAACACTTGCACAATACCAATCGCTGCCGCGCCCTGTTCGCCACTCATTACCATGAGCTGACGGGCCTGGCGGATGATATACCAAGCGCCACCAACCTGTCTTTGCGCGCCAAGGAATGGAAGGAGACCCTGGTCTTCCTGCACGATGTCCAACCCGGCCCGGCCGACCGTAGCTACGGCGTGCAAGTCGCCCGCCTCGCCGGCCTGCCCCCGCGCGCTGTCAAACGCGCTGAGCAAGTGTTGAAGAAATTAGAGGCAAAGCCCGGCGCGGTTGAGACGCTGCCTCTATTCGCCGCCGCGCCAGAAGACGAGAAGCCCACCCAAGACATCGCCCACCCGGCCCTCGACCTGCTCGAAAGCATAGAGCCCGACGCACTAACCCCCCGCGAAGCGCTCGACCTGATCTACAAGTTGAAAGGACAGAGCTGAAGCGCCCCACCCTAATACCCATCTGCTGCACCATCCTTGCGCATTTCTGTGGCGGCGATCCATGCCCCGCTGTCAAAGTCGCGCATGATGGCTTGATAGCCGCCGCCATTGGCGTTGCAGCAGATCACGGTATGGCCGCGTCGTTCCAGCTCGGCGCGGGTTTCCGGTGGGATACCGCTTTCGAGACGGACAGTACCGATATCGCTCTCACAGGGATCTCCCTCTAAGTTATCGGTCGGTTCACAGCCGCCGCGATGTTCCCAGCGCGCCGCGTCACCTGCTTCTTGCAGGCCCATATCGAAGTCGACCAGATTGAGGATGATCTGAACATGACCTTGTGGCTGCATACCGCCGCCCATCAGGCCAAAGCTCAGCCACGGCACATATGGACAAGCCAGTTCCGGCGCGATGGCGCGGACCTGACAGCCCGGCATATCCTTTTTGAACGCGAAGGCCGGAATGATCGTATGGAACGGCCGCTTGCCCGGCTCAAACACGTTCGGGTGCGCCGGGTCGAGACTGAACAATTGCCCCCGGTCCTGAAACATGAAGCCAAGCCCATCGGCAACGAGGCCTGAACCCATGCCGCGATAGTTGGACTGGATCAGGGAGACCATCATTCCGTCCTTGTCGGTGACGGTGAGATAGGTCGTGTCGCCGTCCTTCAATCTCATGTCTGCATTGTCCAAGTCGCCCTGGGGGTGCGGCAAGGAAGAGATACGGCGCGCATAACCGGGTTGAGTCAAAACCGTGTCCAGTTCGATTTCCGAGGCCCGCGCAGCGGCATATTCAGGTTCAATGAATACGGATGGATCAATCCCT
This sequence comes from Henriciella sp., assembly GCA_021776655.1. Lineage (GTDB taxonomy): Bacteria > Pseudomonadota > Alphaproteobacteria > Caulobacterales > Hyphomonadaceae > Henriciella. Next base: position 92,779 of record JAJFFK010000004.1, on the reverse strand, counting down.
GAATATGCTGGATCGACATAGCTAGCCGCCCGGTCCGCAAAGGCCAGGCGTTTCGCTTCAACTTGCGCCATGATACTATCGGGCGAGCCGAAGCCCATGCCGCGTAGGTCAAACCCTTCCAGCATCTGCAACATTTGCAGCGCCGCGACGCCTTGCGTGTTTGGCGGCAGTTCGCACAATTTTACCTCACCGCGATACTCAACGCAGAGCGGTTCGACCCATTCGCCGGTATGAGCGGCAAAGTCTTCAGCCCGCGGGCCGCCACCAATGCGCTCAAAATACCCGTCCATGGCGCGCGCTGTGTCGCCGCTATAGAATTCGTCGCGGCCATTTGCGCCGATACGTTCTAGAGTGTCGGCAAGATCGGGATTACGAAACAGGCTGCCCTCGACCGGGGTCGGCGAGAAATACGTCGCCTTGGCATTGGCATATTCTTCCAACATGCCGCTATCATGCGCTGGCCCAAACCGGCTTGGACCAAAGCCCCAATAGAATGCAATCACTTCCGGGATTGGGCCGCCTTCACGCGCATAATGGATCGCGGGGGACAGATTGGCCGCCATCGGGCGTCGGCCAAACCGCTCATGCAGCGCAAACCAAGCATCAACTGTGCCCGGCACGGTCACTGGTGCAGAGCCAAAAGGCGGTATCTCCTCGCCGTCCATATAAAGGTCAGCCTTGGCCTGCATATCCGCCAGCGTCGCGCCCATCGGGGAGCGACCAGAGCCATTATAGCCATAGAGCTGCTGGGTTTCCGGATCCCAGACAATTGCAAACAAATCACCGCCAATGCCGTTCGCTGTCGGCTCGATCAGGCCAAGTATCGCATTCGCAGCAATCGCCGCGTCCATCGCCGAGCCGCCCGCCTTCATCACGTCCAGCGCCGTTTGAGTCGCTAGCGGATGCGCGGTTGCCGCCGCAGCACTCGGCGCAACCACAGCCGAGCGCACGCCAATATCACGGCCAGACGGCATCCGGTCGCCCGGACCGGGGGGCGTGACGGTTTGCACCTCTTGAACAATCACCGCCTCTGTCACTTGATCTGGACCGAAGTCAAAATCGCCGTTGACGTCAATTCCGAGAGCCGCGCAGCCACTCAACAGGCCCAATGCCGCAAGGCTTGCCCAACTTGTCTTCTGCTTACGAAACATGGTCATCTATCACTCCCTATCGACGACACCTACCGAATAATCTATGCAGCCTCAATTAGTTGCGGCAAAGATCGCACAATGCAAGCTAGGATATTGAACAAACCCATGGCCTACGAAACATTGCTAACAGAGGTCGACGGTCACGTTGCCGTTATCACTCTGAACCGCCCCGACGCGATGAACGCTTTCAATAATCAATTGATGGACGAGCTCACCGCCGCGCTTGACCGGTTTGAGGCGGACCCGGAAATCGGTTGCATCGTGCTAACCGGTTCCAAGAAAGCGTTCGCTGCTGGCGCCGACATTAAAGAGATGCGCGAGCTGTCTTATATGGACGCCTATTATAGCGACTTCATCACCCGCAATTGGGAGCGCGCGGCGCGCACGCGCAAACCGCTGATCGCGGCGGTCAACGGCTATGCACTCGGGGGGGGCTGTGAACTGGCCATGATGTGCGATTTCATCCTCGCCGGAGAAAAAGCCAAGTTTGGCCAGCCCGAGATTACCATCGGGGTTTCTCCTGGGGCTGGCGGCACCCAGCGCCTGACCCGGTTTGCCGGCAAATCAAAAGCTATGGAAATGTGCCTGACGGGCCGCATCATGGATGCCAAGGAAGCCGAAAGCTGCGGCCTGGTTTCACGCATCCTGCCAGTCGACGATCTGGTCGACGAGGCCAAGGCGGTGGCCAAGAAAATTGCCTCAATGCCGCGCGCTGCCGCTATGATGACCAAAGAAATGGTCAATACGGCCTATGAAACCACGTTAAGCCAGGGGGTGAAATTCGAACGCCGCCTGTTTCATTCTCTGTTCGCCACGGAAGATCAAAAAGAGGGCATGGAAGCCTTTGTAGAGAAGCGTCAAGCGCACTTCAAAAACCAGTAGCTGGGCGGCTAAAAGAATCTGCACATCACCCGGTTGATCCTAGTTGACGCCCAGACCCCATTTATGTACACCCCCGCTTTCCGCCACCTATGGCGATCAGGAGTTTTTCAATGGCGAATACCCGCTCAGCCAAGAAGATGGTGCGCAAGATTGCGCAGCGTACCGAAGTCAACATGGCGCGCCGCTCGCGGATGCGTTCATTCATCCGCAAGGTGGAAGAAGCCATTGTTTCTGGCGACAAGAAAGTTGCAGCAGACGCCCTGAAAGCGGCCCAGCCAGAAATCATGCGCGCCTCGCAAAAAGGTATCCTGCACAAGAATACCTCAGCGCGGAAAATGTCACGCCTGTCGGCTCGCATCAAGGCGATGGCGTAAATCTGAAATCTCGTCCTGGTACGGACAAAATGCATAGCCCGCTGGCCCCGCCATGCGGGCTTTTTCTATGCTGCGCTGCACAGGCCCAGAAGCTTCTGAAATAATGGTGTTTTACACAAGTTATCCGCGTCAGGGCACTTGACAAAGAAAATCCGCAAACCCCCGTCATAATTGGGCATTTGGCCTCACTTGAAAACTATTTTTAGAAAAATTGACTGATTCTTCAAGGGCTAATTCAGAGTCAACTCCCGATCTGTCGACAGATCAAAGTTTCTCCTGTTGCAAGCTAATTCGCGGTCTGGTTAACTGGCTTCACCAACGGAATTAGTCCTCTGTGAACAGCGTATGTTTTGGGGCAGACCTTTAAGGTCTGAACAGGGGACGTGTATCTCTTCTGTTGGTCATAAAGATGTATAGAAACAAAAAAAGAAGGGTCATCTTATGGGGCGTCTGATCGGGGTTGAACGCAGTGAAGAACGGGCAGAAGGCCGGGCTAAATCAGGTATGTCTGATCTCCCTGGTGCGCGTGAAATATGGGCAAAAACACTCAGCCAGTCCCGCGCTGATGTTACCGTCACTGACTTTACAAAATGGCTCGCGCCGATGCGGTTCATCGCAGAGGTGAACAAAGCGATCGTGATCGCGGCCAAAGACCAGCTGACGCTGGATCGGATTACTTCAAACTATGCGCGCCCATTGCAGCAAATCTGGCGGCGCAACGACCCAAAATCCCGGCGCTTGAAATTTGAATTGTGGAGCCGAATTTCCGGCGATGTCCGCGATATGGTCGGCGACCCCTGGACCGAGATAGATATGCCTGACCCGAGCGCGGTAGCCGTTCCTGTCAGCTCTATAAGCATCGCTAATTCGAGCATGACGTTTGAAACCTTGGTTACCGGCCCCTCAAATGCCCGCGCCGTTGGCCTCGGCAAGCGTCTGGCGCAGGGGGCCCCGATTCCGGCGGGCGTGATTGTCATCTACGGTCAACCCGGCACCGGTAAAACCCATATTCTCAAATCGATTGAGATCAAAGCTGCCCGCAATGATGATCCACGCCGGATTACATATATCTCGGCCGAAGAATTTATGACCCGATTTGTCGATGGTGCCAGGGCTGGCGACACCAAGGATTTGCAGACCTTCGTCAAGCAGAGCGACCTGCTGATGATTGATGATCTGCATTGGATTGCGGGTAAGGCAAAGACCGACAAGGCCTTTTTCGGAGCCTTGCGGGCGGTCACCTCTGAAGGCGGGCACGTGATTATCACTGCCGATGCAGCGCCTGGCGATATGGTCGGTCTATCAAAAGAACTGTCCGCAGAAATTCGCGGGGCAGCAGCTGTTGAGGTTGCGTTACCTGATAATGACATGCGCCGGGATATTGTTCGCTGTCATGCCGGTTTGATTGCTCAATCAACTCCAAATTTCGTCCTCACCGACAAGATGATTGACCAGATTATTGCCGAGATCCGCGGACCGGGCCGGGAATTGTGCGGTGTGTTGTGGAGCCTGCAACTTGAAACCGGCTATGGTGAGCTGACGCCCACACCAGAAATGTTGGATACGGTTATTCGCCGCATTGCCGGAGAGCCACGTACGCCTCTGCTGGATGAGATCAAGCGCGCCTGCATGCAGGCTTTCAATGTTTCGAAGTCGGATATTGAAAGTGCTAGCAAAGTCCGTACGATTTGCCGTCCGCGCCAGATTGCAATGTACCTCTCACGCATAATGACTGACAAATCTTACCCACAAATCGCCAGTGCCTATAAGAAAAAAGACCATACGACCGTGCTCCACGCCTATCGCAAAGTGCATACCGCCCTAGCCGCCAATGATGTCGATATGACCGCCGATGTAGAGCGCGCCAAACTCGCCGTTTTTGACCGTATGGCGCAGACGGACAAGCGCAACTAGGCGCGATTGGGCACGAAGCACTGGCGCGGCCTTGCATTTCGTGCTGGAATCGTAAAATCATTGGCCCGCCTCTATATTGGAGGCGGGCTGATTCGTCCCCGCCAACGGGGCGACATAAAAAGGGCTACCGCGGCCTTCCAAATGCAGGTCGCGGAGATGAGGATGATAAGATGAAACTGACGATTGAACGCGGCGCCCTGTTAAACGCCCTCAGCCATGTTCAGAATGTGGTCGAACGGCGCAACACCATCCCGATCCTGTCAAACATCCTGATCGAGGCTAGCAAGAAATCGGTTCGCTTTACGGCCACTGACCTGGACATCGAAGCGGTTGATATTGCCGATGCGAAAGTCAGTGACGAAGGTGCCGTCACTGCCCCGGCCGGCACGCTATTCGATGTCATCCGCAAACTCCCCGCCGGCGCTGATGTCGAGCTTGAGCTTAATCCTGAAAACCACCAACTCTCAATCCTGTCTGGCCGCTCACAATTTTCCCTGCCGACTTTACCAGCCAGCGATTTCCAGACCATGGTGCCAGACGAAGACGCCACCCGGTTCGAAATTGAGGCCGCAAACCTGCGCCGTCTGATCGACAAGACCCGTTTCGCGATCTCGACCGAGGAGACGCGTTACTATCTCAATGGCATTTACCTGCACGCCGCCGACACCGATAAAGGCAAGAAGCTGCGCACGGTCGCCACCGATGGTCACCGCTTGGCTTTATGCGAAACCGACGCCCCGAAAGGTGCTGAAGATCTTGCCGGCGTGATCGTCCCGCGTAAGGCGGTTGGCGAAGTGCGCCGCCTGATTGACAGCAGTGACGGGGATGTTGCGATTGCCGTGTCGGACACCAAGATCATGTTCACGTCCGGGCGGGCGCAACTGACCTCGAAACTGATCGACGGCACTTTCCCCGACTATGGACGAGTGATCCCGAAGGGCAATGAAAAAGCCCTGATCATCGACAACAAGGCGTTCGAAGCTGCGGTTGACCGCGTTTCGACGGTCTCAACCGAACGCTCACGCTCGATCAAACTCTCACTCAGCGATGGCAAAGTCACCCTGGCAGTCTCGAGCGCCGAAACCGGGCAAGGCCACGAGGAGATCGAGTGTAAGTATAGCGATGACGAGATGGATATCGGCTTCAACGCCAAATACCTGCTCGACGTCACGGCGCAGATCGAAGCCGAAGACGCCCGCTTCCTGTTCAACGACCCGGCCTCACCCGCCCTCGTTCTCGACCCCGCCGATGACAGCGCCCAATACGTGCTGATGCCGCTGCGGGTGTAATCATGGCTCCTGTCCTCCACCCGTTTACGGGGGGAGGTGCCCGCTTGCACAGCATTGCGGTCGGGGGGAAAGAATATCTAACATGACCGCCCTTACCCGCCTTCGTCTTACAGATTTTCGCAGCCACGCCGCGCTTGACCTGAAACTCGATGCGCGCCCGGTTTGCCTGTACGGTACTAATGGCGCGGGCAAGACCAACATCTTGGAAGCGATATCTCAGCTCGGCCCCGGACGTGGACTGCGCGCTGCCAGCTTGCCGGAGATGACCCGCCACGATGCGGCCTCCGGCTGGGCGATCTCTGCCATACTGGATGACACCCAAAAGCTCGGCGTCGGCCTTGAGACCACAGACAAGGGCACCAGGCGCGCAATCCGCGTCGATGGCGCACCTGCAACCACAACCGACCTTGCCGACCTCATCCGCATTGTCTGGCTCACCCCGGCGATGGATTCTGTGTTTCGCGGCGGGGCGTCTGAACGCCGCCGGTTCTTTGACCGGCAAGTCATGGCCCACATTCCGAGCCACGGCGCGCTGTCCAGTCGCTATGAAAAGGCCATGCGCGAGCGCAATGCTTTGCTCGAGCGTGGCCGGGTTGATCCAGCCTGGGCCGACGCGATCGAAGCGCGCATGGCCGATAGCGGCGCAATGATTGTCGCCAACCGCGCCCGCGTTCTGATCGCCCTTCAGGCCGCTGTTGATGCCCGCCCAGAAGGGCATTTCCCGAAAGGTGACCTGACCCTGATCGGCGAGGCGGAACAAGCCGCCACTGAGGGCGCAGGCCTGCTCGATCTGGAAGAAATGATCCGCGAGGCATTGGCGACCTCGCGCTACCGCGATCAAGCCGCCAAGCGCACGCTGGTCGGCCCGCACCGGACTGACCTTGCCGTCATCCACCGCCCGACCAATGCGCCTGCTGCACAGGCCTCAACCGGGCAGCAGAAGGCGCTGTTGATCGGCCTGATCCTGGCGAGCGCGCGCGCCTTGAGCGAGGATGGTGACGGGCCGCAGCCGCTTCTCTTGCTCGATGAAGCCGCCGCGCATCTTGATGCAGACCGCCGCGCCGCACTGTTTGACGAGCTAACCACGCTCGGCGGCCAAGCCTGGCTAACCGGCACCGAGGCGTTCCTGTTCGAAGCCTTCGGCGAGCGCGCCCAGCGGGTCGAGGTGACGGGCTAGTCCGCGTCCACTGCGAACCACTCAACCAACCACGGGTTGACGTCCGCGTGGCGCTGATAGTTCAACCCATGCTCGCCGCCCTCTAGCACCCGCACGTCGGCGTCAGGCAAGATCGCGCGTAGCTTATCCGCGCTCGACACCAACACCGTACCATCCGCACCGCCATATACCGACATCACCGGAACGCCCGTCGCGCCTAGCCGTTCAAACGTCTCGTCGCGATCCGACATCGGGAAGTGCCGCAATGTCGAGAGCAGTGCTTCGCTATAGCCGCGATACTCAAACTGTATCGTCACATCCCCAGCCAATCGGTTTTCCGGGGCCAGCGCGCTTTCATCATATTGCGGATCTTTGAGCAGAATTTTGCGGCTATTCATCCGCCAGAACCAGTCGCCAAGTCCGGGTGTGCGCAGGATCGCCCCGGCAAGTCCACTGGCCCCTTGCGTATCCAGCCCAGCTGGCACGAACAGAAACAGCTTTCGCACGCGCTCAGGGTGCCTCGCGGTAAATTCCGCCGCAATCAACCCGCCCATCGACAGGCCGACCAAACCAACAGGCTCGGTAATTCCGAGCCCATCAAGCAGCTCAACAAGCTCGCGATCATAGAATTCAGTATTGTACTTCATCCGTGGCCGATCCGACCAGCCGCGCCCAAAATGGTCAAACCGCAAGACCCGGAATCCGGCCGCCGTCAGCGGCGCAACATTTTGCTGATAGATGAAATTCGGCGTGGAGAAACCGTGCGTCAGCACAATCACCGGGCCGTCTTCCGGGCCGTCCCAGCGGTAATGCACTTGCCCATCGGTCAGCTGAATATGCTGCCCCGGCGCTTGCGCCCGCGCCGCATCGTCAAATTTGGTCAACTTATTGCCAGCGATGACATAGAAAACCGCCGCCACCAGAATCAAACACCCCAGTATAATCCCGCCCCAAATCAAGAATTTCATCACCTTCTCCCGCATCTTTTATGCTCTTACATTAGCGAATTATCGCCGTTTTCACAGGCAAAAATTTGACCCCCGAGTCAACTCGGTCTTCACCCGATTTTCACGCCTCATAATCATTTGTTTTTATTGAAGAATATATCTCTTTTTTACGACTCCACAAAACCCGCACCGAGATTTCCCTTTCTACGCAAAACCCCCTATAAAATAAGCGAATTCTACCGAATCAGAGAGCGACCGTCCGCATGTCCGAAACCGTCGAGAATACAGAGCCAAATAATGGCGAGTACAGCGCCGATTCCATCAAGGTCCTGAAGGGTCTCGAAGCGGTCCGAAAGCGCCCTGGAATGTACATTGGTGACACCGATGACGGCTCTGGTTTGCACCATATGATTTACGAAGTCGTCGACAATGCTATTGACGAAGCGCTGGCCGGACACGCTGATCGGATCACCGTCACCTTGCACCCTGATGGCAGCGCCGAGATTACCGATAATGGCCGCGGCATCCCGGTCGGCATCCACGCAGGCGAAGGTCGCTCCGCCGCCGAAGTGATCATGACCGAGCTACACGCAGGCGGTAAGTTCGACAATAATTCCTACAAGGTCTCCGGCGGCCTGCACGGCGTTGGTGTGTCGGTGGTCAATGCCTTGTCCGATTGGCTCGAACTAACCATTCACCGCGATGGCCGTGAGCACAAAGTCCGCTTCATCAACGGCGGGATGACCGAGGCGCCTCTGCGTACACTTGGCGACAGCCCGCCGCATCGTTCTGGTACTGGCCCGTTCACCGGTACGGCTGTGCGCTTCATGGCCTCCACATCGACCTTCACGATGACCGAGTATGATCGAAAGACCCTGGAACACCGCCTGCGTGAGCTGGCCTTTCTAAACTCTGGCGTGCGGATCATTTTCCGCGACGAGCGTAGCGCCGAGATGTATGAGAGCGTCCTGCAATATGATGGCGGTGTTGCGGCGTTTGTGCAGCATCTCAACACGTCACGTAACGCGATCATTCCCGAGACGATCTATATCAAAGGCGAGAGAGACGGTGTCACTGTTGAGGCAGCGCTGGAATGGACCGACAGCTACCACGAAAGCGTGCTCTGTTTTACCAATAATATCCCACAGCGCGATGGCGGCACGCATTTGGCTGGCTTCAAAGGCGCGCTGACCCGGATCATCAACAAATACGCGGCGTCCACGGGTATCGCAAAAAAGGAAAAAGTCGATATTTCCGGCGATGATGCCCGCGAGGGCTTAACTTGCGTACTCAGCATTAAAGTACCGGATCCGAAATTCTCCAGCCAAACCAAAGACAAGCTGGTCTCCTCTGAGGTCCGCCCGGTGGTCGAAAGCCTGGTCGGCGAGAAACTCTCGGAATGGTTCGAAGAACATCCCAAAGAAGCCGTCATGGTGATGCAGAAAATCGTCGAGGCTGCCGCTGCCCGTGAGGCCGCCCGCAAGGCCCGCGAATTGACCCGGCGCAAATCTGCGCTCGATATCTCGTCACTGCCCGGCAAGCTCGCTGATTGCCAGGAAAAAGATCCGGCCAAGTCCGAAATCTTCATCGTCGAAGGGGATAGCGCTGGCGGTTCCGCCAAGCAAGGCCGCGACCGTTCCAATCAGGCCATCCTGCCATTGCGCGGTAAAATCCTCAACGTCGAGCGCGCCCGGTTCGACAAGATGCTGTCGTCTGATCAGATCGGCACGCTGATCATGGCGCTTGGCGCGGGCATTGGCCGCGATGAGTTCAACATCGAGAAACTGCGCTATCACAAGATCATCATCATGACTGATGCTGATGTCGATGGCGCGCATATCCGCACGCTCTTGCTGACTTTTTTCTATCGCCAGATGCCCGAGATTATCGAGCGCGGTTACCTCTATATCGCTCAGCCTCCGCTTTACAAAGTCGCGCGCGGCAAGTCCGAACGCTACCTCAAGGATGATGAGGAGTTGAACAATTACCTGATCGAGGAAGGCACGCGCGGCGAGACCCTGATCCTTGCCGACGGCACGCAAATCGGCGGCGAAGACCTGCGCGAGCGGGTGCATAGCGCGTCCCTGTTCAAACAGGCACTGTGGCGTCTGTCGCTGCGCGCCTCGGGCGATGTGGTTGAACAAGCCGCCATCGCAGGCGCATTGGCCGCCGGCGCGTCGCAAGAAGAGGCCACTCGCACCGCCGATCGTCTCAATCTGATCGCTGAAGAAGGCGAAGATACTTGGTCTGGCCGCTTTGACGAAGGCAACCTGATCCTGTCACGCGAAGTGCGCGGCGTGGAAGAAAAGGCCGTGCTCGACCGCCAGCTCTTGTCGAGCTCTGACGCCTTGCGCCTGAACGATCGCGCCACTGGCATCCGCCCAATGTATGTTGAGCCCGGCATTCTGCGCAACGAGAAAGAAGGCGAATTTGTCGTCAATGGCCCGGTCTCCCTGTTCGAAGCGGTCTTGGCTTCTGGCCGTAAAGGCTTGAAAATACAGCGTTATAAAGGCCTCGGCGAAATGAATGCTGATCAGCTCTGGGAAACCACGCTCGACTCCAATGCCCGTACCCTGTTGCAAGTCCGCGTCGACCATGCCGACGAAGCCGGCGATATGTTCTCCCGCTTGATGGGCGACGTCGTGGAACCGCGACGCGAATTTATCCAAAATAATGCATTGGATGCGCAGGTGGATGTTTAGTAGATTTTGATAACCTTGAATTCCCCTGCCAAACTCCGCTCATCCCCACTTGCGTGAGGATGAGCGGAGTTTGGGCATACCCATCCCCCCGGCCCACCTCACCGATGTCCGCTTATACAGATAGAGCCTTGCGCGGATGCGGCACGCGGGCCTCACCGTGTCTAAGTTTAGGTTGCGTTCGAGGCTTAAACACCGCCTCCGCGCGTCCCGGTCTTTTCGGGTCCGGCCTCCGGGTCTGCATGCCGCACCAACTTGGCTGGGCCTGCGAGGGAAGTCTCTACAGGGTGTTTGTCCCTGCTCACACCGTGGCTAAGCCGCCTAGACGAAGCGAACGGGCGTGACCCCGCCGTCTCACCTGACCGACACACCCCAAGCCCAAACCGTAACGATCGATCCCGGCCCTAAGACTTGAGGTGAAGGCAGTATAGGTGATGCTAAGAGGGGGGAGGATACGTTTTTTCGCGCCCGGTCCCATATTCCGCAGACGCCGGCGCAGGCGGGGGTCTATCGCCCGTTTGTGCGTCTAGGGTAAGAGGTTGTTATGATTGAGTAATTGCCCCCTCAATGCGCCCCATCCCCGGCGAGGCAAGCCTCTGTCGATGGATACCCGCCTGCGCGGGCATCAGCGGAAACTGGGGGATTGGGGGCATTTTCGGCGTCGGCGCGGAGATTAGAGCTCCCGAATTTCGCCCTCGATAAATTGGTAGATCGTTTCATGGGGCGTGCCTTTAGTGCCAACCGTCTCGATAGACTGGCCGGTGTAAAGCGATCGAAGCCCCAATCCTGCCCAGCCATGCGAAACTGCTACAATTGGAACATCGGATTTTTCAGTTTCTGCAAGCCAATTCAGGAGCCGGTGAAGAAGCTCTACCTTCGTCTCCCCGCGTGGCGCGCGAAAACCCCAGTCATACCTAGTTGATCCATCAAGCGCACCTGGATGGGTAAATTCGATGTCTTCCAAGGACATTCCGCTCCAATCGCCAATATCGATTTCAGCAATGCGATGATCGATGCGAATGTCTGTCCCACCAATATGGGATTGTATAATTCGCGCAGTGGCTTTGGCTCGACCTAAGGGACTGGAATGGAGCGAGAACGCGCTTTGTCCGAGGTACGTCTTCAGCTTTGCACCCATATTGTGAGCTTGATCTATCCCAGCAGCGGTTAATGCAGAGTCCATGTGTCCCTGAAAGCGCCCCAACTGATTGAATTCAGTTTCACCATGTCTCAGCAAGAATAGCATTTACGCCTCATCGTTTGCTTCATTTCGTAAATATAGCATCAGACTTGTGCCGTCAGTTCTTTTGAACCCATGCTTCCCGCTATGCCTCGCAAGTTTCTCTCGACCTGACGCGGCGGCGCGGCTTGACTCGGCGTGATGCTGCGGGCCCCTTTGCAGCGAAGCTTGCAGGAGGAAGATATGGCAGACCTTAGCGGCAAAGTCGCGATCATTACAGGCGCCGCCAGCGGGATCGGTCTGGCCGGTGTCGAGACATTCATTGCCGCCGGAGCGCAAGTTGTGGCTGGCGATATTCAGGACGATAAAGGCGCCGCGCTTGAGGGCCGGTTCGGGGCTGGCAAGCTGGTCTATCAAAATTGCGATGTGACCGATGCGGATGCCCTGAAAGCCTTGATGCAGCGGGCTGAAGATGCCTTTGGCGGTCTTGATATTCTCTGGAATAATGCTGGGCATGGTGGCACGCCGAGCACCGTCGAGGAGCTGGATATCGCGGGCTATGATGCGACGATGGATCTGCTGATCCGCTCAATCTTTATCGCCACGCATCATGCCATTCCACATTTGCAGAAGCGCGGCGGCGGCAGCGTTATCAACACCTCTTCTATTTCTGCTGTTTGCGCGGGCTATGCGCCGATTACCTATTCTGTCGCCAAGAATGCAGCGGCCTATTTTTCCAAGCTCGCAGCGGCTGAGCTGGCCAAGTATCAGATCCGGGTCAATGCGATCCTGCCGGGCTTTATCGCCACCTCGATTTTCGGTGCGTCGCTGGGCTTGCCGCGTGAGCAGGCCGATCAGATGGCGGAAATGGTGGCCCAGAATGGCGGTTCCATGCAACCAATTGGCCGGGTTGGCAAAGCGGCGGACATCGCTGAAATGGCGGCGTTCCTGGCGTCGGATGCGGCTGGGTTCATTACGGGCGGCGAGTTTCTGGTCGATGGCGGCATGACGGTTGGTCCACCCCATAGCTGGGATGAGGCGGCAGCCGGGCCATTGCTTGACGCTTTGGGGATCACGCCCGAACAGGCCGAGCAGATGGCCGCCGCCATGAAAGCGCAGTAATGGTGGCCCTGATCGGCTTAGGGGCGAGTTGGATTTGAGTGGGTTTGGAGTCTAACAGAATGCGCGTTGGTTCAATCTTGCAGGCCCGGAATGCCCTCGACCTCGGCCAACATCGCATCGAGCGTCTCGGTTTCGGCAATCTTGTGACCGCGATCATCAAACAGACAGAACCCGCCAGCCGACTTTTGCAGCGGGAACCGACGCCAATGCGCGCGGGTGCGGTAGAGGGTTATTTCTTCCGGGGTCTCACCGCAGGCCGACCAACCGGTCCAGACATGATCAGCCGGAACCGCGCGCCACAGGCGGTCAATGGCTTCCAGATCGGCTGCGGAGAAACAGATCATGTCTGATAAAGGCCGCGCTTTGGGTTACCGAAATGTTAACGGGTCCGGTCTGTCGGGCAATTTGAAGGGCGCGCTCCTGATGCTGGTATCAGGGGTTGGCTTCACCATCTACCTGTTGATGAACAAGCTTTTGTCCGACGATGAATTCCTGGCGGGCTTTCAGTCCGGCGACATTCACCCGATTTTTCTGGCCTTCTGGCGGGCATTGTTTGGGATGCTTTTGGCGGTTCCGTTTGTTCTGCGCAAAGGGATTGGCAGTCTTCGCACCAAGCGCCCTGGCCTGCTTTTATTGCGCAGCCTGTTCGGGACGCTGGGATTTACGCTGGCGATCATTGCGGTGTCTGACTTTTACACGCTGACGCTCGCACAATTTAACGCGATCAGCTTTACCAGACCGCTTTTCGTGACGCTTCTGGCGGCGCTGGTTTTGGGAGAATATGTCGGTGTGCACCGCTGGGGCGCCGTTTTTTTTGGCTTTATTGGCGTCTTGGTCATGGTGTTACCGGGGGTGTTTATGTTCTGGCAGCCCGGCGCGTTCAGTGATGTCGGGTTTGATACGGGCAGCGCTGTTGCGTTGACCAGCGCCTTCACGTTGGCGGCAGCGATTGTGCTGGTAAAATTCCTCAGCGGCGAACTGCCGGCAATTGCGCTCCTGTTCTATGCCAACCTGTTTTCGACGATTATTCTGGCACCGTTTGTGGCGTTTCACTGGGGTGTTGTTCCGCTTGAGGTCTGGGCCCTGATCCTTGGCATGAGCCTGGTCGGGTTCATTAGCCAGTTTTGTTATATCTCCGCGATGAGTGTTGGTGACGCCTCGTTCTTGTCGCCGCTGGATTATCTTCGCTTGCCTCTATCGGCAGCAGCAGATTTCGCCGTATTCAGACTGATCCCCGGATTGAATGTCGGGCTTGGCGCACTGATCATCATTGTCTCGACTTTATATGTCGGGATGCGCGAACGCCGGGCGGGCAAGCGCATAAAGTCGTCGACTCTAGGCTTGTGAACACGCTGATCGCTCTGGGTGAGTTGTAGGGACGTAGGTTCACTTTTGGTTGCGGGTTCTATGGGTCATAACTCAAACCAGCCTCATCCTGAACCTGTCGAAGGATAAAGCCGGGCTCACTGGTCTTCGACGGCTGGTCTCGGTGTCCCTCGTCCTTCGACAGGCTCAGGATGAGGGACGAGGAGGGTTTTGCCCGTTTCTGACGCCGGTAGTGGATATTGTCCTTACAGCGCGCTTGCACGTCTGCCGCGAGGGGTGCTATGGGCCGGGCAACTAAAGGACTGCGCGCTATGGGTTATTTTGAAAGCTGTTGCTGTATGATCGGCTAAGACGGTTTTTCGGTCTTAGCCCGCGCCGGTTTTCCTTTTTCCCACAATTTTAGATTAGAGCTTACACTTATGACCATTCGCCTGTTCGACTCCGCAGCGCGTGAAAAGCGCGTGTTCAAGCCACAAGACCCGGCCCGGGTGACCATGTATGTCTGTGGCCCGACGGTTTATAACCGCGCCCATATCGGCAATTTCAGGCCGGTGATCGTGTTTGACACCCTGTTTCGCCTGTTGCGGCAGACCTATGGCGAGACGGCTGTGGTCTACGCCCGCAATGTCACCGATATTGATGACAAGATCATCGCGGCCTCAGTTGAGAGCGGCGAGACAATTGCCGCGATTACGCAGAAATATGCGGCGATCTACGGCGAGGATGCAGCGGCGGTAAACGCGTTGGCGCCAACCATTACGCCATGGGCGACCAAACATGTCGGTGAGATGCTGGCCATGATCGAGGCGCTGGAGCGTAAGGGCTATGCCTATGCCACCGATACCGGCGTCTATTTCGACGTGCCGCAAGTGCCGACCTATGGCCGCCTGTCAGGCCGTAAGCTCGAGGATAATTTGGCCGGTGCCCGGATTGCGGTGGATCAGGGCAAGCGCAATCCGGCGGACTTCGCGCTATGGAAATTCACCAAGCCGGATGAGCCCGACAGCGCCGTCTGGGACAGTAAATGGGGTAAGGGTCGCCCAAGCTGGCATATTGAATGCTCGGCCATGGCGGCCAAGCATCTCGGCAAGACGATCGATATTCATGGTGGCGGTATAGATCTGCAATTTCCCCATCATGAGAACGAGATCGCGCAATCGGAATGTACGCATGGCGAAGAGATGGCGCGCTACTGGATGCATAATGGCTTTCTGGATATGGGCGGCGAGAAAATGTCAAAATCGCTCGGCAATGTGGTTCTTCTGAATGAGTTGCTGAACGATTGGGACGGTGAGGTGATCCGGTTTGCGATGTTGTCAGGCCATTACCGGGCGCCGCTCGACTGGACCGATGATCTGCTTGAACAAGCCAAGGTGACGCTCGGGCGGATCTATGGTGCGCTGCGCCGGGTTTGGGCGGCTGAAGGCGCGCGGGCGAGCGACAAGGGCGTGCGCCGGGCGTTGAGCGATGATCTCAATACACCCGTGGCGCTGGCCGACCTGTCGCGCCTTGCTGGTGAGGCCAATAGCGCAGCCGATCGCGGTGACCAAGATGCGATGGCGCAAGCGCGCGCCGATATACTTGCGGCAGGGCCATTGCTTGGCTTGTTGACAAAAACTCCGGCGCAATGGGAGCAAGGCGACAGCAATGATGACACGGCGCGGATAGATCAATTGGTCGAGGATCGCCTGACCGCGCGGGCCGAGAAGAACTGGGCTGAAGCAGACCGGATCCGTGATAAGCTGCAGGCTGAACGTATTGAGATCATGGACAGTGCAACGGGTTCAACCTGGAGACGGATATGAGGTTTCAACGCTGGATCGCCCTTGCCGGACTTGCCCTGGTCGCTGCTTGCCAGGTGCCATCAGGCAGTGAGGCCCTAAGCGGGCAAGCCTATCTGGTTCGCCATGCCGAGAAAGTTCTGGATGTCGCCGACCCCGGCTTGACCGAGGATGGTCACAAGCGGGCGCAGGATCTGGCCGACGAGCTCGGAGCGGCGGGTCTGACGGCGATCTGGTCGACCAATTATCGCCGCACACTTGCAACCGGCGCGCTCATCGCCGAGCAGACCGGCCTTGAGGTACAGCTTTATGATCCGCGTGATCTGGACGGATTTGCCGCTATCTTGAAGGCCGATAGGGGTCAGACGGTCCTGGTAATCGGTCATTCCAATACCACGCCCTATCTCGCCGAGGCTTTGGGCGGCGACGCTGGATCGCCGATTGAGGAGGCCAGCGAATATGATCGCTTATATGTGGTTGATCTGGCCACAGGCGCGAGCGAGCTGCGCCGGTATGGCGCGGCCTATTCGCCTGTAGAGCCTGATGTCGCCCCCGCGAAGCGTAATGACGAAGGTCAATAATCTTCATTCCTTGCTGCGCTCATTGTGCACGCAAACGACGGGTGAAACGGTCAGCGTGCGCGACTTGCTAAACGCGGTTGGTCGGCGCTCCTATGGCCCGATCTTGCTTTTGCTGGGCTTTATTGCACTTAGTCCGCTGGCGATTATTCCGGGGGCGAATGTGATGGTCGCGCTCCTGATCCTGATTTTTGCTGTGCAGATGGTGTTCGGGCGGCGGTTTCCGTGGATCCCGAAACGCGCGCTTGAGTTCAGTTTCCCACGCAAACATCTGATCCGGGGTGTCGCAATGGCCGAAAAACACGCTCACACCATTGATCAGCTCTTGCACCCGCGCCTGACATTCTTGACCCGCTCGCCGTTCATACAGATTGTCGCTTTGGCCTGTGTCGCCGCCGCCTTGGTGACCCTGCCGCTATCCTTTGTGCCGCTTGGACCCTTATTGCCGAGCCTGACGGTTCTGCTGTTTGGCTTGGCGATCACCGCGCGCGACGGGTTCTTGTTGATCCTGGCTGGCGCGACGCTATGTGGCGCGATCTATCTGATGATCCGGGTCTGGGCGGTCTTGCCGTTCGTGTAAGTGTTGGGACACTCATGTTGAAGTTTCCGATTGTCCCGGGCTTGACCCGGGATCTCGTTAGGCAAGCCCGGTCCTAACCGTGAGAGACCCCGGATCAAGTCCGGGGCAATCGGATATCAAGCGCGGTTTGGGTCTGCTGGAATAGTTTTGTTGCATATTATAACCGTCGCAACCTTCACTCTGCCACGATCGTCCCCTATTTATGCAGAAGCGTGATAAATAACATGCGCGATATGGGGACAGACGCCGCCGATGATCGGGGTTAAAGCTTTCCTCAACAACCAGAACCGGCACATCCGCTGCACGAGCAGGGACGTATAAGGGGACCAAGGAGGACCACGAAGATGGCCAACAAGACTGCAAGCCGGGCAATTGCCCTCTCTCCCGAACAGGGCCTGAGCCGATATCTCACCGAGATTCGCAAATTTCCGATGCTCGCCAAGGACGAAGAGTTCACGCTCGCGCGTCGCTGGCTTAAAGATGACGATTCTGCCGCCGCCGAAAAGATGGTGACATCGCACCTGCGCCTCGTCGCGAAGATCGCCATGGGCTATCGCGGCTATGGCCTGCCAATGGCTGAGGTCATCTCAGAGGGCAATGTCGGCCTGATGCAATCGGTCAAGAAGTTTGATCCTGAGAAGGGTTTCCGCCTCGCGACCTATGCGATGTGGTGGATCCGCGCCTCAATCCAGGAATATATTCTGCGCTCGTGGAGCCTGGTAAAGCTTGGCACGACAGCCGCGCAAAAGAAGCTGTTCTTCAATCTGCGCCGGATGAAAGGCGAGATCAAAGCACTGGATAATGCCCAGCTCAAGCCCGATCAGGTGACGCATATTGCGACCAAGCTGAACGTGCCGGAAAAGGACGTGATCTCGATGAATGGTCGGATGAGCGGCTCGGACGCCTCGCTCAACGCGCCAATGGGCGCTGAAGGCGATATGGAATGGATGGATTGGCTCGCCGACGAAGAGCCAAACCAGGCCGAGGAGTTCGCTGAAACGCAAGAGTTCGGCGCGCGTATGGAATTGCTGCAGGAGGCGATGGCCGACCTGTCAGAGCGCGAGCAGCATATCCTCACCGAGCGCCGCTTGACCGACGAGCCGAAAACCTTGGAACAGCTCTCAGAGATCTATAATGTATCGCGCGAGCGGATCAGACAAATCGAAGTGCGGGCGTTTGAAAAACTGCAAAAAGCGATGCAGAAAATGGCCAAGGATCAAGGCCTGCCAACGGGTGAAGCCTAATCAGCTTTGCTCGATACGCGCTGGCTGTTTTCGCTCACGGCTGTTTCTCGCTGACGCGAGAGCCTGCACGGGCGCGGCGCATTAGCGCCGGGTCGCGCTGGCGACCGGGAGGACTGTACGGCGATCTGAATCGCTCTAATCCGTCCCTGCCAGACGCTGGATTGTGTCAACGACGTCAGCGCCATGTGCGTGGTGGGGCATGTGGCCCTCATCTACCAGGGCCACCAGTTCAAGCCCGTCAACCTGGTGCTTGAGCTTGCCAACATGTAGCTGCGGCTTGATCACCGTGTCGAGCGCGCCGGAGTAAACCACGACCGGCATAGCCAGTTCGCCATAGCGATCTTGCTGCGCCGCCAGCTCTGCGCGCAAAACAGTTACATCAATTGCATTGGCGCGAAACTCGGCTGGACGAAACAGCAGGCCGATACCGGATCTGTCATAATAATTCTCGGGCGCCGGTTGCGGCGAGAAGACAGAGCCAATGCCGCGACGCGCCTGGGCTGGGCCGATGAAGGGAATAAGCTGGGTGAGGGCCGGTCCGACCAGCGGGTTGGCGATATATTGATTATACCAGGTCTCTCCGCCGCCGCCCCAGTCATGGGTGACCGGCGCGAGCAGAACCAGGCTTTCGACCTGTTCAGGATAATCAAGCGCCAGACGCAGCGACACCGCGCCGCCAAAGCTGTGACCGACAATGATCGCTTTCTCCCCGGGCGCGAGCGCGGCAAGGACGCCAGCGGCCTGAGCCGCTTGTACTTCCAGGGTTTCAGCCTGGTCCAGGCGTTCTGAATAGCCATGCCCTGGTCGATCCATCATCAAGACCCGGTGCGTCGCCGCCAATGGCGGCGCCAGGGTCCAGTCAAACTCATGTGCATTTGCCGACGCGCCATGGATCATCAGAACAATCGGGCCTTGCTCGCCCATCGTCAAAACGTGCACATCCGCGCCATTGACCTCAATCGATAGGCCTGTCGCGGGGACGGTTTTCTCAATCCGAGCCCTATAGAGCGCGCTGTTCAGGCAGGCGCCAAGGCCTGCGATCAAGATAAAAATTGCGACTCCAAGCATGAGCTTCAAACGGGACGGCCTTCCTGTTCGCGGCGGATCCGGGCGACCCCGCGTTTGGCAGATGGGAACAGAGGATAAATCTCCAACGCCTTTGTATACGCCGCCAAGGCTTCATCAGATGAGCCGAGGTTTTCCATAACCGATCCCAGCCCGCCCCAGGCCCCGAAATGGCGCGGCTCCAGGCGCAATGCTTCATTCACATCGCGCAATGCCTCGGCATAATTCTCGCGCGCCAGATACACTGTTGCCCGCCGGTTCCACGCCTCTGCAAAGCTCGGCTGGATCGCTATCACGCGATCATACAGCGCTAAAGCCAGATCAAGATCACCCGCCGCATGCGCATTGACCGCGCGCTCCATCACCAGATCGGCTGCATCTGACCCACTTTCCATCCACGCCGCCCAAATATCGAGCGCAGTGCTATTGGCCTCATTCTCGCTGGGCGCATTCAACAAATCGTCAAACATTTGCTGCGAGGGGCCATGATCTGGGCCCGAGATAAGGATCAATCCGGCAAGGACGAGGATTTTCAACATGGCGTGACTATGCGCAAGGCGCGCCGTCGTCGCAAGACAAATTGCTGTGTCATAACAAGCCGTGATCGCTCAGGCTTTGTGCCAGACCTGCGGCGCCGCGAAAATGATGGGTTTGAAAGCCTAGTGCCTGCGCGGCTTGAATATTCTTCAGACTATCATCGATGAACAAGACTTCGCCAGGATTGGGATTCCCCATTCGAGCGAGGGCGATCCCATATATTCGCCTATCTGGCTTGACGATTTTCTCCGCGCCGGAGACCACAACATCACGCAAAATACGAATCATCGGGAAGGCATCAAATGTCTGCTCGGTCACTTCATCTGGAATATTTGACAGCCCAAACAGCGGGTGACCGCGTTCTTCAAGCTGCGCCATCAAGGGCACGACCCCTGGCACATAGCCAACAAACATCTCGAGCCAGCGTGTGCGCCAGGCAGTGATCTGTGCTTCGAAATGGGGGTATCTGGCAATCAGGGGCGCAGCATTTTCAGCCATCGGTATGCCAACGTCATGGCGGACATGCCAGGCCATATTGCAGACCGTATCGCAGAAATCTTGCGCCTCAGCCTCGGTGTCGAAATATTGGCGATACAGTCGCATGGGTTGCCAATCGACAACCACATTACCAAGATCAAACAGAACGATACGAACGCGCATGTGCGGGTTCATCCGTTCATCTTAGGCTCAGGCTTGTTTAGCTTTAAAACGCGGATCAGTCTTGTTGATCACAAATGTCCGCCCACGGCGACGGACAACTTTACAGTCACGATGACGTGCACGGAGCGACTTTAAGGAGGATTTCACTTTCATGGTACAGATCCGGACGTTAGGTATGATTATCAAAAGAGCGTGGGCAATACACAGCCAATCTGGCAGAGTCAACGATTGGCGGCACCGGGGGATCGCGTGAGGGAGATCAGTATGAAATTTACAGCATTCTTGCATCAGAAAAGCCTGCCTGTGCTGGCGCTTGCCGGGTTTATGGCGGCTTGCGCTGGAACCCCGCAAGCCGGGCCAGTGCCGGGACCAGTGTCGGGGCCAGTGTCGGGGCCAGTCTCTACGCCTGGTGGCACGCCGTCGCCAATCACAGCCCCACCTGCACCGGTGCTGCAACCGTTTAATCTGTCGGGTAATCTCAGCATGGATGCCTGGCGCGAGGATTTTGCCCGCCGTGCCGTTGCAGCGGGGCGAGACACGGCGATTGTTCATGCCACGCTGGCAAGTATTTCGCCGCTGGACTTGTATCTTGGGGATACTTTGAAGACCGCTGGTACCGATGTCGGTTCGCAAGCCGAGTTTGCCAAACCGATCTGGGAATATCTGGAAACCGCAGTTACCGCTGGGCGCACAACTGGCGGCGCGGAAAAACTGGCCGATCTTTCAACTGTCTTCGATCAGATCGAGGCAACCTACGGGGTTGATCGTGAAGCGGTGGCTGCGATCTGGGCGATGGAAACCAATCTCGGCTCGTATATTGGCAATTTCGATGCTGCCAATACGCTCGCCAATATGGCGGTTGAGGGGCGTCGGCGCAGTTTTGCTGAAGGTGAACTGACCGCCTTGATGAAGATGCAAGAGCGCGGCGAGGTGTCGCGCGATCAACTCAAATCTGGCTGGGCCGGCGCGATGGGGCAAACCCAGTTCATGCCGTCAACATTCCTGACCTATGCGGTCGATTTTGATGGCGATGGGCGCAAGGATCTCTGGAATAGCGCCCCGGATGCGCTTGCCTCTGCGGCCAATTACCTGTCCGCGTCGGGCTATCAGAACGATCTGCCCTGGGGGATTGAGATTATCGCGCCGACCGGATTTGACTGGTCATTGGCGGATGGTCAGGACCGGCGCATGTCAACCTGGACCGGATATGGACTATTTGCGATCACTGGCTCTGGCTTCGCGGTTCCGGAAACGTCTTATGCTGAGCTTTGGCTACCTGCAGGCGCGACCGGGCCGAAATATCTCTTGTTCAAGAATTTCGATGTCTACAAGACCTATAACCGGTCAGACAGCTACGCCCTCGCGGTTGGCTTGTTGACCGATGGCATTGGCGGGCGGCATGGTCCGGTCGGGGTCTGGCCAACTGATCTCGTCTTGTTGTCGCGGCGCGATGTCATGGTCTTGCAGGACAATCTCAACCGGCAAGGCTTTGATGCCGGACCCGTAGACGGCATTGCCGGGCGCGGCACCAAGGGCGCGCTGCGCCGGTTCCAGGCTGCCCATGATCTGCTGGCCGATGGCTACCCGACACAAACGGCGTTACAACAGGTTCTGGATGCTAGTTGATCGGGTCGTCCAGGGGCACTGTATCAGCCTCGCCAACGCCCGGCTTGATTGCAAAATAGGCAAACAGCGCCATCGCGATCAGCAAAATCGCCGCCATGAAAAAGGGCAGTGGTCTGGACACAAATTGGTACATGGCGAGACCGACAAATGGGGTGATGATAAAGCCCATACCATTGGCCGAGATGACCAGACCGGCAACATTGCCCTGCAATTGCGGCGAGACGGCGAGCGAGGCGCCGCTTGAGAAGCCCGGCCGTGCCAGACCCTGACCGATGCCGATAAAAAACTGAGCAGTGATCAAGATTGGATAGATCACCCAGATCTGCTCGCGCCCTGCCGGGATCAGCAGCGCCGCAAATAGCAAGGTTGCACCGACCGTCAGCGGAACACAGCCGACAATCATCAAGGTCTTGTTGCGAAGCTTGAGTAGCGGGATCAGGACCAGCTGACTGATCATCACCGCCATGGCGCTGGTCATGAAAGCCGGGCCCGTCAGTCCGGCGACCTTGCGGCCACACTCGAACTTTCCGCCGCCGCTGGCTTGCAGCGTGTCGACCGGGCAAAGGTCAAGCTGATCGATTACAATGAACGGGAAAACCTGCGTCATGATCCCGGTCACCAGTGACAGGCTGACGGCGTAAACAAGGTAAGGCAGGACATTACGCGAGCGCCACAGGCCCGCCTCGTTTGGAATGATCTTGACTTTCGAGGCATCGGTGACCGGCTCGCGGTTCTCAGGAAGGTAACGATAAATCAGAACAGCCATCACCCCGGCCATGATCCCGGTTATCACCATCGGGCTGAGAATACCCAGCGTGGTGACCAGAAGCGCGGCAAAGGCCGGACCGACAATTGTGCCCAGACTGAACCCCGAGGTCAGGAAGGCGATCTCCGACTGTCGTTCGCTCGGGCTGGTTCGATCAGCGACATAGGCTTGCGCGGCGGGGTTTGCGCCTGATCCAACCAGACCGAACACGGTCCGCGACAAAGCCAGACACGTGAATATCGCAAACGTCCCGGTCAGCAGGTCTGACACTGCGGCCCAGGATGCCAGGAAAAGCAAGAACATCGACACTGAATATCCCGCCAGTCCGATCGCCGCGACGCGCCGACGTCCCCAGGTGTTTGAGCGCTTGCCCCAGAATGGCGACGACAATGACCAACACAGCGCCGAGAGCGAGAAGATCGCGCCCGCCATCCAATCGGGCAGGCCGAGATCACGGGTCAGTGGTGGGATCACGGCAGCGATCAGCATCGTATTGCCCGCGCCGATTGCCATCAAAGAGAAGAAAAGCAGGAAAAAGGCGCTGCGACGGCTCGGCGGTTTGGTCTCAGCTGGTATTGAAGCGGCGTCATTCATATCGGTCTATTCGAATGCTATGGCGCAAAATTCAAGCAAAGATTGAGGCTCGCCGCGCCTGCCCACGCGGAACCTGACATTTGATTGAGCGCCTTGGCGGCCCAGTGAAACGGCTTTGTAAGGAAACCGTGCCAACCTCGCCATCACATATGCAACAGGTGTCTGTCTGATGGTACAAATAATCGGCTTTGTAATTGTTCTCGTGGTCGTCTTCGGGGGGCTTTTGATCAGCGGCGGCCCGGCGATCATGGCGGCCCTGCCGTTCGAGCTGGCGCTGATTTGCGGCGCCGCTTTCGGGACATTATTGATCGGCAATGCCCCGGCCATTGTCCGGCAATCCCTTGCTGGATTTGGCGCTGCGATTAAAGGTCCGCGCTGGACCCGCAGCGACTATACCAGCCTGCTTGATACATTGCATGAATTGACCCGGCGGGCGCGGCGCGGCGGGATCATCGCGATTGAAACTGATATTGAAGCGCCAGCAGAGTCGGATCTGTTCGCGCTAAACCCGCGTCTGCGCCAAGACCCGTCTGCGATGGCCCTGATCTGTGACAGTTTCCGTCTGATGGCGCTCGACCCGTCGGCACGGTCGAGGACGGATCAGCAGATGGGTGAGACAGTCACCAATCTGGTTGAAGAGCGCCAACGCGCTGTCGGGGCCTTGCACACACTTGCGGATGCGCTGCCAGCGCTGGGGATTGTTGCTGCGGTACTGGGGATCATCAAGACGATGGGTGTGATCGATCAGTCGCCTGCGGTGCTCGGCGAAATGATCGCTGCGGCCCTGCTCGGGACGTTCCTTGGCGTGTTTCTGGCCTATGGGCTGGTCGGACCCGTGGCATCCCGGTTCGGACAGGTGGTGGAAAAAGATGCGCTTTACCTTGATACGATCAGGGTTGTTCTGGCGGGTTTTGCCGATGGCCTGGCACCGCGAACCGCCGTGGAACTGGCGCGCACTGGCCTGCCCTCTGACATTCGCCCGGATATTGCTGTGCTGGATCAGGCCTTGGTGGCCAGCCGGTTTCAGCAGGTCCGAACTGCCGCATAGGTGGACCAAAACCATCAAATTTGAGCCATTCATTTAAGCGTGTGGAAAATCTGACCTGCGATAATGGTGACTAAGAAGTATGAGGCATGGTCATGGAACAGATAGCATCAAGCGAGTTCGGGAGCCGTAGATTTTGGCCAACCGGTTGGGTCGCTACACTTGCATCCGGTCTGACCGGACTGTTGGCCATAACGGTTGCGATCAAGGCGGCAGCTTATGCGCCCTCAGAGACGCCAATTTTTGCGCATCAGGACCATTACCTGCGTATCCTGGCCTTTGCAGCCCTGACGGTGTGGACGACATTCACGCTCGGCATTCGTCGCCGTGGCCCTGCAGCGATTATTACACTGGCCTTTGCCTGCGCGGTTGAATTGATCATTGTGCCGGCCCGAGGCGAGACGATGGGAACCCTGGTTTCGGCCAATCTCGGGATTGTTTTTGCCTATTGCACCCTGCACCTGTACTGGCTTGGTCTGGTGCAAAAACGTCTGGCAAAATAAACAGACAAAACCAACTAAAGACTGGTCATCGCGCTGGCAGCCCTTTAGGTGAGAAGCCTGACGCTGTCCGGGGGAGTTGGTATATGTCTCGATTTGAAGCGCTGGTCTCAACTGTCGCTCACTATCAAAAACTTGCCGCGGAAAATTACACGCGTGTGCGCAGTCTGGCCGACGAATTACGCGCCGGGCTGTGCGACTATATGGATTCTGGTGATGGCATTTGTGTGCGTCTGGTGCCGCCCGCCGGGCCGTTTGAAGCCAAGGATTATGGCGACAAAGCGTTCTCGACGCCGCCGAGCGGGTTTCGTCCACTTGGTCCGGTCCTGTTTGGATTGGCGCTGCGGGTTACACATGACACTGACTGGATGCGTGTGACCATGGAGTGCCAGAAACTCGGCGACACATTCACCATCCAGATTGTTGGCGGCGAGGAATATACGCTGTCTATTCCGCTCAGCGATCACGATCCAGAGCCGTTCTACGAGCATATACATTCGCATGTCAGCGATTGGTTCCAAACCCAGATCGATCGCTACGAGGCCGGAGATTCTGGCCGCCGCGAAATCGGCTTTGACTTCTCGCGCGATGATGCGCGCGAAGAAGCGGCCTGATTCTGGCCGGGTCGCAGCAAATGATGGATACAGGTCTCCTTCTCGCCGGGAGCGCTAATAGCGGGGTTATCTTTGCGTGCGCACTGATCGGCACACTAGGTCTTGGCGCGCAATGGCTGGCTTGGCGACTACAGGCCCCGGCAATCGTTCTGATGTCGGTTGCAGGGCTGACGGTCGGGCCTTTGTGGTCGGTGATTTTCGGGACACCTCTGCTTAACCCATCGGGAACATTTGGCGACGTGTTTCGACCAATTGTCGCGCTGGCGGTTGCAGTGATCCTGTTTGAGGGCGGACTGGTCCTGAAGTTTGAGAACCTGCGCGAAGCGGGTGCCCCGGTTCGGCGCATGATCTTCTTTGGTGGACCAATGGCGTGGGCCTTCGGCACCGTGGCGGCGCACTATGCCGCTGGGCTCGACTGGGCCAGTGCAGTTGTGTTTGCCGGGGTAATGATCGTTACCGGGCCGACTGTGATCATGCCGCTTATGCGCCAGTCAAAGCTTGGCGGACGCTCGGCGCAGTTTCTGAAATGGGAAGGGATTGTCAACGATCCGATTGGCGCGCTGTTTGCGGTCGCTTCATATGAAGTTATCCGCGTCGCCTCGCAGGGCGAAAGTATTATTGGTGCGGCGGCGTGGGTGATCATGGCAGCTGGTGTTGGTATCGCTCTTGGTGTGGCCTTTGGCTGGGGCATGGCCAAGGCCTTCCGCGAAGGCTGGACGCCGGAATATCTCAAAGCGCCGCTAATCTTCGGTTCGATCATTCTGTGTTACGCGCTGGCTGAACTGGTCGAGAAAGAAATCGGCCTGGTGGCGGTGACAGCTTACGGCATGACGCTGGCCAATTCTCGGCTCGCTGATCTGACAGAGTTACAGAAATTCAAGGAAGACATTGCGGTCCTGCTGGTCTCTGGCGTGTTCGTCATGCTGACTGCAGATTTGACTCCGGAGATTATATCGCAGGCGATCAACTGGAATACTTTGATCTTTCTGCTGTGTATGCTGTTTATTGTGCGCCCGCTATCGGTTTGGATCTCGACCTTTGGGACCCTCAATCCGAAGGAGGCCATTCTGCTCGGCTGGATCGCGCCGCGCGGGATTGTTGCGGTCGCGGTTTCCGGCCTGTTCGGCTCACTTCTGGTCGATTTGTCACGCGAAGGTCGTTTTTTCTTTTCCGGCGCTGATCAGATCACACCCCTGGCTTTTGCAATGGTGTTTACGACGGTTGTTCTGCACGGCTTCACGGTTGGTCCGCTGGCGCGCGCGCTGGGCCTGGCGCGCAAGGAAAAACCGGGCGTTCTGATCGTCGGGGCAAATGCCTGGAGCCTGGAATTTGCCAAAGTCTTGGTGGCCAGCAATATCGAGGTGATCCTCGCTGACAGCTCGTATCGTCGTCTCAGGGCGGCAAGAGAATCCGGGCTGGATATTTTCCTGGGCGAGGTCTTGTCGGAGGATGCTGAATTGAAGCTGGATCATGCCCGCTTTTCGACCGTGATCGCGCTGTCGACCAATGATTCCTACAATGCCCTGGTCTCGAGCCATTTTGCCCCGGAGGTCGGCCGCCATATGGTCTATCAGCTCTCATTGAATGACGCTGAAGACACAGATGAGCGCGGCCTCAGCTCAAAGGCGCGCGGGCGTACACTGATCCGGCGCGGGCGCACCTATGATGGCCTGATCCGCGACCAGTATCGTGGGTGGGAATTTGCGCGCACGCGCCTGTCTGACAAATACACGTTGCAGCAGTTTCAGGATGATCGTCCAAAAGCGGATATCGTCGCTGAAATCAGGCCGGATGGAACCTTGACCCTGCTTGGCCCAAACCGCGAGCCACGCGGCGGTGATGGCGCAAGTCTGATCAGCTTCGCGCCTGAAATTGCGGGTGAACCCATGCTAGAGCCAGAACCGGCCTAGGCTCCAACCGCATGCAGTTCGCGGCCCTGCTGGCGCAGCCAGGCCCGCTCACGCTTCCAGTTTGGGCAGCAGGTTTCGACATGCGCCCAAAACGCTTTGCTATGGTTCATTTCCAGCAAGTGCGCGCATTCATGCGCGGCGACATAATCCAGCACTGAAGCTGGCGCCATGACCAAGCGCCAGGAAAAAGCCAGACGCCCATCAGCCGTACATGAGCCCCATCGCGTGCGCGTGTCCTTGACCGCCACGCGCTGCGCCGTCACGTGCAAGCGGCTGCAATGGCGCTCAACCGCAGCGCAAAGGTCCAGTTCAGCTTGCTTACGCAGGAAACGTACAACCCGCTTGTCGGCGCTCTCGGCCAAACCTGGTACGCGCAGAACCTGTGGCTCGCCAGCCTCCAGAACCGCGCGGCGACCTGGCCCGTCGCGACTGATCAGGCAAGGCTGACCGCGCAAATTGAAAGTTTCTCCGTCCGCGAGGGCCTGATATTCGGGTAGATCAGACAGGTGTTTGGCCAACCAATCAACGCGCTCCTTGGCAAACACAGCCGCTGCTTTAAGCTTTCGCTTCGAGGGCGCGATGGCCACTGCCTCACGTCGTTGTTCGTCCAATCGCAGGATAAGACGCTTGGCTTTTGGGTTGACTTCTAGGCGAACAATGACTTTTTTACCGCTTTTCGCGGTCAATGCCATCTTGTCGCCTTTATCGATAATCATTAAATACGCCTCGACAGGATTGTGTCATACGTCTAATCAGAACGCCTTAACAGGGGAATATGCAATGAAACATTTACTTATGGGTGCAGCTGCGCTGGCCCTGCTTACCGGGTGTAACAACACCGATACACCAAGCGGCAACAATGATGTCGTCCTTTCCAAGATTTCTATTCCCGCTGGTGATCCAGCCAATGCGGCAGACGCGCTGGCGGCGATGTCACTGACCGATTCCGGGTCTGGTGTCTTGTCATTTGCGGATAAATCGATTGACGGTGCCACCGCCACGTTCACCGACGTTTCAGTTACCGGCGACGATAGCGTCAATGTTGGGTCGATCGTGTTTGAAGGCCTCAATACAGTTGATGGCAAGGCGACCTTCGGCAAGCTCAGCATCAATGATGTTGTTATCACCGGAGATGAAGGTGACGAGGTTGAAGTCAATCTCGGCAATGTCGAACTCAGTAATCCATCGGCGGCGCTGGCAACCTGGCTTTCGGCCTCCCTGAACGGTCAGGTCAGTAACTTCCCGGCTATCCAGGATGTCTCCTTCGATTCATGGTCAATGACCGGCCTGACGGGTGATTTCAACGAAGATGGCCAAGCTGGTACGTTTGGGGTCGACAAGATCGAAATCCGCGACATGACAGGCGAAAGTGCCGCCCGTGCGCTGATCTCTGGTATCGCGATTAATGTCGATGGCGACACACTCGACGATACAGTCAAGGTCAATCTCGGCAGCCTGTCGATGACCAATGTCGATGCTAAATTCGTCAAGGTCCTGCAGGAGAATGCTGGCGATGAAGACGCCTTGATGGCGGCGATGATGGGTGCTGTCTATGACAATCCAATGGATCCAGGCTATGACGGTGTCCAATTGTCTGACTTCTCAGTCGACGCGTCTGGCGTCTCTTTCGCAATTGCGTCACTCGACGCGGCGATCACACGCAACGCCGCTGGCCAGCCAGTGAAATATGTGACCCAGCCGTTCACGATGACGCTGAATGCGGATGCTGAAGGCGAAGGCGGCGCGCAAGTTCTGCAAGGGCTTAGCATGCTTGGCTATGAAAGCCTGACGCTCAAGGGCGAAGGCAGCGCCACATATGACCCGGACCAGGACATCGTGGATTACGATGCCAGCAAGAACTATATCGAGCTGGTTGACGGCGCAAAATTCAGCTTTGGCGGTAAACTTGAAGGCTATAGCGCCTACACAAAGGAAGTTGGATCATCCTTCAATTTCGCTGACATGGCGGATGGTGCAGAGCCAGATCCTGAAGCGATGATGGCGGCGATGGGCAAACTGACATTCCACAATCTGGAATTCAGCATTGATGATGACAGCCTGCTCGACCGGGCCTTTAATGCTGCAGCCACGGCACAGGGCCAGGATCCACAAGACATGAAGAACCAGATCGGTATGGTGCTTGGCATGGCCCCAATGATGGTCGGTGATACCGGAATCGACATGGCGCTTGTGACCGAAATGACCGGCGCGCTGGGCAGTTTCGTCTCTGATGGCGGTTCACTGACCCTGAAATTTGATCCGGCGGCGCCTCTGTCAGTGGCGACAATCATGGAGAACCCGGATCCAGCCGCCTATACCAAAGAAAGCCTTGGTTTTTCGGCGACTCATGATTAGGCGTCTGCCTTTCCATTGAGTTCAGACCTTGATACAGGCGCGCGGTGGCAACATCGCGCGCCTTTTCTTTTGCGTCATTGGCGGGCATATAGCGAAGATGAAACTTGCATTCTTTGGCGATGTGGTCGGAAAGCCAGGCCGACAGGCGGTTCTTGATTATCTTCCGGGCCTCAAATCGCGTCTGAGCCTCGATTTTGTTGTCGTCAACGCCGAGAACGCAGCCGGTGGTTTTGGTTTGACCGAAGTCATTGCCGGGGAGTTTTTTGCCGCTGGCGCCGATTGCCTCACACTTGGCGATCATGCTTGGGATCAACGTGAGGCGCTGACCTTCATCACCCGTGAGAGCCGACTTTTGCGGCCGCTGAATTATCCAGAAGCTGCAGGCGCGCCTGGGCAAGGCTCGAACCTGTTCATTTTGCCGGATGGGCGCCGGGTCGGCGTGATCCAGGTTCAGGGCGCAGTGTTCATGAAGCAGGCGCTGGATAATCCCTTCAGCGCGGTTGAAGCTGCGCTCGAAGGCATGCCGCTGGGCATGGTCGCTGACGCGGTGATCGTGGATATCCATTGCGAGGCGACCAGCGAAAAAATGGCGATGGGGCATTATTGTGATGGCCGGGCCAGTCTGGTGGTTGGCAGCCATACGCACGTGCCGACAGCCGACCATATGATCTTGTCTGGCGGGACGGCCTATCTAAGCGATGCCGGCATGTGCGGAGACTATGACAGCGTCATCGGCATGCAGAAGGACAATTCGGTGCGTCGGTTCAGCACACAGCTACCCGGTAAGCGCTACGAGCCAGCGCTTGGCGAGGGGACGCTGTGCGGGGTCTATGTCGAAACCGAAGACACCACAGGACTGGCGCATCGTGTCGAGCCGATCCGGGTCGGCGGACGACTGAGCGAAATGGTGCCTGAATAGGCCATGTCCGTCTTTGACGAAACCAGCCTAATTTGTTTTCGCTCACGGCTATGTCTCAGCTTGCGCTGAGAGCCTACGCGCTTGCGGCCTGATAGAGTTTCCGCCGAAAGCTGAAATGCTCTGGGCCATTGTTTTATCCGGACACTATATGAGCAGACGCAACCTTACGCCTCTGTCGATTGCAAATACAATTTATGCGCGATCGTCGCCAGCGACGTGATGCGTACGGGTAGAACTGAGATGCTCCTGACCGTTTGCAGCGCGCCGTCAATATCGCCCGCATCGGCCTGGTCATAGGCTACGGCCTGAAGAATCTCACTATCAAGGTCTGTTTGTGTGAGCTGTGCGGCATTGGACCGGGCGGCATCAAGATAACGAAACCTGATCTGGGTTCGGATAATACTATTCCAAACGGAACCAACCAAATACGCACTATGTTGGTTAACCCACTCGACAATGTCCTGAAGCTTAGCGGTGTCGCGGAGCGCCGCATAGGCGGGCGTCACCGCCATAACGGCAGATGGCCGCATCGCCTTGGGTTTGACGCGCTTTGCTTTTCGAAAGGCATCCGACGCCAACTGTTCGGCGGCGGTGCGATTGCCGTCACGGACAAACTGTTCGGCCGCTGAGACATAGGCGATGACTTGAAGAAAATCATCGTCAATCTGGTCGAGATAAGACCGGGTGGCTTGAACATCCCCGAGCGATGCCTGGCTAATCGCGAGCTGAAAAAACCCGGTATTTCGTTCAGACTTGTCGCTTGCTCCGCTCGCTCGCGCCACTGCATCGGCAAAGGCAGCATCGCCCATCGCCGTATCGCCTGCTTCGCGCGCGCTCTGGGCGACTATTGTGAGTATTCCAACACTACTTGCGCCCGACAGCCCTGAGGCGAACGTATAGGCCTCAGAAAGCTGGCCCTGCTCAGTCAGATATCCGGCATAGCGGGCATCGAAACTGCTGCGCATGCTTGGCTCAACCACGCCGTTCATTAGCTGGCGAGCAGCATCAACACCCTCTGTTTTCAGCAGACCGCCCGCAACACCGACCAAGGCCGCCGAGCGGTAAACATCACCCGCTGGCAGAGACCCTGTCAGCTCCATCGCACCATCTGTATCGCCCGTCTCAGCTAGCAGGCTGACCATGCCGGCCACAGTATAGCCGCGTTGCTCGGCCGGCAGGGCGGCGGCGAGGGAAATCGCTTCATCGAAAATCTCTTCGACACGGCTCGGCGGCGGCGGCGCGATGCCATGCGCCGACAGGACACCATTATACCCTTCGGTTTCAAACTGGCCGGTCTTCGCGTCATCCGCCAATGCAAAGGTGAACGCAAAGTCCGTTCCTGCAACGCTGAAGCTGCCATCAAGGACGGTCTCAACGATTTGCGCTGTTATCGGATATGTCTGTCCGGTCGCATCATAATAGAGCGTGCCGCTGACGCCGGTATCATTTTCAACAAGCTCCAGACGCACCGCGTCGGATTCAAACACACCGACATAAAGCTGGCTTTGTGCCATGGTGAAAGGGTTGGCGGGCGGCGGGGCTGTAAATGGATTGTCCTGCGCGAAGGCGTATTGCGCTGTTATACTGAACAAAATTGCGGCGACTAAAGGGCGTTTTTTCATCGTCAATGTCTCCGGGTATAGCTTGCAAGATGGCGCTATCGCGTTTGTTATACGTATAATCGATGGAAAGTCCAAAGGCTGACCAGCGCCCCATTCTGAAGCTTTTGCGCCGAAACGGAACCGCCAGCGCCTGCGGCCTTCCCCATCCCGCTCGCCTGCGCTAAACCGCGATCTGTCAATCCAATCCACCAAAAGAGATCCACATGGCCGGCCACAGTAAATGGGCAAATATTCAGCACCGCAAAGGCGCGCAGGACAAAAAGCGCGCCGTGCTGTTCTCGCGCCTGTCCAAGGAAATCACCATTGCCTCGAAAATGGGTGGCCTTGACCCGGATGGCAATCCGCGCCTGCGTTTGGCGATCCAGAACGCCCGCGCCCAATCGATGCCAAAGGACAATATCAAACGCGCCGTTGATAAAGGCGTCGGTGGCAGCGGTGATGAGTATATCGAGATCCGCTATGAGGGGTTTGGTCCCGGCGGCGTTGGTATTATCGTTGAGGCGTCAACCGACAACAAGAACCGCGCAGCAGGTGAGATTCGCACGACGTTCTCGAAAAATGGCGGCAATCTGGGTGAAACCGGCTCGGTCTCATTCGGGTTCGAAAATGTCGGCGAGATCCAGTTTGTGCCCGAGGTTGGTGATGAGGAAACAGTTATGGACGCCGCGATTGAAGCGGGTGCCAGTGATGTTGAAACCGATACTGACGGCCACTTCATCTATACCGAACGTGAGGCGCTGATGGAGGTTGCAAGCGCGCTTGAAGGCCAGTTCGGCGAGCACGAAGCCAAATCAACCAAGCTGATCTGGAAGCCGACCAATACAGTGCCGGTCGCAGGCGAAGAGGCTGACAAACTGATGCGACTGCTCGATTTGCTCGATGAGCTTGATGATGTTCAGAACGTGTATGACAATTCCGAACTGTCGGACGAGGAAATGGCGCGCCTGTCTGAAGCGTAAGCTCTGCCGCTCAAAACCTCGTGATAACTGAAGAAATGGGCTCGCTTTCTGGTGCATGCGAGGGCATATCCGGATTTCCCCGAACCGATAGACCTGCTATGCCCATGAAACTGACGCATCCTCTCCCGCTCTCTTTGATCGCAGGCAGCCTTGCCGTCATCACGTCTTTTGTCATGCATGCAGGCGCGCAAGATCGCCCTGCCCCGGCTTTATCGGCTGGCTTGGAAACCGCCATTTTTGCCGGCGGCTGCTTTTGGTGTGTTGAAGCTGATTTTGACAAGCTTGACGGCGTGGTTGAGACAATTTCCGGCTATACTGGCGGGGCGACGGTTAATCCAACTTATAAAACCCATTCGCGCCAAGGTCATCTGGAAGCGGTGAAAGTCACCTATGATCCGGCTAAAGTCGATTATGCGACTCTGGTCAGTTATTTTGTGCGCCACATCGACCCTACCGATGCCGGCGGTCAGTTCTGTGATCGCGGCAACAGTTATACAAGTGCGATCTTCGTCAATTCCGCTGCTGAGCGCGCGGCGGTAGACGCTGAGTTTTCCGAGATTGAAGCGAACAATCATCTGCCTGCGC
The DNA here is from genome assembly GCA_021776655.1 of Henriciella sp. GTDB lineage: Bacteria > Pseudomonadota > Alphaproteobacteria > Caulobacterales > Hyphomonadaceae > Henriciella. The sequence goes on along the minus strand of JAJFFK010000004.1, from coordinate 58,799 downwards.
CAATTGTCACGGCCGTGCGCGATGAAACGCCTTTCTATGCCGCCGAGCGCTATCATCAGGACTATTACCTGAAAAATGCCACGCGCTACCGCTTCTACCGCAATGGCTGTGGCCGCGATCGCCAGATCGATGCGGTCTGGGGCGCAGAAGCTCACTCATAGGTCGCCGACAGTACCGGATGGCTTGCGCAGGCGTGCTATTGATCCCAAATAACATTCGGAAAAACAGATTGAGCCGAGACCATGACTGACACAGCACCCTCACCCTATATCAAAGACTCTTCAGATCAGGCCTTCATGGCCGATGTGATCGAGGCGTCGAATGAGCAACCGGTCCTGGTTGATTTCTGGGCGCCATGGTGCGGCCCTTGCCGAACGCTGACGCCGACCCTCGAAAAGGTCATCAATAGCCAGGGTGGCAAGGTCAAACTCGTCAAAATCAACACGGAAGAGCATCCAGATGTGGCCGGTCAAATGGGCGTGCGGTCGATACCATCTGTGTTCGCGTTTGATAAAGGCCGCCCAGTTGACGGATTTCAGGGCGCGCTGCCCGAGGGCCAGGTTCGCCAATTCATCGACAAGATTCTTGGCGCGACGGAGGGTGGCATACAGACCGAGGACAATCTGGCAGAGGCCCAGAATGCCGTACAGGCTGGTGATATCGCTACCGCCGCGCAGCTCTACGGCGCCGTGCTTGAGGCAGACCCGCAGAACATTGCCGCAATCGCCGGTCTGGCGCGATGCTATCTTGCCAATGGTGATCCTGAGCGGGCCAGTCAGATGCTCGACATGGCCCCGGAAGACCAGGCGTCTGACCCGGCGATAAAGTCCGTGCGGACAGCCATCAGTCTGATGGCGGAAACCCCGCTTGATGAAGACATGGCGCGCGCACGTGAAGACGTTGCTGGCGCGCCGGGCGACCACGAGGCCCGATTTACGCTCGCCGAAAAGCTGATCGGCGCGGGTAAAAACAAGGACGCCGCCGACCATTTGCTGACCATTTTGAGCGCTGATCTTGCTTGGCAAGATGGCAAAGCCAAGGCCAAGCTGCTAGACATATTTGAAGCGGCGGGACCAAAAGATCCACTTACAATCGATGGCCGCCGCCGACTTGGATCGCTGATGTTCGCCTAGAGCGCTTTGAGGCGAAATATATGCGGTTCGCTGCCCATAAAGCGCGTGAAAACAATGTTCTGGAGAACCGAATTATCAGGTTCAGCGCGACACATAAGGACAGAATTTTTGAGTGCAGAGGCGTATCATAAAGTCTCAGACTTACCGCAGATCATTCCGGTTTTCCCGCTATTGGGCGCTCTGGTGTTTCCGCGCGGGTCATTGCCGATGAATATTTTCGAGCCGCGCTATCTCAGCATGATTGATGATACGCTGGCGGGCCACCGGATGATTGGCATGGTCCAGCCGCTTAGCGATGATAAACTCAAGCCTGCGCTGGCAAGCGTTGGTTGCGCCGGGCGCTTGACCTCGTACACAGAAACCGATGATGGCCGCTATCTGGTCTCTTTGTCCGGCATTTGCCGTTTTACCATCGGCGAAGAATGTGTGGTGACCTCACCCTATCGCCAGGTTCGTCCAGATTGGAGCGTTTACGCCGCTGACCTGATTGATCCGGGCGCGCATGCTGCGCCGGACCGAACACTATTATTGGCGTCCTTGCGGCGCTACTCCACAGTCAACAGTCTTGAAGTGGATTGGGACGCGGTTGCGACTGCGCCCCTGGAAACGCTGATCAATGCCTTGAGTGCAGGCTGTCCGTTTGAGGCGATAGAGAAACAGGCTTTGCTCGAAGCGCTGACGGTTACAGATCGCGCGGCGACGCTGAAGGCGCTGCTTGACATGGATGTGCCGGGCGACGACACCTCGACCTTGCAATGAGCGATCCGTCTTCTTCTCCCTCTGGCACAACCAGTCCCGGTCCATGCGGTGTCGATCCACGCTTGTTGGAGCTGTTGATCTGCCCGGTTACGCGCGGCCCGCTAGTGTTTGATGCGGCGCGCTGCGAACTGGTGTCAAAGAAAGCCAAGCTCGCTTATCCGATCCGTGACGGCATGCCGATCATGCTGGAAAGCGAAGCCCGCGATCTGACGACGGATCCGGTATGAGCAACCAGGCTTGGCCGGAAACCCTGCGATTTGTCCGCCGCAAGCGCCTATTGAGCATCACATTTGATGATGGTGAAAGCTTCGATCTGCCATACAAGATGCTGCGCGAGGAAAGCCCATCGGCCGAGGTACAAGGCCATGGCGGCGGCCCGAAACCGCCGCAACCGATCATTGCTGCGGATATTGGCGTCGAAAAGGCTGAACCGGTTGGCCGCTATGCTGTGCGTATCTGGTTTTCCGATGGCCACTCCAGCGGCCTGTTCACGTGGGCGTACCTGAGACAGCTTGGCGCATCGCAGACCGCCTCTACCTAGGGTCAAGACAGCGCCAAAGTGGCGATTTGATTGGGTTTGGAGCCTAGCAGGTTCGCTCTGCACAGCGAAATTTCACTTACATTTACCTTTGCATCGCCTATATTGTATTAGCACAGGTACTGGGGCGCTCGAGGACGTTAGCTATCCGCCGACCTTGAGTTCCGTCAGGGAGCTGGCGCTGGATTAGACCGTGGTCTTTTTCATCTGGCACCCACCTATTAAAGTAGGTCGACGGGATACGAAGACTGAGACGACGTTATTTCCGGTCCTGTGTGTTTTATCTCGGGTTTGTTTTGCCCCGCGTCGCCCGGAGGGCGACGCGAGGCGAAGCGGGTTCCGTTCGCTGCGCGAACATGAACCGAGTTCAAGACTGTTTCCTTCTCCGATGGCTCCGGGCTTGATCCGGAGTCTCGCGCCACGGCGACCGGGAGCCTTGCGAGAGATCCCGGATCAAGTCCGGGACAATCGGGATGAGGGGGCTGTGCTCCCCCATACCAAATTGTCATCCCGGAATTTGCGTCAGCAAATATCCGGGACCCGGCGGGAGAGCCCGGCTTTCGCCGGGACAGTCGGAAGGGGGGCAAAACTCAAACCTATCCGACTTGTCTTTCGCGGCCTTTCCAATACGGCTCGCGCAAGTCTTTGCGTAGAATTTTACCGGACGGGTTGCGCGGCATTTCCTCGACCCGGTCGACTGTCTTGGGGCATTTGAACCCGGCAATCCGCTCACGCGCCCATTTGACAATATCATCGGTGGTTGGGTCGGTGCCTGGTTTGGCGACAATAATCGCCTTGACCGCCTCGCCCCATTTGTCATCCGGGATGCCAATCACCGCGACATCGGCGACATCTGGATGCCCGAAGATCGCGTTCTCAACTTCCGCTGGATAGACGTTCTCGCCGCCCGACACGATCATGTCCTTGACCCGGTCATGAATGTACAGGAAGCCTTCATCGTCGAAATAACCTGCATCTCCGGTATAGAAAAAGCCGTCACGGATGGCTTCTTCGGTGGCATCCGGCCGGTTCCAGTAGCCCTTCATCACGAATCCTGACTTGATTGCAATCTCGCCAACCTCGCCGGTTGGCACTGCTTTGCCATGCGCATCGACGCAACGGATTTCCGTTTCAGGGTAAGGCAGGCCGCAACTGCGCAGCTTGCCGCGCGCCGGGTCGTGCGCATCCGGGGGCAAATACGTGCCGCCGCCAACGGTTTCTGTCAGGCCGTACACTTGCGTAAATTGCGCCTCCAGAACCTCGACAGCCAGCACCAGAAGATCTTCAGCGATCGGCGAAGCGCCATAGAAAACCTGTTTCAGGCTGGAATAGTCACGTGAGCGGAAATCAGGCTGCTGGCTTAACATCAAGATCACAGCCGGAACCCAGAAAGCGTGCGCGATCTTCTGTTGCTCAATCAAATCGAGGATGTTTTTCGGCACAATCTCTGGCAGAACCACGACTTTTGCCCCCTGTGCGGTGGCCAGCATACCCGCATTGACGCCCGCAACGTGGAACAGAGGCATCGCGTTCATCACCGCGTCGCCGACCTCATAAGTGGCCCAATCGAGCATCTGGCATTGCTGCATATACGATGTGTAATTGGCATTGGTCAGCATCACGCCCTTGGGGCGTCCAGTGGTTCCAGAGGTGTAGAGCTGGATGACGTCATCATCATCAAGCGGTGTGATCGCCGGTGCAACCTCGCTTTGGGTATCGCGCCAGGTGGCATAGTTCGGCCAGTCGCCATGTCCGGCATCAAGACAGATGACATGCTGCAAGGCCGGGCATTGATCCTTGATCGCTGTGACCATTTCACAGAATTCCGGGCCGACGAACAGGACACTGACAGCTGCATCCGCCAAAATATATTGAACCTCTGGCGGGGCCAGCCGCGTATTTATCCCGTTCATCACCGCGCGAATCTTGGCCGCCCCAAACGCCATCTCATAATAGATCGCGGTATTCTTGGCCAAATACCCAATCCGCATATCTGGCCCAACTCCGAGCGCGGTCAGGCCATTGGCCACCTGATTGGCGCGTGTGTCGAGCTGTTTGAACGTGGTTTCTTCGCCCTCAATCCAGAAGGCGGTTTCGTCAGGTCGGATTTCGGCCTGTACACGCGTAATGTCGGCGATATGCGGCATGGATTGAACATTGAGCATTCTACGGACCTCCCAAAGTCTCTTCTCCCAGCTGCTTTAAAAGTGCAAAGCGCGTGGGTTAACTCTTACGCTAGACAAAAGCGCCCCGGCGTCCAGTGGCGGCTGAGAAAAACCCGGCGCTTATGGCAGCCAGGCGGCTGCGACCACGTCAACCACATCATCAATGATTTGGGTGATCTGGAAATCTTTCGGCGTATAGACCCGCCGCACGCCCATCTGACGCAGCGATTGTTCGTCCTCCAGCGGAATAATCCCACCGACAACAAGCGGGATATGGTCGAGCCCGGCCTTGCGCATTTCGATCAAGGTCTCCCGCACCAGATCGAGATGACTACCTGACAGAATTGACAGGCCGATCACGTGGGCGTCGGCGGCCTTGGCCTGGGCAACAATATCGGCAGGCGTGAACCGGATGCCGTGATAAATCATATCCATGCCGCAGGCTCGCCCGCGTGTCGCGATCTGTTCAGCGCCATTTGAATGGCCGTCAAGTCCGGGCTTGCCGAGAACGTATTTGAGTTGCCGCCCCAAACGCTCTGATAGTGCCTCAACCCTGCCACGTGTGGCTTCGATCGCCGCATCGCCGCCGGTCTCGATCACCACAGCGACACCGGTTGGACCGCGATACTCGCCAAACACGTCGCGCAGGGCCGTACCCCATTCGCCAGTTGTGACGCCAGCTTTCGCTGCGGCGATAGAGGGCTCCATGATGTTGCGACCATCACGAGCAGCGGCTTTGAGATCAGCAAGGGCGGCCTCTGCGGCCTGCCCGTCGCGGGCCTTGCGCCAGGCTTTCAAGGTGCGCACCTGGCCAGCCTCAACCGCCGGATCAATCGTTTCGATCGCGCTGCTACCAGAGCCAAGCGGGCTTTGCGCTGTTTCGAGATAGGCATTGACGCCGATGACTTTCATCTCACCGCTTTCAATTGCGCGAATGCGGTCACTATGCGCGCCAACCAGGCTTTCCTTCATATAGTCCACCGCCTCGACCGCGCCGCCCATTGCATCAATCTTGGCCAATTCTGCCCGCGCCTGGTCCTTCAGCGCCTCAGTCCTGGCCTCAACCACATGGCTGCCATCAAACAGGTCTTCATATTCCAGGAGGTCGGTTTCAAACGCCATGATCTGCTGCAGACGCAGCGACCATTGCTGATCCCACGGCCGGGGCAGGCCCAGCGCTTCATTCCAGGCTGGCAGCTGCAGCGCCCGGCAGCGCGCCCGCTTGGATAGCGTCACGGCCAGGGCTTCAATCAGGATGCGGTAGACATTGTTCTCCGGCTGCTGCTCGGTCAGGCCCAGCGAGTTGACCTGCACACCGTAGCGAAAGCGCAGCGCCTTCTCATCGGTGACGCCATACCGGGTGCGTCCGATCTCTTCCCAGAGATCGACAAAAGCGCGCATCTTGCACAGCTCGGTGACGAACCTGACGCCAGCATTCACAAAGAACGAAATCCGTCCGAAGACGGCGGTGAAATCCTCATCTGGCACCTGCCCGCCGGCTTTCACCGCATCGAGCACAGTCACAGCGGTCGCCAGCGCGTAAGCCAGTTCCTGCTCGGGCGTCGCACCGGCCTCCTGCAAATGGTAGGAACAGACATTTAGCGGGTTCCACTTGGGCAGTTCGGTATAGCACCAGCTGACCATATCGCTGATCAGGCGCAGACTTGGCTGCGGCGGGAAGACATAGGTTCCGCGCGAGAGGTATTCCTTGATGATATCATTCTGCGTTGTGCCGCGCAGCTTGGCCCGGTCATCACCGCGCTCGTCGGCCAGTGCGACATACAAAGCCAGCATCCACGCCGCCGGGGCGTTGATGGTCATTGACGTATTCATCTCTTGCAGCGGCAGCTCGGTAAACAATGTGCGCATATCGCCGAGATGCGCCACCGGCACACCGACTTTGCCAACTTCACCCTTGGCCAGAATATGATCGCCATCATAAGCGGTCTGGGTCGGCAAATCGAACGCAATCGACAGGCCGGTCTGGCCTTTGGACAGGTTCATCCGGTATAGCTCGTTGGATTTTTGCGCGGTCGAATGACCCGAATAGGTGCGGAAAATCCATGGGCGGTCTGGTTTGTGCTGAAAATTATCCGAAGTCATCGTATTTGCGCCTGATCGTTTCTGACTATCAGACTGCTTACCGAAGACCGGCTGCGTCGGCTAGAGTCTGAACCCCATTGGCTTGAACCAAGCTTCGTGCAGCGTTATCTGGATATAAGTCGCGAAAGTTCTGGTCATGCCTATATCCCTCGCCTTGCCGATATTTCTGCGTCTGGCTGCGGCGCTGGTTTTCGTCGTGGCGGTCATCGTTGCTGGGGTGATGAACCGCTCGATCATGATGGTGCCCTTGCTGGCGGGCGCGGCGACCCTGACGCAGTGGCTGCTGGCGCGGATTGCGCCGGGGCCGATGGCCAGTCTGCAAAGCTCGCTGGGCGGCGCGCCACAGGGGCCGGTCCCGCTGAACCGGCTTGGCGGCCGCTTCATTGCCGGTGTGTTCGGCTATGGTCTGCTCTTCATCCTGACCGTGTTTATTTCCGCCCTGTTCAAGGAAACCGAGCTGGAGCGAATACTGACCCGCACCGATTTGAGCATATTGGCCATCGCCACAGGACTGGCGATCCTGCTGTCGCTTTTAAATGCGCATTTTGGCTCAAAGCAAGTTGCTGGAATGATGGGCGATCTGGAGGCGACCTTCGCCGATATGCAGCGTCAACAAGAGCGTGAGGAAGCCTTCACCGTCGAGGGCGAAATGATTGATCCTGAGGATCAGCGCTCATAATGAGTTGGTCTTCACCGGACCCCCGTGTTTGCTTGGTTTCGCTCATGACTATTTCTCAGCTTGCGCTGAGAGCCTGCGCGGGCGCGGCGCATTAGCGCCGGGTTGCGCTTGCAACCGGCATGTCACGATAAGAAAACCACTCATAATGCCCATGGCGCAACAACCGCGACATCAGCGCCGATATATTCATAATATAAACGCTGCACAGTTCGGGTCAGTGGGCCGGGCGATCCGGTTCCGATTGTCTTGCCGTCAAGCCTCAGGATCGGGGCGATGACAGCCCCGGTTGAGGTTGTGAACGCTTCTGCCGCCACTGCCATTTCTGCCAATGTAAAGGCGCGCTCTTCGACCATATGGTCCGCCCCTCGTAGCAGCTCGACTGTGCTTTGCCGTGTAATTCCGGGCAGCAATGCGGGTGAGCGCTCGCGGGTCACAAAAGTGCCGTCCTGGCGCACGATCCAGGCATTGGCTGAGGCGGCTTCTGTGACAATGCCGTCTTCATGCAAGATCGCCGATGCCGCGCCCGCCCGCCGCGCCGCGCGATAGGCGAGGGTTTGCGAGAGCAGCTGCGTGGTCTTGATGTCGCGCCGCGCCCAGCGCGTATCTGCTTGCGAGATCACGTCGAAGCCGTCCCGTGCGACATCGCCAATCAGCTGTTTGGCGGTTGTGAACATGAACAGCGACGGGGTTAGGACCTCTGGCCCGTAAAAGTCACGCGGGCCGTGCTCACCAGCGCTGACTTGCAAATAGATCAAGCCTTCACGAAGCTCATTGCGCGCCATCATCTGGCCGTGCAGCTCTGCCATGTCCATCTTGGGGAAGGGGATTTCGATGCCCTCAAGCGTTCGCGCCAGCCGCGTCATATGCGCCTCAAAGTCGATCAGCTTGCCAGCATACACCGCTGTGACTTCATAGGCGGCATGGGCAAACAAAAAGCCGCGATCAAACGGCGAAATAACCGCATCAGCCGCCCGCACATAGTCGCCGTTAAGGTAGACAATGGCTTCACTCAACGTCGTCAAGCTCCGGCACATGTCCTACAATGTTACGTACCGTACCGGCACTGTATTGGTCTATTCCACGCCAGAGCGGGAACACACCTGCACCAGTTTCATAACTGTCGATCGATGAGCGCATTGTAGAAACATCACGCTCTGATACCTGAAATTCCAAGGCGCTTGATCCGAGGTCACCGTCGTTTGGAAAGTCCCCAATCAAGTAATTAATTTCGAGCGACCAAATTCCAGCAGACCATAACCAGTCTTCTTCTGTGGCAACCTCAAGTTGGTGTAGAAGTTTTCCATTGAGCAGACCAGGTTGAGGGCTCATAATATTGGCATATTCAGGCCGAGTGAATTCTACTCCAATTTGCCGGTGAACTTCCCATGTCGCTTTAACGGTTGCGCGCAATTCGTACGTGAAGGCCATATCGCTTTTGGGCTCCACGAATACATTGAGACGCGGCGGTTGCTCCATCTGACCAACGATCATAGAAATCGGTCCCACATCGACCACAAGTCCATCGGGTGAGGTCAACGTTGCTGATGTCAAGGTGAAGACTTTACTCAATGAGGCATTATTCTGGAATGTTAGTTGGGATAGGACTACAGGCGTGCCGGTAAAATGAGTCACCCCAATGTTTCGCCCAATTTCGACCCCGCCTAGCCTCGAATCACGGCTGTTTTGACCGAGATAGGTGAGAGCACCAAAGAGTGCCGCAGCGATAAAGGCCATGACCATAAGAAAGCCGACGACCCGGCAGAAGAGCCCAACACCGCGTCCACGATCTATCGCTGATACGACTTCAGCGACAGTATTTCCACTTGGTTGCAAAATATGCACGGACCGCAAATAGGGTTCAAGAGATAGCGGATCGGCATTCGGTTCGACCATAACAGTGATCACCCGGCCCACTGGCGAACGCCAGCGGGCTTTGGCGGCGTTTAGCTCGCTCAACGTATAGCGCCCATCTGATAAAGACGCCGGGCTGGCCAGAAAAATAAACCGATCAGACCGGCGCACGCTCTTTTTGATTTTTTGAATAAAATCCGCGCCCGGCACTAAACTGTCTGCATCAAAGAAAACTGTATCGCCATTATTGCGAAACGCCTGGGCGATCTCGGCGGCAAGTGTGTCGTCCGCCCTTGCATAAGAAATGAACAATTTCAAACGCTTACAGCTACGTGGCATCAACCCAAGCGACATACAGTCTTCCCCGCATTTGATTTCATCTATTCAAAATCAAAGCACATGGGATGGCAATAGCAGCGCCATCAATGTCTTCGCCATACTGGTCAACAGGCCCTGCCACTGGTGATTGCGTCGCACAAATTGCGCTTGCATCACCGATGCTTGTCAGCCAGTTTGCAGCCAAATGTGACCCTGTGAAGATATCTATTAGGCGTATTGGGAATAGATGGAGAATATAATGGCGACTACAGCCCGCGAGACAAAAGACATCTACGCCATGGGCGAGGTTCCGCCGGAATTTCATGTTCCCAAAATGATGCATGCCTGGGCGATCCGGCGCGAGCGCCATGGTCGCCCATCAACGGCGATGCAGCTCGAACAAGTGCCGGTGCCAGAAATTGACAGCGACGAGGTGCTGGTTCTGGTGATGGCGGCGGGGGTCAATTACAATGGCATCTGGGCCGCGCTCGGCGACCCGATCTCGGTGTTCGATGTGCACAAGCAGGATTTCCACGTCGCTGGATCAGATGCAGCCGGCATTGTCTGGGCGGTTGGCCGTAAGGTGACCCGTGTCAAACCCGGCGACGAAGTGGTGATCCATTGCAATCAGGATGATGGCGACGACGAGGAATGCAATGGCGGCGACCCGATGTTCTCGCCGAGCCAGCGCATCTGGGGCTATGAGACGCCAGATGGCTCGTTTGCGCAGTTCTGCCGCGTCCAGGCGCGCCAATGTATGCCGCGCCCAAAACACCTGACCTGGGAAGAAAGCGCCTGCTACACGCTAACCTTGGCGACGGCTTACCGGATGCTGTTCGGCCACCGTCCGCATATTGTGAAGCCGGGCAATCATGTTCTGGTCTGGGGTGCGTCTGGCGGGCTTGGCAGTTTCGGGGTGCAGCTTTGTGCGGTAACAGGGGCGCATGCGATCGGCGTCGTGTCGAGCGAAGACAAGTTCGATTTCGTCCGCTCAATGGGCGCCAAGGGCGTGATCAACCGCAAGGACTTTGACTGCTGGGGCCAGTTGCCGACGGTCAACGGGCCTGCGTTTAACGACTATATGAAAGCCAGCCGCAAATTCGGCAAAGCGATCTGGGAAATTACCGGCAAACGAGACGTCGATATCGTGTTTGAGCACCCGGGTGAGGCGACCTTTCCGGTCTCGCTGTTCGTGGTCAAGCGCGGCGGCATGGTGGTGATCTGTGCCGGGACAACCGGCTTCAACCTGACTATGGACGCGCGCTTCTTGTGGATGCGCCAGAAACGCGTTCAGGGTTCACATTTCGCGCATCTGAAACAGGCGGCTGCGGCCAATCAGCTGGTCATCGACCGGCGCATCGATCCGGGCATGTCGGAAGTGTTCTCATGGGCCGATATCCCCGCTGCGCACGACAAGATGCTGGATAACAAGCACGCGCCAGGCAACATGGCGGTCCTGGTCTCAAGCCCGAAACCCGGCCTGCGCACCGTCGAAGATGTTATCGAGGTTGGCCCGCTCGCGGGTTAGTTGCGCGCCAGCGCCGCACCGCGATGACCGACCAAATCCCCTCGGCAATCATGAAGGGGTAAGACCGGATCAGCAGGGCGTAAATGGCGGCCAGCGCGCAGCCGAAGGCAAATGCCGCGATAAAGGCCCGGCCACGTTGTTCCAGAGCATAAGTTGCGACCATGATAATGACCGCGACCAAGCCTAATCCTTCAACCGCCCATTCCATTGGCCATTCCCTTCTTAACGCAGTCAGTCAGTGACGGGCAGCGGCAGGTGAGGATCTGTGACAGGATATCATCCATCCGCTCCAGCTCCCTGATTTTAGCTCGAATGGCCGTTCGTTTGTTCTGCGCCGGGTCTATCCAAGCGCCTTTCTCAGTGGGGTTTTCAGCATAGGCTTGCAACAGGGATCTGGTCTCGGCAATCGTGAACCCCGCCGCCTGCGACAAGCGTACAAATTCAAGCGCAAACACGGCCTGATCATCAAACTCACGCCGCCCGGAGACGCGCCTTTGGCGTTCAATCAGGCCGACTTTTTCGTAATACCGGATCGTCGAGGCGGGCATGCTCAGACGGTTGGCGACATCACCGATTCGCATGACTATCTCGCTTTTCGGTTTCTTTTGAGGCGTTTTGCAAACCCGTATATTAGCAGGCCCACACCGATGACGAAAATCATCACCGCAATGATCTCAACTATTTCTGGTGGCCGAAATGCCATGGCCCCTGCACTTAATCCGCCGAGGCCGACAAAGGCGAGAATGATGGGTAGCTCACAAGCCAGCAGGGCCAAAATCCCGATGCCAATACCGGCCACGCCGCCGCGCCTTAAGCCGCGATCTGACCCTTCTTTATGCGACTTGGACATGCGGGCTCTCCAGAGCTGCGCTGACAAACATATCGATCACCTCTTCAGCTCCTTGCGGACCTGTAATCGTCAAGCGCAACAACCCATCCAGAACGGCCAGGTCAGGCTCCAGCTCGAATGTCAAAAATCCGCAGCACCCCTGTTCCAGGACAATAAATTCAGCGACCTGCGCGCGGCAGGTTGCTGCGTTTTCAAACACCAGAACCACGCCGTTCGAGAGACGTTCATAGGCGGTGATTTTTGGGATTACGGTGCGCCGCGCCAAAGTGCGTCGGTCACGCGTTTCTGCATCGGTTAGGGTGCAAGCTATCGCCGTCTGGCTGCTAAGGTTTCCCATTTTGATCCCTTTCAAAAGCATCGGGATCTGTTCGGTAGCACTTAAAGCATGGTTCAAGTCAAGCGCCTATTTTCGCTCATTCAATATCTGTGCTAATACCCGCGCTTCGTGTGCGATGCGGTCTGCGATGATCGGGGTCCATTGGTCGCTTTCTGGCTGGGCGGCGCGCATCAGGATGGAGCTGTTTTCAGCCAATCCCCCAGCCTCATCCCGGGCATAGCGCCCATCCCATAGGCCGTCTGCGTCCAGCCCTGAGGCTGCGCCGGGATCGCGGCCAATCAGATAACCCGTCTTGGTTCTCTGCAGCCACGCCCCGGCCAGTGTGCGCCGCGCGCCTGCAATGGTCAGATCGGCCAGCAGCGCCGCCACTGCCTCGGCCCGAGGCGGCCGGTCATGTCCGCCCGCGATCCGCGCCAGCACCGATAGCAAACGCGCCAGCAGGTCAGGTGCGACTTGCCGCAGCTCAATCAAACCCTCATCGCTGACCGAGACCATTTGTGGGTTGAGCAGCGCTGCGCCGAGCGCCTGATCCGCCACCAGCCGCTGGGCCAGCAGGCGCTCGGCAATCTCATCAACACGCGCTGCAAGCTTTGGGTGGCGGGCCAGAAATTGCCGCACCCGTACACGCTCATATTTGACCGCCGCATTGCTCGGATCATCAACCCAGCTGACCCCGCGTGCGATCAGTCCAGCGCGCAAGTCACGGCGCCTTTTGTCGAGCAGTGGCCGTATCAGGGTCAGACCTCGCCCCTCTGGCCAGACCGGCGACGGCGCGACCATGCAAGGCCCTGCCAACTGCGCTCTTGGGGCGTTGCGGCGCTTGCGGATCAGCAGCGTTTCACAGAGGTCATCGCGGGTATGGCCGAGCAGTAAGACGCGCGCGCCTGCCGCCCGGCTCGCCTTGGCCAGCAAACGATGACGTGCGTCGCGGGCCGCCGCTTGTCCTGGCTTCGGGTCGGTCCAGACCAGACAATCGTGACAAAGGTTTAAGGTTTTCGCAGCGGCTGCAACTTGCGCCGCTTCCGCGCGCGCTTCCGGGCGCAAACCATGATCCACGCTAAGCACGTGCACCCGGCGGGGCGCCGTCTTGGCCCAGTCAGCTACAATATGCATTAGCGCAACAGAATCGCTGCCACCTGAGACAGCAACGGCAATCGGGGCCTTTGGGTCTGGACTGTAGACGCCGATTAGCGCCTCAAGCCTCGCCCTTGCCCCGGTGGTCATTGGTTAAGTATCGCAGCCCGACCGCACCCGCTCACCAGCGGCGAGATTTCGCGTCACACCAGAGGCATCAGGGTAGCGCTGCGGCAAAATATTGAGGGCGTTGCAGGCTTTGGTTGTATCGCCAATCAGGCGCATCGAGCGGGCCAGCTTGGCGAGCGCTTCCGGCGCGCGCGGATCCTCGGGATATTGCCGGATCATCTGCGTATAAGCCTGGCCAGATGCGGCATATGCGTCCTGTTGGTACAGTACTTCGCCGAGCCAGTATTGCGCTTCACCGGCCTGCGGGTCATCGCCGAACTGATCGAGGAAGGACCGAAATGCGGCTTCCGCGCCTGCATAATCAAATTGTAATAGCCGTGATTTCGCCTCGGCAAATAGTGGGCCGGCTTGGCCTGGCAGAGCGCTTGCTGAAAGGGTTCCGAGTGTGCCCTGCGGCAAGGCATCGGGCTTTTCTTCGAGGTCAGAAGCGGGCGCTGCCCGGCCGATCCGTGTTGGGCCAGCCGCTGCAGCGGTGCCCGCCGCTTCGAACTGGTCTTCGTCAGATTTTCCAGTATCCAGTCCTTGGCTGAGCCCAGCCTCGCCAGACAGCGGCTCAATGCCCATTTCCTTGGCATTTACATCATTGCGGGCAGCATCCGACACGGCAAGCCGCCCTTCCAAGGCGTCGATACGGCTGGCTTGATCCTCAAGCTGGCGATCCAGACGGTCAATCAAGCGCCCGATTTCGGCGTCGTCGGCTTGCATCTGGTTGATCTGGTCGCGTGACTGCGAGAGCAGGAATTCCAGTGTTTCTACCTGTCCATTAAGGGCCGCACGGTCAGCCTCAAGCCCGGTCAGGCGGGCGCCAAGCTCGGCATTCGCGAGGCGCAATTGTTCGGTCGTCTCTGCCATCTGGCCACTGGTCACCCCTTGCGAGATCTCTGCGCCGCGCCGCTGTGCGTCGGCAGGCATTGACAACAGGGCGGCCGTGACCAGCAAGGCAGGGACGATTAGAATGCGCATCATATTGGCAGCTCCACGGGCAAAATTGGTGATCAAACACACAAATAAGAAAAGGCCGGGGCCAAAATATGGCACCCGGCCTAATCATTCCGTTAACAATGGGTAGGTTTATCCAACCGCGCCATCAATAATCTGCGTGAAACCGTTACGGTTCTGCTGCCAGGCGCTTTCATTTGCGCCAACTGCGAGCGGACGCTCTTTGCCATATGACACGGTTTGAATGCGGGCAGGATCGACGCCGAGATCGACCAGATAGGTCTTGACGATTGAGGCGCGACGCTCACCCAAAGCGAGGTTATATTCGCGGGTGCCGCGTTCGTCACAATTGCCAGCAACCATGATGCTGACGTTTGGATAAGCGCCAAGCCAAGCGGCCTGACGACGCAGAACGTCCTGTGCGTCACCGTTCAGGCGGTACTGGTCAAGATCAAAATAGACCCGGTCACCAACATTGACGTTGAAATCAGCCAGTGAGCCGGCGGTTGGGCCAGTGGCCACAACTGGAAGAGCTTCTTCGATGATTTCGACAATTTCTGGCTCTGGCTCAACAACCACTTCAGGTTCTGGATCAGGCGCAGGGGCCGGTGGTGGGGTCGCTGCACATGCAGCCGCCCCAATAATAAGTGCGAGAGACGCAGACGACATGATTAGACGGCGCATGTTATTACTCCTTGCTAGGTTCAGTATTGGGTGCACTAGGCACCGAATTTGTCAACTTCGTGGCCAACATAACGCATTTTTTAAATCGAATCGCCCGCCTGATTGCAGCTTGGGCTGTTTTGCCGCTTAGCGTAGCAATGGCGACCAGGCTGGATCGGATGCATCGGTTGGTGTTGGCAGGCGGCGCAGGTTGCGGCCGGTCAGGTCAACCGACCATAATCCAGGCGATGCACCGGGCGCACGCTCGCGGAAAAACGTGATCACACGGCCATTTGGCGACCAATCGGGGCCTTCATCAAGATATGATTCGGTGAGCAGGCGTTCGCCGCTGCCATCGATACCGATCACACCGATATGGAACCGGCCTCCGGTCTGTTTTGTAAACGCGATCAGATCGCCGCGCGGGCTCCATACCGGGGTCGAATATCGCCCGGCGCCAAAGGTGATCCGGCAGGCAACATCACGTCCGCCAGAGGGGCAGGTGCGGGTCGAGCCATCCGCGTTCATGATATACAGTTGCGGGCTGCCGCCGCGGTCTGAATTGAACACAACTTCGCGGCCATCCGGCGACATGCTTGGTGAAGTATCAATCGCTGGATGATCGGTCAGGCGGCGGGTCTCGCCAGTGTTCAGGTTGCGAATATGGATATCGGAATTGCCATCCACAGCCTGGGTCAGCAGCACCGAGCCACCGTCACGAGAGAAGCGCGGCGCAAAGGTCATACTGCGGAAATTAGCTAGCACTTCCTGACGTCCGCGCCGCAAGTCATACAGATAGACACGCGGCAGGCCGCCTTCATACGACATATAGGTGATCTGCTGGGCCTCAGGCGAAAAGCGCGGGGTCAGGACGGTGAACTTGCCGCTGGTTAAATATTGTACATTCGCGCCGTCCGCATCCATGATTGCCAACCGCTTGATCCGGGCCAGTTTTGAACCCGTCTCGGCGATATAGACGATACGCGTATCGAAATAACCGGTTTCGCCGGTCAGGCGGGTATAGATCGCATCAGAGATTTTGTGCGCGATCCGGCGCAGGTCTTCCGGCGTGGTGGTGAAGCGGCGACCAGAGACCTGTCGCCCGTTTGAATCCTCGAACCGCATTAATTCTTCGCCATAAACATCCCACATCCGCACCGATCCGCGCAGCAGTGGATTACCGTCGCGGACAATCTGTTCGATTGAGCCGATAATCAGCGCGTCAGCTTTGATGATTTTCCAGTCGGCGAAGCGCGGGGCGACCTCGATATCGAGGTCTCTCTGAATGTGCGCGGCTTCCGGGACGATGGTGAACAGGCCGGTTGAGGTCAGGTCGGCGCGGATCACATCACTGATCTGGCGCGCAATATCGGGATCAACCCCGATAATCTCGAAATCAGGGATCGCGATTGGGGTCGGTTTCAAGTTACCGCGAGCGATATTCACCTCAAGCTGGGCGGTCGCGACCGGCGCGAACACCGCCATGCCTAGCGCAAGGGCAGCAAAAAGTCGTTTCATCATGGCGGGTCTCTCCTGGATTTATTTCTTTGTTGGCTCGAATGCGGGTCCGAGATTGATATTAATCTCTCGCCATTCAGCATATTCCTGTTTGGGTAGATTATACGGGGCGCACCTTTGAACCGCGCGGCGGGCACGTTCGACCGCTACACGCATTGGCGAACGGCCAACGGGATCGCGACTTGGTTCAATCATGTTGATTCGGCCCATCAGATAGCCATTGTCATCAAGCTCAATCGACATCCGCACATTCAGTGTTTCGGAATTGGGTTGGTCATCTACGCCATCCCAGCAATTATAGATTTGATTGTATAGCAGAGATTCCAGCCGCGCCGTGTTAGCGGTGCGTTCTCCCGCGCCGCGCCGGACCTCTTGCGGCGTCGGCGGGGTATCTTCGAGCAAGGGCTGGATGACAGGTTCCGGGGTTTCACGATCGCGCCGGGTTTGGCGTTGGCTTACAAACGTGCTGTCGGCCTCATTCAGCAAATCATCGAGCAGATCGGGTTCCTGTACCACTGGCTTGGGGGTTTCAGGTTCGGGCTCCGGGTCTTCGGTCTCTTCTGGGGTTGCCTCAAAGTCGGGTACAACCTCTTCAGGCGTGACCTCTTCGGGCGTCTCTTGCTCGCTGGCTGTATCAATTTCGTCTTCGGGCAGGGTTTCGTCGACCGGCTCAGGCTCGTCCTCAGGAACCTCTTCCGGCTCTTCCTCGGCGACTTCCGGTACGATCTCTTCTTCCGGTTCAGGCTCCGGGCGTAGCACCGGCGCGATATTGTTCAGTGCGCCAATATCAACCAGCTCGATCGGCACCAGAATGCTCTCGCTTTCAAAACCCGTCGTCGCGGACAGGAATGGCCAGCTGACATAGCCCAGTCCAAGCACTGCAGCGTGAAAGACGATCGAAGCAGGCAGTCCGCGGATCATGGCGCTATCTGTCCACCCTGAATTGCGCTTTTGGGTCAGTCACCAGCGAAACATTGCGGAAACCGGCCTGCTGCATCCGGGTCAACACGATCATGACCTGGCCATAGGCGACATCCTGGTCACCGCGAACATAGATTTTCGACTCGTAACCCTCGCCAGCAATGGCCAGCAATTGTGAGGCCAGCGCATCAATCTCGATCTCGGTTTCTTGAACGAACACACTGCCATTCGCAGTGACGCTGACTGACAATGGCGCTTCGGTTGGCGCTGGTAGCGTAACCGCAGCGGCTTTCGGTAGCACAACATCTACCCCCTTGGTCAGCAGCGGCGCGGTAATCATGAACACGATCAGCAGCACCAGCATAACGTCGACCATCGGGGTCACGTTGATCTCGGCATTCATCGCGCGCCGACCGCGCCGGGCATTGCCCTGTCCTGTCGAACCCGCCATGACCTAGGAATTCCCGTCGCTGGCACGGCGCGACAGACGCACCAGAATGTCCTGCGCGAACGCATCTAGGCCATCGGCGTAGCGGTTGATGTCGCCGGAAAACTTGTTGTAGAAAATCACCGCCGGGATCGCCGCGACAAGGCCCATGCCGGTGGCAAACAATGCCTCGGCAATCGGCCCGGCGACAACGGCGAGGCTCGGGTCTTGCTTGGCGGAGATGTTCATGAACGCGTTCATGATCCCCCAAACCGTGCCGAACAGGCCAATAAAGGCCGAGACCGAGCCGATGGTGGCGAGCACACCGAGGCCGCCGCTGACCCGCGTGATCTCGCGGTCCACGGTCGCTCGCATCGAGCGCTCTGCCCGCGCGACCAACGTGCCATGCTCGACAATGCTGATCGATTTGGCATCGCGCCATTCGCGTGAGATCGCGGCGAACAGACGTGCGCCGGCATTGTTTGGCGCCTGGCCCGGTCGCATCTCAAACTCGTCAGAGCGCCCGCCCCAGAACGCCTCTTCAAATTCCTGTGCTTTCTTGCGTGCGCCGCCGATTGAGAAGGTCTTCTCGGCGACCACGGCCCACGACCAAATACTGGAAATCAGGAGGACAAGCAGCACCATCTGAACCACAATATCCGCATCGGCGAGCAGTCCAAACAGGGAAAACGTGGCCTCGGAGGCCACTTCGCTGAGGGCTTGTTCTTCCATTTCAAAAACGTCCATTCATCAGTTGCGTTCGGGACAAACGTGCCCGCGACAAGGGTAGCTGTACCTATCGTCAGAGAATCGGGCGGAAACGTGACGCTGCGCCGTCAACCTGCAGTTCTTAACTGCAATGCACCGATAGGGTTAACGAAACCTCGCCACGCGTTAACGCGAGGACGTGACTGGCCAAATTCGAAGGGTCGGCCTAACTGGAAACACAGATGAGAAAGCGGCAACATGACAAATTACACATTGTACGGGTCTCAAATGAGTTATTTCAGCGGCAAGGCCCGCGCCTATCTCGACTGGAAGGGCGTCGACTATACCGAATACCCACCAACCCCGGACGTGATGCGCAACGTCATCGTCGCCAAGGTCGGCTGGCCGGTGATCCCGGTGGTCAAGACCCCGGATGACCGGATCGTTCAGGACACCGCCGACATTATCGCAGACATAGAGGCCAGCCAGCCGACCCCCGCTGTCCTGCCCGAGGGCGCTGTGCAACGGTTTGTCTCATATCTGATCCAGTTATTTGCCGACGAATGGCTGATCATTCCAGCGATGCATTATCGCTGGAACCACAATGAAGACTGGATCTATAGCCAGTTTGGCAAATCCGCTGCCCCCGATGGCACGCCGGAAGAACAGTATGAGGCCGGCAAAGTGGTTGGCGGACGCTTTCGCGCTTTTGTGCCGCTGCTTGGGGTTAGTGACGTGACCAGTCCCGGCATTGAGGCGTCATATGAGGCTTTCCTCGCCGACTTTTCTGCGCATTTGGAACGCCACGATTATGTTTTCGGCGGCCAGGCCTCGTTGGCTGATTTCGCCCTCTATGGCCCGCTCTACGCGCATCAGTACCGCGACCCCTATACGGGCGACCTGATGCAGCGTATCGCGCCGCGCGTTGCCGCCTGGGTTGAGCGTCTGATGGCAGGCGCACCAAGCTCTGGCCCACTGCTATCGGGTGATCAGATCCCCGACACCCTGTTGCCGATTCTGGCGCGGCAGATGGGCGAACAGCTCCCAGTCCTGCTCGCCACCGATACGATGCTCGCCGCTTGGGCCAAGGACGCGCAGTCGCAGGAAGAACTGCCGCGCGGCTTCGACATGACGGCGTTCACCACAGGTGGCCATAGCGGCATTTGCATGGCCCGCACGTTCTCGCTGCTGCGCCTGCAGACGGCCCTGGACGCGCGCGACAGGCTCAGCTCCGAAGACCGCAGCCGCGCCGAAGACATGCTTGGCAAGGTCGGCGGCAATGCCCTGAACAAGTTCACGCTTGCGGCAAAGCTGGAACGCCGAAACTATAAACTCTGCCTCGCCTGACGCCCCATAAACTTCCCGTTTCCCCTGCGCAGGGGAAACGGAGAGTGTGCGTTTCGTCCCCTTCCGACGCCGGGAGCGGACTCTTCTTATTCAAGAAAGGAGAAACCCGCACCAAGCGGCGCGTGCGCCATGACCCAAGTCTGGGCTCACAAGCAACGGACACCTTTAACACCTTCGCCAGCTTGACTTCCCCCACACATTCGGCCACCGCATCGCCATGTCAAACCTTACCGTCACTCGCTTCGATCTTCCCGGCCCGGCGCTGATCACGCCCAAGCGAAACGGCGATGATCGCGGTTGGTTTGCGCAGGTCTGGAGCGCAGCTGATTGGGCCGAGGCGGGTCTGCCCGAGACCGTCTGGGTGCAGGACAATGAGGCTTTTTCTGCGGCCCCCGGCACATTACGGGGCTTGCATTTTCAGGCTCCGCCGCAAGCCCAAGCCAAGCTTGTCCACTGTGTGCGCGGTGAGATTTTCGATGCGATTGTCGACATTCGAAAAGGCTCGCCGACCTATGGCAAAAGCCTCGGTGTGCATTTGAGCGCAAAAGGCGGCGAGCAGCTCTATGTGCCGGAAGGTTTCGCGCACGGTTATCAAACCCTGCGAACTGATACGCGGGTCGCTTACAAGGTTAGCGCGCCCTATGCGCCTGAAATCGAGGGCGGCTTGTTCTGGGCCGATGTCGAGGCGGCGATTGACTGGCCAAAACCGCAAGATGTGGTGATGGCCGGGCGCGACTTTAACTGGCCCGGTCTGGCCGATTTGGACAGCCCGTTCAGTTTTTCAGGCTAGGCAAATTCGATCCAACAGGGATCCTACAGCTATCCAGCACCTTTCGGGCGCTCATCGGGCACATAAACGTATGCAAATTTGGCAAATTTAGCCTAAAGCCAGCTCGAACAGTCTCTCATAATCAGCTTGGGTGACCTCACGCGGATTACCGAAATGAGCCAGATCTGCCAGCGCGAACTCGACAATGCCGGGGCCGTCAGACGCCTCAACCCCGATCGCGCTAAGGGTCGTGGGAATGCCAATATCGGCGTTCAGCTGATCAATCGCATCGCCGAGATTATCGTTGTCTTTCAATCCCATAGCGAATTTCAACCGGGCATATTTCTCTGGCGCAGCGCCGTCATGCAAGCGCAGAAAGTGCGGCAGAAAGATTGCGTTCAGCGTGCCGTGGTGCAGCTTCTTCTCTTTCAACCGCCCGGCTGCGTGCGACATTGCATGCACCCCGCCAAGCCCCTTGGTGAACGCCAATGCGCCCTCATAGCTCGCCATCATCATGTTCCAGCGTGCATCCTTATCGCTGCCATCAGCTACAGCACGCTTCAATGCACCGTTTCTTAAAGCCCGGTTCAGGCCATCATATCCGACCCCTTCAGCGGGCGGGTTCAGCGCCGGGGTCAGCACCGCTTCGATACAGTGTGTCACCGCGTCCATCCCTGTTGCAGCGGTCAATCCAGCCGGAAGGCCGAGGGTCAGATCGGGGTCACAGATCGCTGTATCCGGGATCAGGAAGGGCGACGCAAACGTTTCCTTGCGGCCATTATTCATCGTCGTAATTGCGCCAACCGACACTTCCGATCCGGTGCCGGCAGTGGTCGGAATAGCAATCATTGGCGCCATCTTCTTGATTTTTCTGCCGCCGCCGGAGATCGCAGCATAGTCGGATAAGTTCCCGCCATGACTGGCGATTAGCAGCATCGCCTTGGCCAGATCCATACTTGATCCGCCGCCCAGCGCAATCACGCTGTCTGCGCCTGAGTTCATGTAAATGCCGGCGACTTCAATCGCCTGATCCTCGGTCGGATTGGCCACCGTATCGGTAAACACATGCGCCGCCTTAACCGCGCCGAGCGCGCCAAGTACAGTGTCGAGCAAGCCGACAGCCTTGATGCCTGGATCGGTCACGATGAGTGGCTTGGAAACCCCGTAACCCTTCAGCGCGGCTTCCAGTTTGCCAATCGCGCCATGGTCAAAAATACAGGTGTTCAGAAAATTCATGACGGGCATTAGGGCCTCCGAAGGCTGGCTGGATGTGGTTGACCGCTACAAAGCCCAAGCGCAGATAAGGCGCAAGTTCTCCCGCTGCGGCAATCCACAATAGGCCGCACCACGGGCAGCCGACATGTTGACAATATGGTTCAGCACGCTCCCTTGGTTGGAAAGCCAAAGTGAGCCAAACCGACGTGACAACACCTATTCTGACTGTGCGCGATCTGAAGATTGATTTCACCACCCCTGATGGCGATGTACATGCTGTCAAAGGTACAAATTTCGAAGTGGCAGCGGGGGAATGCCTGGGAATTGTTGGCGAGTCCGGTTCAGGCAAATCGCAAACAGTTCTCGCGGCGATGGGCCTGCTTGCTGGCAATGGCATGGCGACCGGGTCAGTCGCGTTTGACGGCGTGGAAATGCTTGGCGCTGACCAGAAAACGCTGCGCAGTATTCGCGGCGACAGCATGTCGATGATTTTCCAAAACCCGCTCACCTCGCTGACCCCGCACATGACGGTTGGCGCACAAATGCGCGAAGTTTTGAAACTACACAAGAACCTGCAGGGCGAGGCGGCGGTCAATATCTGCGTTAATTGGCTCGAACATGTCCGCATCCCGGAAGCTCATAGCCGTATGAACCAGTTTCCCCACGAACTGTCCGGTGGCATGCGCCAACGCGTGATGGTGGCGATTGCCATGCTGTGCGGACCGAAGCTTTTGCTGGCAGACGAGCCAACCACCGCGCTTGATGTCACCGTACAGGCGCAGGTTCTGGATCTGATGGATGACCTGAAGCGCGATACCGATACCGGCATTGTGTTGATCACCCATGATATGGGCGTGGTCGCGCGAATGTGTGATCGGGTTGTGGTGATGCGCCATGGCGAGATTGTCGAGAGCGGCGGGATCGATGATATTTTCTACAATCCCCAGCACGAATATACCCAAATGCTACTCGACGCAGTGCCGCGTATCGACCAGCCTAACCGAGAGGGTCGGCCAATGCTTGGGGCCCCGCCAGCAGAGACCGTTGAGCCGATCCTGAGCGCCGGAGATCTGAAGGTGCACTTTCCAATCAATATTGGCGGTGGCCTGTTCGGAAAGATCAAACAGGTCAGGGCGGTTGATGGTGTCAGCTTTGATCTGCGTCCGGGCGAAACTCTGGGTGTTGTCGGTGAGTCTGGCTGCGGGAAATCGACACTGGCCCGCGCGGTTCTGAAGCTTGTGCCGCAGACGGCGGGAACAATTGCCTGGCTTGGCCGGGATATCTCCGGCGCCGATCACAAGACGATGGATGCATTGCGCGATGACCTTCAGATCGTCTTTCAGGATCCGATGGCCAGCCTTGATCCGCGGATGACGGTTGGCACCTCGATTGCCGAGCCTCTGACGGTGCACAGCGCGCAGCTGTCAAAGGCAGAGCGGATCGCCAAAGTGCGCGAAATCATGTCGCGTGTCGGGCTCGATATCGATCTGATCAATCGCTATCCACATGAGCTGTCGGGTGGCCAGAACCAGCGCGTTGGCATTGCCCGGGCGATGATTCTAGGACCGAAGCTTCTGGTCTGCGACGAAGCGGTCTCGGCCCTGGACGTGTCGGTACAGGCGCAAGTGGTTGATCTGCTGATTGAGTTGCAGAAGGATTTTGGTCTGGCAATGATCTTCATCAGCCATGACCTCTCTGTTGTGCGCGAGATCAGTCACCGCGTCATGGTGCTCTACCTCGGCAAGGTTGTTGAGGTTGCCGATCGCGACAATATCTATGAGCAAGCGCGCCATCCCTATACCCGGGCTTTGATTTCAGCGGTTCCGAACCCGGACCCAAGGGCCGAGCGTGCGCGGGATCGCGTCAAACTGGAAGGCGATCTGCCTAGCCCACTGGATAGCCGCGCGCCGCTACGATTCCTGAAGTCGCAGCTTGTCGATGATGCGGATGCTGAGCAGTACGCGCCGAAACTGATCGAGATCGCGCCCGGGCATCTGGTCGCCGAACATGATCCGTTTGAAGGCCGGGACGGCTTGCGCGCCTAGCGGGCATCAGCTACTCGGCGGCGCGGATCAGGCCCTGCATGTTGGAAATCCAGGCGACCCATGCTGTCCGGCCGGCTTTGGTCAGGAAAATCCGTGTCTGTGGACGACGGCCGACAAAGCGCTTTTCCTGACGCACATATCCGGCATCTTCGAGTTTGCGCAGATGCGTAGAGAGATTACCGTCTGTTGCGCCGACTTTATCGCGCAACTCACCGAAAATCGCCGGACTAATAGTCGAGAGATAGGCCATGATACCAAGCCGAAGACGGCCGTGGATCACGTCGTCAATCGCGCTATGGTCAAATGGATTTTTGTCATTGTCCATGATCGCCTCACACGACGTCTGATGGTTCTTGGCGCAGAAGTATGATGCCTGGCACAAACATTGTCAGGAACGCGCCAATCGAAGCGATCAGCCAAACCTGGTTCGTGCCGGTAAACCAAGCCGAAATCGCAACCATCGCCATTGCGGCAAACCCGGCATTTCGCAGCGCCGTATTCTTTCCCATGGTGCCGGATGTCATCAAGCCAACTGCATAGACAGAAAATACCAAAGGCAGCGAAGTCATGAACCCAATAGCAGCTTGCCCAATTGCGAAGGATTTTACGGTCAGTGTGATGAAATAGGCAAACATCACAAACCCACCCGCCATCCAGACAATGGTTTCGGCCCGGTTGCCTGCTGATGCTGCACCCGGTTTGTCTCCGGACATGGTTCTAACCAGCCAGAAATAGCCACCGGTTCCGATGATCCCGAATGTCGCCCAGAGCCAACCGTAAGCAGCCTGTCCGAAATCAACCGATCCAGAGGCAATGGCATAGTGGCCAGCATAGGCCAGCGTTGCCATAGCGCCCCACCAGGCCAGAAACCTGCCGCCCAGAAGCGGTGCAGCCTGCCCGGCTTCTGCCAAGTCGCGGACATAGGCCAGATCATCACTCAATGTTGTTTGTGTCATGTGTATCTCCAACTACTTTGAAAAACAAAGCTAATATCATGCACCGACAAAGTCAAGTTTTGACGCCTCATCGCGATTATGCTTGGCTATCGCGGTAAGACAGCTAGATTTGATCGGGCATGCAAAAGGCTCCAAACCCACTCAAATCGCCGTTTTCACGGTGTGAGTTTGGCGCGAAGACAAGGACACGTCGTGCAGAACTGGTTTACCCCAATTCAAAACGATGTTGACGCAGGCTTTGCGTCAAAGACGCGCCGCCCTGCGGGTGCCCCTCATCTATCCGGCAGCCGCGTTGCAAGAACTTGAATATACTGGCATATCCTGCGGTCTTGCGCCTTGCATCCGAATAGATGAGGGGCATGAAAGTGGCGATTTGATTGGGTTTGGAGTCTGAGGACGCATAGATAATGGCAGATCACGCACCGCTACCGCCGTTCAGGCGATTACCGCAAAAGGCACCGGATATTGAATGTCTCCGCAAACCGGACGGCACAATCTATCTCAGTCAGCGCCATCAGCCAGGCGATCGACCGCGCTCAATCCCTCACGCGCTGGTTACACGGGCAAGCGAACATCCTGATCGTATCTGGCTAAAACAGCGCGACCCAGTGACGGACATGTGGAGAGCGTTGACCTATGGCGAGGCGAAAACCACAAGCCATGCCTTGGCGCAGGCTCTGTTGGAACTGGGAGCAGGCCCGGACGACCCGGTGATGATCTTGTCGGGAAATTCGATTGAATGCGCCATGATGATGATGGCGGCGATGACAATTGGTGCCCCTGCGGCGCCAGTTTCGGTGCCCTATTCCTTGATGTCGACTGATTTTGAGAAACTCAAACATTGCTTCGAGGCGGTTCGGCCCAAGGTTATTTTTGTGCAGCAGCTGGCGCCGTTTGAGCCGGCGCTCGCGGCACTGACAACGGGCGAGTGTGCGGTCATTGCAGTTGAAGGGCACGGGCAGGATGCCTTGTCCTATGGCGCGTGCGCGCAAACAGCTGTGACACCTGCGGTTGCGGCGGCCATGGACCAGATTCAGGACAATACGATCGGAAAATACCTGTTCACGTCTGGCTCAACCGGTCTGCCTAAACCTGTGCCCACGACACAAGGCGCGATGTGTTCGATGATCGCCGGTGTCGAAGGCTTGCGCGATGATGCTCGCGACCCTGAATATGATCCCGATCAAGTCGACAATATGCTCGACTGGTTGCCTTGGAACCACATCTCCGGGTCGAACGTGAATTTCAATGGCGCGCTCTGGGCGGGGGCGACTTTCTGGATTGATGGCGGCAAGCCGACCCCGGCTCTGTTCGGTGAAACCATTCGAAATGTGCGCGACTGCAAACCTTCAACCTTTGGCACGGCCCCTATCGCTCTGGCTATGCTGGCAGAGGCGATGGAGGAGGATGAAAGTCTGATGCTGGCTTTCTTCGAGAATATGCGGTCGATAGGATATGGCGGTGCGACGCTTTCCGATGATCTGTATGACCGTCTGCAGGCGCTTGCGATCAAGGCGACCGGTCGGCGTATTCCGATCATCACGATGTATGGCGCAACTGAAACCCAAGGCATCACCGTGGTTCATTGGGAGGCTGAGCGGGTCGGCCTGATCGGCTTGCCTTTGCCGGGATTGACGCTGAAACTGGTGCCGACAAGCGGTAAGCTGGAGGTGCGAGTCAAAGGTCCAACGGTCATGCCGGGCTATCTTGGACTGCCCGAAAAGACCGCAGAAGTCTTCGACGATGAAGGCTATTACTGTCTTGGTGATGCCGCGATCTTCGTTGATGAAAATGATCCCAACCAGGGCATTATTTTTGATGGCCGGGTCGGTGAGGATTTCAAGCTTTCATCTGGCACGTGGGTCAGTGTTGGTGTTTTGCGGCCTGACCTTGTTGCGGCCTGTGCGCCTTTGGTGTTTGACGCCGTCATTTGCGGCCAAGACAAGAATTACGCCGCTGCGATGCTTTGGCCTGCCCCCGCAGCGTTTGAGGGTTATGTGAAAGCCGCAGCTGGCGATCAAGCCGCTGCTTTTGGCGCGCTGAGCAAAGATATTGCGAGCAAAATCGCCAAGTTCAATGCCGGCGAGCCAGGGTCCTCAAGACGGATCAAGCGCTTTCTTATCATGACAGATCCGCCGAGCATTGATGCCGGTGAAATTACCGACAAAGGCTATGTCAATCAGCGCCAGACGCAGGATTGTCGGCCAGATCTGGTGGCCAGCTTATTTGTCGCTGATCATGGGCCGTCCGTGGTTCAGCCGTGATGGAGGGTTGGTGAGTGTCGGATATGCGGACAAAGCTCCCAACCAGAACTGGATTGGCGACAGGCTTGGTGGTTCTCGCCCTGGTTGCGGCTTGCTTTGTGGTTTTGGTGGTCAGCGGACGTTTTGTCGTCCAATCGCATCAGAATCCTTTGCCAGATGCATATTACCCGAGCCTGAGCCAGACCCTCGATGATCCCGCGACAGCTACCTATCTGGCTTTGCTGGCGCGCCGCGCGCCGCAAACCGCGCTGCGTCTAGAGGCCGAAGCCGCTGCCGCCATCCGTGAAGGCGCAAATCGCGACGCGCTCGCGAGCCTGATCCTGCACGCGACCTTGTTCGAGTTTCAGCGCCAGGCGCATTTGCTTCGCTTCGCCCCTACTGCTGATTATGACGGGCTTCTCACGCATATACAGGACGGATTTGTGACCCTGGCAGCGGCCAAATCTCCGTGGTGTGAGGCGCGGGAAATTTCCAACCTGATGCAAAGCACGTCGTCCGATCTGGTTGATCGCGTTTTGGTTGAGTTCACTTATGACAGCGCCGCCTATTATTGGGCGCTTGACTGGGGGACTATTATTCTGAGCGCCGCCGCTCACGCTGAAATGCAGCCAGCGCGCCGCCTGCCGCTCAGCGCCTATGACAAATCTGTATTGCAGCAGCAGGGTCTGGCATTGGGCAGCAAGCAATGGGCCTTGGCGCTTAAAATCGCCGCCTTTTCGCAGTCTGAAGGCCAGGGCTATCGGCCCATGCAGGATGTGATCGACAGTCTCGATATCTGCGAACTGGCGATTGTTGCGGTTGACCTGTCCAGCCATATTCCGATCCAGAATCGCGGCCGGATATGGGCTGATCTGCTGCCGGAAATATTTGCTGCAAACACGCCTTATGTATTTGCGCGTATCACCGACTATTTCTTTTTGAGCTCTTAGCCGGTGATGGTGAACCTGCCATATTTGCAGATTATTTCCTCCACCTAACCATTTAACAGGGATTTGCCCGCATCCTGCTTTGTGAAACGGGTCGGGAGCGAAATCATGTATGACGCACGAGGAAGAACGGGCGGGTCATCTGGTCTGCTGTTTGGGGGCATTACAATCGGCGTAGTGGCAGCTGCTTTCTTTGGTGTTTTGCTGATGCCTAGCGGTGCGGCTGGTACAGCACCCGATACGGTATCGGTGGCGCAAGGCAGTGATGCGTTACTTGATGTGCTTGATGATCTCGATACGAACGATTTCGTTACCGCCCTCAACCGAGTGGCGCCTGAATCTGCAAAAAAGCTGAACCAGAAAGCCGCCGCAGCTTTGGCACGTGGGGCTGATAAGGACGAACTAGCTGATCTGGTTATGGCCTCTATGGATGCGGACCTATTCGCCAATGCCCAATATCTTGCCGACGCTGATGTGAAACATTTCGACGCCATCCTGCAACTTTCTGAAACCGGCCTGACGCAACTTACAGGCGCAGGTTCCAAATGGTGCAGCGGAGCCCATTATGAGCAGTTTGCAACGGCCTCTCCGGATCGGATAGAAGACCTGATACGAGATCAATTTGCCTATGGCACGGGCGGGTATCGTTGGGGGGTGCAGTTCAACTTAGTCCTGCTTGAGGCGATGGCAGATGCCAAAGCACACCCGCGCAGTTATGGAGCGATGACTGCGCAAGATCAGCAAGCGCTACAGGGATTAGCGTTTCAGATGATGGCCAATCCGCAAGTCATGCAATTGATGACATTGCAAGGGCGTGGTCAGGCGGAGATGACACGCGCAATGCGCGGTCTGGATTTTTGCAGCCTCGCTCAAACCGGGATCGATGCTGTGCAGAGCCTGCCCGATGGCACGCGCTCACGCCTCTGGGCTGAGGGGTTGAGTCAGATAAAAGGCGGTGGCCTACAGGATGCGATGCGTCAAATGGGCGGCTGAGACGAGCCTTTCGCCAGCCCATCCTGTTCAAGTCGCCATTCCAGCAGATCAATCCGGTCTTGGCCAAAATAGGCCTCACCCTCATAAGTCATCAGCGGCACGCCCCAATGTAGCTTGTCCTGTTCGACTTGCGCCGCTTCGATGACCGCAGTGATCCGGTCGCACTCGTCTGCTTGGCGCTGATCCAGTTTGGCAAGGTCAAACCCAGCGCGCGTGGCAGCATCCGCCAGCACTGACCCTTCGGTCCATGCGCCGCCCGACCAGATCAAGGTTGAGACCTCATCCATGAAAGCCCATCCGGCCTCGTCACTGGCTTCACATGCCAGCACGCCGAGACGGGTTAGCCGGTGGATATAGGGCTGCTCATCTGAAATCTTGCGCGTTGCCATATCCATAACCACCGGATCAGGGTTCATCATGCCGAGGGGCAATCCAAGGTATTGCGACAGACGGACAATATCTCGCATCAGGTAAGGTACCCATTGCGGGCGCACCTGGGCAAAGAATTCAGGGGTTCGAATGGCAATCGGATAGACCGGGCGCGGTCGGACACGAACGGCCCATTTGCCCGACAAGCCACGCAAACGCTTGGTTGCAAGATAGGAATAGGGCGATCGAAACGACCAAAATACATCAACAGTTTTCACCGGAACTCTCCTTAGTTGACCAGACTTGGCCATATTACGTCTTTAAATCCTCGCCGCGCCGGGGCAAGACTAGAGTATGGCAAAAAACAAATCTCTCCGGTCCTATATGGACAAGCTGAAAATTCCCGATTTCTCGAAGATCGACTGGCCCGATATGAAGTTGAAAGGGTCGATTACGGGCCTGCGCCAAAGCTTTCAGCGCGCCAGTCGATCCGTGGAACGCGATCTGCCAGAACTTGCGGAGATTTCCAATCTGGTGGTTGATGGTGCTGATGGCCCGCTGGCGGCGCGGCTTTATGTGCCAATTGCGGTTGGATCCGGGCCGGGGCCAGCACTCCTTTTCTTTCATGGCGGCGGGTTTGTCATGGGCAGTCTGGACAGCCACGATATCATTTGCCGCCGTCTTGCCGCCGGCTCGCGCTGCCGTGTCCTGGCCGTAGAGTATAGACTCGCACCGGAAGCCAAGTTTCCAACCGCCCACCGTGATGCTTTGGCGGCCTGGGAATGGGCCACGACTCGCGGCGATATGCTGAATTTCGATCCAGATCGGATTGCTGTGGCGGGCGACAGTGCCGGGGGTAATTTGTCTGCTTTTATCGCCCAGGAGATGAACCGCACGGACGGCATGTTGCCGGCGTTCCAGCTATTGCTTTATCCTCTGGTGCAATTTGTCGATATTCGCGCCAAGAAAATGACCTTTCGAGAAGGCAGCTTCTTTATTTCCCCCAACTTGTTCGACTATTTTCGCGACAGTTATATCGACAAGAAGACCGACCGAATGGACCCGCGCGTCTCGCCTTTGTTTGCAGCTGACGAGGATTTTGCCGGGCTGCCGCCGACGCATATGGTGCTGTGCGGTTGGGATCCGCTGAAGGATGAAGGCCGTGCTTATGCCTCCAAATTGGCTGCCCACGGTGTGCCAGTGACGATCCGCGAGCACGCCGCCATGGTGCATGGGTTCATGAACATGACAGCGTTCTCGATCACGGTCAGGGAGGCCATTCATGATGCTGGGGCGGTTGTCGGCCGGGCACTCGGGGCTATAGATATAGATTAAAAAGGGTCGCCACACCTTGGCCATATGGTTAGACTAGCCTGACAGCGAACATGATGCGGGGATACGACATGGCATTTTCTCAAACGCACTGGAAGACGGTTCTGCTCGGCGTGAGTGGGCTTGCGATCCTTGGTCTGGTTAGCTGTGGCAAGCAACAGGAGCGCATCGAGCGGGCGCAAAACCTGGGTCAGGCCGTCCTTGATCAAGTGCTGGGAGGTGGCTCTGACACGAGTGCCAGCTCACTTGAGAATGTTCCGGTTGAGGCGCGGGCTATGGCCGGCACCCTTCAAGCCCAGTCTGTCGTGGCGCAGCTTGAGCCCGCCGAACGGCGCTATGTCATCGGTTCGATTGTTGCAAAACCGCGTGATTTAGCGCCGCCAATTGCGCTGGCATCGGTTATGGCTGAACCTGAACTGATTGATCAGATTTTGGTCGATGAACAGGCCGAAGCAAAAATTGTCATATTGGACGATGCCACGTCGCGCCGTGCTGAAACGGATATGGCGGTGATTGAGGACATTGAGAGCGCCGGAACCGGCATGCGCTCAATCACGGTTATCGATCCTAAAACTGAGGTTCCGACACAATCTGTTGAAAGGGTTGGCACCCGGTTGCCGCGCGAACCCTTGAGCCGGGAGATCTATCGCAGGCGCCAGGTCGATGAAGGCTACACCACGCCGGAGATCCGCGCCATTCCGGTGGTGAAGACACGCGAACAAAAACTGCAATCCCTGCCGCAACTCAAGCCGCGTTTGGCCCAGCGTGCGATGACATTGCGGGGGGAAACGCTTACCCGTCAAATTAGCGCCGAGAACCGGATGATTGCTGCGGCCACCAAATATGGCGTCGCTGCGAGTATTCAGCGCTCTCGCTCCGGGCAGATGGTGATTGAGATTGGCGCCGATGCGCTCAGCCCGACCCAGTTTACAACAGAACGCGCGCCGCGCCAGATATTTGCCTTGGAAACGAATACAGGCTGCGATGATGCAGCCGTTCAGTCTGGGCGGGGCGGTACGGCCATGGCGATGGATTGCGTCATCCGCGATCTTCAAGCCTCTGGCGAGTTTGAATATGTCGAAAAAGACTACCTGTTCGATCATCAGATGATCCGCCGACCGGGGACAGCTACAGCGAGCGTGACACCCAACGACCCGCTGTTCGGCCTGCAATGGAACTTTCTCAACCAAGGTAGCGAAGACGGCGAATCCGAAGGCGGCGCGGGCTTTATCGATTTCTGGACCCGTGAGGCCACACAAGGGTCAATAGACGTGGTGGTGGCGATCATTGATACGGGCCTCGAACTCGACCATCCTGATATCGCTGGATCACCAAATGTCGCGCCGGGATGGGATATGGTTTCCGATCCTGCAACCGGCAATGACGGCAATGGCCGCGATGACAATCCGGATGATCCAGGGGATATCTGCCCTGAGCGCGGCGTATTCGCCAATTCGTATCATGGCACGCATGTAGCTGGCACGGTTGGCGTCGGCGTGACGAATAATCGAGCTGGGGTTGCTGGCGGCGCCTGGAATGTCAAAATTGTGCCAGTCCGCGCCCTCGGGAAATGCGGCGGTCGGCTGTCGGATATCAATGATGCTATTCGCTGGGCTGCTGGGACGATCCCGGAATATGATGCGCT
Source organism: Henriciella sp. (assembly GCA_021776655.1). GTDB lineage: Bacteria > Pseudomonadota > Alphaproteobacteria > Caulobacterales > Hyphomonadaceae > Henriciella. The sequence continues at coordinate 26,238 of JAJFFK010000004.1, read as the reverse complement.
CGGCAATGAGGTCTGGAACGAGAACCCGGCAGACATCATCAATCTTTCAATTGGCCTGTTCAAGACCTGCCCAGCGTCGATGCAGGATGCGATTGATGCCGTCACGGATGCAGGCGTTGTCGTGGTTTCGGCTGCTGGCAATAATCGGATATCAACCGAGTATTACGCCCCGGCGGGGTGTCGGAACGTGGTTACAGTCGCCGGCAGCGATGCGCGCGGCTATCTGGCCCCATACTCGAATTATGGCGATGGCGTCGATATACTTGCGCCAGGCGGCGACCTTAGCCGAGATGATGATGGTGACGGCCATCCGGATGGTATCTTGTCGACTAAATCAGCTGAAAATTGCTTTGATCCACTTAGCGGTGAGGCGGTTGCAGAGTGCCATTACGCCTATGAGCAAGGCACTAGCATGGCGGCACCACACGTGTCGGCAGCTCTGGCCCTGATCAAATCGCGGCGACCCGATCTTACAGCTAGCGAGCTTGTCTCCCGCCTGACAAGCGGACTAAGCTCAATTTCACAAACGCAGTGTACCGGCTTGTGCAGCCAGTATCCAGGGGCGGAGCCAACCGCCGATGATCCTGATATATGTCTGCGACCATGTGGAGTGGGTCTGCTTAATTTGGCTGGCGTTGAGTTGTCGGAATGAAGGGCGAAAAAGGGGAACTGATGTGAGGAAATTTGCGAAACAATCTGTATGCGCGGGCAGCCGATTAGGTGTTTTGAGCGTGGCCAGCATTTTTTGCTTATCAGGCTGCATCGCGCTGCCGCAAAGCGGCGTCAATGGAAGCGCAAGCTGGCTACCGCGCTGGGTTCAGAGCGCCAAAGCGCAGCCTGTAACTCAGCCCGCTGCCGAGCAGCCGCAAGCCGCCACTTTTATTGTCCGTTTCAACAACGAACCAGACCTGGCAGAGGTTGCTAAATCTTTCCGCCGTGATGGCGCTGGTGCGCGCGCGAAATTTAATACCTGGTGCAGCAAACAACCCGGGATCGAGGGTCTGGTTCTGGTCCGGGCGAGCTATTCTGGAGAATTGGTGCTGGGGCTTCCGCATGATGACCCGCAAAACCGGACGCCGGATGATATTCTGACGACACTAAAATCGATGGATAATCTGGCTTATGCCGACATCGATGCAGTGGCCCATCCGGTAAGGGGGAGGACAATAAGATGAAAATCATCCTGAACTGTATTGCATTTTCGACGCTTGGCCTGGCGACCGCCTGTGGTCCCATTCGCGTGCCGGGCGCAGCCTCGCAATCTGAGCCCGAGATGGTTTCAGCGCCAGAGGAGATTGCAGCCCCGCCGGCTCAAGCCGTGGTTGAAGTAGCTGAAGTCACGATTACCCGCGCCGAGATTGACTGGCAGACCGCGCGCCAGGATTTTGCTGACCGATCTGGGTCTGGTGATGATGGCACATTTGCAATTGCCGGGGGGGCAGGCGCGCCGCCTGTTCCTGTCTTATTACCCGATATGCCGGTCATGGCGGCCTCGGTTGGCGATGGACCTGGCGTCCAATTTCGGCCCATGACTGATGGCTATTTTGCCGTCTATCCGGGCGAAGATTATGACATCATCATCAACGGAACCGATAGGCTGGTCTCTGCACCCGGTCGCGGCTCTGTCGCAACGGATACAGAATTGCGGTTTGAAAATACGATGACGGGGTCTCAGATTTCCTTCAGCCGTTACGGCGCGTCCTATCTGGTTGAATTTGCTTGCAAGGGTGCGGCGGCGATATCCGAGGCAGGATGTATCAGCGAAGCTGATGCCAAGGCGGTGGTTGAAGATCTCTTGCTGGCGGGGACACAGTGATGCGGCGTTCACTTGGATTGATCGCCATTGCCTGTTTGGCTTTGACCGCTTGCGATGTCATTCGCATGCCGGGGGATGGCAGGTCGTCGCCTGGACCAGAGCCAGTTATTCCTGAAGGTGCGCCCGGCCCGCAACCGCCAATGACCCCGGTGAGCAGTCCGTATGGCGATGACGATGTCATTCCAGACACCGCGCCGCAGGGCGAAGTTACGGAGCCGACCCTAGACACAGACCCGGTCGATACTCCAGAACCAGAACCGGAAACACCGCCGGTCGTAGACCCTGAGCCGGAACCTCTACCGATCAAGTTCCAGTATTACGCGCCGGGCAATCTGACCCCGGGGTCGGGCGTCGGCAAACCCGATGACACTGTCTATGTGCCGAACATGGTCTTTCCGATTCGAGAAGCCCCGACATTTCCGCAATCTCAGGTCTGGCGTTTTGGCGGCGGTATTGGCGGCGGCGATCAGTGCGATGCGCGCAATTATGAGGCACCGTGGCAGGACAATTTCTGCGAACAGCGCTCGCGCACCCGCAACACACCAATGTGCCCGACCAACAAGGTTCACCAGGGTCAGGACATTCGGGTTGGTACAGCGGCAGGTTGCAATCAGTTACGGAGTTTGCCACGGGCCGAGCGCACCCTGTTCGAAGCCGCTGCGGTGGAAGACGGTGTAATTCAATATGTCGGATCCTATTCTATTCAACTGAGAGGCGCATCATCAGGCAATATCTACAGCTATCTGCATCTCAACATGGCCGCCTTGAAAGTTGGCTTAGGCGACACGGTCACGGCCGGCCAATCGCTTGGTTATGTCTCGAATGATTTTGGTGGTACGCCGACAACTTTCCATCTGCATTTCGAGATCAAGGCCCCGCTGGAAGGCGAAGGGATCACGCATGTCCCGCCTTACATGTCACTCGTGAAGGCTTATGAGCGCCGCGAAGGCGGACGTGGCGAGGAGATTGAGGATGACGTGGTCGCGGTCGCCAGTCTTCCCACCATCCCGGATGGATTTGAGATTATCGAATAGGTCTTCGGGTCGGTTTTTCATTAGTTTCCTTTATTATTTCAGGGCACGAACTTAGTGTTGCCAAAGTTTAAAGTCTTAATGACTTGTAAACGGCACATTTTTTGCGCCATGTGTGGTGAATGCAACAGAAAGACAGGCATCTATGAGCGCGGCGAACAAACTCCCCGTAGCGTATGAAGAGGTCGACCCTTATCAGCGTGATCCGGTTATTACGTTGATTGGATCGGACATCCCACCAGCCTATTTAGACGACGCGGAGCCTAGCCCTCTTATGGAAAGTGCATCCCGGCTTTGGCAGCGTATGATCCGAACAACCAAGTTTGCGATTGTTGCCGCGCTGGTCGGTGGCTACCCGGCTGCGATCGTCTGGTCGCACAATATTCAAGATCAAGCCATTACCTTACCTAGTCTTGCGCCTTGGGCCTCGACAGAGGCAGGAACGGCACTGACTATGATCGGGCGTGAGCTAACCGGTCCCGGTTGGGCGGCAGACCGCCCCGCATGGCACCCGCAGGCGCGCTTGACGGCGCTTCCAGCTTGGCAGGAAGGGGTTACTTCCGCCCTGTCAGATTATACGCTCCTTATGGCGCAAATGGCGACGGATGCAGATGGCAATGTTGATGCGGACTTAACCGCCGCTGGGCGCCTTTTGGTGCCGACACGGGAAAGCGAGGCTATCCCGCGTCTGAATGCGGCTGCTGAAGCTTTGCAGCGCTATGATGGTCGCTTGCTGCGCGGCCTTGCGTCTTCACCGATGGGAGATGACAGCCTGCAAGCGCGGCTTGAGCTGTTTGCCGTCTGGGCCGGTGAGGCCCAGACCCGGCTGGCTGTAAGTGCGAATTCAGCCGAAGCGTGGCCAGCCGCGCGCGGGGATATTGAAGCTATTTATCTTGCCCGCGCGCATGCGCATGTTGCCGGGCAACTCTTGTCGGCAACACTGGCGACTGAATCCAATTTGGTCACTGGCCGCGACGCCGCCGAGGCACGTGACAGAACGCAAGCGGCCTGGGCGCGCGCCGCCAAATTCAACCCGGTCTTCATTTCCAGCCAAGCTGGAACGGGCCGTATCTTGTCTGACCACCCTGCGACCATGGCATTCTATATGGCTGAGGCTGAAGCCGCGACAAGGAGCTTCCAGGCCAAGTTGGTGGCACAAAACGAAACGCCAATTGCAGTTGCTGCGTCGTCCGGGACTGCGCCGTAATCAGTGCCGCCTTGAAATAACAGCGCGTATGCCTCATTTGAACAGATAACCGTGATTGCCCGAAAGGCATGCCCATCATGTTCATCCAAACTGAGCCGACGCCGAACCCGGACACATTGAAATTCTTGCCCGGTCAAATTGTGACGGGGGCATCGGGACCATATGACTTTGCCTCACCAGGTGAGACTGGCACCAGCCCGCTGGCGCAAAGCCTGTTTACAGTTGCTGGTATTACGCGTGTGTTTCTTGGCAGCGACTTCATTTCACTGACAAAAGCGCCGGATATGGACTGGAAACATGTCCGCCCGATGGCGCTTGCCGCGATCATGGATCATTTCGTGGCGGGTCTGCCGGTGATGAACACAAATGCATCTGCGGCTACAGGCTCTAGTGAGGGCGCTTCAGTTGACGATTATGAAGGCGAAACGGCTGAAATCGTTGGCGAGATTATCGAACTGATTGATACGCGCGTGCGCCCGGCCGTAGCTCAGGATGGCGGCGACATTGTTTTTCACCGGTTCGAGCCGGAAACCGGGATTGTTCACTTGTCGATGCGGGGGGCCTGTGCTGGCTGTCCATCCTCCGCATTCACGCTGAAACAGGGCATCGAGAATATGCTAAAGGCCTATGTGCCAGAAGTTACAGCCGTTGAAGCCGCGCTTTAAACACGGATTGCGGCTTCATAAGCCTCGCTAGCCTCAAGCCATGCGGTTTCGGCCTGTTCCGCGAGTTCCACCAGTTCACCGCGTCGCCGCATCATGATCTGAATTTTTTCAGAACCATGATCAGGCTGCGACATATCCAGATCAATCTTGGCGATCTTGCGGTTCGTTGCCTCGAGGGCTTTTTCTGCCTCATCGACTTTACGGCGCAGAGGCGCGGCGGCCTTGCGTGCATCTGATGTTGCGCGTCGTTGTTCTGACTTGTCGATTTTTTCAAGGGCCGGTTCAGCTTGGCGTTTGCCTTTGCCCTTTTTCTTTTTCCCCTCGCCTGCGCCGCGATCTGCTTGCAGAACCAAATTACGATAGTCAGCCAGATTACCGCTATAGCGCGTCGCGCGGCCATCCTTGACCAGCCAAAGCTCATCGGCGGTGGCTTCGGCCAGAAACACATCATGGGTGATCAACAGGACCGCGCCGCGATAATCGTTGAGCGCATAGATCAGGGCCTCGCGGCTGTCGATGTCGAGGTGAGAGGTTGGCTCATCCAGGATCAGGATATGCGGCTTTTCCATTGCCATCAGGCCGAGCAATAGCCGTACTTTCTCACCGCCCGACAGTTTGTTGATTCTAGTGTCAACTTTCTCATGCGGAAAGCCCATACCAGCAGCGACTGCGCGCTGCTTTGCGACCGGTGTTCCGGCTGGCAAAGCGTGGCGGACATGGTCGAGAACCGTATCGCCGGGGGTTAGCTCATCCATCTGGTCTTGCGAGAAATAGCCAATCCGGATTGATTTTGGGGCTTTGCGCTTGCCCGCCATGAGGGGCAGGCGCTGCGCGATGGATTTGACCAGCGTGGTCTTGCCTTGACCATTGGTGCCAACAATTGCGATCCGGTCATCCGGGTCGAGGCGCAGATCAACCCCGGTCAGGATCACTGCGTCCTTGCCATAACCAAGATCGGCATTCTCAAGCTCCAGCAAAGGCGGCGCGAGTTGATCTTTCGAGATCAGAAATGAGAACGGCGTTGTGCGTTCGGCAATCGGGATTGAGACGTCTTGCATCTTCTCCAGCATCTTGACCCGCGATTGCGCCTGTTTGGCCTTTGAAGCCTTGGCTTTGAACCGGTTCACGAAGGCTTGCAGGTGCGCTTTGTCGGCGTCTTGCTTGACCTTCTGGCTTGCCAACTGTGCCAGCTTCGCCGCACGCAGTCGTAGCCAGGCATCATAGCCGCCCGTGCAAAGTGAGAGCTTCTGGTGTTCCAGCGCCATTGTGTGGGTGACGCAGCGATTGAGCAGCTCGCGGTCGTGCGAGACGATGATCACGGTGTGCGGATATTTTTTCAAATAACCTTCCAACCAGGCCGCGCCCTCAAGATCGAGATAATTGGTCGGCTCATCGAGCAACAATAGATCCGGCTGCGAAAACAAAACCCCGGCAATTGCAGCGCGCATCCGCCAGCCGCCGGAAAATTCCCGGGTTGGCCGCGACAGGTCGCCATTGGTGAAGCCCAGCCCCATCAACACTTCAGCGGCGCGGGCTTCTGCCGACCAGGCGTCGATATCAACCAGGCGCATGTGGACCTCTGCAATGCGATCAGGGTCGGTGGCCGTGTCGGCTTCCTGCATCAGCGCATGGCGTTCAGCGTCCGAGGCGAGCACCACTTCGAGGATCGTCTCATCGGTCGGGGCAACTTCTTGTGCGACCCAGCCGAGTTTCGCGCCTTGATTTAATCGGATCGAGCTTTGCGCTGTCGGGTTGGAAACCTCCTCGCGGATCAGGCGTAGCAAAGTCGACTTGCCGGTGCCATTGCGCCCGACCAGCCCAACTTTCCAGCCAGATGAGATTTGCGCGCTCGCACCTTCAAACAAAGGCCGCGCTTCAACTCGGAAATCAAGATCAGATATCGTCAACATGGCCGGGGGTTTAGCGAGCCAAACGCTGAACACAAGGGTGGTTAAGCGGCGCTACGCCTGTATCCACGGGGATCGGGGTTTTACCGCATGCCCTGAGCCCTGCGGGGCAGCGTCGCCAAGCAGGTTCCCGATCGTCGCTTCGCCAGTCCATGAACCGGGCTCAGGGCTGTTTCTCATTTGGTATGTCCGGTCTCAAGACTGTGCTCTCTAATCGTCATCCCGGAAAGCTTGTCAAAGCCTATCCGGGACCCAGGGAAGCTTGGCACTGGGTCCCGGATATCCGCAAGGGCGGATTCCGGGATGACAAAGCTAGAGAGAAAACAGCCCTGAGCTTGGTTCATGCGCCGAAGGCGCGGAACCCGCTTCGCCTCGCGTGCCCGAAGGGCTTAGCGCGAGGCAAAACCAGACCCCCGCAGTACCTGTGTCCGGTGCGCCCTTAGGCGTCCGGGACTAAATTTGAGTTGGAGAGAAACAGCCCTGAGCTTGGTTCATGCGCCGAAGGCGCGGAACCCGCTTCGCGAAGCGTGCCCCGAAGGGGCTTAGCGCTTCGCAAAACCAGAGCTTGGCTCGCACACCACTGGGTCCCGGATATGTGTTTGCACACAGTCCGGGATGACAAGTTGAGTTGGGGTGAAAAAGTCGAGCGCCGCCGCGCCCAAAACCTTCGGCATAATAATCCAGGCCTGCACGCCAAAGCCGGGCGCGTAAGCGGCGTCAATCCGCAACCGCCAGAGATCCCGGCATTCGCCAGGAAGGCGGGGGGAGAGGGCGTATTGATGTGCGTGCGGATAGGCGCTCGGCGTCCAGAGATCAGGGTCGTCGCCAATGTGGCGGATATGAACGCGGCCGGTCTCGTCGACGGTAACCAACACATCGCGCCCGGTCAGCTCGCCCCAGAGCGCAACCTGTAGCAATTGCCAGAAGACCCATGGCCAATAGAGAACCGGGACGTGTCTGTAGAGATGGGGTTGCAACGCAAAATCCATGGGCAGGAGTATAGGTCAGGGTCATAGGGGGGTGGATTGAGAGTATGAGGTTTTTCCCTAACTCACCGCCGACGCCAGCGCAGGCTGGGGTCCATCTCTGGTAAGCACGCCTAGGGTAATGAGCTGTTATCATTACGATAACGTCCCGCACAGACGCACCCACATGCCGCTTGGCTTGCCCCTCGCAATGGATACCCCCACGGGTGTCAGCCTGCGCTGGCATCTGCGGAAACTGGGGGATTGAGGGGGTAGAATGGAAGCAAAGCTAATGTCCACTACCGGCGTCAGAACGGGCAAAACTCTCCTCGTCCCTCATCCTGAGCCTGTCGAAGGACGAGGGACACCGAGACCAGCCGTCGAAGACCAGTGAGCCCGGCTTTATCCTTCGACAGGTTCGGCGAATGTGTTGCGATGACCCTATGAATCCGCAGGCAGAAACAGTCTTGTCGGCATTCGCGCTGGTTTAACGTGACTTGACTTCCGCGCGTCAATCGCGCGACGGCGCGCGCATGTCATCGTCTATGTTCCCCATCGCATTATGCCTGCTGTCAGCCGTCACCGTGGCCGCCACCAACCTATTTGTGAAAAAGGGCGGCGATGTTCTCAGCACAAGGATGATTGTTTCAGTCGTCATGGCTGTGAGCGTCCTGCCATTTGCACCATTCGTGCCTTTGCCGACGCCGCAAGTTTGGGCTGCGTTAGGCATGTCTGTATTGGTTCACTGGTTCTATCAATTTGCGATGGTGCGCGCGCTGCATCGCGGCGACCTGTCATTGGTTTTTCCTGTCATGCGCGGAATGGCGCCGCTATTAACCGCGATAACAGCGGCAATTTTCCTGCATGAGTCACCCAATCTAATCGGCTGGACAGGTCTGGTGATCGCGACCACTGCGCTGATCGTTTTCGCGCTCCCCGAGGATGATGGCAAAGCGCACAAAGCTTTGAAGCGCTCAGCCTTGATTTGGGCGGCAATTACGGCGTTGGGCATTGCAGGCTATTCGGTGGCAGATGCCAATGGAACGCGGCTGTCTGAACTGGCTGGGTCTGTTGCGACTTTTATCGTCTGGCTGTTCTTGCTTGATTGGATCGGCATCACGACGGCGATGTTTTTCTCTCGCCGCGGCCGAATCTGGGCTGACACGAAGCCACAAATCCACGATGGCACGATTGCCGGACTATTGGGCTCGATCTCATATGGTGCCGCACTGTGGGCGTTTACGATGACGGACGTCGCGAATGTTACGGCGATACGGGAAACCTCGGTCGTGTTTGGCGCAGTCTTCGGGGCTGTCTTTTTGAAAGAATCGTTTGGGAAACGCCGGATTGCCGCCGCCGCGATCCTCGCCACAGGATTGCTGATGCTGGAATTTGGCGCTTGACGAGAGACCTTCACAAGGCTTTCAGAGGCGATAGATTTTCCACCGAGCAAGGCGCGCGATCTCCATGAACAAACCCGATAGTGATCTTGGCATTGCCGCCGATAAAGCCAACCAGATATGGGGCGACCTGATCCCGGTGATCGGCTTTGTGCTGGTCTATAATATCATGCGCTGGGTCAACCTCAACGATACGTGGGCGAGCAAAGATACAGCTTTGTACTGGGCCACCGGCGTGCTGATCGCCGCGACGCTTTGGACGGTGGCGGGTTATTTGAAGCGCAAACAGCCGGTGCCGCTCTTCTTGATCTTTACAGCTGGCATTGTTGGCACGTTTGGGATGCTTGGCATCATTCTGCAGGAAAAATCATTTCTCTATATCAAGCCGACCATTCAGCAGCTTGTGCTTGGCGGTCTGATTCTGGGCAGTGTCGCGATTGGCAAAAATGTCTGGCAGGTGATGTTCAGCAAAGTCTTTGACCTGCCCGATTTTGCCTGGCGCACCATTGCGATCCGTTGGGGCTTGTTCTTTGTTGTGATGGCAGCATGGAACGAGTTTGTCTGGCGTTATTATGCGCCCGGTTTCGAACAACCGCTTATATTTGCCGGGCTGACCATTGCTCCGGCAGGGTCTTACGAGTTTCTTGGCCTGACCTTTGGTAGCCGCGACGCAGAAGGTGTTTGGGCAAATTGGAAGCTCGGCAATATGGCGATCACGTTCGTCTTCGCGATGCTGAACACACCCTATATGCTCAAACATATTCGTGAGCCCAAAGGCGAGACTAGCGCGTAAGCACGTCCGTTCCCGGCGGGTTGGCAAATGGCGCGAAATTATCTGTTCCACGCGTTTCGGCATAGTGGCTCAAGGCCCAGACGACGGTTGGAAACGCTAGCTGTGCCCATGGAATATCGGCCCAGTCATATAGCGCGACCGCTTCGGTTTCGTCGCCAACGCCATAGTCACCGTCTAGCGTGGCGCGAAACATCACCTGCACTTGCCCGATACGCGGCACCGAATAGACCGCTAGTACACGCTCAATCTTGATATCGGCGAGCGCTTCTTCCTGCGCCTCACGCTTGGCTGCTTCTTCGACACTTTCGCCCAGTTCCATAAACCCGGCAGGCAGCGTCCAAAAACCTTTGCGGGGCTCAATCGCGCGTTTGCACAGCAGGATCTTGCCGTCTTTGATGACCACAGACCCCGCGACGATTTTCGGGTTTTGATAGTCAATGAAGTCGCAGCGCTGGCAGACCCGGCGTTGTTTGTCGTCGCCGTCTGGAATTTCCAGCGCAAAATCGGGGGCGGATCTGTCGGCCATCTATTCCTCGCGCAGGCGCTCCAGACGCCGCCGGGCAAGCCGCGCGCGCAGGCCGGCATAAATCGCAAGCAGAATGGGTAGGCCGATCCCGAGCGCGATGATTGCCCAAATGAAGGCAGCATTCTTGTCAAACTCCGGTAGCATGTCAGCCCTCGCTCAATCTGCGCGCCATCAAGGCGTCGGCTTGCTGGCCAAACACTTCGGCGCGCATCAGCGTAAACACCATCGCCGCAACAATCAGGCCTTGGCCAAGAAAACTGATCAGTAGCGGGTTCAGATAGACCGCTGCCATGGCCGGCCCTTCGGCGCGGATCACACTTGGTCCTTGATGCAGGCTGGACCAGATATCCACCGAGAATTTGATTAGCGGCACATTCACCGCGCCGACCATTGCTAATATCGCTCCGGCACGCGCCGCTTTCTGGCGTGTTTCCATCGCGGCTCGCAGAGCCATGTAACCAAGGAACAGAAAAAACAGGACCAGTACCGACATCATCCGCGCATCATCCCACAGCCACCATGTCCCCCATGTCGGTTTGCCCCAGATCGAGCCTGTCGCGAGACAGAGCGCGGTATAACCTGCGCCGATCGGAGCGATGGCACGTGCCGCAATATCGGCCAGTTCGTGACGCCAGATGAACCAGACAAAACTGGAACCTGCGAGGCCAAGATACAAACCCATGCACAACCATGCGCTCGGCACATGAATGAACATTGCGCGGATAATGTCGCCGCCTTGATAAGCGTCAGATGGCACCACCCAAAGGGCCTGATACATCGCCCAGCCAAACAGGGCGGTGCCGATCGCGTAACAGACGGGAACGGCGTAGCGCGAGAACGCCATGAACCGGTGGGGATTTGCGAGGATTGACCACATGATTTCTACCTAGCCTCCCGCTAATCTGCCGCCAAGCGCAAAGCTGCGCCCATTGCCGCAGGTGCAACACCGAGTGCAAACAAGGTCGAGGCGGCAAGAAACAGGATTGACGTGCCGCCTAGTCCCTCGTCCAGCGCCAAAGTGCCAAAAATCACGGTCGGCAAATAGAAGGGCAGCGCGATCAGCGCGATCAGAAGACCGCCGCGCGCGACGCTGGCTGACAAGGCCGCCGCAACCCCGCCCCACAGAAAGAACGTCAGCCCGCCGAGGGCATAGGCGACCATCGCCGGGACTGTCTGGGTTGCCGGAACTTGCAGCATCATGCCGAGCAACGGTGTCAGCAGGACCAATGGCAGGCCAGAGATCAGCCAATGCGCCAGCGTCTTGACCGCCGCGATTTGTGAGATCGAGCCGTCTTCCTGAACCCAAAGATCAAGCGCGCCGTCCTGCAGGTCGGCCTGAAACACGCGTTCCAAGGTGACGAGCGAGGCCAAAGCCAGCGCCAACCACAAAACGCCCGGTCCGATCTTTGCCAACAGATCAGGGTCGCTACCCATCGTGAACGGCACCAGCACGGCTGTCCCGGCAAAGAAGCCGAAGGGCAGGAGCACACCTGCGCCGCCTGCCCATGCTTCGGATAAGGCTTGTCGGAAAGCTGAGAGGAGGGGGGATGGGAGCGTCATCGTATTACTTTCCCCCCCGCTTGCGGGGGAGGTGCCCGCAGGGCGGAGGGGGAAGACTGGCTTGATTCAGCTCATGATGCGTGCCCCCTCCGAGCGCTGCGCGCCCACCTCCCCCATGAAAGGGGGAGGAAAGAAGACTGCATAGCCACCTCACAGCACTACCTCGTCGCTTACTTCAATCGGCGCGGTTCCGTGCAAGGCAGCTATGACTGCGCCGCCGCCCGCCCGGTGCGTCGCGATCATTCCGGCCAACAATGCCTGCCCGTCCGCATCGAGCGCATTGAATGGCTCATCCAGCAACCAGATGTCGCGCGGCACCAGCAAGAGCCGCCCCAAGCCGGTGCGCCGCTTTTGGCCAGCTGATATCAGGCGACATGGCACATCGGCCGGGCGGTGCATCTGCATCTGTAGCAACACATCCTCGACCTCAATCTCGCTGCCCCAAACCCGCGCCCAGTTGGCGAGATGTGAGCGCGGCGTTTCGTGCGGTTTCAAGCCATTGCTGTGGCCGATCCAGTGATGGTTTGTAGTGCGCTGAACGGTCCCGGCTTGCGGCTCGCTCAGCCCTGCGAGTTGGCGCAGCAAGGTCGTTTTGCCCGACCCGTTTGCGCCGCGCAGCACCATGCCGTCACCGCCCTGCACCGCCAGAGAGACGTCCTGAAACAGCACGCGTTCGCCGCGTACCGCGCCAAGGCCGCGTCCTTCGATCAGCGCCGGATCACTCAAACGTCAACTCCTTGGCCAAATGACGCAAGGCCCGCCAATTGCGCCAAGGGCTTACCCGGTATAGGACACAGACAAGTTGGCGCTGCCCTCGCGCGCGCCAGATCTGAAACATGCAAAAAAGAGGTGCTCACGCCCATGTCTTCCCTCGACAGCTTCAAATCCCGTCAGACCCTAACCGTAGATGGCAAGGACTATACTTACTACTCCCTTGATGCCGCAGCGCAAAACGGGCTTGGTGATATTGCGCGCCTGCCAGCTTCGTTGAAAGTCCTGCTTGAGAACATGCTGCGTAATGAGGACGGCACGACGGTGACCAAGGACGATATTATCGCGTTCAAGTCCTGGCTCGACAATGGCGGCAAGGTTACGCACGAAATTGCTTACCGCCCCGCCCGGGTTCTGATGCAGGACTTTACCGGGGTTCCGGCCGTGGTTGATCTGGCCGCAATGCGTGATGCGGCGATGAAGCTCGGCGCGGATGCCGATGCGATTAATCCGCAGGTCCCGGTTGATCTGGTCATCGACCACTCGGTGATGGTGGATAATTTTGGCGGCGCAGACAGTTTTGCGCGCAATGTCGCGAAAGAATATGAGCGCAATCAGGAACGCTATGAGTTTCTGCGCTGGGGCGGCTCGGCGTTCAAGAATTTCCGGGTTGTGCCACCGGGAACGGGCATTTGCCACCAGGTCAATTTGGAATATCTTGGCCAAACCGTCTGGACCAAAGAGGAAGATGGCGAGACGATTGCCTACCCGGATACATGCGTCGGCACCGATAGCCACACGACAATGATCAACGGCCTGTCCGTCCTTGGTTGGGGCGTTGGCGGAATTGAGGCTGAAGCGGCGATGCTGGGTCAGCCGGTCTCGATGCTGATCCCGGAAGTGGTCGGTCTGAAGCTCACTGGCAAGATGGCTGAAGGCGCGACCGCGACCGATCTGGTGCTGACAGTTGTGCAGATGCTGCGCGCCCACGGCGTTGTCGGAAAGTTTGTTGAGTTCTTTGGCCCCGGCCTCGCGACGCTCAGTCTCGAAGATGAAGCCACTATTTCGAACATGGCACCGGAATATGGCGCGACCTGCGGCTTCTTTCCGGTGGATGAGGAGACGATCAAATATCTCGCCAATACGGGCCGCGATGAAGACCGGGTTGCGCTGGTTGAAGCCTATGCCAAGGCACAAGGCTATTGGCGCCCAGACATGGCCGAGCCGACCTATACTGACACGCTTGAGCTGGATCTCGGGGCAGTCGTACCGTCTATCGCAGGGCCAAAACGCCCGGAAGACCGGGTGTTGCTATCGGAAGCCGACACACGTTTCGCCAAAGCCATGGCGTCTGAATTTGGCAAGGCCAGCGATGACGCCACGCCAATCGCAGTTGACGGCGAAGACTATACCGTCACGCACGGCGATATTTTCATCGCAGCCATCACGTCTTGCACCAACACTTCCAACCCGTCGGTACTGATCGCCGCTGGTCTGGTGGCGCGCAAAGCTGCGGCGCTTGGCCTTAGCGCCAAGCCGTGGGTCAAAACCTCGCTGGCACCGGGATCACAAGTGGTCACTGACTATCTTGAGAAGGCTGACCTGCAGGATGACCTCGATGCGATGGGCTTCAATCTGGTTGGTTATGGCTGCACCACATGTATTGGCAATTCCGGGCCGTTGGCTGCACCGCTATCGAAAGCCATCGCCGAGGGCGATCTTGTGTCGTGCTCTGTATTGTCAGGCAACCGCAACTTTGAGGGCCGGATTGGGCCGGACCTGAAGGCCAATTATTTGGCCTCGCCGCCTCTGGTTGTTGCCTATGCGATCGCCGGTAGCTTGCGCAAGAACATTACCACCGAACCTCTCGGGCAAGACCAGAACGGCAATGACGTCTTTTTGAAAGATATCTGGCCGTCGAGCCATGAAATTGCCGAACTGATGGCCAAAGCGGTCACACCGGAAATGTTCTCTGCGCGGTATTCAGACGTCTTCAAAGGCGACAAGATGTGGCAAAGTATCGAGGTTTCGGGCGGCCAGACCTATGACTGGCCAATGGCGTCAACCTATGTCCAGAACCCACCTTATTTTGAAGGTATGGGTATGGATGTGGCAGATCCAGAAGATGTGCATAATGCGCGGATCCTTGGCCTGTTTGCTAACTCGATTACCACCGACCATATCTCGCCTGCTGGCTCGATCAAAGCCTCCAGTCCGGCCGGGGAATATTTGCAAGACCATCAGGTCGGTGTCCTTGATTTCAACTCATATGGTTCCCGGCGCGGCAATCATCAGGTGATGATGCGTGGAACATTTGGGAATATCCGGATCAAGAACCAGATGGTGCCGGGCGTCGAAGGTGGCGTCACCATCCATCATCCATCCGGCGATCAGATGGCGATCTATGATGCGGCCATGCGCTATCATCAGCAAAACACGTCACTGGTGATTTTTGCCGGTACTCTTTACGGCAACGGCTCGTCGCGGGACTGGGCCGCAAAAGGCACTATTTTGCTCGGCGTTAAAGCAGTTATCGCGGGTAGCTTTGAGCGTATTCACCGCTCAAACCTGATCGGCATGGGTGTTCTGCCGCTTGAGTTCGAAACTGGTACGAGCTGGGAGAGCCTTGGTTTGACTGGCGATGAGCAGGTCAGCATTGAGGGCGTGAATGGCCTCAAGCCGCGCCAATCGGTTGAGGTGAAGATCACCCGCGCCGATGGCAGCCAGGTGACTGCGAATACCAGGCTACGCATCGATACCGATAACGAGATGGATTATTACCGTAATGGCGGCATCCTTCATTATGTCTTGCGCAATTTAGCCAAAGAGGCGGCGGCATAAAGCTGACTTCACAGTCAATTGAATTCCCAAACGAGCGAAGAACCGGCTATGTCGAGCATATGATACGGGTCTTCGCTCTTTTCGCATGGTTTTCTGTGCTGTTCGCTCCGGCTGCGCTTGCAGATGGCCCCCCGGTTTTGATCGAGTTGTTTGCCTCGCAGAACTGCCCGTCTTGTCCACAGGCGCACCGAACTCTAAAAGCGGTCGCCCAAGAGAATGATGACGTTCTGGTTCTCACCTGGTCAGTCGATTACTGGGATTATCTCGGCGACGCTGATCCGATGGCGATGCCAGAGGCCAAATTGCGCCAGGCAGCTTACGCTGACCGGATGAGTGTGCGTGCGCCATATACGCCCCAGTCTGTCTATGATGGTGCGAAACAATGCCCCGCCACGAAGCGGTCACAGGTTGATGAAAATATAGAGTACCGCCGAAACGCCCATCGCGATGCGGTGCCAATCCTGCAGCAGGCTGGCGAAACGGTCAGTGTATCTGGACCAGGTGTTAGGGTCTTGGACATCATTCTCGTCGAATTCTTGCCGCCTGAAGCCCATGCGACAGGCATGGTAAACCCGATCATCGCTATGCGCGCGATTGGGACTTGGACCGGACAGGACGCTGTTTTTGAGGCAAGCTGTGATCAGTCCTGCGCTGTGCTTTTGCAGGCACCAAATTATGGCGAAATCTACGGCGTGCTTGAACTTAAATAAATTAATAGGTCCTGACCCTAGGCTTTGCGGTTGGTCATGGCATCAAGCTGCGCGCGCATGGCATCTATCTGATCACGCAAAACAGTGATCGCGTCTTCTGAAAACCCTTGTGACGTCTCCGCAGGCTCAGCGCTGATCAGGTCTTTAGTCTCGGACCGATTACGGTTATGGCCGGGCTTGAACATTCGCATTGTGTTTTCAAACATCTCGATGTTCGCACGGGTCTGTTTTTCCAAAATAGCAAGCGGGTTGATCGTGCCTCCAACTGACTTGGTCCATTTCTCCTGGCGTTCGGCAAAGCTGTTAATGCTCATTTCCAACCATGCAGGCAGCAAGGCCTGGGTGCCGCGGCCATAGAAACCGATCAATTTGCGCAAAAAGTTTACCGGCAAAGCCCCTTCGCCTTTCGTCTCTCGCTCAAAGATAATTTGCGTCAGAACTTGCCGGGTCAGGTCAGTCCCGGATTTTGCGTCACGCACTTCGAAGTCGACCTCGCGGTGCACCAGGTTCGAGAGATGCTCCAACGTGACATAGGATGACGTCGACGTGTCATACAGGCGGCGGTTCGCATATTTCTTGATGATGACCATATCTGATGTGCTTTTTGGCTTGGCCATTTCATTACCCTTTGTCAGCAAAATGCTGGAGATTTATGATCCATTCTCTCCCGCAGTCAGCACAAGGTTCGTCTATTTATCGCGTGAAAGGACAGATCAACCTCGCGCAACTTAGGTCTATTTAGCGCCTGCAGCAAGCTGTTGCTGTGCAGCATTGTAAGACCGTTCGTACGCTTGAGGTCGATTGGGTTCAGACCCTAGTCTGAAAGCTCATCCTGATCCAACAACTCGGCGTGAAGTGGCAATGTCAAATCCAGCCTTTGATCTGAGACCCAGCCGCGTAATCGCAGAGACGTCCCTTCGGGCATTTCGCACAGTCGTGCGGCTTCCCACCGAACCTCCACAACAAGCACGACCCCTATCAGTTGGCGGTGGCATGCTTGGCGGGCTGAAAATCGTCCTTGCGGCTCGAGCCGCGCGCCCAAGGTTGCCGTCACCAGCGTAAATCCGCGCCAATCCTGCGGCAGCTGGTCCGGGGTGGGTACTTTATAGGCCGTTTTCTGCCAAAGGCCGATATTGTCCCGGCGCGCCTGCGCTTCGGCAGCAAGTAATTCAGCGCCGCGCGCGGCCGTATCGGGATAGAGCCGAACCCGCGCGGCACCCTGTTTGACTAATTCCATGTTGACCCACAATTCCGGTCCCGCGCCATCAGTCGTTATGATATGCGCCAAGGCCCGGTCATATCGGTCGCGGGTAAGCCCGGAATAGTAAAGCCGAACGCCGCGCCCGAGCACCATGTCCTCTAAAGCGCGTGAGGCCTCCACAGCGTAAGCATCAGGGTCGCGTCCACGCGGTCTTAGGGCTGGCGCTTCGATCCCGACCAAGCGGACACTTTGTCCTGTGTTCAAGGCTATTGCATCGCCGTCAATCACCCGCACGACACGTCCGGTCTCACCGGATTCCATGTTTGGCAATGGCGACGGTTGCGCGCAGGCAACAAGCGCTATTGCCGCAAATATCGTGCAGAATACGCGCATCAAACCCTCTTCAATCGCGCGCTCAAACACGCTACGATCACCTTACGGTCCCGTAGCTCAGCAGGATAGAGCAACAGATTCCTAATCTGTAGGTCGTGCGTTCGAATCGCGCCGGGATCACCAGCCGCTAGCCACTATGGAAATGGCCATATATGCGTTCGGCGAGGGCTTCGCTGACCCCATCGACCTCTTGCAGATCGGCCAGCTTGGCTTGCGAGACCGTTTTCGCAGAGCCGAAATATTGCAAGAGCGCTTTTTTGCGTGCAGGGCCGATGCCGCCGATTTCATCGAGCGGGTTCTTCTTGATATCGGCGGAGCGCTTGGCCCGGTGTGCGCCAATTGCCCAGCGATGAGCTTCATCACGCAGGCGCTGCAAATAATACAGGACCGGAGCATTCTGCGGCAATCTGAAGGGGGCTTTTCCAGGTTGGAAGAATTGTTCGCGCCCGGCATTGCGCTCAACCCCTTTGGCGATCGAGACCAGATTGACGTCGGCTGGGCTCAGTCCCACCTCACCTATTGCTTCGGTGACGGCGCTGAGCTGTCCGATCCCGCCGTCAATCAAGACCAGATCAGGCCAGGTTTGCGTATTGCCTTCGCTGCGGTCTTTGAGTGCTCGCTTGAAGCGGCGACGCATGACCTCGCGCATCATCGCGTAATCGTCGCCGGGGGTGACACTGGCATCCTTGATGTTGAACTTGCGATACTGCCTCTTGTCGAATCCATCGACGCCCGCCACGACCATGCCGCCAACCATGTTGCTGCCTTGAATGTGCGAGTTGTCATAGATCTCGATGCGTTGTGGTGGCGCATCAAGATCAAATGTCTTGGCCACCTCTTTCAGAAGCCGAGCTTGGCTAGCGGCCTCTGCCAGCTTGCGTGACAGGGCTTCTGCCCCGCTTCGCATCGCTTGGCCGACCAGGCCGCGCTTGTCACCGCGCTGCGGCGTGCGGATTTCGACGTTTCGCCCGGCTTTCATTGAGAACGCCTCGCCAATCAAAGCCGATTGCTCGGGCATGGTACTTGTCAGGATCAGACGCGGTGGTGGGCGCTTATCATAGAATTGTGCAAGGAACGCGGCGAGAATATCGCTCTCAGACTCGCCTTTTTCGTGTCTCGGGTAATGAACTGTCGCGCCCCAATTCTGGCCGGCTCGGATGAAGAAGACTTGCACGGCTGATTGCCCACCTTCCATGGCGATGGCGAATATATCGGCTTCCTCAATCCCCTGCGCATTGATGTCTTGCTGAGCTCGTACAACCGCCAGGGCGCGGATCCGATCGCGTAATCCTGCGGCCTGTTCAAACTCCATGGCTTCAGCGGCGCGGTCCATCTCGGCGGCGAGTTGCTTTTGTAGGTCAGTGGCCTTACCGCGCAAAAACTCAGCCGCTTGATCAGCGAGCTTTTGATACGCATCGGCTTCAATCAGGCCGACGCAAGGGGCTGCGCAACGCTTGATTTGATGCAACATACAGGGCCGCTGGCGCGCCGAGAACACGCTGTCCTCACAGGTTCTAAGCAGAAACGCCTTCTGTAATGTGTCGAGGGTCCGGGTCACTGCGCCCGCACTGGCAAATGGCCCGAAATACTCGCCGCGGTCTTGTTTCGAGCCCCGGTATTTGATGATTTGTGGGGCCTCATGGTCGCGGCGGATCAATATGTAAGGGAAGGATTTGTCGTCGCGCAGCAGGATATTGTAGCGCGGCTTTAGCGATTTGATCAGGCTTGCTTCAAGCAGCAATGCCTCGGTTTCGGTTTCGGTTACAACGAATTCCATCCGCAGGGTCGCGAGGATCATCGCCGCGATGCGCTGTGTATGCCCGCCGAGCCGGGTATAGCTCGATACCCGTGCCTTCAGACTTTTAGCCTTGCCGACATACAGGACCTCGTCAGCGTCGCCGAACATGCGGTAGACACCGGGCTTTGCGGGCAACCGGGAGAGGTTATCCTTGATGACATCAATGCCGCTTTGACGAGCGTCAGGAGAGGGCGATCCGACCATACCCTCTATCTAGGTTGGATTGTTAGCACCGCCTAGAGATGAAACAGATTTGCCAGATCAATGCTTTCTGGGTCGAGCATCCAGCCAGCGGCAAATGAGAAAGCTACAACCAGGAAGATAGCCGCGGAAAACTGGCGTCCACTACTGCCGGGACTACGTTCTTTTCGGGCATTGTTTACCATTAGCAACATCAAGACAAAAGCGAACAATCCCAAGCCGACGACCTTTTCGCCGTCGGTCAAGTGCTGGACCCAATACATAAAGCGCTCGGTAAAGTGGCGTAGTTCAAACATGAACCGCGCCACGATAGCGTCATATGGGCCTGTTTCTGCTAGCATAATCGCCATTGTTGCAGTCTCATCTCAACTTAATCGAAGGACCGTCGCATGGAATGGTCAATGGCGCGCTAATTTGATTGATGAAATTAGTTTCATTGTTTGATTCTCATTGGCTTGCCGGGCTTCGTTTCCATCGCTACGTCCCCTATAGCTTTCATGGAGAACGAAATGGCTTCCCACTTGACCTTGAGCGATGCAGTTAACCGCGTTGAGCCTTCGGCGACCATAGCTGTAACAACTAAAGCAGCAGAGCTCCGGCGGGCGGGCGAGGATGTCATTGGCCTGGGGGCTGGCGAACCGGATTTTGATACGCCTCAACATATCAAAGATGCGGCTATCCAGGCGATCCATGACGGCAAGACAAAATATACGCCTGCCGACGGTCTGCCAGAATTGAAGGAGGCTATTTGCGCCAAATTCAAGCGCGATAATGACCTGACCTACACGCCTGACCAGATCCATGTCGCGCCCGGTGGCAAGCCGGTCATCTACAATGCTTTTGTTGCAACTTTGAATGATGGTGACGAAGTGATTATCCCGGCGCCCTATTGGGTCAGCTATCCGGCGATGGCGGCCCTATGCGGCGGCGTACCTGTCTTCGTGTCGTGCGGCCCGAACGCGCAGTACAAGCTGACCCCAGAAGCGCTTGAGGCGGCGATAAGCCCGAAGACCAAATGGCTAGTGCTGAATTCACCATCAAACCCGACCGGCGCAGCCTATACCAAAGCTGAGCTGCAGGCGCTGGCTGACGTGCTTTTGCGCTATCCACAGGTCTGGATACTGACCGACGATATGTATGAGCATCTGGTCTATGATGGTTTTGAGTATGTCACCATCGCGCAAGTTGAGCCGGGCCTTTATGACCGCACGCTGACGATGAATGGTGTCTCTAAAGCCTATGCCATGACCGGATGGCGGATTGGCTATGCTGGCGGTCCTGCCAGTTTGATCAAGGTGATGCGTAAGGTCATTAGCCAGACGACATCAAATCCAAGTTCGATCTCACAATACGCGGCGATTGCTGCCCTGAATGGGCCGCATGACTTCCTGCCTGAGCGCAATGCCGTGTTCAAGCAGCGCCGCGATTTTGTGGTGGCTGAACTTAACCAGGCTGAGGGCCTGTCCTGCTCAACGCCTGAGGGTGCATTCTACGTCTACCCTTCCTGCGCCGGCGCGATTGGGAAGACAGCCCTCTCGGGCAAAGTAATCGAAACTGATTCCGATTTCGCAGCTGAGCTTCTGCAGCAGGAAAAGGTTGCTGTGGTTATGGGCGAGGCTTTCGGTCTGTCGCCAGCCTTTCGAATTTCCTATGCCACTTCCACCGAAGCCTTGACCAAGGCCATGGTGCGTATTCAGGATTTTTGCAAATCATTGCGATAGTATAGCCCTGCTCTATGGGTGTGTATCCAAATCGATTGGATAACCGTCGATTGCCGCGCCATCTTAAGCTCAAGAAGCGAGGGTCAGCCGCGAAGCCTTCGCTGTTGCGCTCAAGCCTGTCGGGCAGGCGTATCGGCCTCGAACAATCGATAACAGCCACGCCCATCAGCCTTGGCTTGATACAGCGCCTTGTCGGCACGCTTCATCAAAGCTTCAACCCCCTTTGCATGCATCGGGGCGCAGGCGATGCCAATCGATGCCTTCACTTGCAATTCAAGCCCGCCAATCCGGTATGGACTGCTGAGCACTTCTGCCAAACGTGCCGCGACCAGACAGGCTTCCATTGGATTGGACAGGTGACGCGAGATGATGACGAACTCATCACCACCTAGCCGCGCAGCCCAGTCGCTGTCGCGTGTTTTGGTCTGCAGGCGTTTGGCAAAAAGGCTGAGTAAGGCATCCCCTGCCTGATGGCCATAAGTGTCATTGATCCGTTTGAAGCCATCCAGGTCTATTGCCAGCAAAGCGAGGCACTCCCCTTTGCCGAGAGTTGCCAGGTCAGTACAGATTCGATTGGAAAATGCATAACGGTTGGCCAGGCCGGTGAGAATATCGTGCTCTGCAAGATGGCGCAGCTTGCGCTGATGGCGTACCCGTTCTGTGATATTCGTGCCGACGCCGAGATAGCCCTGGACTGTGCCGTCTGGTCCGAAATTTGGGGCAGCACTGAGTGAGATGTGGTAGCTGTTTCCGGCCGGATCGTGGAATGTCGACTCGATATCGGAATAAGGGCTCAGGGTTCGAATAGCCTGAGCCATCTTCTTCATCTCTTTATCATTGAGTTGCATAACATCGCGATAGTGCTGGCCAAGCATGTCTACTGGATTGGGTGTGAGAGTTGGTAGCAACCGACCACTCGCGGCGATGATCCTTCCGTCCCGGTCGGTTTCCCAGAACAGATCTGTGGCGAAGTCAGCGAGATATGCAAGCTGGCGCTCGGCGTGCGTATTGGCGCTTTTCTCGGCCTTCGTTCGGTAATTTTGCAACGCCAGGCATGCGCCAAACGACCCGCTAAGAATGATTATTGCCAAGGGCCAGTGCGATACGAGGTGCCCTGAAATAGCAAGCTGCAACAGACTCAACATCTGGCTCACAAGTATCGCCAATAAGACCAATGATGTCCTCGTCAGGGGTATTTGGCCATCAGTGTTGGGGAGTTGTGAGGCAGATATCATCAACCCACAATACAACATAAAGTTGAATTATTTGTTCATTCAACTTTTTAGTGATCTATCGACGGCCGAACAGACGCTCAATATCGGCCAGTTTCAGCTCGACATAGGTCGGGCGGCCATGATTGCACTGGCCCGAATGCGGCGTCGCTTCCATCTGGCGCAGCAGCGCGTTCATTTCCTCGCCGTTCAGCCGCCGTCCGGCCCGCACAGAGCCGCGACACGCCATATTGCCCATCACCTCTTCGAACCGCTCTTTCAGGGCAAGCCCGGCATCGTATTCGGCGAAATCATCGACCAGATCGCGGATCAGACCCACCGCATCCATCTGCCCGAACAAAGCTGGCGTCGCGCGCACACAGACCGCACCAGCGCCAAACGCCTCAATCTCAAGGCCGAGTTCAGCCAGTTCCTCAACCCGCTCAAGAATACGCGCCGCCTCGTCCTCGCTCAGCTCAACAATATCCGGGATCAACAGAGCCTGCCGCCTGACCCCGCCCGCCGCCATTTGCCGCTTCATGTCTTCGTACACCAAACGCTCATGCGCCGCGTGCTGATCGACAATGACGATGCCGTCACGGGTCTGGGCGATAACATAAGTCTCGTGTAGCTGCGCGCGGGCAACGCCGAGTGGAAAGTCATCAATAATCTCGCCAGTGCTCGGTTCGATCCGGGCGGTTGGCGCAGCGTCGTAATTGGGCTGGGGATGCTCAGTAAAGCCGACTGTCCCGGCCCCCGCGCCGGGATTTCGTCCAGCATGTCCCGAGCGTATGGCACGAGACCCCGGATCAAGTCCGGGGCGATCGGACCATAATGTTGAAGCCGCATACACATCCGGTTTGGCTTGCTCGGCCTGCAACTTGCCCAAAGCATAGCCTGCCACCGTCGTGCTCGCCCGGTGTCCAGCGGCGGCAAGCGCATGGCGCAAGGCGCCAATAATCAAGCCGCGCACATTCCCGGCATCACGAAAGCGCACTTCGGTCTTGGCCGGATGGACATTCACATCGACATATTCCGGATCGAGATCAACGAACAAGGCTGCCATCGGGTGGCGGTCCCGCGCCAGAAAATCCTGGTACGCGGCGCGGATCACGCCGTTGAGCATCCGGTCTTTGACCGGGCGCCCATTGACGAACAGGTATTGCATCTGGGCATTACCCCGGTTCAGCGTCGGCAGGCCGGCATAGCCTGACAGGCGCACACCTTCACGCTCGGCTTCAATCTTCAGGGCATTGTCCTTGAAATCGCGGCCCATGATCGCGCCAAGTCGGCTCAATTGCCCCTCTGGCGTATCGGCATGTGCAGCGTAGCGGAACGTGCTGCGGCCATTGCTTTCGAGGCTGAACGCAATATCCGCGCGCGCCATAGCCAGCCGCTTCATCACGTCAGTGACCGCCATCGCCTCGGCGCGCTCTGACTTCATGAATTTCAGCCGCGCTGGCGTCGCATGAAACAGGTCACGCACTTCAACCCGCGTGCCCGAGGCGCTGTGCCCGGTAAACGCCGCCGGTTTCGGCCCTTCGATCCGGCCCGCCTCGATGAACAGTTCAGCTGCGTCTTCGCCCGCTGCTTGCGAGGTGATCGTCATCCGGCTGACACTGGCGATGGATGGCAAGGCCTCACCGCGAAATCCCATCGTGTGGATGTTCAACAGATCAATCCGACCATCCGCGCCGGGGATCAGCTTCGACGTGGCATGGCGCTCCATTGCCAGCAACATCTCTGGCCCGGTCATGCCGCAACCATCATCCTCGATCACCATGCGCTTCAGCCCGCCGCCTTCAATTGACACCGAGATCGAGCGCGCCCCGGCATCAATTGCATTCTCGACCAGTTCCTTGACCGCTGCAGCCGGGCGCTCCACCACTTCGCCTGCCGCGATCCGGTTGACCGCGTCAGGCGGCAGTTGGCGGATAATCGGCCGGGGCGTGAGATGAGTCGTATCAGGCATGGTGGTAGTGTAATCCGCCTTGGCGATTCGGGCTATAGGCCAACCACCTTCAAGGCTTCTGCTTGCCGCTGGCCGAGTGTCTTTTCGTCGAATCCGTCGATACTCGCCTCGAACAATTCGTGATAATTCAGCTCAGCACCGAGCCGCAGATACGCGGCGCCAAGGCCAATAGCGGCGCGATCCATGAATACGAATTCGCGCGGGATCGTCACTGGGCCTTTTTCTTTCAACAATTGGCGCACCCGGAAAGCTTCTTTGCGACCATACTCGCCCGGGGCAACACCATCGGCGACTGTTCGTACCCGGTCTGACAGAATTGGCCCATAAATGAAGCGGGCCCAGATGTTCAGGACCTCAACCAGTTCCCGGTTTAATCCCTTAAAGCCCCATTTCTCATAAGCGGTGAATGTCGCATCGAAATCATTCTTGGATAGCGCGCGGTAAAGGTCGACCACACCGGCAACAAAGACGGGCGGGAAAATCCGCACGCAGCCAAAATCCAGCAAGTTCACTCCTGCGCCATCGTTTGTGACCTGATAATTACCAAGATGCGGATCGCCGTGGATCACCGCATAATGGGTAAATGGGTACCACCAGGTTTGATACAGGATTGCCGCCAACTTGTTGCGAACCTCTTGCGGTGCAGCCTCGTAATCGGTTAGTTGTTTGCCATTGGTCCAGCTCATCGTCAAAAGCCGGTCTGTGCAGAGATCTGCAACCGGTTCGGGCACTGTGACGAAGTCTTTGCCGCGTAGAATGTAGCGGTAGAGGGCCATGTGCTTGGCTTCGCGCTCATAATCGAGTTCTTCGCGCAATCGCTCTGTAATCTCTTCGATCATCTCGGATGGATCGATTGACCCATCAAGGCGTTTGAACATGCCCAGCAAGGTTTTGAGTTGGCCAACATCACTTTCGACCGCGCTACTCATGTCAGGATATTGCAGCTTACAGGCAACCTCACGGCCATCGTGCAGGACGGCGCGGTGGACCTGACCCAAAGAGGCCGCGTGGGCCGCTTCCTTACCAAACTCGGCAAACTTGCTTTGCCAGTCTGGACCAAGCTCCGCCCGCATCCGCCGGCGTACGAACGGCCAACCCATAGCAGGGGCCTGGGCCTGTAGCTGGCTAAGCTCAGCTGCATATTCTGGCGGCAAAAGGTCCGGAATCGTTGACGCCAATTGGGCGATTTTCATCAAAGGACCTTTTGACTTGCCCAAAGCGGCGGCAAGCGATTTCGCGATCCGCGCATCGCCCTTCTCGCCGCCAAACAGCGTGTTGGCGGCGAAAGACAGCCCTGCGCCAGACAGATTAGTCCCCACTTTGACGGTTCGCCCAAGACGCGCCGATAGCCGATTTCGTTCCGGGTCTTGTTCATCGGCCATGCTGGGCTCCATCTTTCTCTCTTCAAGTAAGCTCACTTAGTCGAAAGTCGAGGCGATCTCTTCGGCTTGCTCAACCTAGGGCCTGACCCTAGGTGACATACCCATAAAGTGGATTCCTATTTCTCCTGACTTGTGATTCACTTGGTCTGAACCTGGAGGTGAGAATGGCGCGCTTTGATTTAACCGATTTCGAATGGTCTGTGATCCAGCCGCTTCTTCCTCAGAAG
>JAJFFK010000030.1 GCA_021776655.1 Henriciella sp. | reverse complement strand
CACGGCCAATAGAGAACCGGGACGTGTCTGTAGAGATGGGGTTGCAACGCAAAATCCATGGGCAGGAGTATAGGCCGAGTTTGGAGATGTCGGATTGAGAGTGTGAGGTTTTTCCCTAACTCACCGCCGACGCCAGCGTAGGCTGGGGTCTACCTCTGGTAAGCACGCCTAGGGTAATGGGCTGTTATCATTACGATAACGTCCCGCACAGACGCACCCACATGCCGCTTGACTTGCCCCTCGTGATGGATACCCCCACGGGTGTCAGCCTGCGCTGGCATCTGCGGAAACTGGGGGATTGAGGGCGTCGGGCGGGCCTTAACACCCGTGGGGGCGGGCGAAGCCCGATACGGAACCCGCTTCGCCCCGCGTCGCCCAAAGGGCGTTAGCGCGGGGCCTAATCAGAAGCGATCTTTACGCCCGCGCACTTCGGCAAATGTTGCAACCGGGTCGCCGGGATGGCCCATCATGGCCTGCAAATCCGGATCATCGGCGCGCAGGAAAGGATTGGTCGCCAGCTCGCGCTCCAAATCCATTGGCACGGTGCGTTCTCCGCGCGCGCGTTTGTCGTCAATCTCGGCAATATAGGTTTTCAGCGCCGCATTTCCCGTCTCAATCGTTTCGGCAAACCGAGCATTCGATTGGGTATATTCATGGGCGCAATACAGCATGGTTTCAGCTGGCAGGGCCTTGATCGCGGTCATACTGTTCCACATCATTGCCGCGTCGCCTTCAAACACACGCCCGCAGCCAAGCGCAAACACAGCGTCGCCAACCAGTGCAACCGCTTGGCTCGGCATGTGAAAGGCAATATGGCCAAGTGTATGGCCGGGCACATCGATCACCTGCGCCGCCATATCGCCTAATCTCACCGTATCGCCGCCTGACACAGCCCGGTCGAGTCCTGGAATTTTATCTGCTTCGCCAGCCGGGCCAATAATCGTACAGCCGGTGGCTTGTTTGATTTGCAGGTTACCGCCGGCATGGTCGGGATGCCAATGCGTGTTCCAGATCGCGGTGATTGCCCAGCCCTGGTTTGCCGCCTCGGCAAGATACTTACTGGCGTCGGGCGTATCTATTGCAGCGGTCGCGCCTGAAACCGGATCATGGACAAGATAGCCATAATTATCATTCAAGCAGGGGAATTGATGTATCTTCAACATGCTACCATCTCATTTTGGTCAATTGGTTAGGGAACAAAGAGACACATGCGCCAGTCAGCGGCAACCCTGGAAGCCTTCTATGCAACCCGGCTGGGACAGGCAGCGGTCGCGCGGTTGCGTCAAAGATTGCTTGATCTATGGGGCGATTGCACCGGCCAAACCATCCTGTGCATTGGCTTTCCTGGACCGGTCGTACCGCTATGGCAGGCCAGTGCACGCACCTGTATCGGTGTGGTTCCGGAGCATATGGGCACAGTACAATTGGCCAGTGTGCGTGGACAGGTCACGGCGATCGCCCCCGAAAGCCGCCTGCCTTTTGGCGATGGCGTCTTTGACCGCGTTATCCTCCTGCACGCACTGGAAGAAGCTGACAATCCGCGCCTGTTGATGCGCGAAGCCTGGCGCGTGCTATCGCCGGAGGGCCGGATCGTCGCAGCCACCGCCAACCGCCGCAGTTTATGGTCATTGAATGAGAGCAATGCCTTCGGCCATGGCCGCCCTTGGACCCGGCGCCAACTGATCAATTTTACCACTGAAAGCCTGTTTCAGGTCACAGCCAGCACCACCGCTGTACATATGCCGCCTTTGAATTGGTCGATCATTACCGCCGCGTCGAAATCCTGGGAACGGCTTGGTGAGCTGATCACGCCCGGCTTTGGCGGCGTTGTTCTGGTCGAAGCGGTCAAGCGCCTATATTCTGAATCCGGTGGCAGCGCCGGCGCGGTCGTGACCAACGCCCTGAAGACAAGCAAAGGTCGCGCAGCGGTGCCCAGAAAGGGTGCATTGTCAAATAAGCCAACAAAAGACGCGCCATCGCCAATTGACGAAACCGTCCCACGCGATACGTCTTGATTACAAACACTTTACCGGAGCCGGGTTCATGAAACTTGTCACAGCCATTTTCAAACCCAGCCGGCTTGATGCCGTGATCGACGCACTCGGTGAGGCAGGTGTCTCGGGTCTGACTGTCTCAGAAGTCCGTGGCTATGGTCGCCAGCAAGGCAAAACTGAAGTTTATCGCGGCGCCGAATATGAGGTGCGGCTCTTGCCCAAGGTCAAAATCGAAGTGGCCTGTCCGTCGAATGAAACCGACCGGGTTGTTGAAGCCATCACCGGCGCGGCCAATACCGGCACGATTGGCGACGGCAAAATCTTCGTCACACCAATGGACACTGTCGTGCGTATCCGCACCGGCGAGCGCGATGAACAAGCAATCGGCAACTAGGGCAGGGCCTTTCGCGGCCTCACGGCTCGCCTGACATCAGCTTGGATGCAAAGCCGTCACGGTCTTGTTCAGCCGCGCCTGCTTAGGCATAAAATGCAGGGCTTGTCTTTCAAAGGATAATTTCACTCTGCGGGTAATCACCTACGCGGCTGAAGCCGCTTCGCTGTAAAAGGAGAAAAGAGGTTAAAGCGTCCTGGCAACACGGAAGCCGATATCGATGTAGCGGTTCGATGTGTCGTCCCTGTTGCGGCTGGCCGAGCGGAGGTACTGAGGAATGCTGAACCAGGAACCGCCGCGGACGACACGGCGCGAGCAATCTCCGCTTTCCCAGGCTGCGCCATTTGTCGGCGCACCGGCATATGACCCGTTCCAGCAATCCTGCGTCCATTCCCAGACATTACCGTGCAAGTCGTGCAGGCCAAAGGCATTGGCCGGATAGGAGCCAACCGGCATCGTTTTTTCGCGGTAAGTCCCCTTCGGTCCGCTGCCATACGTATAGTTGCCATCATAGTTTGCTTGGCTCGGTGTGATCGTCTGACCGAAACTGAAAGGCGTCGTCGTCCCGGCCCGCGCCGCATATTCCCATTCGGCCTCAGACAGTAAACGATAGGTCTCCCCCGTCTTCCGGCTGAGCCAGGCCGCATACGCCTTTGCGTCGTTCCAGTCGACATTGATCACAGGCCGCTTACCAAGACCCCAGCCCTCATCGCCTCCCTTGCTATCGGGCCCAGCGTTTGAACACCCGCCATCAGACACACACGCGTTCCATTCAGCCCATGTCACCTCATATTTCCCAACCGCAAACGCAGCGCCAATCCGAATTGTGCGAAGCGGGCCTTCGTCCTGATCGCGACCTGTTTCACTGTTAGGTGAACCCATTCGAAACGTGCCCGCCGGAACCACCACCATTTCAGGGCCGCTCCCGCCGCCAGAGAGATTGTCGCGGAAAGTCTGCCCCGCGCTATACGCAATCGATGTCGGGTCCGGCGACGTTGTAACCGGTATGCGAGAGGGCGGCGAGACAGCCGCTTTCGGCTTCGCCCAGGTCTCTGCACTGGCCGCCATCTCGCTTATCGGGCCGGTGTCAATACTGGATAGGTCTATCGAGCCAACCGAATATTGGCGGGCACGGCGATAGGACTCAACAGCGGCGCGGGTACGCGATCCCACTGTCCCGTCGGTACCGCCGGGGTCGATCTCCTTCGCGGCCAGTGCTGTCTGAAGCCGCATGACCGCCTGCTCATGGCGGTTGACGGCGACCTGCGCCTCGGCGCGGTGTTCAGTATTTTCGTCATTGCCCAGATAGGCGCGATAAGCGGCAACAGTAGCAGATTGCTTGGCACGCGCCCAGGCGGCATCATCGGCCGCATTGGCCGGAACCGGGCTGCTAATGGCGTCAATTACACCGGTTGCGGCGCTGTTTGTTTCAACGCCATTTCCCGAAGCATCGATCTGCTCCTCAACAGCGCTCGGTACTTCGATATCATTGGGCGATACATCCGATCGCCACTCCAACGGATCGAACACCCATGTCGCCACACCCAGGCCCCCAAAGACGAAAATAGCGGCAAATGAGCTGACCAGGCCCTTGTGCATTCCGCGCGATGCACGTGGTGCGCTCAACTCCAATGGCAGGCTGCGCATCAGCCGATTGACATCATTTTCGAAGCTTAGTCTGGATATTTTCACACCATTGCGCCGCGCAAGCGGTTTAAGGCTGTCTGGAAGGTCGTGCACAGACGGCATGTCCACATTGTCCAGAAGGACAGGTACAACGGGGATGTTCCGGTTCAATGCGGATTCTATTTCAATCCGGACAAAGTCATCGGAATTGTCGAGCCGTCTTCCTCCCGTATGCGGGTCACTCATTGTCAGCCAATGTTCACCAATCATCACAATCAACGCATCGCATTGTCTGACTTTTCCATCGAGATGCTCGACGAAATCGACACCGGCTGGAATATTGTCCACGTCGATAAATATGTCCGTGGCCGGATTGTCCACCCAGGGCTTCATCAGGTCGCGCAGGCGGTCTGCCTGATATTGGCTATCTTCCCGCCGATAGTTGATAAAGATTTTCGCCACTTGCGCGTCCCCTGCGATTTCTCTCTTTTGACTAATGCTTTAACTGGGCTCTGTCACGCGGGTGCTGTTAATCTCACGCGGAATGATCTTCAGCTGCAATCTAAAAGTATCACGATACTCAGGCCGCCAGCTCCTATGGCCCATGCTTCCCTAAACG
The DNA here is from genome assembly GCA_021776655.1 of Henriciella sp. Classification (GTDB taxonomy): domain Bacteria; phylum Pseudomonadota; class Alphaproteobacteria; order Caulobacterales; family Hyphomonadaceae; genus Henriciella. Next base: position 73,632 of record JAJFFK010000030.1, on the reverse strand, counting down.
GCGAACGCGATATGATCGCTTTTGTCGAAGACCCAGACGGGTACAGGGTGGAACTGATTGAGATGAATGAAAGAAAATCGGCACAAACTTATATGTAAAAATGGGGCGTGCGGGTTCAGCCCTTGATTTTCCTTAGTCTTGCGGTCACCAGAGAGCACAAGACATTAGGAGTGGAAAATGACCGGGCCGCAGCCGCTTGCAAATATCCTCAAAATCACACCCTATAAAGGTGGCCAGTCGCTTGAAACGGGTTGGAAGCTTTCTTCCAATGAGAACCCGCTCGGCTGCAGCCCCAAAGCTCAGGACGCCGCGATGGCTGCGGCCAAGACATTGGAACTCTACCCCGACGGGTCAGCTGCAGCTTTGCGCCAGGCAATTGGCGCGAAATACGGGCTCGATGCAGACCGGATTGTTTGCGGCGCAGGCTCAGACGAGATTTTCCAATTGCTGGCCCGCGCTTATTTGTCGCCGAGCGACGAGATCGTGCAATCCCAATACGGATTTCTGGTCTATCGCCTCGTCGCTCAGCAATCAGGCGCGGTCACGATCAGCGCGCCGGAAAAGGACCTGACCACCGATATCGACGCTATGCTGGAACGGGTCACCCCAAAAACCAGGATCGTGTTCCTGGCCAATCCGAATAACCCGACCGGAACCTATATCCCATATGATGAGGTCAAGCGTTTACATGCCGGCTTGCCGGAAAATGTTCTGCTGGTGGTCGATGCCGCCTATGCTGAATATGTCCGTGCAAACGATTATGGCATCGGCATGGAACTGGCTGGCGAAATGGCGAATGTTCTGGTCACCCGAACCTTCTCAAAGATCCACGGACTTGCGGCGTTGCGTCTTGGCTGGGCCTATGGTCCGGCCAGCGTCATCGATGCCATTCACCGCACGCGGGGGCCGTTCAATGTCAATGCGGTGGCGCAAGCGGCCGGGATCGCTGCGATCAATGACGAGGAATTTCAAGCACGCTCAACCAACCATAATACAGCAGAACTGTTGCGCCTATCCAACGCGATTGAGGCGGCTGGATTCAAGACTTATCCGAGCGTTGGAAACTTCATCCTGATCGAGTTCGAAGACCGCGATGGCCGTCGTAGCAGCGATGCAGAAGCCTTCTTGCGGGCTCGCGGTATCGTTATCCGTGACGTCAATGTCTATGGTCTATCCCTTTGCCTGCGGCTGACCATTGGCACCAAAGCGGCCAATGATGATGTCATCGCAGCCCTTGAGGCCTTCGCGAAACTGTAATGGCAGCTATCGTTTTCGACCGGATTGCAATTATTGGCATCGGCTTGCTGGGTGCCTCGATTGCGCATGCGGTCAAAGCCTATGGCGGGGCAAATACCGTAGTGCTGTATGATGACGACAAACGCGCGCGCGACCTTGCCGCCAAGATCGTTCCGGGCCAGATAGTCGACACGCTCAGCGAGACTGTGTGCGGCGCCGATGCCGTGTTCATCTGCACGCCTGTCGGTGTCATTAAGCAAGTCACCGAAGGGCTTGCATCTGCGCTGAAACCCGGCGCAATCCTGACTGATGTCGGATCGGTAAAGGCGCATGCAGCCGATGGAATGATGGCGGCGGCACCTGCCGGGGTGCATGTCATTCCCGGCCACCCGATCGCCGGAACCGAGAGATCGGGGCCCGATGCCGGGTTTGCCAGCCTGTTTCAGGATGCCTGGCATTTACTGACGCCAGCGACTGACCAATCAGACGACTACCAGGCCGCCGTCAACCAGTTGACCCGGTTCTGGCAGCAACTCGGGGCCAAAGTCGAACAAATGGACCCGCAGCGCCATGACAGAGTGCTCGCGATTACCTCCCACCTACCGCACTTGATTGCGTATAATATCGTCTCAACCGCCTATGACATGGAAAGCGTCGAAGATGGCGAAGTGGTCAAATATTCAGCCGGCGGTTTTCGCGACTTTACCCGGATCGCAGCCTCTGACCCGGTCATGTGGCGCGATGTTTTTCTGGCCAATAAAGACGCCGTTCTGGAAACACTGGGCCGGTTCAGCGAAGATCTGGCAGTCTTGCAACGGGCAATCCGCTGGGGCGACGGCGACACGCTGATGAAGGAATTCACCCGCGCACGCGGTATTCGCAAGGCGATTATTGATGCTGGGCTCGACACTGAAGAGGCAGATTTCGGTCGCCGGTCCACGGGCCAGGACGACTAAACCGAGTGGGCAGCGCTCCCCTTTAGGACGCCGCCCACACGGGTGCACCTCGTGAAAGGCACCTTCACCATTGGAATTGCGTCTACGGACGTTCACATCCCCGCTGGCTGCCAGACGCCAGTCTTGCGGTTTGGCCTGTAACCATCCCCGCGACCCCTCGTCCTGTGTTCTGTAATAAGCAAAACAACCTGAACAGGATGTCATGAACTTGGTTGGCCCTTGTTCATGTTCATTACCGTATGTTCATGATAAGGTTGACTGAGATAGACAGGGAGGCAGATATGCCACGCAAACTTGGACTGATCGGGGCTGCGAGCCTTGCACTGGCGGCGTGCACCACCGCAGAGCTTGAAGCAATTTCCGCCGGGCTCGCTCAAGGGCTGGCCGAGGCTTCTTATGACACGAACCAAGCCTATGGCTATACAGGCGCTTATTATAATCCAACCGGTTTTGGATCCTATTCCGGTTGGCCCTCGGCCTATAGCTATGGCCAATATATTGGGCCGTTTGGCTGCACGAACACAGGCACGTTCTATACATGCGACAGCGATGGCGACGGCTATGCCGACATGTATGGCGATACCAGTGATGGGTCCTACTCCTCCTCGCACTTGCGAGTGAACGGGCGCGGCGAAGCCTATACATGGGACACCGATTGCGACTGCTGGGGCCGTGAGTATTCATTGGATGGTGAGCGCAAAGACCATCATGACCATTATTACGATTATGACTGAGTTGGTGCCTATCCGCTGGCTGGCGGAATATGGCGATCGAACCATTTGCCAAGCGCTGTAAATTTGCTGAATTGCGCAATGCACAGATCGGCGAAATCCGGGTCATGAACACTGCTCTGGTCGGGCATATCCTGCCAGATGCTGCAGCCTTTTCGGCGTAGCAAGGCACCGCGCGGGTGATCGGGTTCAAACGGTTTGGGCACGCGTTTCAGAGGTGGCTCATTCAGGCGTCCGCCATCCTTGATCAGTTCGGTCAGTATCCTGTCCAGCTTGTCCCCGTGCGGGCCATCCACAGCGTCGCGATAGACCGCTAATTGAGCCTTGTCGAAACGCATCATGCCGCCGCCAAGCACCAGACCGTCTGTCTGTAAACCAAAGAACAGACTGCCACGCCCGCCCTCGCGCCGGAACATGATGTGCAGGTGCGAATTGTACGGCGTCTTGTCCTTGGAGAAGCGGATATCGCGATTGATCCGGAAGGTCTTGGCCGAATGCACGTCCCCCGTTTCGGCCTGTAATCGGAATGTCATCGCCTCAACGAAGGCAGCAGCCGGGTCTTTCACCGCCGTTTCATAACGCGCCTTATGCGCATGAAACCAGTCGCGGTTATTATTCGCTTTCAAAGCTTTTAGAAACTTGCTGGTGTCGGCTGGAAAGCCGCGAAAATCAGTCATGTCAGTCCCTATTTTGCCGGAAGTGTGGCAACAAAGCTAAGCGCCAGCGAGACCCAGGCTTTAAGCTGGCCTGGGTCTGTATCCTCATCAACAAAGAACATTCCACTCATCCGGCGCCCGCCCATTTCCATCACCTCGCCGCCTAATTTAGCCACTGCCTCGGCCTGATTATCCTTGCCGACGCGAAACATGAACCGGCCCTGCCCGTCTTTTTGGCGATCCGCGCCGCCAATCATGTTGCCATTCAGCATGAAACAGACCCCGCCCATCATCTTCTTTTCGTCCACGCCAACCATGCCTTGCAGCATATCGCGGAACTGCCCGGTTAGGGCTTCATCATAGGCCATTTAGCTCTCCCATACCGGGCGTGCACGCACAGCCTGCTCCCAGCGGCGAACATGATCAAGCCCATCGGGGATTTTGAGATCCATGAAACTGCTAACAAATAGCGCCGCCATGCCCGTAATGTCGGCAACTGAATAGCTATCATTGGCGAGATAAGTTCGCCCATCCGAGAGTTCGCCATCGAGCCAAGCCCAGTTCCTGGCGAGTTGACGCTTCTGCGTCTCAGCATAGTCCGGCATCTGTTCAATTTTCTCAGTGAAGAAAGGGATGAGATGCAAGCCGATGACCCCACACGGTCCGAATATTTGCTGCTCCATCCGGCGGGTCCACATCTCGATCCGCGCGGCCTCCAAAGGCGTTGCGCCCATCAAAGGCTTGTCCGGATACAGGGCTTCCAAATAACGACAAATTGCAATGCTTTCGGTTAGGTATGTACCGTCATCAAGCGCCAGAACCGGAAGTTCGTGTAGAGAATTTAGCTTGAGGAAATCAGGTTTCAGCGTATCGCCACCCATAATATTGAGAGTTTCCGTGTCGATTTCGATGCCTTTTTCAGCCAAGAAAATATTAACGCGAAAAGGGTTTGGGGCGTTCGCAGTGAACAATTTCATTAAAGTCTCCATTAGTGAACAATATGGTTGACTAATATCACCACAAACATACAGTCAACCCATAAGTTGACTATTTGAGGCGCGCCATGACAAATCTTGATGCAACCTTTACCGCGCTTAGTGACAGCACACGCCGCGCCATCATCTCTCGCCTGGCCTCGGGTGAGGCAGCACTCTCAGACATCGCAGCCCCGTTTGCGATGTCACAGACCGCCGTGACAAAGCACGTGCGGGTGCTCTCAGATGCGGGCTTAGTGAGCGTCGTCAAACGCGGGCGCACCCGGTATTGCTCGCTGACCTCCGCGCCAATGAAACAGGCCACAGATTGGCTTGAAACCTACCAGCGGTTCTGGGAAATGCGCTTTGATGCTCTGGCCAGCCATGTTGAGAGTGAGATCCAATGAGCCTGACCTTCCTGCAATCGCCGCTCGGCCAAGACCCGGTAATTGTTGAGACTATCTTCAAAGCCAGCCCGCAACGCCTATTTGATGCGTGGACGACACCGACCGAATTGGTCAAATGGTTTGGTCCCGAAACCCGTGATCTCAGCCGCGCTGAAATTGACCTGCAAATCGGCGGCGCGTGGCGCTTTATCTACGAGGCAAATGACCGGCATTCAGATATACTCGAAGGTGAATATCAAACCATCGAAGCCCCAAAGTGCTTGGTTTTCAGCTGGAGCCATTCGCGTATCTTCAATGATGGTCGCCGTGAAACGACCTCACCTTCACAAGTTGCGATCAGTTTCGAGCAGGTCGAGCTCGGCACACGTATGCGGCTTGTTCACAGTCTGGTTAAACGCGAATCGGGCCGTCTTGGTATCGCTGGCGGATGGCATGTTGGTTTTGAGCGCCTGATCAAACTGATCGGCTGATATAGGCAAATGGAGGTTTTTGTGCAAACCTGCCAGCATGATCAAACCCATTGCCGCTCTCGCCCTCCTTGCAACCTCCGCCGCGTGCGTCACGGCGGTGCCTTACGGCCCAGCTGCCAAGGACGGTGCCAAAGGCTATCTGGTACAGCCGATTGAATCCAATCGCTTCCGGGTTTCCTATCGCGATAATGACGCTGAGACAGCGCGCACACGGGCCTTGCGCCGTGCGGCCGAGATCACGGTTGAGAATAGCGCAGAATGGTTCCAAATTGTCGGCGCTTATGATGATCAAAAAAACGCGTCGCGCAGTGGTGGATCATCCGTCTCAGTTGGTGGATCAACCGGCTCATATGGCCGATCCAGCGTCGGGGTTGGCTTGGGAATTGGCTTTCCGCTTGGTGGCTCAAGCACGCCAACAACCCATGTTCTGGAAATCATCACCGGCAGCGGCGAGCAGCCCGAGGATGCCAATGTCTATGTGGCCGCTGACGTTCTCGCCAACCTCGCCGGGCAGTAGAAAGCTTTACGCCTTTATGCCCGCGATCATAAAGCGCCGCGTCCTGCACAGGCTGCTCAAAGGGTGTCAACCAAAGTCAATTTCACCTCCACACAGTTCAAACGGCAGCTTCAACCCAACATCCGGCAGAAAAATGCACATTGGCCCTCTAGACCTGCAACCCGGCCTTGTTGCGAAACACGGCTAGAAGGTCGAGCTGGTCAGCTGTCGGGCTGCCTTCAGCTTCTGAAATATAGACCAGCATCCCGTCGAGCGCGACCAGTTGCTCAGCGCCCATGCCGGGTGATCTCATCACGTATTCGGTCATTTTAGACATCGCATTATGCGCGCCGCCGGCATCGCGCCCCAACCAGCCAGCTTGAGTGATCAGGCTTTGCGCGTCAGCTTCGTCAAACTCGAAATGTTGCATGATCTCAGCCCTGATCGCTGCTACCTGGCGCTCAGTCAGGGGGCCGCGAGCTTGCGCAATTTCCAGCATCAGGATTGCCGCCGCCTCACGCGGGTCTTCGACGACCGCCAGGCCGCCTTTGCGGGTCATGCAGCGAAACCGCATCTTGCGCGGTAAATTTACCAGCGCTTCAGCCGCTTTAATGCCTTCGCGCGCCGCGCCGCTAAGCATTTTCAAACGCCAATACCAAACGGCAAAGAAGGTCAGAAGGCTGATAAGGCCAATAATGATGTGCATGCTCACCTCCAAACCGTACGCTAAACCGGCAGCTGGTCTCTCCACCATTGAAGTAATCAGGGTTTAGCGTCAAACTGACCGCATGACCAAAGATGATTACAACTCGTACTGCGCCGGTCTGCTGGCGACGACACATGTCGTACAATGGGGCGGATCAGACGTCTGGAAGGTCGGGGGCAAAGTATTCGCTGTCGCTGGCTGGGGCACTGAAGAAGAATTTGCCGTGACCTTCAAAGTCACGCCGCTATCGTTCGACATTTTGAAAGACCAGCCGGGCCTGCGCCCAGCGCCATATCTCGCCTCACGTGGGATGAAATGGATCCAGCACCATGCCTTGCCCGGCCTCGATGACGCAGCATTACGCGACTATATAAAGGCAAGCCACCGGCTGGTCGCCGATGGCTTATCCAAGAAAAAGCAAGCCGAGCTCGGCCTTCTGGAGTCCTAGTCAGGCGCGCCCGGTATATGCGCTTGCGACAAGACATAGGCGCGGATCGCTTCAAGCTGTTCGCTGCTCAACGTGTCGCTGAACGACACCATGCCATTGGCGCTCAGCACGCCATCGCTGACGACAGACGCCCAGAGTTCGCTTGAGGCTGCATAGTCAGACCAGCGAAGGTCTGGCAATACGCCCGTACTAAGAACAAGCTCGCCATGACACACAGCACAATTGCGCTGAAAATGTTGCAGTCCAGCGGTTTGCATCGCGGCATCCCCAAACACGTCCGCTTTCGGGCTACGGTCAATCATCGGCAAGTCTGCATCAGCAATCTCGCCGGTTCCGCCAAGCTTGAAAGTCACCACTTTGCCAACCATTGGCGGCAACGGATCGTCAAAGGCGATCCCGGCAACCAGCCCATAGGCTGAGCCCCAGCCGGTTGTGATTGTGACATATTGTTCGCCATCGATCGCATAGGTGCCCGGGCCGGATGCCGCGCCAGATTTAACGTCCCAGCCCCAGAGCCGATCACCCGTAGCAGCGTCATAGGCAACAAATTCGCCGCTCAACTTGCCTTGAAAGACCAGTCCTCCAGCCGTCGACAAAACGCCGCCATTCCAGGCATTCTCATGCTCCACAGTCCAGCGCGCGACCCTGGCAATTGGATCCCAGGCAATCAGGCGACCTTTCAAGGTTGCACGTAAAGCCTGCAAAGTCCCGGGCGGCAGCTCGACCGCCGTTCCAGCGGCGAAATCATAGCCCGTATTCCACTTTGTGCCCGCCAGAGCCTCACTAGAACTGTCCGAATAGGCGCGTGGAATCTCCTGCGCCGGGATGTAAGCCAGATTGAGATCGGGGTTGAAGGCCATGGGATGCCAATTGTGCGCACCCAAAGGCCCCGGTGACTGGAAAAAGGCTGCATTTCCGGCCCGCGCCTCAGGCGTTTCTATCGGTCGGCCAGCTTCATCCAGGCCGGTTGCCCAATTTAGAGGAACGAACGCATCGCCCGACAAAAACTCACCGGTTTGCGCATCCAGGACATAGAAAAAACCATTTTTCGGGGCCTGCATGACAATGCGGCGATCTGCGCCGCCCTCGCCAAGCGGCAGATCGGCCAATATGATCGTTTGCGTCGCAGTGTAATCCCAATTATCGCCCGGCGTGGTTTGGAAGTGCCATTTATACGCACCGGTATCGGCATCAACAGCGACGATTGACGAGAGGAATAAATTGTCACCAAGCGCCGGGTCGCGTATACGCTGGTTCCATGGCGAGCCATTGCCAACGCCAAAGATAACACTGTCATTCTCGGTATCATAGACAATCGAATCCCAGACCGTGCCACCACCGCCATCGCTGGTCCACGCGCCCGTATCGCCCCATGTGACATTGCCGATGCTTTCAAAAGCAGCATCAGACGCCGCGCCATCCGGCTGCTTGCTACTGTTAGGTGTGGTGTAGAAACGCCAGACCATATCGCCCGTATCGACGTCATAGGCGGACAGATAGCCACGCACGGCAAATTCAGCGCCGCCATTGCCGATCAGGACTTTGCCATCAACCAAGCGCGGCGCACCTGTAATCGTGTAGGCCCTTGATTGATCAACCGTCACCTGGCTCCAGAGCAACTCACCGGTCTTGGCGTCCAGCGCCTCTAACCGACCATCAATCACACCAACATAAAGCTTGCCTTCCCAGACCGCGACGCCGCGATTGACCACATCACAGCAGGCATTGACGCCAACGGAACGATCAACATCCGGGTCATAGATCCATAATTCTTCGCCGGTTTTCGCGTCCAGTGCGTAAACCACAGACCAGGCCGAAGTGACGTACATCGTGCCGTCAACAACAATAGGGGTCGACTCCACGCCGCGCGCTGTGGCCAGATCATAAGTCCATGCGACGCCAAGATCGGCAACATTCGTCTGATCAATTGAGGTCAGCAATGAATGGCGCTGTTCGTCATAAGTCCCGCCATAGGTCAGCCATTCAGCCGGGGTCTCGCGCGCGTTCAGCAGGCGCTCAGCGGTGACATTGGCGAATGTCTCCGGTGCTGGCGGCGTATCTACATCCGGGGTCTCTGTTGGGCTATTACAGGCCGCAAGCAGCAATCCCGATATAGCGGCAGCTGCGAAATGAAGCGTTTTCATGGGCGCTTTCCTCGTTTCCTCATATGGGGCAGCCTCTAGCGGACCACTCTCATGCCTAGCGTATGGAAATCGCCGCGCCTGTCGAGACCGGACGCTACGTCAAGCTAGCTGGCCGCAGCAAGCAAGTCCGATTGCGCGGCATCAATCGCGGCGGCGATCAGGGCATTCCATTCAGCCCGCGTGCCGGCCTCAGCGCTACCGGCAGGGAATGTCACAGAGCGCGATGCATTCACGCAGCCACCCTCTAACCGGTTACCGCCATCGCGCGGGCCAACAAACCCCGCCATGGCCTCACCCGCGCTCGCACCTTGCGCGCCGTAACCCGGCACTAGAAACAGGGCTCGCGGGGCAAGATCGCGCAATATACGTGCCTCATCCGGGCCGGTTGCCCCGGTCACCAGCATCAGACCAGACCAGCCACTTGTCCCTTCAAGCCGCTCAATCATTGGCGCCAGCGCACCAACCACACGGGCATATAGCGGTGCCCCCTCCAGGTCGCGCGACTGGAAATCAGCAGATCCGGAATTACTGGTCCGCGCCAGAACAATTACGCCCTTGCCATTATCCTGCGCCGTGCGAACAAACGGCTCCAGCGTATCGAGCCCCATATATGGGTTCACCGTCAGCGCATCACAGGCAAACGGCGCGTCCTTGGCGAGATAGGCGCTCGCATAGCCTTCTGCCGTCGAGCCGATATCGCCGCGCTTGGCATCGACCAGCGTCACCAGACCGGCCTCGCGGGCCGCGTCGCAGACCCGCGCCAGCGCTCGCATGCCCTGCCAACCGTGGCGCTCAAACAGGCCCGCCTGTGGCTTTACAATCCCGGCCCGGCCAGCCACCGCCTGCACGACCGCCTCGCCCCATGCCGCCAGACCCGCCGGTGTATCGCCGCCAAACAGGCCAGGAATACGCCCTGCATGCGGATCAATGCCGACACAAAGCGGGCCGTGTTGCCGGGTCGCACGGATCAGGCGATCCGCGAACAACGTCACGAGTCTTCCTTTACACCGCAAGCGACTTTGACAACCTGCAAATTGCGCCGGGCATAGTCAGCTTCAGCACCATAGCTTTCAGGTGAGAACGGTCTTGGACGCTTGCCGAGTAAATCTATATCCTGCGCTTCGATAAACGCGCGAACCGTTTCTGGCGAGGCGGTATAAATCCTTCCGCGCCGGGGGCTTTCGGCGACAATCACGCCGCGTACCCGGCCCAGGTCATCATAGACAGGCCCACCACTCAAGCCGCCCAGTGACCCGGTCAGACCGCGTGTGCGGCCGGTTTCCGCCCAGGTCAGAATTTGTTCTTTGCCGTTGCGTCGGCCGCTTGAGATCAAGGTTGAGCGCGCCATTAAACGTGAGGCCGCCTCGCCGGGACGCCCCTGTGGATAGCCAACATGATAGCCATATGTTCCAATCCGCAGATCGGTCGTGGTGTTTAGGTTTACCGGATACGGGCTGGACCCTGTTTCGATCAGCGCCAGGTCAAAATGATCAGACACAATCACCCGTTGCGCCTGTACGTACTGATCCGGGGCAACCAGTAAGGCGACCCGGTCGCAGCCGTCGACAACGTGGCGCGCGGTTAGCCATTGACCAGACTGATTGATCGCAAAGGCCGTTCCGATACCGCTTTTTGGCTTGGTCACCTGAACCAGAACACGCTCGTCAAAGGCCGAAGCAGGCGGCAACATCGCGCCTTCTTTTTTAACCGCCTCAGGCGGCGGCTCTGGTGCGTCATCAGGTGGAGAAGAAAAGATCGCCCACAAGACAACGCTTAGCGCCAGGCTATAGAGTATCCAATCAGGGATCCATCTCAGCATTGAGGCGCTCCTAATAAAGCCGCTGCAGGTTTGGATCCCATAGCCCAGCCGCAAGAATCAACGCGACCGAAATTTTTGACGCAATCAAAACAATCGCTGCACCTGCCTCATCATTCTGGATACGCTTTGGGATGTCTTTCAAGATCATATCGATGACACGATAGGTCAGCAATTGCAGCAGCAATGCGACGGTGCCCCAAAGCAATAGATCGAAGAGGCCAAGACTGGACGCCAAACAGGATGCGATCGGAATAGCCAATCCAACAATTGCCCCCGATAGCGCCAGGCCCGCAGCACCGTTGCCGCCGCGCACCAAAGCCAACTCCTTCCAAGGGGTCAGCAGAACATAAACCGTGCTCGCCAGCAGCAAAAGCAGGCCCGCGGTTCCAGTCATTACAAGGAAGGCAGGAAAACCCTGCCGGAAAGCATCTAGCGTTGCCGTCATCTTACGTCTCTCGCCTTTTTGCCCACCCGCGCTTGGTCTAGCCAAGGCTGCGTGTACACTCAAGCATTAGCATTGCTGAAGTTGAAAAAAGATCGCCTAGCCGCGCTCGAACGGATCCCGCATCAAGATAACATCTTCGCGTTCTGGTGAGGTCGAAACCAAGGCGCATGGCTTGCCAACCAGCTCTTCAAGGCGGCGGACATACTTCACCGCATTGGCTGGCAAATCATTCCAGCTACGCGCGCCGCGTGTGCTCTCAGTCCAGCCCGGCATGGTCTCATAGACCGGCCGGACATTCGCCTGATCGGTCAGCCCAGCCGGAAAATGATCGAGCGTCTTGTCGCCAAGTCGATACGAGGTACAGATTTTCAATTCTTCAAACCCATCGAGCACATCCAGCTTGGTCAGCGCCAACCCGGTCACCCCAGACGTGATACAGGCCTGATGCACCATTACTGCATCAAACCAGCCACAGCGCCGCGCCCGGCCCGTCACCGTGCCAAACTCATGCCCGCGCTCTCCGAGTTTTTGCCCGGTCTCATCTTCAAGCTCGGTCGGAAACGGACCTGAGCCAACCCGTGTTGTATACGCCTTGGCCAAACCCAGCACATAGCTGATCGCGCCAGGGCCAATGCCCGACCCGGCAGACGCTTGACCGGCAACCACATTCGACGAGGTGACATAAGGATACGTGCCATGGTCGACATCAAGCATGACGCCTTGTGCGCCCTCGAACAGGATCCGCTTGTCGGCGCGTATTTGCCTGTCGAGATGTCGCCATGCCGCCTTGGCATAAGGCAGAATACGCGGCGCAAGCTCCAACAGGTCAGCTTTCAGCGCGCCCGCATCAGGCTCGGGCAGGCCAAGGCCTTTGCGAAGCGGGCGATGGTGCGCGAGTAGCCGGGTCAGTTTCATATCAATCGCCGCCGGATCAGCCAGATCAGCAACCCGGATTGCGCGGCGGCCGACCTTGTCTTCATAGGCCGGGCCAATCCCGCGCTTGGTCGTGCCGATCTTGGCGTCGCCAAGCTCGGTCTCACGCGCGGCATCAATGTCCTTGTGCCAGGGCAGGATCAGACAGGCGTTCTCAGCCAGGATCAGCTCGTCCGGTCCGAGCTCAATGCCCTCTTTTTCCATACCTGCAATCTCGGCCAGTAACTGCCACGGATCAACCACAACGCCATTGCCAATGACCGAGAGTTTACCGCCGCGCACCACCCCGGATGGCAACAGGTTGAGCTTGAATGTCTTGTTGCCGATGACCAGCGTATGGCCAGCATTATGTCCGCCCTGAAAGCGCACGATCACATCGGCGCGGGCCGACAGCCAATCAACAATTTTACCTTTGCCCTCATCGCCCCATTGAGCGCCGACAACCACAACACATGCCATACCAGACACTCCTATCAAGACCCCGCGCCACTGACCGCGTTTGGTCATGAAAAGCAAGACCCTCAATCTCGCGACGTGCGGATAGAATTTATATTCAATTACACAGACCGCCTTATCCGTATCCGAACGGATGTCTGTTAAGCATAAGCACATGACGGGAATTTCTCTTCCTTCAATCCAAAGCAGCTATCGCTTGGTTGGGCTCGCGATTTGCGGGGCTTTATGCGCCGTCCTGCCTTCCAGCGGCGCAATCATCGACCGCCCATTCATGAAGGTCGACGGCGTGGTTGTCGTCTGGGGCGCAGATATTAGCAGCAATACGCCGATCGCATCAGATTTCATTATCGAGGATGGCGGGGCCAGCACTGATCTGATCGCAGGCGATGTCTACACCGTCCTGACGGGCACTCTGGATGCACTAGATGATACTTATCCACTGGATGCAGGCGCAACCTTGCGCATCCGCCGGATTGCCAATGGCCCGAACCAGGACACAGGTGCCAATGGTGACCGCGTCACCGATGCCTCTGACAGCTTCACCGCGTTTGAGCTCGATGCCACAACTGACGTGCGCACAATTCGTAGCGAGATTGAATCCTCTTTCTACGTGGCCTCGAACAAGGCGTTCAGCATCGACGCTGTTTCAAGTACTGTCGGCAATCCCGCCGATTTAAATCTGATCCGGCTGCGCATGCGGGTCACACGTAGCGGCAATGATGCGGGCCTCGGGTTTGGCAGCGCTGCGCAATACCCCCATACCGGCAACACAAATCGCAGCGGTGTCCAGCATAATAATTATCGCCGTCTCTCCTTGATGACCGGCGGTTATAATATCTTCAACGGCAATCGGCGCACAGCCCTATCCGTTGGCAATATTGTCGACCAGTCGGTTCGGTTTGACCAAACCTATCGCTGGAACACCGGAAACATCGATCTCAGCGACGGCGTCTTTGATGTCGAGGCGGTCGTGGAATATACCGTTTATATCCCCTGATCCACGTACCAGCCCTTCGCGTTAAGGCTCACACTTAAATCGAAATTGACTGCGCTGCCGTCGCGGCAGTTTGGACAAGTTGGCAATAATGCGCTGAGATAGACTTTTGCCAAGCTCAGGAGCCTAACATGGTCTATGCCCCAGATACCCGCGCCTTCTACGATGCCGACAGTCACATCATGGAATTGCCAAACTTCCTGAAAGCCTACGCTGATCCCAAGCTCAGAGATGAAATACCGGAAGTCAGTTACAGCGCATCCATGGTGACCGATGAAGAGGTTGCGACCATTATGGACCAAGGCGGGCGTCACAGCCCTGAACATGTTCAGGAAATGATCGATCTCGGCGATACGTTGATCAATACGTCAAAGGAAATTCAGGCGCTCGGCGCGTTCAATTCAACCGACCGGTCAACCGCGATGGACATGCTCGGCTTCAAGAAACAGCTGGTCTTTGCCACCCATAGCGTCGCCCTGCCCTTCCATCCCAGCTCGAAAACCGAGGCCCGCCTGCGCTATGGCGCTACCCGGGCGCACAATCGCCACATGGCAGAGTTCTGTTCAGATGATGCGCGCCTGATGGGGGTTGCGGTGGTGCCGCTCGACAATCCAGACCTGGCGATCAAGGAGCTTGATTTTGCGATAGAGAGCGGTCTGGAAGCGATTTGGGTGCCGCATCGCGCGCCAATAGGCTTTGCACCAGGCCATGTTGATCTTGAACCCTTCTGGGCCAAACTGGCCGAGAGCGGCACACCCTTTGTGTTACATGTTGGCGGCTCACCGCTACAGGCGCTGAAATCCTGGAGCAATAATGGCCGCGCGGCAGTCAAGGATTGGATGGGCGGCGGCGAGAATGTTCGCACCAAAGACGCAACAATGCTGCATCAACCGACTGAAGCCTTCATCACCATGTTGCTTCTGGATGGTGTCTTGGCGCGACATCCATCCCTTCGCGGCGCTGTGGTTGAGCTCGGGGCTGGCTGGGTGCCTGAGATGGTGCGCCGCCTCGATGACATCACACGGATCTATGGCCGGGTTGATAAATCGGTTCAATTTGACCGCAAACCGTCCGAGCAAATTACCCAGCAGCTTGGCTTTACGCCGTTCCCGCACGAAGACGTTGCGCGCATGATCGATCAGTCAAACCCTGATCTATATCTGTTTTCCAGCGACTATCCGCACGTTGAAGGTGGCCGCGATCCGATTGCGAAGTTCGAAAAGGTGATGGGCACACGCTCAGAGCATGACAAGAACCTGTTCTACACCGAGAACTTCCTGCGGCTCTGGCCAGAAGCACGCGTTCACTAAAGCTAGGCAGCCTTCGAGGCCTAGTCTTTCATCAGGCCAGCCGCTTTCAGCGTCTTGCCGGCCCGGATCACCTTGGAGAGCTTCTCTTCAGACGAGCGGTCGCCGCTATTGGAATCCGGGTGAAAGCGGCGAACGTAATCGGCGTAGCGCGCGCGCACCTCTGCCGCTTTAGCCGTCGGACCGAGATCCAGTTCCGCCAGTGCGCGTTTGGCGACACCCGTGGCACTGCGATTGCCCCGGCGCGCCGCTTTCGCCGCTTCCTTGTTCTGAAAGAAATCCGAACCCTTCCAGGTGCGCGGGTCTGACTTTTTGCCAGACTTGGTGCCGCCCATTGGTCCAGACCCCATTTTCCAGGTTGGCGTGAAGCCGTAGCGAGCGCTCTCGCGAAAGTCTTTTTGTTCTTCATCGGTCATCGTGTCGAAGAAGTTGAATGACTTGTTATACTCCGCCGCATGGCGCTTACAGAACCAGTGCTTACCATTTCCGACCTGTTTGGGGGCCGGGTGCTCGCCCGCCAGATCGCAACTGTCCTGTTCGCAAACGCGGTTTTCCTGCGCCTTGGCGCGCGAGGTGTCATCGGCTGGAGGCTTCACCCGTATATCGGTGAACTTCACGCGGTAATCATAATCTTTGCTCATCAGCGGGATTGTATATAGTGTTCGGACGATTGAGGCCAGAACTGATGACACGACAATCAAGAATTCATGCGGCATTGACCGCCGCCTTCACGCCGGTGTCGCTGGCGGTGATCGACGATAGTGCCCGCCACGCGGGCCATGCAGGGGCAAGACCAGCGGGTGAAACCCATTATAATGTCGAGATTGTTTCAGCCGCTTTTTCCGATCAAGCCCGCGTCACAATGCAGCGATCCGTCATGGCAGCTCTACAGTCAGAATTCGATGACGGCTTGCACGCCCTGTCAATCAAAGCCAGCGCGCCCTGACGCACCGCGATAAGTCTTTGGTTAAACCCTGCCCGCTATGCTGAGCCTCTAGCGGAGATGTCATGGCGGTGATGCACAATCGAGATCCACACGTTGAGCGGACCGAAGCCGGGACCGTCCGCGTCGCCGCGACCGCTGATCAGATCTGGGCACTTGACGCAGATTATCTGTATCGCCGGTTGGACATCCTCAAACCTGTCGGCAAACATTATGTGCACCGCATCCGGATGCTCGACTGGATGGCAGATGTCCTGCTCCTGGCAGGCATGTTGTCAGCATTCTTTGTGGCCTGGTGGACACTTGTGCCGCTAGTTGGATTTGCCTGCCTGCAGCGGGTCGCCAATCGCCGAATGGCGGGCGAGCTGGCGGCCAAGGCAGCGCAGGAATCGTCCGATGCATTTCTCTATTTGTACAATACTGGTGCGCTCTGGCTTGAGCAGCGCTAGGCTCAGGCCCGGTTAATCTCACCAGCCCTTCATTCGGTCTGGAACGCCATCTTCCGCTGCGCTGGCTTTGCGCGCCAGGAGCCGCCGTAATGGCCCGATCTTGCCCGCCGCCAACAGGCCGAGCGTCCTGATCGGTTTGGTCAGCGTGTGATCATTCGAGAACAGACGATCAATCCCGTCCATCGCCAACGCTGTACTGGTCGCTTCAAAGCGGCGGGCTTGACTATAGCGCCCCAGAACCGGGGCTGAACCGACATCCAGGCCGGTTCGCGCCGCGTTGGATAGTTCCTCGATCAGCGCGGCGACATCACGAAATCCCTGATTGAGACCTTGGCCTGCTAATGGATTAACCCGCCGCGCAGCATCTCCGACCAGGGCGGCGCGCGGTCCGATCATCGCGTTGGCGAGTTGTAATATCAGCGGATAAGACCCGATATTCCCGTCAATTTTCATTACCCCCGAAAACGCCGCAAACTTGGCATTCAATTCGGCTTCAACTTGATCTATCGGCATTTCGGCCAGCGCTTCCGCCGCCCCGCGTTTCATGTACCAGGCTAAATTAGCGCGTTGCCCGGTCAGCGGCAAAGTCGCAAATGGGCCTTCGGGCATGAAAATCTGGCGCGCAATACCGTCATGCGGCTGCGCCAAAGTCACGTCGGCAGTGAAGACGGACTTGCCATAGTCGCGCCCTTCAACCCCGATCCCCAATGCTTCACGCACAGGCGAGTTCATGCCGTCGGCCCCAACCAGCAAACGCGTATTGATTGAACGACCATCGCGCAAATGCAGGCTGACAGCCCCAGGTACTTGGGTCAGGTCATCGAACAGAGCCGGGGCAAGATGGGTCAAGTGCGCGGCCTCTGACATCGCTTCATCAAGGGCTGCCTGTAGCGCCTGGGCGGGAACCATCTGGCCCAGCGTTTCGTCCGGATCGGCGCCGTCGAGATCTGATTGCGAGAATAAGGCAGATGGCCGTCCAAACCAGTGTGAGCCGCCATCAACCGCTTGCAAGCCATGCAGCGGCTGGCTGATCTTTGACAAATTGTCGGTCACGCCGATCGATCCCAACAAGTGCCAGCTTCCGGTCACAATCGCAAAATTGCGACCATCGCGGCGTTTGGCTGCCGCCGGATCACGCGCGTCAACAATCACCACATCCATCCCGGCCTGCGCCAAAGCCAGTGCGAGCGTTGCCCCGGTTGGGCCAGCGCCAACCACCGCGACGTCAAATACATGAGTGTCCATACTAGAACAGATACGGGCGCAGTGCCGTCTGGTCCATGCCTGACAGCCAAGCGGGCGTTTGGGTCGCAGTCTGCACAATAATTGGCCACTATATGACCCATCCCTCGCCCAACACCCCATCGCACTGACGCGAAACCGTGCAGGTCGGCTTAGGTAGAAAGGCCAAAGCACCCCCCTCCCCAATACGGGGTGAGGGTTTTTCTTTGTCCAATGCACATCTGTTAGCGCCGCTTTAAGGCCAGCCTGTCAGTTTTACGGAAGTTAAGGATACATCCATCGGAGCGTAAAGTATGGCTGAGACAATGACACAGGCCCGACAAATGCGAGAGGTCTCCGATCCAGTGTGGAGAATCATCACTGGCACCATCGCATTTGGCTTTGGTGTGTTCATCTGTGGCAGCGTCGGCTCCTACTCGCCAACCGATCCGAGCTGGAATGCTGCCACCTCAATCGACGTCAAGAACCTGTTCGGATCCGGCGGCGCGGTTTTTGCTGATCTCGCACGCCAGGTTTTGGGCTGGTCATCCTGGGTGGCTGGACTTGCCTTGATGATTGGCGGCGCGATGCGCGCGGTTCTGGTTGGCATTCCCCAAATCCGCCGCTGGTTCCTCGGCAGCCTGTTTGTGCCTTTGTCAGCCGCTTGTTTCGCCGCCTGGCCCGTACCAACATCTTGGCCGCTACGCGCCGGATTGGGCGGCCTGGTTGGTGATGGCTTGCATAGTTTGGCAATCATGCCGTTCAAGGCATTGCTGCTGCCTGCGCCTGAATTTCTCGCCGGATTGGTCTTGGGGGGCGCTGCCCTCTGGGCCGCATTCTCCGCGCTTGGCTTTCGCAAGGGTGATGCACGTCTGCTCCAGAACGCTGCCGCCAAATCGAGTGCCCGCGCGGCACGCCAAGCCAAAGGACTGACCGGGTGGGCGACAAACGCCCTCGGCCGCAAATCCAATGACGCTATGGGGGATGACGATCTCAGTATAGATGACGTCGTCGTTGCGGGCGGCGCTGCGACCCCGCAAAGCGGGTCCACACGCATCCAAACCCGCAGCAAAAAGCGCCTTGTTCCAACCCTGGACCGGCCCGTCTCGGTCAAAACCTCGCATGACGCCGCGCCAGACATACCCGCCAGCCACGCCGCCAAGCCACGCGTTCGCAAACCAAGCCGCCGCAGTGGCCCAAAACTGCCGCCGGTTGACCTTTTGCAACGTCCGCCATCACGTCGCAACGATGTTGACGAGGAGGCGTTGCTGACCAAAGCCACCCGTTTGGCCGAGGTCTTGCGCGAATTTGGCGTGCGCGGGCGTATCCGCGAGGTTCGTCCCGGCCCGGTTGTCACCTTGTTCGAACTTGAACCAGCCGCTGGTGTAAAGTCCGCTCGGGTGATCTCTCTTGCCGATGATGTTGCCCGCTCGATGAGTTCTGTATCGGCTCGCATCGCAGTTGTTCCCGGCAAGAACGCGATCGGTATCGAGCTGCCAAATGACGAGCGCCAAACCGTGTATTTGCGCTCTTTGCTCGATCACGAGGCCTATACAAAGACCAAAGCTGTGTTGCCGATGGCGCTGGGCGAGGATATTGGCGGCGCACCGACCGTGGTTGAGTTGGCCAAGATGCCTCACCTGCTGATCGCCGGGACCACCGGTTCAGGTAAATCGGTTGGGGTCAACGCAATGATCCTGTCGCTGATCTACAAACTGACACCGCAGGAATGCCGGTTCATCTTCATCGACCCGAAAATGCTCGAGCTGTCGATCTATGACGGCATCCCGCACCTGCTCAGCCCGGTTGTGACCGACCCGAAAAAGGCTGTTCTGGCACTGCAATGGGCGGTGCGCGAGATGGAAATGCGCTATGAGCTGATGTCGAAAGCCGGGGTGCGCAATCTGGCTGGTTTCAACAAGAAGGTCGCTGACTACCGGGCCAATGGGAAACAATTGACCCGCAAGGTTCAAGTTGGCTTTGATGAGCGCGGCAAGCCAAACTTCGAGACCGAGATGCTGCCGCTTGATCATGTGCCAAATCTGGTCATCGTGATCGACGAAATGGCTGACCTGATGATGGTCGCGGGCAAGGAAATCGAAGGCTGCGTTCAGCGTCTGGCCCAGATGGCGCGGGCCGCTGGCATTCACCTGATCACCGCAACCCAGCGGCCATCTGTCGATGTTATCACCGGTACGATCAAGGCCAATTTCCCAACCCGTATCTCATATATGGTGACCACCAAAATCGATAGCCGCACCATCCTGAACGAGCCGGGCGCAGATCAGCTGCTCGGCATGGGCGATCTGCTGTATCAGGCAGCGGGCTCAAAAAGCAAACGCTGTCACGGGCCGTTCGTCTCGGATGAAGAGGTTCAGGCCGTGGTCGATTGGCTGCGCGAGAATGGTGACGAGCCGGAATATAACGCTGAAATCCTGGAAGAACCCGCCGAGGGTACAGGCAGCGCCATCATGGATGCGATGCTCGGGACCTCAACCGGCGACAAGGACGAAGACCTCTACGCGCAAGCGATCAATATCGTCATTCGCGACAAGCGGGCCTCGACCTCTTATCTGCAACGGCGCTTGAAAGTCGGCTATAACAAAGCGGCCACACTGATCGAGCGGCTGGAAGAAGAGGGCATCGTGTCTGCGCCCAACCATGCCGGCAAGCGCGACGTTCTCCGCAAGGGAGATAGCGGCGAGTAGCCTTTGCCGTTACAATCCATCCTCTGCCAACAGCACACCGGCATCGCGTAGCGCGGCCACTTGACCCGAAGCCAGATCAATCCAGTCACGTAGCGCCGTCAGATTGTGCTCGCCGCGACGCGGCGCGCGTGAGGCAGAGGTAATTCCAGCATCCGCGTCCGAGAACTTGTACGGCGACTGCACGGTCGTATGGCGCTCGCCAGTCTCGTCTTCGACCTCGATGAAGACACCGCGCGCGGCAATACTGGGTTGCGAGAATGCATCCGCGCCAACCGTTCGCACCTTGCCCCAAGCTAGGTTCAGCGCATCCAGCTGCGCCGTCAGTGCCGCAAATGTCGGATGCGCGAGGACCACATCCGCCAACGCTTTACGGCGCAATTTCAGCTTGGTCTCGAGATCTGCGCCCGGCGGTGTCGGATCGGTCAGGAGACCGCTGGTTGAATAGACATGCCAAAGCCATTTCATATTGCCCGTGATCAGGACCTTGTTACCTTCCGGGCCATCCCAGATCAGGTTTTCGTCTGGCCTGCCTGCCCATGCATCGTCCAGGGCGAGATGCGCATAGTCATCGGTTGCGTGCATGACGTTGAGCATCGCGATATCAATATGCTGGCCCGTACCCGTCTGATCGGCGAGACGCAACGCCGCCAAGACCGCAACCAGACCATGCAGGCCGCTATAGGTATCGGCCATGGAATATTGGATATCCCCGGTCGGGCCTTTGACCGCGCGGGCCTGGCGCGCCAGCAACCCGGTTTCAGCATGCACCACCGGCGCATAAGCCGCCCTGCTTCGCTCCGGTCCGGCTTGGCCAAATCCCGAAATCGATAACATGACAAGTTTCGGATTTACCGCGCTGAGATCACGCCAAGCCACGCCAAAACGATCCATCACGCCGGGCCTGAAATTTTCAACCACGACATCCGCCTTGGCTGCCAATTGCAGGATCAGTTCGCGCGCGCCGTCCGCCTTCATATCGATGCAGACATTCCGCTTGCCGATATTCTGCTGCAGATAAGAGCCCGACATCTCGCCGAACGTCTTGCCCATATGCCGTGTCACATCGCCCTCAGGCGGCTCTATCTTCAAAACATCGGCGCCCAAATCAGACAGCATGCGCGTCGCAAATGGACCTGCAACAACGCGTGAGAAGTCGAGGACTTTCAGCCCGGTTAGTGGAAAATTGGCCATTCTCGGTTCCCTCAGATGTCTTCTACGCTGACGCTTATGCGCTCAAACTATTCAGCCGCGCCACAGTGTCCTCGAACTGCGCCATTGTCTCGTTCAAAATATCTGCAACCGGACGTACAGACTTGATCCGGCGAACCAGGCGCGAGACCCTAGCTTCCCAGCATACCCTTGTCTTCAAGCCATTTGACGATCTCTGCAGCTGCATCTTCCGGCGTCGTATTGACGGTGTTGATGCAAATCTCTGGATCGATCGGCGCTTCATACGGGCTATCGAGCCCGGTGAAATTCTTGATCTCGCCTGCGCGGGCGCGCTTATACAGGCCTTTCACATCACGTTGTTCAGCCACTTCCAGCGGCGTGTCGATGTGAATTTCGATAAACTCACCCTCAGTCATCATATTGCGCGCCATCCGGCGTTCAGACCGGAACGGTGAGATGAAGCTGACCAGCGTAATCAGGCCAGCATCGCTCATCAGTTTGGCGACATTCGACACGCGGCGAATATTCTCCACCCGGTCAGCATCGGTAAAGCCAAGGTCACGGTTCAGGCCGTGGCGTACATTGTCACCATCGAGCACGAATGTGTGCTTGGCCATCGCGTGAAGCTGTTTCTGCAAAGCGTTGGCAATTGTCGATTTGCCTGAGCCAGACAGACCCGTGAACCAGAGCACAGCAGGTTTTTGCTGTTTCTGATCGGCCAGTGCAGCGCGATCAACATCCAGGGCCTGCCAGTGAATATTGGCGGCGCGGCGCAAGGCAAAGTCCATCAGGCCAAGCCCGACTGTGTTATTGGTCAAACGGTCAATCAGAATGAAACCGCCGGTTTTGCGGTTCACATCATACGGATCAAACGCGATTGGCTGGTCGAGGCTGAGCGTACAAACACCAACCTCGTTCAGATTGAGCTTGGTCGCCGGACAGTCGCGCAAATCATTGACATCAATACGAAACTTTAGACCTGTCAGTTGCGCTGTAACTGTCTTGGCGCCAATTTTCAGCAAATAACGACGGCCCGGCAGCATGGCATCTTCGGCCATCCACAGGACACGCGCCTGAAACTGATCCGACACTTCGGCCGGGTCATTCGACGCACAGATGACATCGCCGCGTGAGGTATCAACCTCATCGGCAAAGGTCAGCGTTACCGATTGGCCCGCAATCGCGACATCGAGATCACCGTCTTGCGTCACAATCTTCGAAACGGTGGTTTCCTTAGCGCTCGGCAAGGTCTTGATCTTGTCGCCCGGCCGGATGGTGCCGGATGCGATCTGGCCAGAGAAGCCACGGAAATCCAAATTGGGCCGATTAACCCATTGCACCGGCATGCGGAAGGGCAGGGTTTCTTGCTCACGACCAACCGGAACGGTTTCGAGATATTCCATCAGGCTGGGCCCAGTATACCAAGGCGTCGCCGCTGAAGGCCCGGTGATATTATCACCCTTCAGGGCCGACATCGGGATCGCCTGAATCTCGATCCCAGCGTTTAATTCTTCAGCAAATTCAAGGAAATCCTGCTCGATCTTCTTGTAGATAGCCTCGTCATACGCAACCAGATCCATCTTGTTGATCGCCAGGACCAGTTTGCGAGTACCGAGCGACGACGCAATAAAGCTATGGCGACGCGTTTGGGTCAAAATCCCCTTACGGGCATCAATCAGCAGGATGGCAAGGTCAGCGGTCGAGGCCCCGGTCGCCATGTTGCGGGTATATTGCTCATGGCCCGGTGTATCGGCGACGATGAACTTGCGCTTGTCGGTTGAGAAAAAGCGGTACGCAACATCAATTGTGATGCCTTGCTCACGTTCTGCGGCGAGACCATCAACCAGAAGCGCAAAGTCGATATTGTCGCCTTGCGTGCCCAATTTCCTGGAATCGGCCTCAAGCGCTTCGAGTTGATCCTCAAAGATCATTTTGGAATCGTAGAGCAGTCGCCCGATCAGTGTCGATTTGCCGTCATCGACACTGCCGCAGGTAATGAAGCGCAACAGCGATTTATTCTCGTGCGCCTCAAGATAGGCTTCGATATCGGTCTCAATAAGATCAGATTGGTGGGACATTTAGAAATAGCCCTCTTGTTTCTTTTTTTCCATCGACGCGGCTTGGTCGCGGTCAATCGTGCGGCCCTGGCGTTCTGATGATTTGGTCAGCAACATTTCCTGAATGATGTCTTCCAGCGTATCGGCGCGGCTTTCGACCGCCCCGGTCAGCGGATAACAGCCCAGTGTGCGGAAGCGGACATATTTCTCGACCGCCGTTTTGCGCAGCTCTTCGGGCATGCGCTCATCATCGACCATGATGTCGGAGCCTTCCCAATTGACCACTGGGCGCTTGGCCGCAAAATAGAGCGGCACGATCTCAATATTTTCGCGGCGTATATACTGCCAAATATCCAGTTCGGTCCAATTCGATAGCGGGAATACGCGAATGCTCTCACCCTTGCGGATACGAGTGTTGAACACATTCCACAGCTCTGGCCGCTGGCTTTTCGGATCCCAGCGATGTTCAGCCGAGCGGAACGAGAAGATACGCTCCTTGGCCCGGGATTTTTCCTCGTCGCGGCGCGCGCCGCCAAAGGCCACGTCAAACTTGTACTTGTCCAAAGCCTGCTTCAGCCCGGCTGTCTTCATCGTATCGGTATGAACCGAGGAGCCATGCGTGAACGGGCCGACCCCAGCATCAATGCCGTCCTGATTGGTGTGGACCAGCAATTCCAGCCCAAGTTCCTTCACCTTGCGGTCGCGAAACGCGATCATCTCATGGAATTTCCAGGTCGTATCAACGTGCAGTAACGGGAAAGGTGGCTTGCCGGGATAGAACGCTTTCATCGCCAGATGCAGCATCACAGCGCTGTCCTTGCCGACAGAATACAGCATGACCGGGTTTTCGGCCTCAGCCGCAACCTCCCGCATGATATGGATACTCTCGGCCTCAAGCCGGTCGAGATGGGTGAGCATGTTGTCGTCTTCCTTAGGCCAATCTATCGCTGCGCGTCACAGTCAGGTAGCCCCGTAAACACATATCGCAATGTCTCAATCGTAAACACTCAACTGATAAATTCTATTCGTTGGGCGCGCTTATATTGGCATAGCAAGTTCCACACCAAAATCACCCGTTGGAAATCATCCTCAATGGCCGTGCAACCCTGCAACACGCAGCTTGGCTCGCGGTGAGATCGGGTGGGTTGCAAAATCCATCAGGTCGGGCACACGCCCAAAAGCGATTTTTGCGCCAGCATAGCCGCCTGGCGGTTGGCGGTGCATCCCCAAAGAAACAACACATGCCTGATAATCTGCGTTGAGCCGATCCATTGTATCGGTCAGCTGCTCCCAGCGCTGAGCGTTGATCTGATCTTCTGCTGTCTCAAACAAGTCAGCACAGGTGTTTTCTGAACGACTTAGCCCAGACAGCGAGACCGACACTTTCTTCAGCGCCGCAACACCGGGATCGCAAACAGTCTGATCGAACAGAGTGCAGGCGGCTTGCAGAAACGTATGGTCGTCGCGCGCCGGAGCAAATCGCTGCTCCAAATGCCAGCGCCGGTTATCGGTCGCTGTAATGCCGACGCCGAGCGTGTCGGACAAATAGCCCTCGCGGCGCAAGCGCCTTGCAGCCTTAGCGGTCAACAGGCGCAAGCAATCGCGGGCATTTTGGCGATTGCGCCAGTCCCCTGATAAGACACGGCCATGGCCAAACATGCGCCGAACCGTCGCTGGGCGCTGAATATAATAGCCATGCAATTGGGCCCAGAACCGTTCGCCCTCAACGCTGCCCCAAATTTGTCTCGCTTGCCGGGGCGCGAGATTCCAGAGCTGCTCGACACTCGTTACTTGCGCCCGCGCCAGACGGGCTTGAATGCCGGTTGATATGCCCGGCAAGTCTGTCAGGGACAAATCAAAGAGAGGCCCCGGCAAATCCTCAGGCCGAAGCATGACAAGGCCATTTGGCTTGTCCATTTCGGCGGCAACCTTGGCCAGAAACTGGTTTGGCGCAAGTCCAATGGAGGGGGTCACCCACGGCCCAATCGCATGGCACAAGCCGGTGCGAATCTGTTTCGCCAAATCGATACAGCGCCGCCGCTCATGCCCGATAAGCTGGCACTCCATCTCATCGACAGACCAGATCTTTTGCACCGGAACATGCCGACCGATTTCTTCCAATATCTTGTGGTGGAGCTTTACATAGACATCATGGCGCGCCACCGGCAGGGCAATATCAGGACACATCTTGCGGGCGTCTTGCACGGACGTCCCCCGGCTGAGGCCAGCCGCTTTTGCGACATAGCAGCGGGCAATCAGGTTGGTATGGTCTGATTGAAGGGGGATGACGCCAACCGGTCGATGGCGCAATTCGGGCCGTAACTGCTTCTCTGCATTTGCAAAAAAGGCATCGAAATCAATGTAAAGGCATTCTATATCTGTGGGTTGTCGCATCGTATAAGCTTTTTAAGAGACTAGAACATAATGCGAACATACGTGTCTGTCGAGTCAGCAAGTTACAAATTGACCCTCAGCGCTCACTCGCTTAGATAGGCTAAGTGGTGATTTGGCCGGCCGGCTTGCAGCCACGTTAAACAAGTCGCTAAAAGGCCGCGCTGTATGACCCACTAAAGGTCGCACCCGGCTTCTTCCCGACGTTTTTAGCTAAGCTGGCCCAAGCTTTGGAGGCGACGCATGCCGATCAAGATTCCAGACGCCCTACCTGCCCGTAATGTGCTTGAGACAGAGGGCGTGCCGGTTATGACCGCGACAGACGCCATCCGCCAGGATATCCGCCCGCTGCACATCGGTCTGCTCAATCTGATGCCCGACAAGATCCGCACCGAGACCCAGCTCGCCCGCTTGATCGGTGCTTCGCCGCTACAGGTCGAGCTAACCTTGATCATGGTCGGCAATCACACCCCGAAAAACACATCACAGGATCATCTGATCAGCTTCTATCAAAGCTGGGACGCGGTGAAACACCGCAAGTTTGACGGCTTTATCGTCACCGGCGCGCCGATCGAGACGCTGGAATTTGAACAGGTTGGCTATTGGGATGAGTTAACCGAAATCCTTGATTGGACCCGCAGCCATGTTCATTCCAGCTTCTTTATCTGCTGGGGCGCGATGGCGGCGGCGCACTATTTGCACGGCGTGCCAAAACATCTCCTGGCTGAGAAAGCGTTTGGCGTCTATCGCCACCGCAACCTCGACCCGGCGTCGCCCTATCTGTCCGGGTTCTCCGACGATTTCCAGATCCCGGTCAGCCGCTGGACCGAGATGCAGCGCGGCGATATCGCTGCCGCGCCAGCCCTGAAGCTGCTAATGGATAGCGACTTTACCGGCCCGTGCCTGCTGAGTGAGCCCGCAGCGCGCAACCTCTACTGTTTCAACCATATCGAGTATGATTCAACCTCTCTGGCCGAAGAGTACCAGCGCGATATCGCCGCCGGAAAGCCTGTGCGCCCACCGCATGGCTATTACCCCGGCGACGATACAAATGCAGCACCGCTCAACCGCTGGCGCAGCCACGCGCACTTGCTGTTCGGCAACTGGATCAACCAAGTCTATCAAACGACGCCGTTTGATATCAGTGATATTGAGACAACACGACCCTAGGCTCCAAACCCAAACAGCCTCATCCTGAGCTTGTCGAAGGATGCGGGACGAGGCGAAGTCAAGTGCATCGATAACGGGAACGGACAAGCCCCCTGAGATTGGTTTGGCACTGTTGTCGCCCTAAACCCCAAACACTGCCAGCACGGCGGCGATGGCGGCGACCAGAGTAAACATCAAGGTCAGGCTGACCGCGACGACACGTTGGGTCTTGCGGCGACGTTTGGCACCGGAGGGGGCTTTATCCAGCTTGGATAAGGTCCAGCGATTGGTAAAAAAGCCAAGCGCCGCGATGAAACTGGTCACGCCTGCGCCGAGCGCGCCGCCAAGAATGGCCAAGGCCCCAGCGACCAGCAAAACAACTGCGATCGGGTCGGAAGCCGATTTCAATAATTGCCGCACATGCCCATCGGCGCGGCTGGCATCAAGCCGGTCATAAGACACGTTCGGCGCGATAATCGTCATGATCCACGCCGCCCCCGTCGCCAAGCCCATCAGCAACACTGCGCCGCCTTGTCCGAAATCCCTTACTGCTTCGAGCATGTTCTATCCCTCGCCAAACAATCCGCCCTGCTCGCCATTCTGCGGCACAGGCAGCCCCATCCGCTCATAAGCCAGCGGCGCAGCGACCCGGCCACGCGGGGTGCGCGCGACATAGCCTTTTTGCATCAAATAGGGCTCAATCACATCTTCAACCGCGTCACGCGCCTCTGACAGGGCCGCTGCCAGCGTATCGGCGCCAACCGGGCCGCCAGCATAGGTCTTGACCAAAGCGTGCAAATAACGCCGATCCAGCGCGTCGAGGCCATCCTCATCAATTTCGAGCCGTGCCAAGGCTCGCATCGCCGCTGGCCGGTCAATCTGCGACCCTTCCGCCTCAGCAAAGTCGCGCACCCGGCGCAGCAGGCGTAGCGCAATTCGCGGCGTACCGCGTGCCCGGCCAGCGATCTCGACCGCGCCGTCGCTGGTCAGCGCCACACCAAGCTTGCGCCCCGCCGCCAGGACTATCGTCGCCAATGTCTCTGGCGTGTAAAAGTCCAGCCGCAGCGGAATGCCAAACCGGTCGCGCAGCGGCGTGGCCAGCAATCCAGCGCGGGTTGTCGCGCCAACCAGCGTAAACGGCGCCAAGTCTAACCGGACAGACCGCGCGGCAGGACCCTCGCCAATCATCAGATCAACCGCATAATCCTCCATTGCCGGGTAGAGCACCTCTTCGACAATCGCGGGCAGGCGGTGGATCTCATCAATGAACAAGACGTCGTTGGCTTCGAGATTGGTCAGGATCGCGACCAGATCCCCGGCCTTGGCGATCACCGGCCCGGACGTCGCGCGAAACCCTACCCCCAATTCACGTGCCAGAATTTGCGCCAGCGTGGTCTTGCCGAGCCCAGGGGGGCCAAATAACAGGACATGATCCAAGGCTTCGCTGCGCCGCCGCGCGGCATCGACATAGACCCGCAAATTGTCTTTTATCGCGTCCTGACCGACATAATCGTCAAATGTCTGCGGTCGCAGCGCGCGATCCAGCGCTTCGCCGATCTGGTTGTCCGGATCGGTCAAAGTGCCGTCTCTGGGGGAGTCAGATCCGTTCATCTGCAGCGCCTTAAGATTTCAATGGTCCGGCGTGCCCAGAGCCCCAATAAAACCGGGTTAACCAAACGCGGGAAATGTCCCACATAACCGGTACTGGGCCGGGTATAAGTCTGATTAATTAACCGATTCGGGCAGGCCCACACAAGATTCGGTGAAAATCCACCGAATTCGCCCTGAAACCGAGGCATTAGGGCTGACGCAAATTCCATCATGTTGGCGACAATTCCCGCAAGGCCGCCTTGATCAGCTGAGACACCTGTAGATCCGGGTTAACGCGAACACTCGCTGCGACCGCGCGGGCGGCGTCGCTCTGGGTATATCCAAGGTTAACCAAGGCCGAAATTGCCTCTGCTCGCGCCCCGGTGCCCAAATTGGCCAGATCAGACGCCGCCTGAACACTTCCGCCTGGGTCAGCTGCAAACGGCCCAAAGCGCCCGATTGGCGGGGGCTTGCCCGACAGTTCACCGGTAATCCGCTCGGCAAGCTTCTTACCTACGCCCTTGGCGCGCGTAATCATCGCACTATCCCCCAAAGCCAGCGCATCCATCAGTTCGGCCGGTGACAGCGCGTCCAGCAGCGCCATAGCCGACTTGCCCGCGACACCCGGCACATCCTGTACGCGCACGAACCAGGCGCGCTCATCGTCGCTTGCAAACGCAAATAACGTGATTGAGCTCTCTGTGACGCGGGTCTCAATGAACAGTTCAGCTTGCGCCCCGACGGTCAAACTGGCCAGCAGGCGCGGGCCCGCCAGCGCGACATATCCAACCCCGCCGACGTCGATCAGCACGCTATCGACCCCAATCGCTGCGATTTCACCCTTCAAACGCCCAATAATCATGGCTGATCCCTCAAAAGTATGACCCAGTCATACTGTAATATTGGCCGCATCAAGCCGCCCCCCGGATAGATCGCGGTGGCAAATGATGCGCGGTACAGATCGCGCAGGCGAGCGCATCGGCGGCGTCATGGCCCATTTTCCCGGCGCGCGGCAGCAATCGCGCGACCATGAATCCGACTTGGGTCTTGTCGGCTTTGCCACTGCCGACCACAGCCAGTTTGATCGCTCGCGGCGCAAACTCACTGACGGGCAAGCCGCCCCGCGCCAGTGCCGCCATCGCAACACCGCGCGCCTGACCAAGCTTCAAGGCCGAGCGCGGATTGGCGTTGACCAGAGTTTCTTCAACCCCCGCCGCATCCGGTTGATGGTCAATGATCAAGCCAGCCACCGCCGAAAATATCCCCGCCAGACGCTGCGCCAAAGCGAGATCCGGATCGACCTTGATCACACCATGAGCGATATGGCTCAAACGCGAGCCGGTCTGCTCAATCACGCCCCATCCAGTATGGCGCAGGCCAGGATCAATCCCAAGAATTCGAATCGTTTCAGTCATACCGGCTAGACATTACAAGGTAAGATTAACAACGTCTTGCAGTTTTCGCGCTTTGTTCACGGCTTACCGCTATTTCTCCGCAAGCGCCGCTTCGAACAGGGCTGCAATTGCGAGGACTTTTGCATCTTGGCCCTGTGTGCCGATGATCTGTACGCCAATTGGCAGGCCGTCTTGCGTTCGGGTCACGGGGATGACAGCAGCAGGCAGGTAACACACAGTCGCCAGCGCAACCCAGTCGAACAAAGCGGCGTAACCGACTTCAGTTCCGTCAACTTCAATCTTGCGCGAGAACAATGACTTATCGCTATTGTGTGGAATCGCTGACACCGGCGCAACCGGCGCGATCAAGACATCATGCTCGGCAAAAAAGGTCGCACATATCTCGCGCATCTTGTCACGTTCGGCCTGCGCCTCAGCAATCTTGGCCGAGCTCTGGAGCGCTGAAATGATTGTATTGGCTTGCGAAAACTCACCCTTTTTGGCGAACAGATAGGCAAAAGGCTTGATCACGCGCATGGCAAAGCGCGCCATTGCAGGCAGGCCAGACGTTATGATCGGCATGAGCAAGCGCTGATAAATATCGATCAGGTGCCGGCTTTCAATCTCCGGCTTGGCCGTGCTGACGCGGGCACCTTCGTTTTGCGCGATCGTCTCCAGCCGGGTGACCGCATCGGCGCAATCCTTGCCGAGTTCGAATCTCGCCTCTGTATCCCAGACCGCAATCCGGCAAGACCCGAGATTGTTTGGCAGATCGCCGCGAGCATGGCCCGGCGCGAGCACTGCCATTAACAGCTCCAGATCCGCAACATTGCGCGCCATCGGCCCTGCAACCGCCAGATCCGGGTCCATCTCGTCGCTACCTGGCGCAGGCGGCACATGTCCCTTGAGGGGCACCAGCTCAAAACTCGGCTTCAGCGAACAGACACCGCAAAAATGCGCCGGGGTGCGCAAACTGCCGCCAATATCTGACCCCACCTCAAGCACCGTAATCCCAGCCGCGAGCGCAGCTGCCGCCCCGCCCGACGACCCGCCCGGCGTCCGGCTCAGATCGTACGGATTATTCGTCACGCCATAGACTTTGTTATAGGTCTGCACATCGCCCGCCATATAAGGCGTATTCGTCTTGCCCCAGATGATCGCGCCCGCCGCTTTCAGGCGTTTGACCACTTCGGCATCCTCAACTTTCGGGCCGCGTCCAGTGAACTCCTGCGCACCGCAAACCGCCGGTAGGCCATCGACCTCGTAAACATCCTTTATAGTCATTGGCAGGCCGTGCAAAAGGCCCGCAGATTGGCCGTCTGCGTAGAGCGCATCCAGCTCAGCTGCTCGCTGGCGCGCCGCGTCCAGGTCAACCGCGACAACCGCGTTCAGTTTTGGGTTTTCTGCTTCATATTGGCGAATATAAGCCTCCAGAAGCGCTGTTGATGTCACCTCGCCGGCGCGTAAGGCCTCTACCTGCTCGCACGCCGTCTTGGATATGTCTGGTATCATCGCTTGGCCCTCCTGATGCTGATCTCGCCACAATCCAAGCTCTATTTGCGATAATCCAGCGGCGGTTGTCGGTCGCCAAGTAGTGAGCGATACGCATAGTTATCACCGCGCGCTGCCTCGAATTCAGCCTGCGCTGCAACGCGCAAATCCTTGTTCTGGTACAGCTCAATCGCCGCGAGGGTCAGGGCTTTGGCGGCATTATTTGCTCCCTTATAGCCAATCGTCGTGCCACTGGCGGCCACCGCTTGCCAAGTATGCGCCGCGGTTCCCGGGACCCATGTTGCTGTTCGCAATCCTACTGTCGGGACAGCGAAGGACACGTCGCCCACATCGGTTGAGCCATAGCCGAGATAGACCGAATATGGCTGCACGTCGCGCTCACTGCCCAAGGCAAGGCGCGGCTTGGCGAAGCTCTGGTACAGGGTGTCGGCAAACGTCTGCTCGACGGCGCTATACTCAACCCCGCCAACAATGCGGAGCTTTGCATCCATCATCTTCGCCAATGTCTCGTTGACCAGTAGCGGGTTATTGCCGTGAATAACTTCCCAGTCGACGCTGGTGCCTGTGCCCATTGCAGCGCCGCGCGCCGCGTCTTCAACCCGGGCCCAAATCTCCTCAACCCCATCGGCATCAGGATGGCGAACATAGTAGAAAACCTCAGCAAAATCCGGCACAACATTTGGCGCGATACCGCCCGACGTGATGACGTAATGGATGCGCGCATCCTGTGGCACATGTTCACGCATCAGATTGATCATCATGTTGAACGCCTCAACCCCGTCAAGCGCAGACCGTCCGCGCTCTGGCGCGCCAGCCGCATGTGCTGAGACACCGTGAAAGCGAAACTTGGCTGAGCGATTGGCCAGTGAAGTCCGCGCCGCAGCCGAGTTTGCATCGCTTGCATGCCAGTGCAGAGCGATATCAACATCATCAAACAGGCCGGCGCGAACCATATAGACCTTGCCGCTGCCGCCCTCTTCAGCCGGTGTGCCGTACAGACGAATCGTCCCCGGTGTCCCTGTTTCTTCCAGCCATTTGCGGATTTCCAGCGCCGCCGTCACCGACCCGGCCCCAAACAGATTATGCCCGCACGCATGCCCGGCATGTTTGTCCGAAACGACAGAGCGCAACGCCGTGGCGTCTTGAGTAATCCCCGGCAGTGCATCAAATTCCGCCAGAACCGCAATCACCGGCCCGCCGCTGCCCCAGCTTGCAACAAACGCAGTTGGAATGCCCGCCACGCCAGCTTCTACAGTGAAACCTTCCGTCGCCAACGTGGACTGCAACAATTGCGATGAGCGATTTTCCTGATACCCAAGCTCGGCCCAATCCCACAGGTTTTGTGCAATACCCGCCGTCATCTCATAGCGATCATCGACCGATTGCAGCACCGCGTCTGTCCCGGTTGGGGCTTGTGCGTGTGCGCAAGCAGAAAAGGCTAAAACGGCAAGGAAAGAGGTTGGAATGCGCATGATAGGCTCCTAAAATCGGACGGGCTCTACCTGCATATCTGCATCAGATACCACCAGGTGACAAGGCAGACCCGATCTCGCCGCACGTCGCCAGCAAGCGCTCAATGTCCGGCTCACGTGACAAACGGTGGTCACCATCCTTGATCAGCGTGAACACCACGTCGTCGCTGGTCAGCAGCTCGACCAACCCAAATGCGTGTTGCCATGGCACATCGCGGTCTTGGCCGCCTTGCAAAATGCGCACAGGACCGGAGAACTCGATCGGCGCAGCCATGATCTGCCAGGTGCGGCCATCTTCAATCAGGGCGCGGGTTATCGGATAGGGATCGCCATAGTCCGACGGGCGGAGCGTCATACCTTTTTGCATGATTTCAGTTTGCGCTGCGGTCTCAAGTTCCGGCCATATCAGCTTCTCGGTAAAATCGGCGGCGGGCGCGATCAGGACAAGTGCCTGCACACGGCGCCCTAAAGCTGCGGCGGCCAACAGCGCCATCCAACCGCCCATGCTCGACCCGACCAGCACCAGTGGGCCGTCTGTCAGGGCCGCGATCATATCCAGCGTATCGTCTCGCCATGTGGTGATGGTGGCGTCCTCAAACGCCCCACCCGACAGGCCGTGCCCACAATAGTCGAAGGCCAGAAATCCATACCCGGCCTGTTGCGCCCAGGTTTCCAAAGCCATGACCTTGGTTCCGCTCATGTCTGATTTGAAGCCTGACAGCCAGATGAAAGTTGGCCCGGCTTTTGGCGGCGAATATCTATATGCGAGGCGGCGACCGTGCGGCGTTTTCAGATCATCTGTCACCGAGCGCTCCATCTGCGCAAAAGACCGCGCAATGATCCTACATTTGGGATACACCTATCCTACTGCAATCACGCGCGCTTGCATGCAAGGAAAACATGGCACATCACCCCTGGCCCAACCTGATGGGTAAAACCCTATTGCAGATCATTCCTGATCTTGCCGCTGGTGGCGCTGAGCGCACAACAGTTGAAATGGCCGAAGCGATTACCAATGCCGGTGGCCGCGCGCTGGTCATCAGCCAGGGCGGGCGGCTGGAAAGACAGCTCGCCAATGCGGGCGGCGAACTGATCACGATGAAAGTGGCCAGCAAGAACCCGCTCCGCATCCGCGCCAATGCCGAGGCGATGGCCAAGCTGATCGCTACGCAGAGCATTGATCTCGTCCATGCCCGTTCCCGCGCCCCAGCCTGGAGCGCTTACCGCGCGACCCAGCAGACCCAAACCCCTTTTGTGACAACCTATCACGGCGCCTATAGCGGCGTCAGCGGCCCCAAGCGCCGGTATAATTCAGTGATGGCAAAAGGCGATCTGGTCATCGCCAACTCAGACTGGACCGCCGCCCATATCATTGGGGTTCATGGCACTGATCCAGACACAGTGGTGACCATTCCCAGAGGTGTCGATTTTGATCTGTTTGATCCCGCCCGTGTTGCCGCAGAGCGCATAGATCGCCTGCGCCAGGCCTGGGAGATTGACCCGTCCGATGGCCGCTTGACGCTGCTTTTACCGGGCCGGCTGACCAGCTGGAAAGGCCAACACCTCGCGATTGATGCGCTCGCCGCTTTAAGCGGAGAAGAGCGAGTGGGCCTGCGCCTGATCCTTGCCGGCGATGCGCAAGGCCGGGCCAAATATGTCGCTGAGCTGGAAAATTCAATTATCACCAACGGGTTAGGCGGGGTTGTCTCAATTGTTGGCCATTGCAGTGACATGCCAGCCGCCTGCGCGCTTGCCGACATCATCCTGGCACCCTCAACCCGGCCCGAGGCGTTTGGACGGGTTGCCGCAGAAGCCTCGGCCATGGCGAAACCTGTCATCGTTGCTGACCATGGCGGCCAGCGCGAGATTGTGATTGAGGGTCAGACCGGAACCCGCGCCGACCCAGGCTCTGCCCCGTCTTTAACCGCCTGTATCCGCACCCTGGTCAACTTGCCGCAGAGCGCCCGAACCGCAATGGGAAATGCCGGTCAAATTCACGTGCGGCAGCGCTTCAGCAAAAAACAGCTTCAAACCTCGACACTTGCAGTGTATGCGCGCCTCTTAAACATCTAGGGTCTTGACCCAAGGGCTTTGCTTGAAAACAAGGCCAAACAAGCGCATATTCAGTGCATCACAATTGGCAACCATGGAGATTAGCCATAGCTCGCAGACCACACACGCGCCCGGAACGTTCCAAACCCACCGGGCCACGCATCAACCGGGATATCCAGGCCGATCGCGTCCTATTGATTGACGAACACGGCGAAAAGCAGGGCGAAGTGCCAATAGACGCTGCACTAGACGCCGCCTCCGAAGCCGGAATGGACTTGGTTGAAGTGTCGCCTAATCAGGACGTTCCGACCTGCAAGATTGTTGACTATGGCAAGCTCCGCTTCGAAGCCCAGAAGAAAAAAGCGGCGGCGCGCAAGAAGCAAAGAACCTCGGAATTGAAGGAAATCAAGTTCCGTCCGAACATTGATATCCATGACTATGAAGTGAAATCGAAAAAAATCACTCAGTTTTTTGAGCAGGGCGATAAAGTCAAAATCACGCTACGCTTCCGTGGCCGTGAAATGGCGCACCAGCATCTCGGCATGGAACTGCTCGAAAGAGTCAAAACCGACTTCGCTGAAATGATGAAGATCGAGCTCGAACCAAAGCTCGAAGGCCGCCAGATGACAATGGTCATGGCCCCGGTGAAATAGGCATCGCCTGACAGCTTGGAGGCTAGGGTTGGAAAACAAGAAATCGAGCAATTGGATAGGTCCGGCGATCTTTATTGCTTTGATCGCCGCGTGGACCTTCTTCAATTATCAAAATTACAGCCGGACAATCAAACAAAGCTGCTTGGAGTCGCAATCAAGCTCGACTGCATCTTTCGCGCAGCTTGACGCTGCCTGTGACTGTACGCGCAAAAAGGCAGTATCGGAAATGTCCCCGTTTTCGTTTCTTCCCTTAATCGGCAGACTCGCTGCTCCAAAGGAGAATGAGGCTTTCAATATTGGCGTGCGCGCTGCGGCAATATGCATGTCACAGGAAATGGACTTGGATATTTCGGCGGCAGATCTGGAGACTATGCTTAAAAAGGAAGATTGAGCGCTAGCTTCTGGCGACCGAATCATCTGCTTGATTCCACCCCGGCTTTCAGCCATAACCCCGCTTCCCGCAGCGCTTGGGCCGACAACGGCATGCCTTAAGTGCTCTAAACGACTAGAATATGTCTTGTTTACAAGACCATAGGAGATCGAAATGCCGAAGATGAAGACCAAGAAGGCCGCTGCCAAGCGGTTTAAGATCACGGCCACCGGTAAGCTCAAGCATGGTGTCGTTGGTAAACGTCACCGCCTGATGAGTCATAACAGCAAATATATCCGTCAAAACCGCGGAACTGTTGTTGGCGCGAGTGCTGACCATAAGCGCATCATGAAAAAGCTCCTGCCTAACGGACTTTAACGCGACCCTGATCTAAACCGACTACACAGTAAGGAGCCTCGATATGGCCCGTTCACGTAACAAAGTGCCTGCACATGCACGCCACAAGAAAATCATCAAAGCGGCAAAAGGCTTTCGCGGCCGTCGCTCAACCACCTACCGCACAGCGCATGCGGCCGTCTTCAAGGCTGGCCAGTACGCCTATGTTGGCCGCAAGGTCAAAAAGCGCAGCTTTCGCAGCCTGTGGATCCAACGCATCAATGCAGCTGTCCGCAGCCATGATGATCAGTTGACCTATTCGCGCTTCATTGGCGGCCTGACCAAGGCCGGGATCGAAGTTGATCGCAAGGTTATGGCTGATCTGGCGATCCGCGAACCTGAAGCCTTTGGTGCCTTGGTAGAGAAAGCCAAAGCTGCACTGGCGTAAAGCGCGACTTACAACCCGCTCATCTCCGCGCAGGCGGGGACCTCGCGCAAAGGGAGCGGGACCTGTGCAATAAGGTCCCCGCCTGCGCGGGGATGAGCGGAGTTTAAAAATGTCCGAGACAACGACAATCGAATCCGAAGCGCTTGCCGCAATTGAAGCCGCCACAGACTTAAGCGCGCTCGATACTGTCCGGGTTGCTGAACTTGGCAAAAAAGGCCGCGTTTCCGGCCTGATGAAAACGCTGGGCCAGATGAGCGCCGAAGAGCGCCAGGACATGGGTCCGAAACTCAACGCTCTTAAAACCCGCGTCGCCGCAGCGGTTGAGGCGCGCAAGACCGTGCTTGAAGACGCCGCCTTGGAGGCGGATCTGGCCAATGACGTGCTCGACATGACCCTGCCGCCGCGCCGAGAGCCGACCGGGACGCTACACCCGGTGATGCAGGTCTTCGAAGAGATTGCGGCGATTTTCGGCGATATGGGCTTCACCGTCGCTGAAGGCCCCGACATTGAGGACGATTGGCACAATTTCACCGCGCTGAATTTCCCTGAAGGCCATCCGGCACGTGAGACCCATGACACGTTCTTCTTCCACCCGCAGCAAGGCGACAAGCCGAAAGTCCTGCGCACGCATACGTCTCCGGTGCAGATCCGCACGATGATGAGCCAAAAGCCGCCGATCCGGATCATCGCGCCGGGCCGGGTCTATCGCAATGACTGGGACGCGACCCACACGCCGATGTTCCATCAGGTCGAAGGCCTGGTGATCGAAAAGAATATCCATATGGGCCACCTGAAGGGCTGCCTGATTGATTTCGTCAAAGCCTTCTTCGAGGTTGATAGTGTCGAGGCGCGCTTTCGCCCGCACTTCTTCCCGTTTACTGAGCCAAGCGCCGAAATGGACGTGAAATATACCAAGGTCGGCGAGTCGATTGAAATCGGCGAGGGCGATGCCTGGATGGAAATATTGGGATCTGGCATGGTCCACCCGAATGTGCTGCGCAATTGCGGCATTGATCCTGACGACTATCAGGGTTTTGCCTTCGGCATGGGGGTCGATCGTCTGGCCATGCTGAAATACGGCATGCCAGACCTGCGGCCGTATTTTGAAGCTGATGCCAAATGGAGCCGTCATTACGGCTTCAAGCCATGGCTAACGCCAAGTGTCAGTGGGGGTTTGAGCTAATGAAATTCCCTCTCTCCTGGCTCAAAGACCACCTTGCCACCACCGCATCGCTGGACGAGATTCTCGCGGCGATGCTGAAAGCAGGTCTGGAAGTCGAGCATGTCGAGAATCCGGCTGAACGTCTCGCCGCCTTTACAGTATGCAAAGTTACCGATGCCCAACCACATCCTGACGCCGACAAGCTGCGCGTCTGTACGGTCGATACGGTTGACGGGACCAAGCAGATCGTCTGCGGCGCGCCGAATGCCCGTAAAGGCATGACCGCGATCTATGCCCCGCTCGGCGCGTATATTCCGGGCCTGGATTTCTCGCTCGACAAGAAACCACGCAAAATTCGCGGCGTCGAAAGCTCCGGCATGATGTGCTCGACCAAAGAGCTTGAAGCGGGCGATGACCATGATGGCATTGCCGACCTCGATGAGGCGCTGAAACTCGGCACGCCTGCCGCCGAAGCGCTCGGCCTTGATGATCCGGTGATCGACTTTGAAGTCACGCCAAATCGTCCCGACTGGCTTGGCGTCCAAGGCATTGCTCGTGATCTCGCCGCTGCAGGTGCGGGCGGGTTCATTGACGAGCCGGTCAAGAAAGTCAGTGGCAGCTTCGACTGCCCGGTTGAGATTTCACTGGAAGCCCCGGATGCTTGCCCAGTTTTTGCTGGCGCTTTGGTCAAAGATGTCACAAATGGCCCCTCCCCGGACTGGCTACAGGCCCGCCTGCGCGCGGTCGGACTGGCACCAAAATCACTTCTGATCGACATCACCAACTATATCTCGCTCGACCGCGCGCGGCCTTTGCATGTTTACGACGCCGACAAGTTACGCGGCAAGATCATCGCCCGGCTTGGCCGTACGGCTGAAACGCTGGATGCGCTGGACGGCAAAACTTACGAGATCACGCCTGACATGTGCGTGATCGCCGATGCCAGTGGCGCGATTGGCCTCGGCGGCGTGATGGGCGGCACATCCACCGCTGTCAGCGCCGAGACTCGGAATGTTTTCATCGAAAGCGCCTGGTTTGATCCACTGCGCACTGCCCGCACAGGTCGCACAACCGGGATTACGTCCGATGCCCGTTACCGGTTCGAGCGCGGAGTTGACCCGTCATCCTGCGCCGATGGGATAAATCAGGCCCTGCGCCTGGTCCTGGATTATGGCGGCGGCACGGCCTCCAAGATCAAGATCGCCGGCGAAGCCCCGGAGCGAACCGACCGCGTTGTCTTCACCAAAAGCGATGTCACGCGCCTGACCGGGCTCGACATCAAGACCGCTGCGATGAAGAAAACCCTCAAATCGCTCGGTTTCGGCATCGAAGATACCGGCGAAAGCATCTTCCTCACCGTGCCAGGCTGGCGCTTCGACATGGCCTATTCTGCCGATATTGTTGAAGAAATCGCTCGGCTTGAAGGCTATGACACGCTGCCGACAACCTCGCTTCCAGCCCCGGAAAGCGGCAAGCGCGCCGTCACCACACCGATTCAAGACCGCGTCCGCACGGCGCGGCGCACCCTCGCCTCTCGCGGCTTCCAGGAAGCGGTCACCTGGAGTTTCATGCCGCATGCCGATGCTAAACTCTTTGGCGGCGGCGACCCTGCCCTGACCATCGCCAACCCGGTGGCCAGCGAGCTAAACCAGATGCGGCCCAGCATTCTCGCCAATCTCGCCGCTGCGGCCCAGAAAGGCTTCAATAAGGGTGAGCGCGACATGCGCCTGTTTGAAGCCGGGCCGGTCTATCGCGGTGACGGCCCAAAGGATCAGCGCACAGTCATTGCAGCGCTGGTGCGCCCGGTTGCGGCCCGTCACTGGCAAGGCAACACCGCCGCGTATGACCCCTACCACGCCAAGGCCGACCTGTTCGCAGTCTTGACCGCGCTTGGCCAGCCGCCGACGCGCTTTCAGATCGATGCACCGCGTCAAGCCCATTGGCATCCGGGACAGTCAGCCTGTCTGAAGCTTGGGCCAAAAGTGACCATCGCCCATTTCGGCGCGCTGCACCCACGCGTGCTAAAGGCGCTGGATGTTGATGGTCCGGTCTACGGTTTCGAGCTTAACCTCAACGCCCTGCCTCTGATGCGCGCCAAAACGACCAAGACCAAGCCGGTGCTACAGAAGATCGACTTGTCGCCCATCCACCGCGATTTTGCCTTTGTGGTCAGTGACAATATCGCCGCAAACGCGATCACCATAGCCGCACACGGCGCTGACAAGAAACTGATCACGCGGGTTGATGTCTTCGATGTCTATCAAGGACAAGGCATTGAGCCGGGGCAAAAATCGGTCGCGATTGAAGTCACAATGCAACCGATTGGCGACGCCTTGACCGACAAGGATATCGAAGCGGTTTCCGACAAGATAGTGGCGGCCGTCGTCAAAGCCACGGGTGGCTCGTTACGAAGGTAGAGTGTGGTTTTGTCTCGGCTTGAGTTTTGCCTCGCGCTAAGGCTCTGGTTTTGCAACGCGCTAAGACGCTTCGCGTCACGCGTTGCCAAGCAGGTTCCGTTCGCTTCGCGAACATGAACCGGGCTCAGGGCTGGGTTCATGTGGCAGCGCGAAGCGCTGTCGCGGAACCCGCTTCGCCTCGCGTCGCCCGAAGGGCGTTAGCGCGAGGCAAAATAAAGGAAACATCCATGCCAAAACGCTCAAATCGCCGCCGCCATCGCCGGTATAGCTGGCTGACCGCTAATCATGATGAGCGGCTTATCATGCTCCGCCTCGACGGCTATCACCGCGACCATGCCGCTTATAGTGATCTGCTTGAACAGGTGCCGGTGCTGGCACGGGACGATCCAGTCTTTTTGAGTTTTGGGATGCATCGCGGCGCTGATCCGCGCCTGGTTCGGGTGTTCCGCCGCAAGCTGTTCGACCGGTCAGCGCCTGAAAGCAATAATAAGGAAGCCGGGTCAGAGGCCTATTGGCAGGCACTATTGGTGGGGTTTCCTGACCCGTTCTAGCTATTTGTTCGGTTGCGGAGTGACGCGCAGATAGGGCCGGATTTCCTGGTAGCCCTTGGGAAACATGCGAGCGATTTCGTCTGGATCGGTGAGGCTGGGCACGATGATCACATCGTCGCCATCCTGCCAATTGACCGGGGTGGCGACTTTGAAATTATCGGTCAGTTGCATGCTGTCGATGACCCGCAGGATTTCATCGAAATTACGTCCGGCCGAGGGTGGGTAAATGATCGAGGCGCGGATTTTCTTGTTTGGGTCAATCACATAAACCGCGCGCACTGTGACATTGGCATCGGCGTTTGGGTGGATCATATTGTACAGCATGGCGACCTTTTTGGCCGGGTCGGCAATGATCGGGAAATTAATCACGGTATCCTGGGTGTCTTCGATATCCTTGATCCAGGCATGATGCTCAGCCAGCGTATCAACCGAGATCACAATCGCCTTGGCGCCGCGGGCTGCCAGCTTGTCTTTCAGCTTGGCGGTATAGCCCAGCTCTGTCGTGCAAACGGGGGTAAAGTCAGCCGGATGGGAAAAGAACACAACCCAGTCGCCGTCGATCCAGTCATGAAAATGGATGCGCCCCATAGTGGTCTCGGCTTCAAAGTCTGGTGCGGTATCGCCGATGAGCAGGCTCATGTTATTCTCCTGATGAATAGTTTGATTTATAGACTAAAAGTGAGGCCAATAGCGGGTCAGCTCAACCGCATGAGGCTGATACGCAAGTTTAGTTTTTCTGAGCCTAAGGAATGTTGATGAAGCGCTTGATATTGATGCGACACGCCAAGACCGAACCCTGGACCGAGGGGATCGATGATTATGGCCGGGCTTTAACCAGCAGCGGTCATTTTGCCTCGGAGGCCATGGCGATTGCGCTGCACGCTGCCGGTTGGTTGCCTGATCAGGCGATTGTGTCCTCGGCCCGGCGTACGCGTGAGACCTGGAAACACCTGTCTGATGTGTTTGGCGATTGTGATGTCAGGTTTGACGAGAGCCTGTATCTCGCCGGGGAACGCGGAATTTCCGAATATGTAGCGCAAGCCGAGCGCGCCGGAACGCTGCTGATGATCGGACATAATCCGGGTATGCATGATCTCGTCGTGCGCCTGATCCGCAAGGCGGGCAGCGCTGACCATCGCGCCGCATTGCGGGCGTCCTCGAAAATGCCAACCGGGAGTGTGGCCCTGTTTGAAGCAGGTCAGGATGGCGCTTTTGTACCGACGCAGTTCCGGCTGCAGAATTTCATTCGGCCCAAGGATCTGGTTTAGGTTACTGAAAATGGCAACACCCCGCGCAGATGGCGGGGTGTTGATCGGAACATCTGGCACGACCTATCGGATCGAGCGACGGCTACCGCGCTTGCGGCGACTGATCAGGATGTGTGAGCGCCGTGAAGCGGCGGCGGCAAGTTTCAGCTCTGGGAGGAGATCGTTGCTGTAAAGTTCGTCGCCTAGGTCAGCGGGAAAAGCCGCATCCGAAACGGAGGTGGCTTCAGGGGTGACATGGGAGGGTGTCGCTTGCATAATATTCTTTCCTTATATGAACCGGGGTCTACCCGGTGTCGATCGAATCTATTGATCTCTGCTCGACCCAAAAACAGATAAGGGGTTACTTATCGTTTTTCAATATATAAATATCGTTTTTCGGTGAATTATTTGGTGCGATTCTGGCGCCTGTGAGCTATCTATTACGCATCCGGCAACGCAGATTTATTGCAGTTTGAGTGGGAAAAAGAGGAATTTGAGCGCTCGGCATCAGCCAATTTCGCGGTTGTGGGCAAAAACCGACATCCAAATCGCGCTGCGCGACCGCTCAATGCGTGGAGGAAGGTCAGATAAATAGGGAGACGCGTGTATATAATCGCGCTGTATTCAGAAAATTATATACACGCGCGATACTTATTTGACTGATTCAACCATGAGGTGATTGTTCCGGTGCTCGTATTTTCTAAAATATCCTTGTGGCTGGAGCCGATGGATACACTGCAGATACTTTAGGAACGCCGGATGATATCGGGCGCTGGCGTCAGCGTTCACCCGATTTTGATCTTGAGCCAGTGATTGATGGCGAACTGGTTTTACCTGCATCACTGTCATGCCGCGATGGCGTGGCCGGACCACAGCGCAAGGTTCTGGCGCTCGGCTTAGGCGGTCTTGGCCTATTTGGTCTGGCCCAACCTTTCTTGCTGTTCTCTGCTCTCGTCGCCAGCTTGTGGGTGTTGTTTACAGCCTTGATTGTGTGGCGGCTGATTTTGATCAGCGTCGGCAGCTGCTTGCGTCTGCGCAAGCGGTTTCGGCCCTATCAAGTGGACCATGATTTGCCGGTCTACTCGATTATGGTGCCGGTCTTTCACGAAGCAGCGATGGTCGATCAGCTCGCCAAGGCACTCAATCAACTGGTCTGGCCCAGTGACAGGTTGGATATTCAAATTCTGTTTGAAGCGGATGATATTGAGACCATAGCGGCGGCTGATATTTCGACATTTCCGCCGGGAACGCGGTTCGTAATCATTCCACCTGGATTTGTACGGACAAAGCCCAATGCGCTGAATTATGGGCTAATGCGCGCGCGCGGCGAATTCATCTGTATCTATGACGCAGAAGATCGCCCGCATCCGGGTCAATTGTTTGAGGCTTACCGGACCTTTCGCACCGGACCTGAGACAATTGCCTGCGCACAAGCACCATTGGTCGCCGACAATGAGCACCAGGCTTTGATCGCTGCGCACTGGAGCTTGGAATATGCGACCCAGTTCGGGCTCTTGGTGCCAGCAATGGCGGCAATGAGGCTGCCAATTCCAATCGGTGGCACGAGTAATCATTTCCGCCGCGATGATCTGATTCAAATCGGCGGATGGGATGCCTGGAATGTGACAGAGGACGCTGACCTCGGGTTGCGGTTCGCGCGGTATGGACGCCGTATCGTGACGCTCAACCTGCCAACCTATGAGGACGCTCCGGATAATTTCGAGATCTGGGCCGCCCAACGCAGTCGCTGGATCAAGGGGTTTGTGCAAACCTGGCTGGTTTTGATGCGACGACCACGCGTGTTGTTGCAGCAATTAGGGATGGTTCGGTTCGTCGCCCTGCAAATGGCGTTGGGCGGCGCGGTGATTGCGCCGGTCTTCCATGCCCCTGTGATGTTGCTGGTTCTGGCCGCCTGTCTGACGAACGCGTTCGCAATCAGCTCATTGGGCGCGGGTCTGCTCGGCTTTGGTCTGGCGGTTGGCTTCTTGAGTGATGTGTTGGCCCCGGCGCGGTGGCATTGGCCGCGTGTTTTAGCCGTTATAACCAGGCCACTATATTGGTCATTGCACTCGTTTTCTGCGGCACGCGCACTAATAGAGCTTGTCGAAGCGCCGCATTTCTGGGCAAAGACACCGCATAAACCGCATCGCTCGTGTACGAAGGAAAAGCCGTGTTTGACTGGATCATCAGCCTGACCGCTGGCGCCGCTTTTATCGGGCTTGGCCTGTTTGCCAATTCGAAACTTGGGACCATCCGCAAGGATGAGCGCCCACATCAGGTGCCCTGGGGACTGGTGATGATTGGCTGCGTTTTCGGCGTCCTTCTGGTTATCGTGCACCTGTTCAATATTATCGGTGTTGAAACCGGGCCTGGGCATGGTCCTCTCGGACGGCGTTAGCGCGCGACCGGCTCTTGTGAAATGACTGATGTTGTGTTTTTGT
Source organism: Henriciella sp. (assembly GCA_021776655.1). Classification (GTDB taxonomy): domain Bacteria; phylum Pseudomonadota; class Alphaproteobacteria; order Caulobacterales; family Hyphomonadaceae; genus Henriciella. The sequence continues at coordinate 28,721 of JAJFFK010000030.1, read as the reverse complement.
TCTGATATCGAAACAGGAGGACGATATGGCGACACCACAAGAATTGATGCAATTGGGAAACACACTGATTGAGTGCTGTAATCAAGGCCACGAAGCTGAGCTGCAGCTGCAGAACAACCATTACTCGCAAGACGCGGTTTCGGTTGAGGCGGTAGCAATGCCGGGAATGGATAGTTCCGAGGCGGTTGGGCTCGAGGCAATCCAGGCCAAGGGTGAGTGGTGGTTCAATGCGCATGAGGTGCACAAGCTGAAGGCCGAGGGACCCTTCGTGCACGGTGATGACCGGTTCAGTGTGATCTTCGACATGGATGTGACCAATAAGGAAAGTGGGCAGCGTATGCAGATGCGCGAAGTTGGCACCTATTATGTCAATGCTGGCAAAATCATCCGTGAGGAATTTGCTTACGCCCTCGGCGAATAATTTTCCAGCTCACCCAGCGTCACGGTTGGCGGCGAGCGGTGCTGTGGTTTAGACCCGTGTCATGTTGATATGAGCGTCTGGTATTTGGCGCGTGGGAGGATTGATATGGCTGAGCAAGATGATTTGACGGCGTTTCGCACCGATGTGCGCGACTGGCTCGTAGAAAATTGCCCGCCATCCATGCGCACGCCGCTCAAGGATGATGAGATTGTCTGGGGTGGAACGACGGAAAAATTCAAGAACCCGGAGTCGAAACTCTGGCTCGAACGGATGGGCGCGAAGGGTTGGACATCGCCGGAATGGCCGGCTGAATATGGCGGTGGCGGCCTGAACAAGCCGCAAGCACGGGTGCTGCAGCAGGAATTGCGCCGCATCAAGGCGCGCCCGGCACTGTTCTCGTTCGGGCTGTGGATGTTTGGGCCCGCTCTGCTGGAATTTGGCAATGAAGCGCAGAAGAAGCGCTACATCCCGGATATTCTGAACGGCAGGACACGTTGGTGCCAGGGCTATTCCGAACCGGGCGCAGGCTCCGATTTGGCGGGCCTGCAAACCAAATGCGAGGATAAGGGCGACCATTGGCTGATCAATGGCCAGAAAGTCTGGACCTCTTACGCCGATCAGGCCGATTGGATTTTCTGCCTGGTGCGCACAGATACGAGTGTGAAGCATGGGGGCATCAGTTTCCTGGTGTTTGATATGCGGTCTGAGGGCGTTGAAGCGCGGCCGATCAAGCTGATCTCAGGCTCCTCGCCATTTTGCGAGACCTTCTTCTCGGATGTGAAAGTGCCCAAAGACCAGCTCGTAGGCGAGAAGAATGCTGGCTGGACGATTGCCAAACGCCTGCTGCAATTTGAGCGCTCGTCAATCTCGGCGGGTGGGTTTGGTGGCACTGGCGGGTCGGGTATTTTGTCGCCGCAGGACTATGCCAAGCAGCATGTTGGCGTTGATGCCAGTGGCCGGATTGCTGACGGCGATCTGCGCGCCCGGATAGCTGACCACATGATGTATGCCAAAGCCTTCGGTCTGACCGTGCAGCGCGCCGGCGAGGAGGCGAAAGCGGGCGGCGAGGTTGGCCATACCGCCTCGATCATGAAATATGTCGCCGCCAAAATGAACCAGGACAGGTGCGAATTACTGGTTGAAACTTTGGGCACAGATGGCCTCGGATGGGAGGGCGAGGGCATGGCGCCGGATGCCCAGAAGGCGACGCGTTCCTGGCTGCGCTCGAAAGGCAACTCCATCGAAGGCGGCACCAGCGAGATCAATTTGAACGTCGTTGCCAAACGCGTCCTCGGCCTGCGGGAGCATCAGTAATGGCTTTTGTACTGTCTGAAGATCAACAAATGTTGCGCGATACGGCGATATCCTTTGCCCGTGATGAGTTGCCGGTGAGCCATTTGCGGGGTTTGCGCGATAGTGGCGCCAATGGCGTCGATCAGGAAACGCGTCAGAAGCTGGCTGAGCTTGGTTTCTTTGGCGTTTTGGTGCCGGAGGAATATGACGGCGTTGCCATGGGCATGGTCGCGATGGGTCAGGTGATGGAGGCGCAAGGGCGCACGCTCGCCGCCACGCCATTGCTGCAAACCGCTGTTCTTGGCGCCAGCCTGATCGACCTTGGCGGCTCTGAGGCGTTGAAAGCCAATTGGTTGCCAAAGATCGCTTCTGGCGAGGTCACAACCGCGCTGGCTGTGGACGAAGGCACCCACCACGCGCCGTTAAATGTCGCCACAGAGGCAGAGCGTAATGGTCAGGGCTACACCCTGAACGGGGCCAAGCGTTTTGTACCTGACGGCCACCACGCTGATGTGTTTATCATCGCGGCGCGCACATTTGGCGAGTCTGGGCAAACCCACGGCATCACGCTGTTTCTGGTGCCGCGCGAGGCAGACGGCATGTCTGTGCAAGAGCTGGTGACCGTCGACTCGCATGGCGCCGCGCACCTGACGCTTGATGGCGTCACGGTCAGCGAGGCCAATGTCATAGGCGCGGTCGATGCTGGCTGGGACGTGCTTGAACCGGCGCTGGACCGTGGGCGGATTGCACTCGCAGCGGAGATGCTCGGATCAGCGCAAGCTGCGTTCGAAATGACGCTGGATTATTTGCAGACCCGCAAACAGTTCGGCCAATTGATCGGATCGTACCAGTCTTTGCAGCATCGCGCGGCGAAGATGTACACCGATCTGGAACTGGTTCGCTCGTGCGTCGGCGCGGCCCTGTCAGCGGTTGATGAGCCACGCAATGACATTGCCGATCTGGCCAGTCTGGCCAAGGCGCAGGCGAGCGAGCTGGTGCATCTGGTGTCAAACGAAACGGTCCAGATGCATGGCGGTATCGGTATGACCGACGAGCATGATAGCGGTCTCTACATGAAACGCGCCCGCGTACAGGAGGCGTTACTCGGCGGCGCCAGTTATCACCGCGACCGCTACGGCGTGCTGAACGGTTTCTGACTTGCGACCCAGTGCACTTGGGTTGTGAAGCTCCCGTCTGGCAACAAGTCCAGAATGCGATAGCCGTGGCGTGTTGGGTCAACCCGATGTGTCGCTTTGAAATCGTCATAGGCCAGATCTAGGTCGGCCTGTACGCCCCAGGTTTGCGTGTCTGTTTTTGGCGTCACGCCATGGCTGGCCTGGGCGCAGGTCGCAGGTGTCGTCATCAGCGTGAGGTGGCCGCGCAGGGTCGTATCCTCCAAATGCGCATGGCCTGAGATCACAGCTTTGACATTCGCAAACGCGCCCAAAGAATCTAGAAAGTCATCAGCCGCTTCAAGCTGGCATACGGGATGTTGGCAAGGCGCAATCGGGGGATGATGAAGCGCGATCAGATACTGCGTATCAGGATTGTTCTCAAGATCGTCTCGCAAGGCCCGCAGGGCATCATCTGTCACTCGGCCGTGGCTTTCACCCGGAATCTGCGAATTGAGGAACACCAATTTCCATCCGCCAGTGCTATGGGCTGTCTGCATCTTGATAGAGCCACCGACCAAGGCCTGCTCCATATTGGCGACGTCATCATGGTTGCCAGGCAACACAAAAACCGGGAGTCCTGTCGCTGCCAGCACGTCCTGCAAGCGGCGATACGACGCCTGCGATCCATCTTCGGCAAGATCGCCAGAGGCAATGATCGCTTCAGGCGCGTGGTCCAGCGCGAAGGCGGATGCCAGAACGCTTTGCAGGGACCGATACGTGTCTACGCCATAGAGTTTTGTGTCCGCTTCGGGAAGAATATGCAGGTCGGTGATTTGCAGAATACGAATGTTGTTTCTCCAGCCTAGTGATGACTTGCATCCTGTCTCGCGCCCGCGCCAGAAAGTGTCAATTGACCGTGCGTCCGGCATGGCTAGGTTGGGGCGACGAGCTAACCGGGGCGGCTGATTCTATGTATCGTTATTTGCCTCTAGTCGCTGCGGTTTTCGCCCTTGCATTGTGCATGATCGGCTTTGGCGCTTTGCCTTGGTTGGCGGTACCTGGCTTGGTGTTTGGATTTTTGGTCCTGATCGGGCTGTATGATCTGGTCCAGACGCGCCATGCGCTGTGGCGCAACTTTCCGATTGTGGCCCGCATTCGCTGGATTGCAGAGGAGCTGCGGCCATTCTTTCGCGCCTATATTGTCGAGAGCGAAACCGAAGGCCGCCCGTTCAATCATGAAGAGCGCGCGATGGTCTATCGCCGTGCCAAGGACGTCTCCTCGGTTGAGCCGTTTGGCAGCCACCTTGATATCGATAAGCCGCCTTATGAATGGCTGTCGCATTCGGTTACCGCCTTGCATCCGGAAGATAAAAACCCGCGTGTTTTGGTCGGGGCACCGGGCACTGCGAAACCTTATTCCGCCAGCGTGCTGAACATTTCCGCGATGAGTTTTGGCGCCCTCGGTGCCCACGCGATTGAAGCACTGAACCGGGGCGCGGCGAAAGGCGGCTTCTATCACGATACCGGCGAAGGCGGAGCCTCGCGCTATCACCGGGCCGGCGGCGGCGATCTGGTCTGGGAATTGGGTTCAGGTTATTTCGGCTGCCGGGCGAAGGATGGCAGTTTCGATCCGGCGCAGTTTGCTGAAACCGCCAGCCTGGATCAAATCAAGATGATCGAGATCAAGCTATCACAAGGCGCAAAGCCCGGACATGGCGGCGTTTTACCGGGCGCGAAAGTGACGCCGGAAATTGCCGAGGCGCGCGGTATTCCGGTTGGCCAGACCTGCTATTCGCCGCCCGCGCATACGGCGTTTTCGACCCCGATCGGTCTGCTCGAATATGTCGCAGAGCTGCGGGAGCTATCTGGCGGCAAACCAACGGGTTTCAAGCTCTGTATCGGCAATCGCTGGGAGTTTCTGGCGATTTGCAAGGCGATGCTGGAGACCGGCATCCGTCCCGACTTCATTGTGATTGATGGCGCGGAAGGCGGCACCGGCGCGGCCCCGGCGGAGTTTCTCGACCATGTCGGCTCACCCTTGCGCGCTGGGCTGGTTCTGGCCCGCAATGCGCTCGTTGGATGTGGCTTGAAAGATCAGGTTCGATTGGCGGTGAGCGGCAAGCAGGTGTCGGCCTTTGCGATGGCGTCGTCGCTGGCTTTGGGCGCTGATTGGGTCAACTCGGCACGTGGGTTCATGTTTTCGCTGGGCTGTATTCAATCGCTGAATTGCCACAAGAATACCTGCCCGACCGGGATTGCCACCACCGATCAGGGCCGCCAGCGTGGTCTGGTTGTCGCTGACAAGGCGGATCGTGTGTTCAACTTTCACAAGAATACAGTCGCAGCGCTGATGGAGGTGATCGGCGCGGCCGGGTGCGAGCATCCGAGCGAGCTGACCCCGCGCCATATCATGCACCGGATCACCGAAGACATCACAGAGCCGGGTCATAGAGCTTACAAACTTCTGGATCGTGGCATCTTGCTGGAAGATGCGGCGATGACCCATCTTGGCGCTGAATGGAACATGGCGCAGGCAGGCAGTTTCACCCCGGCTTAAAGCGCGGCTGACTGGGCTGGGATGTCATCGTAAGGATTGATCTTGCCGGCATCCTCGCGTCGGCGCACCAAGTGCGACACGACCACAGCGCCGACCATCTTGCCGGTCATGAACACGATCCAATTGGCCAGCGTGAATGTGTTGCCAGCCTCAAGTCCGTATTTCAGTTGTTTGGCGAGATCAGCACCGTAGAGAAAAATACTCGTGTCGATTGGCGTCGCAACCGCGCTCGACCACAAAATTCGTTTGGACAGTTTCATCTTGCTGAATGTGAAGAGCAGCCAATCGAAAAACTCAGAGACAAAGAAAGCCAAGCCTGATGCGATGACGATGACGATCCAGGCATAATACATCGACCAGAGCAGAGCGACGGCCATCGCCACCAGAACCATCTGCTTCATCTCGCGCTGAACAAAGTCACGGATCACGAAGACCAGACCCGTGATCAGCGTCAGGGGATGCAGTTGCAGCCCGCCGGGATGGGGATCTTCGCCCGCACTGACCAGCGAAAAATAGGACGCAATATCACCGAACCCGAACGCTTTAGGTATCTCGAGCGCCCACGGGCCGACAAATTGCATATTCGGAACAACGCCAAATGACCAGTTCAAGAACGGGATCATCGCGACATAGATGATCGCCCAGCCGCGTCCGCCCAATTTGTGCAGGCCGACCAGCGTCGCAATGAAAGCCGCGCAAACCGGGAGCAACAGGTAGGGGCGATTATTGGTCGCAAATCCGATAAAGGCGTCTAGTGTATCGGGCAGCATGTCGGACCTGTCTCTTGTGCAACAAAACATCGCATCTATCGCGAGCCAAGTACTTGTAGCAATAGCCCGAACGAGACTAGCATTGTTTACAGATGGGTGGGCCCTTCTGATTGGAACTTAAGCGTTGATATCATCGATCAAACTCTCTCTGATTGCGGCGCGATCGCAAAACGGCGCAATTGGAAAAGACGGCAAACTGCCGTGGCGGCTGGCTGACGATCTGGCTTTCTTCAAGTCAATGACCGAGGGCCACCCGATCATTATGGGCCGCAAAACCTGGGACAGCCTGCCGCGCCGACCTTTGCCTAAACGTGAGAATATCGTGCTGACCCGCGACTGGACCTTTCGAGCACCTGGCGCGCGCGTTCACACCTCAATTCTCCCTGCTATCGAGGCTGGCCGGGCCTTGGCGAGGGCGGCTGGCAAGCCGGAAGTGTTCGTGGTTGGCGGTGAGGCCTTGTATGCTGCAGCCATCCAAACCGCTGACCTTCTTTATCTGACAGAGGTTGAAACCGAGGTCGACGGTGACGCCTTCTTCCCGGCCTTTGACGAGAACGCATTTGAGGTTATGTCCAATCGCAAAGTCGAAGCTGACGCGCGCAATGAGTTTCCTTTCCACATCAAGGTTCTGAAGCGTAAAGTGTAAATGGCTCCGCTAGGTCAGGCTTGCCGTCGGCCCGAAGCCAAAGCAAAGTCGATTTTCCAGAACATCAACGCGAGGACATTATGGACATTGAGATTGTTGCTGAGGGCCTGCAGTTTCCTGAAGGGCCGGTCATTATGCAGGATGGTTCGATCATTCTGGTCGAGATTGCGCGCGGAACGATTACCCGGGTCTGGGGCGATGGAAAAACTGAAGTGATTGCTACTCCCGGCGGCGGTCCCAACGGTGCCGCGATCGGGCCGGACGGGGCGCTGTGGGTCTGCAATAATGGCGGGTTCATATACAATCAGATGGACGGCTTACTGGTGCCAGGCAACTGCCCGGACGACTATTCTGGTGGCCGGATTGAGCGGGTCGATCTGGCTACAGGCAAGGTTGAACGGGTGCTCGATACAGTTGAAGGGTCTGCGCTGAAAGGGCCAAATGATCTGGTCTTTGATCGCGACGGCAACCTGTATTTTACAGATCATGGCAAGACCTATCCGCGCCACCGCGACCTTGGCGGCCTGTTCTATCTGGCAAACGGTGCGAGCGAAGCGAAAGAACTGGATTTCCACTATACCTCACCCAACGGGGTTGGCCTGTCACCTGACGAGCGTGTGGTCTATATGGCCGACACAATGACCGGGCGCTTATGGGCGTTTGATCTTGAGCAACCAGGTCAGGTCACAGCCGCTTCGCCGTTCAATAAAGGCCGGGTTGTGGCGACGATGCCAGGGTTGCAATATTTCGACAGTCTGGCTGTGACGGCGGCTGGACATGTCACCATTGCGACAATTCTGAACGGCGGGATCACCACGATTACACCTGATGGCAACCACAGTCATGTCGCGTTCCCGGATCCGTTTGTGACCAATATATGCTTTGGTGGCGACGATATGAAAGATGCGTGGGTGACGCTTTCAGGGACCGGAAAACTGGCCAAATGTCGCTGGCAAGAGCCGGGCCTGAAGCTGAACTATTACGCTTGAGCGCTACGCGGCCTGTTCGCTTTGCAGCTTGTCGGCCAATTCCGGGAACGCGACAACTTTGTTGCGGCCGTGTGATTTGGCCTGGCGCAAGCACTTGTCAGCCCGCGCGACAGCGTCCTCTAGCGATTCTTTTTCATCGCAGACGGTAATGCCGAAACTCGCGGTCAGTTTTATCGTCTGGCCATCATGCTCTATCAGCAGAGTTTCAATTTGCCGACGGAAGCGCAAGGCGGCGCGAATGGCGGTGTCACGCCCCGTATTGGTCAACAAGATTGTGAATTCCTCGCCGCCCCAGCGAGCGACCTCATCCGTGCCATAGCGAATGGATGAACGCAGGCATTCTGCAAGCTTGCGCAGGGCGATATCGCCGCCAGCATGACCGTGGGCATTGTTGACGAATTTGAAGTGATCAAGATCAAGCACAAGCAGGGCGACAGGCTGGCCTGTGCGTTTGTAGCGGGCAATCTCACGATCATAAAAGACCTCAAAGGCACGCCGGTTCAACAGCCCGGTCAATGGGTCAGTTGTCGCCAGCAGGTGCAATTGCTCCTGCACATTAATCAGCTTGTGCGAATAGACTGCCAGTAGAAATGAGGCTGGCGGGGCGAGCACACCTGACACAATCACAGATATGAAAATCAGGGTAGATGGCTGGTTCGGGTCAAGACTGGTTGCGACATAGGCCGACAGATGGATCGAGGCACAGATGAGCACCACTGTCAGCAAGGCAGCGTAGATGAATGTGTGCAGCCGTGATGAGGTCTCTAACATCTCTCAACCCTTTCCAGAGCCAGAAGATGACACAAAATCCGCAAGAGGCAGTGTGTTCAATCAGGCAAATTTGATCAAAATTTTCTTAATTAGACAGGATCAACCGGCTCGGCCTTGTCGTCGAAAATAATCTCTGGTGGTGACTTGGTTTGCAAGGCATCGAGACCAAGCGCGATCTCACGCGCAATTGTCGTGAACAGGCCACTTTCCGATGTCTCTGACAGGGTCACCGGCTGGCCACTATCTCCAGCCTCACGGATCGCCTGGATCAGTGGTATTTGGCCGATCAGGGGCAGTCCCAGATGTGTCGCCATCCTTTGCCCGCCGCCTTCACCCATCAAATGGTGACGCTGCCCGGCCGGGTCTTCGAACCAAGACATGGTTTCGACAATCCCCAGGATCGGAACATGGGTTTTGGCAAACATCGCCGCGCCGCGCTTGACATCAGCCAGCGCGATATCCTGAGGTGTCGTCACGATCAGAGCCGCTGTTACCGGGACTTTCTGAGCCAAAGTGAGTTGGGCTTCACCGGTGCCTGGAGGCGTATCAATGATCAGCAGATCCAAAGGATCATCGGAGTCGCCCCAAGCGGCATCGTTCAACATTTGCATAATCGCAGACTGCACGATCGGGCCGCGCCAGATCATCGGGGCGTCCGGGTCGGTCAGGTAACCGATCGACAAAGTATGAATGCCGTGAGCCAGAATTGGCACCAGTTTGCCGTCTGAATTGGTTTGCGGGCTGGCGTCCAAAGTGCCCAACATGGTCGGAATGCTCGGCCCGTATATATCGGCATCAAGTAGCCCGACCCGCAAGCCCTGCTTGGCGAAGGCAGCGGCGAGATTGACCGCGACGGTAGATTTGCCGACACCGCCTTTGGCACTGGCGACCACAAGGATGCGGGAAATACCGGGGATCGGCGGTAATCCAGGTTTCGCGCCGGGATCAGCTTGCGACATGGCTTCATCCGACAGCCGCGCACCCTTTTTGACGCGCCGGACTGAAGGCCCGGCTTTGACCGTTGGAATAGATCGCGCAGCGGGAGCAGGCGCGCCACCTGGGGATTTTTCCGCAGTCAGCACGGCATTGACCTGCGTCACGCCTGTCATCGCCATAATGCGAATCTCGGACTCGACGCGGTTTGTTTCACTGCGCGCCATGTCGCTCGGGTCCGCTTCGATCACGATGGTCACGCGCCCATCATCAGCAATGGTAATGCCTGACAGCCAGTCCGGGTCACCCAAAGCGGCGCGAATTGTTGCTTCGCTAAGTGGTTTACGTTGTTTTTTATCCCAAAACATGGGCTATGATCCTTGATGAGAGGCTTGTGCGTAGACAAATAAGCTCTAAGCGCAATAAAAACCAGATAACTGGTGTGATCCAGAAGGAGGGGCGATGCCCTGGAACGACGATAACGATAATGGCACGGGCGAGAATGATGCCCCGAAAGCCAATGGCGGCCCATGGGGCGGCGGATCGAATAATGGCGGCGATGACAAGGGCTCTCCTTGGAACCGTCCTGGCGGTGGCAAAGGCCCTGATCTTGAAGATCAGATGCGCCGCATGCAGGAACGCTTTTCCCGGCGCGGCAATGGCGGCGGAAGCGGTGGGCGTAAAGGCCCGAGCTTTGGACCAGGCAGTTTCCTGATCCTTGGTGTGGTCGCGCTGGTGGCCTGGCTGGCGACAGGCATTGTTATTGTTGACGAGGGCGAACGCGCCGCAGTGTTCCGCTTCGGCGAATATCAGAAGAATTTCACGCCTGGCTTTCATGTTCATCTGCCCTCCCCAATTGAGACGCATGAGATTCTCGCGTCGGAAAGCCAGAACCGGACATCGATTGGCACAAATGATGATGAGCGTCTGATGTTGACCGGTGACGAAAACATCGTTGACGTACAGTTCACAGTGTTCTGGTATTATGATGGCGAGGCCCCGGAAGACTTTATCCTCAAAGTTGATCACGATGGGCGTAACAATCAGGACAGCAAGCTGGTTAAGGATGCTGCCGAAAGTGTGATGCGCGAAGTGGTTGGAAAATCGACACTGAATGCTGTCATCACAACCGGCCGGATCGAGATTCAGGACAACGTCAGAGCACAGTTGCAGCAACTCATGACCGATTACGATGCCGGTGTGAATATCGAGAATGTCGAGATTCAAGACGCGCGCCAGCCGGGCCCAGTTCGGGATGCCTTTATTGACGTGATTAATGCTGGTCAGGACGCTGAAAGGAAAATTCAGGAGGCCAATGAATATCGCAATGGTATCGTCAACCGGGCCGAAGGTCAGGCTTTGCAAATATTGCAAGACGCCTCGGCGTACCGCGATCAGGTGGTTGCAGATGCAACCGGTGAAGCCAGCCGTTTCGAGCAGATCCTGACCGAGTATCGCAAAGCACCGCAGGTGACACGCGAACGGATGTATCTGGAAACCATGGAACGGGTACTCGCCCAAGCCGACAAACTTATTCTCGACAGCGATTCAGGCGCGGTTCCATATCTGCCGCTTGATCGTGTCAGCCGCAGCGAAGGAGGGAACTAGATCATGAAACCCTTTGGTATTCTTGGCATTGTTGCCATCGTCATTGCAGTGGTTTCACTGCTCAATTCCTTTTTCATTGTCGATCAACGCCAGCAATCACTGGTCCTGCAAGTTGGCCGGGTGGTTCAGGCGTATAATGATCCAGCGTCTACGGACAATGAGGCGGGTTTGAAATTCAAAGTTCCATACATTCAGTCGATCGTGACTTATGATCGCCGAAACCTTGGCCTGGATGTGCCAAACATCGAAATATTTGCGTCAAACCAGGAGCAGCTTCTCGTTGATGCCTTCGTGCGCTGGCAAATCTCGGATCCGCTGGAATTTTACCGTAGATTGGGGACGCAATCGGAAGGCGAGCTACAGCTTGGCCGCTTCTCTGAAACGGCGATTCGCAACGCTCTTGGAACCAAGCTTCCCGAGGAGATTATCTCTGGGCAGCGCTCTGAATTGATGGATCTAATTCGCGATACGCTCAGCGCGTCGATTGCCGGTCGTGGTATCAACATCATCGATGTCCGGATCAAACGTGTCGACTTGCCGGCGGATGTGTCCGTGCGCGTGTTCCAGCGGATGGAGGCCACACGCCAGCAGGAAGCCGAAGAAATTCGGGCACGCGGGGATCGTGATGCCCAGGAAATTACTGCGACAGCCGAGAAAGACCGCACGGTTACTCTGGCCAATGCCCGGCGCGAATCAGAGATCATTCGCGGTGATGGTGATGCTCAGCGTAACGACATTTACGCGCAGGCCTACCAGAAGGACGCTGAGTTCTTCCGCTTCCAACGCGCCCTGATTGCTTGTGAAAATGCCTTCACCAAGGGCACTCAAATTGTTGTGGCACCAGATAGTCTCGGCCTCTGCGACGAGTTTATTGATCGGGCCCGCCAGAACGGTCAGCGTGGACGCTGAACCGTTGCGCAGCTAACTTATCAACCCCGTTCCGGCACCATCCGGAGCGGGGTTTGTTTTTGAAAAGGCTAAGTCAATGTGGACAATATTTCTCGCCGCGTTTGGACTGTGGTTGCTGTTTGAAGGGGTAATGTATGCCGCCGCGCCCGACACGATGAAGCAGTTTGGGGCGTGGTTATCAAACCTGCCAGAGGCAGCGGTGCGCCAAATGGGACTGCTTTCAATGGCGCTTGGCGGTGTGCTGTTCTACGCCATGCTGCGCTTTGGTGGTGGTTAGACATTGCGCCTTGCCTGCGAAACGCCATAGTTATTATGGAAACTGTCCCCAAGATGAAGCTGGAGCCGATCATAATGCGTCCTGTCCTTACAGCACTTGCCTTTTGTGTTTTTGCAGGCTTGCCGATTGTAGCGCAGGCGCAAGTTTCCCTGTCGGATGGTCTCAACAGTGTCGATCAACAGGAGACACCAACAAGTTTCGCAGCGCTGTCGCGGCGTCTGATGCCGGCCGTGGTCAATATTACCACCCAGCAGACGATTGCCCCGCAAGGCCTGCCGCAATTTCCAAACGGTGATCCGCTGGAACAATTCAACGAATTCTTTGGCCGCGATCCGGAAGGCTTCAGCCAGCAAGGCTCGCTCGGATCAGGCTTTGTAATCTCCGCAGACGGCCTGATCGTGACCAATAATCACGTGATCGAAGGGGCTGACGAGATCAATGCGATCTTCTCTGATGGCCGCACGGTTCGCGCTATCCTGGTCGGCACGGACATCCCGACAGATATCGCAGTGCTTAAAGTCGATCTCGATGAGGCGCTGCCCTTTGTCGAGTTCGCCGATAGCGACAAAGCCGAAGTTGGTGATTGGGTGATGGCGATTGGCAACCCGTTCGGGTTTGGCGGGTCGGTTTCGGTTGGCATCGTCTCGGCGCGCAACCGTGACATTCAATCGGGCAATTATGACGACTATATTCAGACCGATGCAGCGATTAATCGGGGCAATTCCGGCGGGCCGCTCTTCAATCTGAACGGCGAAGTACTCGGCGTGAACACGGCAATCATATCGCCAACCGGGGGCTCGGTTGGGCTTGGATTCTCCATTCCGTCCAATCTGGTCAAACAGATTTCCGGTCAATTGATTGAGTTTGGCAGTGCCAGACGCGGCTGGTTTGGTGTGAATGTTCAGGCCGTGGATACGGGTTTGGCGCAAGCTTACGGACTTAACGGCGATGATGGCGTGATCATTACGAGGGTCGACCCGAATGGCCCAGCGGCCCGAAGCGACATCGAAGTCGGCGATCTCATCCTGCAATTTGACGGCAAATCGGTCGACGGCGTGCGCGGTCTTAGCCGGGTCGTCGCCGAAACCGAAATTGGCAAGACGGTTGAGATTGCGATGATCCGCGACGGTCAGGCCCGAACGGTTTCGCTCGAACTCGGCGAGTTGGAAAGCAGTGATCCAGACGAGGAAACCACGCCAGTGGTGGTTGAAAGCTCGCTAACGGATAATCCGATGGGCGTGGATTTGACCGAGTTGAACGATACAGATCGCCGCCGGTACGGCATTTCGAGTGATATTGATGGCGTTCTGGTTCGATCAGTCTCGCCGAAGGGGTCAAGCTTCGGCAAGCTGCAAAAGGGTGATGTCGTGATTGAAATGGCGTTCGAGCCAGTTGCCACCCCAACAGAGGCGCTTGTCGCGATGGACAAGGCCGCCCGGCGTTCTGGAACGCCTTTATTGGTGCGGATCTATCGCGGTCAGGGAACCATGTTCTTTTCGATTGATCTGGCCGCACGCGGATAGGTTGTTTCCGCTCACGGCTATTCCTCGCTAAAGCGAGGGCCTGACCCTAATCGCGCCAGACAATCTGATCATTGCGATAGCCTTGGAAATACAAAACCGTCGTCAGATCAGTGACCTTGATTGCAGCATCTGCCGCCGCCGTAACTACCGGCTTGGCATGAACAGCCAGCCCCAGCCCAGCCGCCTCAATCATCGCAAGGTCATTCGCGCCATCGCCCATGGCCAACGTATCGGCGCGCGTCAGGCTTAGACCCACTGCTGCCTCATCCAGCGCGGCGAGCTTGGCGGCGCGGCCTAGAATTGGCTGACCGACCTCTCCAGTCAGGGTGGCACCATCGTCTAGCAACCGATTGGCGCGATCAGAATGGAACCCGGCAGCATCAGCAACGCGCGAGGTGAAATAGGTGAAACCGCCAGACACCAGCAAGCAATGCGCGCCATGAGCGGTCATCGTTGCGGCCAATGTCTGCGCCCCAGGCATCAGCGAAATCCGGTCACGATAACAAGCCTCCAGCGCGTCCAGCGACAGACCTTTCAGGCGTCCCACCCGCTCGGCCAAAGCCGCTTCAAAATCCAGCTCGCCGGCCATGGCACGCGCGGTGATGGCAGCAATCTCGTCTTTCAGGCCAGCATAGGCCGCCAGCTCGTCAAGGCATTCTTGCTGAATAATGGTTGAATCCATGTCGGAAACAAGTAGCCGTTTGCGGCGGCCCTGCGCGGGAAGAATTGCGCTATCAATCGTGTCACCCAGAGCCTGTTCCAAAGCAAGTCGGACCGCTGGAAGTCTGGCGACTTCAAGCCGGACAGAACATTCAACCGCTGTCCATTTTTTGCCGTCTGAGAGGATGCGGAGCGCCCCGACATGCGCGATCTGTGTGTGCGTGCAAGCGGCCAGCAAGGCTGCGCCAAGCTCATGCGCAGTCGTACCAGAAGGTGCCACGGCGACGGCCATAAAAGCGTCTTCGGCCTTTTTATCTGTCATCAAAGCTATCCCTGCCTTTACGCCGTCAGATGACCTTCCTACGACAGTAGACATGTTACCTGCAATTCTTATTCATGGTCCAACTGCCAGCGGCAAGACGGCATTATCGGTTGCGCTCGCCAAGCGTTTGAATGGTGAGGTGATTAATGCCGATTCGATGCAGGTCTATAGTGATTTGCGGGTGATCTCGGCGCGCCCGGCCGAGGCGGAGATGGCAGACGTTCCGCATCACCTGTTCGGGCATGTTCCGGCCAGTCAGCGTTATTCAACCGGACGGTGGCTGGAGGCAGCTGCGCCAATGGTCGACGATGTTCAGCGCCGTGGCAAAGTTCCGATCGTGATTGGCGGCACCGGCCTCTACCACCTCGCCTTGATTGATGGTCTGTCAGATATCCCACCTATTCCAGAGGATATTCGTACTGAGGTTGCGGCAACCAGTACAGCAGGCGGTGCCGGGGCGCTACGCGAGCAGTTGGCCTTGGTCGATCCAGCTGCAGCGCAACGCTTTGGCAAAGGTGACCGACAGCGTTTGGCGCGGGCTCTGGAAGTGTGGCTGGCAACCGGGCGGTCAATTATCAGTTTTCAAAACAACCGCACCCGGCCAGTGCTGCAGGACGAGGCCTGGCTCGGTATCGCGCTGACCCCACCGCGCACCCGGCTCTATTCGCGTATCGACAAACGGTTTGAAGGCATGTTGATGGAGGGTGCGATGGAAGAAGCGCGCAGCCTGTTGGCACTCGATCTATCCCCTGAATTACCGGCCATGAAAGCGCACGGCATTCCGTATCTATTGGCTTTTCTGCGTAGCGAGCTGAGCGCGCAAAAGGCGGCCGAATATGCCAAGCGCGACACACGGCGTTATGCCAAACGCCAGTTCACCTGGATCGCTCGCCAGTTTCCGTTCTGGCCGCGCGTTCCAACAATGGAGTTGGACCGTCGCATGAGGGTTATTCTTGCCTTATACAGAGAGTTGACCTGAGATAAGGGGTGAGATATGCCTCAAAACAGCTTTAGAGGAAACGCCCTATGCGTTCGACAGATGTACTCGTTATTAGGCACCTGCGCTGACGTCCCCACGTCGGTCGCAGGTGCTTGTAACAAGGGTCTCACTTCCCAGAGGCCCTTTTTTTTATCCTTAAGGCTCACTTCCACTCTCACTGCAAACCCAAACTAGGACAAGATAATGGACACGCAGACCCAGCCCGAGGCCGAGATTGAAACCCGTCAGATGACGGGCGCGCAGATCGTGATTACTGCGCTCAAGGAACAGGGTGTGGACGTGATGTTCGGCTATCCGGGCGGCGCGGTTCTGCCGATCTATGACGCTCTATATAGCGCGCCAGAGATTGAGCATATTCTGGTTCGCCACGAACAGGGTGCCGGTCATGCCGCCGAAGGTTATGCCCGCTCAACTGGCAAGGCTGGCGTAGCTTTGGTGACGTCTGGGCCGGGGGCAACCAATATGGTGACGCCGATTACCGACGCGATGATGGATTCCATTCCGCTGGTTGTGATCACCGGTCAGGTGCCAAGCCATTTGATCGGCACGGACGCGTTTCAGGAATGTGATACGGTCGGCATCACGCGCTGCTGTGCCAAGCACAATTATCTGGTCACGGACGTTGATGATTTGGCCCACACGATCCACGAGGCGTTTTTGATCGCGACGACGGGGCGCCCCGGTCCTGTGGTGATTGATATTCCGAAAGACGTACAATTTGCCACCGGAACCTATGTTGGCAAACAGGGCATCCACAAGCCAACATATGTGCCGCAAACGGAGCCTGCTCCGGCGCGGATTGAGGCGGCGATTGCGATGATGAAACAGGCGCGCCGTCCGGTCTTCTATATTGGCGGCGGCGTGATCAATTCCGGGCCGGGCGCGTCGAAAGCCTTGCGGGCGCTGCAAGCGGCCACCGGGTTTCCTGTCACCTCCACACTGATGGGGCTCGGCGCGTTTCCAGCCTCGCACAAGGATTGGCTTGGGATGCTCGGCATGCATGGCTCGTATGAAGCCAATAATGCCATGCATGATTGCGATCTGATGATCTGTGTCGGCGCGCGCTTTGATGACCGGGTAACGGGACGCATTGATGCGTTCTCGCCGGGTTCAAAGAAGATCCATATCGACATTGACCCAAGCTCGATCAACAAGGTGATCCGCGTCGATCTGCCGATCATTGCCGATTGCGGTAAGGCGCTTGAAGCCTTGCTCGCGGCCTGGACCAGCAACAAGACAAAGGCGCTCAATCTGAAAGACTGGCAGGCGCAGATCGCAGTCTGGCGCGCGGTTAACAGTTTCGCTTATGCCGCTAGCGAGACCGAGATCAAACCGCAATACGCGATTGAGCGGCTGTATGAGCTGACCAAACACCGCGAGACCTATATCTCGACCGAAGTTGGCCAGCATCAGATGTGGGCCGCCCAGCATTATCATTTCGAAGAGCCCAACCATTGGATGACCAGCGGGGGTCTCGGCACGATGGGCTATGGCCTGCCTGCGGCGGTCGGTATTCAGGCCGCGCACCGTGAGGCGCTGGTTATTGACATTGCTGGCGAGGCCAGCGTGCAAATGGTGATGCAGGAAATGTCGACGGCGGTGCAGCACGAGCTGCCGATCAAGGTTTTCATTTTGAACAATCTATGGATGGGCATGGTGCGCCAATGGCAGGAATTGCTGCACGGCGAGCGCTATTCGCACACCTATTCAGAAAGCCTGCCTGACTTTGTGAAACTGGCCGAGGCCTATGGCGGGAAAGGTATTTACTGCGATGATCCGACGCAATTGGACGCCAAGATCGAAGAGATGATCGCCTATGACGGCCCAGTGATTTTCGACTGCCGGGTGACCAAGGCAGAAAACTGCCTGCCGATGATCCCCTCAGGCGCGGCGCATAATGAGATGATCTTGTCAGAGATTACCGGTGACGAGATTGATGATGCTGGCCGGAAACTGGTGTGATGCAAATAGTCTCAACCCATCCAGCAGGGTTTCCCAGACCGTTTGTATCTGGCATGGGAGCCATCCAAACACGAGGATTTCAAATGGACCTGACTGCTATCATCAGCTTGATGAGAGAAAACCTGAATGTCGCGATTGCTGTGATGTCAGCCTGTGTCGCGATCATCGGGGCCTTGCTGAGCCGTGCTGAAACCCGGCGTCAGCGCGACATTCAATTGGAAAATTTGCGCCACGGCGTTGATGCGCAGAGCTTGGCTTGGGGCAATGCCTGTATTGATACGCTGGGCCGGGCTGCGATTTTCGCGCGCACCCGCAAGCACCAGAAAGATGACGGCGCATTCTTGCAGCAGCGCGTCAACCTGATGCTGGCTTTGTCATCGCTGGTCGAGCGCGGCCGCCTGTTCTTCCCGAATATCGAAACAGATGGCAAAGGCGCCGAGAAAGACGGCGCCTATCGCGGCACCCGCCCCCCGATCCTGGATACGTTAATGTTTGCCTATTACGAGATCGAGGCGCTGAGCCGTAGCGACGGCCCGACAGCTGAAAATAGCGGTGATTTCCTAGAAGATTGCCGCCGCCTATTGGTCTCGGAGTTGCAAGCCCATCTTGATCCGCGTCGGCGTGACGCGATTGTCGGGCGCTATGATAATCAACGCCTGGACCATCGCAGCGATGCCCGCGTGCGAGCAGAAACTCTGAAATCCATGCTGAAATCACGCCGCCCCGGTATCAGTCTCGAGAGCCGCCGGGAGACCGTTCAATGACCGATACGCCAGAGAACATACCCGCCAGCGCCTATGATATGAGCCATGCTGACGAAGCCGATGAGCGCCGCACGCTGGCGGTCATCGTCGACAATGAACCGGGCGTTCTGGGTCGGGTGGTTGGCCTGTTCTCGGCGCGCGGCTACAATATTGAAAGCCTGACCGTGGCTGAAATTGATCGCCGCAAACATCGCTCGCGTATCACCATTGTCACCAAGGGCACGCCGCATATGCTCGAACAGATCGAGGCGCAATTGCTGCGTCTGGTGCCGGTCGCCAGCGTCACCGACATGACCAAATCCAAGCGCGGGGTCGAACGCGAACTGGCCCTGATCAAGGTCGCCGGGACCGGCGAAAAGCGGGTTGAGGCGCTACGCATTTGCGAGATTTTCCGCGCCAGCGTTATCGATACGACCAGCGAGAGTTTCATTTTCGAACTGACCGGAATGAGCGACAAGATCGACCAGTTTTGCGCCCTGATGAAACCCCTCGGACTGGTCGAAGTCAGCCGCACCGGCGTCCTCTCAATCAAACGAGGGGCACAAGCGGGATGACATGCCGCCGCCTTGCCAGTACCGAATTCAAGACATTTCAGGAGTAACCAAGCCAAATGAACATCTATTACGAACAAGACGCCGACATTGACATTATCAAGGCCAAGAAGGTTGCGGTCATTGGCTATGGCTCTCAGGGCCATGCGCATGTGTTGAACGCGCGCGCGTCGGGCGTCAGCGATATCGTTGTCGGCTTGCAGGAAGCTTCTGCCAGCCGCGCCAAATGCGAGGCCGAGGGCCTAACCGTGATGACCCCGGCCGAAGCCACCAAATGGGCCGACGTGGTGATGATCTTGGTTCCCGATGAGTTGCAAGCTGTGCTCTGGGCCAATGAGATCGAGCCACATATCCGCGACGGCCAGCACGTGATGTTCGGCCATGGCTTCAACATTCACTACAATCTGATCCGTCCGCCAGCCGGGGTCGATATCAGCCTGTCTGCGCCCAAAGGGCCGGGCCACACCTTGCGCGCGCAATACCAGATGGGCTTCGGCTTGCCGGGGCTGATTGCGATCCATCAGGACGCCACCGGCACCGCCAAAGACGTCGCGCTGTCTTATTCCAAAGCGATCGGAAATACCCGCGCCGGGGTCATCGAAACCAGCTTCAAGGAAGAGACCGAAACTGATCTGTTCGGTGAACAGGCCGTACTCTGCGGCGGCATTGTCGAGCTGATCAAGGCCGGGTTCGAGACTTTGGTCGAAGCTGGCTACGCGCCGGAAATGGCCTATTTCGAATGCCTGCACGAGACCAAGCTGATCGTTGACCTGATCTATGAAGGCGGCATCGCCAACATGAATTACTCAATCTCGAACACCGCTGAATATGGCGAATATGTCTCTGGCCCGCGCGTCATCAATAGCGACACGAAGGTCGAGATGAAGAAGATCCTGACCGATATTCAGGACGGCACATTCGCGCGCAACTGGGTTCTGGAAAACCAAGCCGGTGCGCCAAGTTTCCATGCCAAACGCGCCCGCATGAATGACCATCTGATCGAAGAGGTCGGGACAAAACTCCGCGGCATGATGCACTGGGCCCAGAATGATCGCCTGGTCGATAAGAGCCGGAATTAGGGGTTCTTGTTCTGCCTCGCGCTGAGCGCCTTTGGCGCAGCGAGGCGAAGCAGGTTCCGTATCGGGCCTAAAGGCCCTCACATGAACCAGGCTCAGGGCTGTTTGCCACTGAGGCCGGACATGCCGAATGAGAAAACAGCCCTGAGCCTGGTTCATCGGACGAGCGCAGCGAGGATCGGGAACCTGCTTGGCTCCGCGTGGTGCGGAGCACCTTAGTACGGGGCAAAATCAACTATTTGACATCGCTGTCAAAATGCGAGACATAGGCTTGAAACCTCTCAGCTTCCAAGGATTTTCGCATGGCAGAGTTTATTCCGGTCGGTGCGTTCGATATTGTCATTTTCGGTGGCACAGGTGACCTATCGCAACGCAAGCTGTTACCGGCGCTGTATCACCGCTGGATCGACGGTCAAATCGCCGAAGGCTCAAACATTATCGGCGTATCGCGCACCGCGCTGACGGATGCGGAATTTGTTACGTTTGCGTTTGATGCCTGCTGCGCTGCGACGGATGGCAAGCTCAACCAGGCCGCATGGAAGAAGTTCGCCAAATGCCTGTCCTATGTGACCATGGACGCGACCGACACGAAGGCAGATTGGGGCGGGCTGAAAGCGGCCTTGGTCAAAGACGCCAAGCGTCCGTGCATTTTCTATCTGGCCGTCACACCGAAAATCTACGTCCCGATCTGCGAAGCCTTGGGCCAAACCGGTCTGGCCGAGGGCAATGCCCGTATCGTGCTGGAAAAGCCGATCGGCACCGACCTGCAATCGGCACGCGCGATCAATGCTGGTGTTGGCGCGGTGTTCGCCGAGGACTGCATCTATCGGATCGATCACTATCTCGGCAAAGAGACGGTGCAGAACCTGCTGGTCCTGCGCTTTGCCAATTCACTGTTTGAGCCCTTGTGGAACCAGAGCGCGGTTGATCACATTCAAATCACCGTGGCCGAGCATTACGGCGTCGGCGATAGAGCTGGATATTATGATGGCTCCGGGGCGCTGCGCGACATGGTCCAGAACCATATCCTGCAGCTCCTCTGCCTGATCATGATGGAGCCGCCAAACTCAATCGACGGCGATGCAATCCGCACGGAAAAGATCAAAGTGCTACAGGCCTTGCGTCCGATCACAGCGGAAAATGTCGCGGAGGATACTGTGCGCGCGCAATATGTTGCGGGCAATGTCGAGGGCGAGACGGTGGCTGGCTATCTCGACGAGCTCGGTCATGAAAGTGGCACTGAAACTTTCGTGGCGATCAAGGCGGCGGTGGACAATTGGCGCTGGGCGCAAGTGCCGATCTATCTGCGGACCGGCAAGCGGATGAAGGCCCGCCATTCAGAGATTGTGGTCAGGTTCCGGCCAACCCCGCACGCGATGTTTGGGGCGCAGGATGCCCAGTCAAACCGGCTGGTAATCAATGTTCAGCCAGACGAAGGCGTGCAGCTCTACCTGCAAATCAAGGAGCCGGGGCCCGGCGGCTTGCGGATCAAGTCCTTGCCGCTGAACCTGTCTTATCAAGATAATTTCACCGTGCGCTATCCCGACGCTTATGAGCGCTTGTTAATGGATGTCGTGCGCGGAAATCTGTCTCTGTTCATGCGCCGTGAAGAGGTCGAGGCGGCCTGGGAATGGGTCGATGGCCTGATCGCCGCTTGGGCGGCCGCCGATGTGCCCATGCGCACCTATCAAGCGGGTGTCGAAGATGGTCCCATCGAAGCCAAGGTGATGACGCGTGTCGATGATTGTGACTGGTGGGAGGCGGGCTGATGGCCAAGCTGCACCCGGTTATCGCCGCGGTCACGGCGCGGATTGAAGCGCGTTCGAAGTCCAGCCGCGCGGCCTATCTGGAGATGATCGGCGCCCGCAAGCCGAGCGGCTATGCGCGTGCCAAACTGACCGAGGGTAATCTTGCCCACGCCTCGGCGGGTTGCGCGGTGATGGACAAGGTCGAACTGCTCGGCGGTAAATGGCCCAATATTGGCGTGGTCACCAGCTACAACGATATGCTCTCGGCCCACGCCCCGTTTGAGCATTATCCTGAAATCATTCGCGACGAGGCGCGCAAAAATAGCGCCACGGCACAAGTTGCTGGCGGCGTGCCGGCGATGTGCGACGGCGTCACCCAAGGCCAGGAGGGGATGGAGCTGTCGCTATTCTCACGTGATGTCATTGCCATGGCGTCGGCGGTGGCGCTTAGCCATGACACATTCGATGCGGCGCTGCATCTTGGCGTCTGTGACAAGATCATACCCGGACTGGTGATCGCGGCTTTGCGCTTTGGCTGGTTGCCACATGTCATGGTGCCGGCCGGGCCGATGCCGTCTGGCCTGCCCAACCCGGAAAAGCAGCGCATACGGCAAGAGTTTGCACTCGGCAATGTTGGCCGTGATGAGCTGATGCGCGCTGAGGCTGAGAGTTACCATTCCCAAGGCACGTGCACGTTTTACGGCACCGCCAATTCCAATCAGATGCTGATGGAAGTCATGGGCCTGCATTTGCCTGGCGCAGCTTTCCCCAATCCCGGCACTGATTTGCGTGAAGCGCTGACCCGCGCCTGCGTGCGCCAAGTGCTGACCAATTCGATTCAGGGTGAGCCTTTGGCGCTCGGTGAAATGATCGACGCGCGCAGCTTTGTGAACGGACTGGTTGGCCTGATGGCGACCGGCGGATCGACCAATCATGCGTTACACTTGCCCGCCATGGCCGCTGCGGCGGGTTATGAAGTGACGCTGGAAGACTTTGCCGAGATTAGCAGTGTGGTGCCGCTATTGTGCCGGATCTATCCAAATGGCCCGGCTGATGTGAACCATTTCCATGCGGCGGGCGGTATGGGTTTCGTGGTGCGCCAATTGCTCGATGCCGGACTAATGCAGGGCGAGGCGCAAGGCGTGTATGGCGCAATGGAAAGCTATTCACAGGAGCCGTGGCTTGACAACGGCGTGCTGAAATGGCGCCAAGCCCCGCTTGAGAGTGGGGATCTCGACATTATCAGGCCGTACACGGATCCGTTCGCAGCAACCGGCGGCTTGCAAATGCTTGATGGCCCACTAGGGCGCGGTGTGATCAAGGTCTCTGCGGTTAAGCCCGACAAGCGCAAAGTTGAAGCGCCGTGCCGTGTGTTCGACAGTCAGGATGCGGTCAAAGCGGCGTTTCAGGTGGGCGAGCTTGACCGCGATGTCGTGGTCGTTGTGCGGTTCCAGGGCCCCGCCGCGAATGGCATGCCGGAGCTGCACGCCCTGTCAGCGCCGCTCGGTGCGCTGCTCGACAAGGGTTACAAAGTGGCGCTGGTCACTGATGGCCGGATGTCGGGCGCGTCGGGCAAGTTCCCGGCGGCGATCCATGTCGGACCAGAGGCGTGCCGAGGCGGGCCTTTGGCGCGGGTACGCGATGGTGATGTAATCGTACTTGACCCTGATGCTGGCCAACTGGATTTGAAAGTCGACGTGGCAGCATTTGCGGCGCGTGATGCTGTGCCGTTCCGTCCCAACCAAAGCACGCTTGGCTTGGGACGGGAAATGTTCAGCAGTTTCAGAGCGATGGCGAGCACTGCCGAAGCAGGTGGCAGTGTCTTCTCAATGCTCAATCCGAAGGACGACACTGATGTCTGATCGCGTACTGGTCGGCGACATTGGCGGCACCAATGCTCGATTTGCGCTGGCGCATCAGACGAATGCGGGGCAATTCGAGCTCAGCAAAGTGATCATCTTGCAAGGGGGTGATTACTCAAGCTTTGACAGCGCCCTGTCGGAATATTTGGCGCGCATTGGGCCGGACCGCCCGCGCCATGCATTATTGGCCGGGGCGGGGCCGGTTCAGGATGAGATCATCCATCTGGTCAATCGCGATTGGACGCTGGACCGCGCCCTTATTGAAGCCAAGTATGGTTTTGAACAGGCCTGTTTGGTCAATGATTATAGCGCCATGGCGAGGGCAATTCCTGAAATGCCAGACAGCAGTTTCAGAGTGCTGCATGAAGGACGAAGCCTAGAGCAACGAATGGCGATACTGGTCGGCGGGCCAGGAACCGGGCTTGGCATTGCGACTCTGCTGCCGAAGGGCGCGAGGGGCTGGGAGGTTATCCCCGGTGAGGGCGGTTATGCCAGCTATTGCCCGCGAACCCCGCGCGAATGGGCACTTGCCGAGGCTTTGCGGCGCGAACATGGATTTGTCTCGAATGAGCTGGTTCTGGCGGGCATTGGCCTTGAGGCGGTGCACCGGGCGCTGTGCCAGATTGATGGTGTCGATTGGAAGCCGATGCCACCTAGCGAGATCATGGCGCAGGCCAAGGCTGGCGACCAGATTTGCAGCGATATTTGCGATATTCGATCGGCTGCGACGTTCGATGCGCTTGGCGATGCAGCCTTGATCAACGGAACATTAGGCGGCGTGGTGATGACGGGCGGTGTCGCGGTTCGCCTCGCAGATTGGCTCGCTCACCCGGCAGCGCTGGCACGGTTCCAGGCGCGCGGACTGAAACGCGATTACATGATGGATATACCAATTCGACTTTTATTGTCTGGCGAAGCAGCCCTTATAGGGGCAGCAGCCCTGCACTTTGAACAGGAAACGTCGCGATGATCGATTTTGCAACCTTCCGCAATGCACTTGCAGGTGCGCCAATTGTTCCGGTTTTGACGGTTGAGGCAGTTGAACATGCTGCGCCATTGGCGGCGGCATTGAAGGCCGGCGGCCTTGGCAGCGCTGAAATCACCCTGCGCAGCGCAGCCGCCTTGGCGGTGATTGCAGAAATGAAGCAAGCTGAGCCGTCACTGCTGGTCGGGGCCGGTACAGTTCTAACCGAAGGCGATGTCGATGCGGCGCTCAAAGCCGGGTCTGATTTTCTGGTCACGCCGGGCACCAGTCCTGACCTGCTCAAGGCGCTGGCTTACCATAACGGGGTTGTGCTTCCGGGTATCTCTAGCGCCAGCGAAGCGATGGCGCGGTTTGAGGAAGGCTATGGCGTGCTGAAATTCTTCCCGGCAGAGGCGGCCGGGGGCGCGAACTTTCTCAAATCGCTTGCCGGGCCGCTGCCACATATTGATTTCATGCCGACCGGCGGGCTGAAACCACATAATGTTGGCGACTATCTGGCTTTGCCGAATGTCATCGCAGCCGGCGGAACGTGGATCGCCTCAGCAGCCGATATGGCGGCGGGCGACTGGTCTGGTATCGAAGCACGTGCGCGTGAAGCAGCGAATATTGGAAAGACAGTTTGAAATGATTCGACATAAATCAAGCTTGCGTGAACGTAGCGCCAAGATTGTCGCCACATTAGGACCGGGCAGTTCAGCGCCGGGAACGATCAAACTCTTGGCCGAGGCGGGCGTAGATGTGTTCCGGCTGAATTTCAGTCACGGTGAGCAAGCCAAACACAAACGCACCTGCGAAGCGATCCGCATGGTCGAGGACGGTCTTGGCCGTCCTCTGGCTGTGCTTGCCGACCTGCAAGGGCCGAAGATCAGGGTCGGTAAATTTCCCGGCGGCGAACTGAAGCTGAAGATGCACGGCGAATATGATCTGGTGGTTGGCGACGACACGGAGGCACCAGATACGATCCCGATCCCGCGCAAGGAAATTCTCGATGTGCTGGAAGCGGACGACACGATTCTCGCCGATGATGGCCTGCTGATCTTCACGGTTCTGAAGGCGGGGGCTAAGCCGCGCGTGCGCGCCGAGGTACCGGGCGCGCTGAAAGACCGCAAAGGGTTTACCGTGCGCGGCAAAGCGCTACCTGTCCCGGCTTTGTCGGACAAGGACCGCAGCGATCTCGCCTTCGCGCTTGAGATGGACGTCGACATCATTGCGCTCAGCTTTGTGCAAAGCGTCGCAGATATCGAAGAGGCTCGCGCGCTTGTCAAAGGTCGCGCGATGATCGTCGCCAAGATCGAAAAACCTGCCGCGATTGAGCATCTCGAGGCGATAGTCGCGGCCACTGACGCGGTGATGATCGCGCGCGGCGACCTCGGGGTTGAGTTCCCGCCTGAAGACGTGCCGATCATTCAGAGACGGATTATCCGGGTCTCGCGCGATGCCGCCAAACCGGTCATCGTCGCCACCCAGATGCTTGAAAGCATGATTGAGAACGCCGCCCCGACCCGGGCTGAGGCCAGCGATGTCGCCACCGCGATTTATCAAGGCGCCGATGCGGTGATGCTGTCGGCTGAAACTGCGGTAGGCCGCCACCCTGCGACGGCTGTTGCGATCATGAACCGGATCATTCGCGCCACCGAGGCGGCAGATGATTTCTATCAGGCCATGGGCCAGTTTGATGGCGGTGGTCTTGCCTGCGATGATGTTGATACGACGGCGGTTGCGGCGACCGAGATCGCCAAGCGCAACCGCATCCCTTTGGCGCTGCGCACCGGCGACATTGACCGGCTGGCCAAGTTCTCTCGCATTCGCGGGCCGCAGCCGATCCTGTACGGTTCATTGGACAAGAAACGCCTGCGCCAAGCCCAGCTTCTATGGGGTATTCATGCCGCCAGCATGGCACCTGGCGATGATTGGACCCGGCGCTTGATGGCGGCCGCAGGTCTAACCGGACCCGTCGCTTATGCGATGTGGCAAGGCAGTGATGGCCACTGGTCCTGGGCGGTTGGGGTCGAAGACTAGGGTCAGGACCCGGCGCTAATGCGCCGCGCGCGTGCAGGCTCTTGCGTCAGCAAGAAACAGCCGTGAGCGAAATGACTGTCAGCCTCTTTATTCACGTCTCGCGAATCCCCATAACCAACACCAAGAGATTTACGGCCCGGTTTGGGCAATACGGAGACGGTCATGGCCGACACAGAGCAAAACACGGTTCACACAGAGATCCTGATCATTGGCTCCGGCCCGGCTGGCTGGACCGCAGCGGTCTACGCTGCCCGCGCCATGCGCGATACGCTGGTGGTTGCGGGAATGCAGCCCGGCGGGCAGCTGACCATCACCACTGATGTCGAAAACTATCCCGGGTTCGCCGAGATCCAAGGCCCTGACCTGATGGTAAAAATGCAGGACCACGGCCTGAAAATGGGTGCCAAAATGGCCGAAGACCATATCGCATCGGTCGATTTCAACGCTCGTCCGTTTCGTGCCATTGGCGAGAGCGGCACGGTCTATACCGGCGACGCGATTGTCATCTCGACCGGCGCGCAGGCACGCTGGCTCGGCCTGCCGAGCGAAGACAAGTTTCAAGGCTTTGGCGTTTCAGCTTGCGCCACCTGCGATGGCTTTTTCTATCGCGGCAAGGACGTGATCGTCGTCGGCGGCGGCAACACAGCGGTCGAAGAGGCGCTCTTCCTGACCAATTTCGCCAGCAAAGTCACCGTCGTGCATCGCCGCGACAGTTTCCGTGCCGAGAAAATTCTGCAGCATCGGCTGATCAACAATCCCAAGATCGAAGTGGTCTGGGACAGCGTGCTCGAGGAAGTGCTCGGCGACGAAAACCCGCTCGGCGTCACCGGCGCGCGCCTGAAGAATGTCAAGACGGGTGAGACCACAGAATTGCCGGTCCACGGCGTCTTCATCGCCATCGGCCACTCACCCTCGACCGAGCTGTTCAACGGCAAGCTGGCGATGAAAGACAATGGCTACCTGATCACCGCGCCTGACTCGACCGCCACCGATATTCCCGGCGTCTTCGCCGCCGGCGACGTCACCGACGAGACCTACCGCCAAGCCGTCACCGCCGCCGGAATGGGCTGCATGGCAGCGCTCGAAGCGGAGAAGTTTTTGGAAGATGTGAAAGCTGAGAAAGCTGTCGCAGCGGAGTAGGTGGGCGGTATTTATGTTTCGTTTTGGTCAAGGCCAACCATTGCACTAACTCGGAGTTGCGAGATGGTGTCTATAAACCCGTGTCTGAGCGTCTGCCAGTTTGGTGGCATCTTGATCCAGTGAAGCACCCATTCGTTCGGCGAGGCGAATGGATTGACCGTTTTCGGTGGCAATATAACTGACGAGGCTTGTCCATCTCAATTCGTCGAATGCGAACCGCCTTGCCTCTGCTGCGGCTTCTATAGCGTAACCGTTGCCCTCGTATGGCTCCCATAGAAGCCAACCAAGTTCGCGTTCTTCATGTGGATTGATGGGGTGGTTCAATGAGACAGCACCGACACACGCACTGTCACTCATCCGGTCTACGGCCCATGCGCCATAGCCGACGAGCGGCCATCGCCCCGAACCTGCCGCAAACCAAGACCACGCGGTTGGCCGTGACACCGGGCCATCTGCATATCTTGAGCGTGGAGATGCGTAGAGCTTTGCAAAATGTTCGAAATCTCCCTCTTCGTAGGGTCGAAGACGTAGACGACCTGTTTCTAACGTAGGAGCACTTGTGAATTTCATTCTTCTGCGTCGCGCTATCAGCTAAATCCGTCAAGTCAATGGACGCTTTGACACTGTGAGCAGACATCCCCAAACAGCCTCCTCTTAGAGCTTTCCGAAGCCTCATCCTGAGCCTTAGCGCGCGGCAAAACCAGAGCTCACCTCCCATTCTCCCGCCCCCAATCCCCCAAAACCCGCCGATGCCCGCGCAGGCGGGTATCCATGGCGAGGAGGTTGCCAAGCCGGGAGTGGGCCGCGTTGATGGTAGATA
>JAJFFK010000029.1 GCA_021776655.1 Henriciella sp. | reverse complement strand
CCGGACCCGAAAAGACCGGGACGCGCGGAGGCGGTGTTTAAGCCTCGAACGCAACCATTGTTAAGCTACGGTGAGGCCCGCGTGCCGCATCCGCGCAAGGCTCTATCTGTATAAGCGGACACCGGTGAGGTGGGCCGGGGGTTTCCCATGTCCGACTGTCCCCACGAAAGTGGGGATTTCGTGCCATGAAGACCGAAAGCCCTGCCGGAGATCCCGGCTTTCGCCCATGGGTGTTCCGGGACAATCGGAGTTTAGGAAGTGGGGAGAGAGTTAGTTATTTTGCAACGCGCTAAGACGCTTCGCGTCACGCGTTGCCAAGCAGGTTCCGTTCGCTTCGCGAACATGAACCGGGCTCAGGGCTGTTTTGTGTTCGGCATGTCCAGTCTTTGTGGCAAATAGCCCTGAGCTTGGTTCATCGGAGGAGCGCAGCGACGATCGGGAACCCGCTACGCAATCCGTGGCGCAAAGCGCCTTAGCGGATTGCAAAACAAGAGCTCTAAGCTGGTATCTTGATTTTGCGGTAGACCAGATCGGAATAGTCATTGACCAGCGCTTCAGACACTTCGCCGGGCGTGTAAGTGAACTCGCCAATTTCGGCGACCGGGGTGATTTCGGCAGCTGATCCGGTGATAAAGCACTCGCTGAATGTGCCAAGTTCATCCGGCATGATCACGCGTTCGATCACCTCAATCTGGCGCGCGTTGGCTAGTTTGATCGCAGTTTGGCGGGTGATGCCGTTCAAGAAGCAATCGGGTATCGGCGTGTGCAGGGCGCCGTCGCGCATGAAAAAGATGTTCGCGCCGGTCGCCTCGGCCACCTGCCCGCGATAATCCAGCATCAGGGCATCCTGATATCCGGCCCGCTCAGCGGCATGTTTAGACAGTGTACAGATCATGTAGAGGCCGGCCGCTTTGGCATGGCAGGGCGCCGTTTCAGGGGATGGACGCCGCCAGTCGGCATGGGTCATCCTTATGCCTTTCATCTTGTCGGCAAAATAGTCGCCCCAGGGCCAGACGGCGACGGCTAAATGGATTGTATTGTCCTGCGCTGAAACGCCCATCATCTCGCTACCACGCCAGGCAAAAGCGCGGATATAAGCATTTTCCAAACCGGATTTGGCCAAGGCTTCGGTTTTGATATGTTCAAGCTCTTCGACCGTTACCGGCAACTCAAACCCTAAAATCTTTGCTGAATTGGCCAGGCGTTGGGAATGGCGTAGCGATTCGAAAATCTGCCCGCCATAAGCGCGCTCACCTTCAAAAATCGACGAGGCATAGTGCAAAGCATGGGTCAGGACATGCACCTTGGCCTCACGCCAGGGCGAAAAAGCCCCATCAATCCAGATATATCCATCGCGATCATCATACGGCTGAGCCATTACTTGCAGTCCTGTCTTGCACTTTTTACCAATTACACGGCATTCTCAGATCACTATGGCAGATGTCAACCGAAACAGAGGGCCAGCGCCCGGATTTGATCCGCGACTCTTTCTCCGCGATGAGGAGTTGGACTATGGCATCGCGTTGCTACTGGCGAGCGAACGTATCTTGATGAAGCAAGCTGGAGATCTGGCGAACGCTAAGGCGATGCCGCCGCTGGCGGCGCGGATCCTGATCACCATCCGGTTTCAGCCCGGACAATCGGTCTCTGCCTTGCGGCAGCAGCTTGATGCGACCGTCCCGACCCTGGCGCGGATTATCGGTGATCTGGATCAACGCGGCCTGATAGACCGGCGCAAATCGCAGAGCGATGGCCGCCAGCGCGCCCTTTACCTGACCCATGAAGGCAAACAGCTAACCGATCCGGCCACTATCGCGATGCGTGATGCGTTACGCGGCGCTTATCGCCGGGCCGGAGCCAACGCAGTCGCCGGGGCTCGCGCCGTACTGGAGGCGCTGTCATGACCCTGCAACCGTCTGAGCAGGCCCACATCCTGCTTGTTGATGATGATGACCGTATTCGCGATCTGACCAAGCAGTACCTGACCCGCGAAGGGCACAATATCACCACTGCGCCTGACGCTGCAGCGGCGCGCAAACTGTTCCAGACGTTCAGCTTCGACCTGACTATTCTCGACATCATGATGCCTGGAGAGGACGGCCTCAGCCTGCTCAAGGCGTTGCGTGATGACGGCAACGACACGCCGGTTCTGTTGCTCACCGCGAGGGGCCAGGCCAGTGATCGGATCGAAGGCTTGCGGCTCGGCGCTGATGATTATTTGCCCAAGCCGTTTGAGCCTGAAGAGCTGGCCCTGCGCGCAGCAGCGATCCTGCGACGCAGCCACAAGCCACCACCGCCCGAGGAAATTGAAATGTCAGGTCTGGTATTTGACATTGCGCGCGGCGAACTAACCGGCTCGGACGGCCGCATAAGGCTGACCGAGAGCGAGCTGCAATTGTTGACCCTGCTTGCGGCCCGGCCCGGCGATCCGATCCCCCGCGAAGACCTCGCCGCCGAAGCCTCCAGTGGCACTGATCGCAGTATCGACGTTCAGGTCACGCGGCTAAGACGCAAGATCGAACCCGACCCAAAGAACCCGATCCACATCCAGACCGTACGCGGCGTTGGGTACCGACTGATGCCGGACTAGGCAGGTTTAGACCAGCCAGACATCTTCCTTGTAGACGCTGAAATCCACCTCCTCGACACGGGATTTCCGGAACCGCAGGCCCAGACTAAAGATAATAATGAGCTGCAGATAGAGACTGGTAAAAACCGGGTCGAAAACTTCCCAAGCATAACGATCCGATGCGTCCATCAGGATCAGGAAGGAATTCATCAGAATGATCACAAATACGCAAATCCTGATCGTGGTTTCGATCTGCTTAAGTTGATCTCTATAGGCTTGGTGTGGATCAACTTTAAGGCCGCGAATATTCATCATAATTACGCCAGTAATGAGCAGATGCATAGTCGCCGTACCAATCACCGTGACATACGCGGGCGTGGTCAACCCCGCATCAAACTCACTATTGCCGAGAAAGAAGACAAGCCAGCCAATATACAAAATAACAGCCAGGCCGATATAGGCCGGTGAGATGAAATCAAACAGCCGGCGTGGGCGTAAATCCGCTTTTTTTGTCGTGCTGATATCGACCTCTTTCATCCGCTTGAAATATTTGGCGGTGCCTATTTCAGTGATCATATGCGGGACAGTTTGGACCGCTCCGAACAGCAGGACAAAAACCTCGTCACCGCCCAATAGTCGCGGCGTGTAACCGGAAGCCAACATGGCTGTGAGAATCCCAAACCCCGCCACAAGGATCAATCCATTGACAAACCGATAGGCACGCAAGCTTTTCTTGGCGCCGTTCTCGGCGTGATAATCATACGGCTTGGGATAAAGTTTGGGATATTGCTCTGGTGGATAATTGGCCAGCAAATAGCTTATCCGCGCGGTAAATTTGCGCGGATAATAGTATGAAACCAGCAATAGCTGAGCGACGAATACGGTGTAGAATATGGCTTGAACAAGCATGTTAGTCTCCTGAATTTGGGCGATTGTGCATGATTTCGACAAACGCGATCCGAATTTCGGAATCGGTGACGTTC
Source organism: Henriciella sp. (assembly GCA_021776655.1). Taxonomy (GTDB): domain Bacteria; phylum Pseudomonadota; class Alphaproteobacteria; order Caulobacterales; family Hyphomonadaceae; genus Henriciella. The sequence goes on along the minus strand of JAJFFK010000029.1, from coordinate 60,293 downwards.
GCGGCTTTGAGCGTTTGAATTGTCTGTTTAAGCTGGGCCCTGACCCAAGAGCTCAAATCGACATTGCTATTGGCCTTGGCGTCGGGGTGAATGAATGTGCCGCGATAGCCCTTGGTTTGAATGACGCTGTCACGTTCGAGCAGGCTATAGGCCTTGGCCACAGTCTTGCTGTTCATTCGAAGGTCGGTAGCCAGTTGCCGGATCGAGGGCAGCGCATCTCCCGGCGCAACCAGTTCGGCCTGAACCGCTTGTTTGATCTGCTCCACCAGCTGCGCGAACAGTGGCATAGAGCTGTTTGTATCGACGATGACTTGCATAAGTTTGAGGGCCTTAATTGTACCATTCGATGTAGGGGTACAATAGGGTCATTAATTTTGCAAGCGAAACCTGTCCACCTTTCATGCCCCTTGGCTTTACCCACTACCCAAACTCGACCTGCACGAATATAGTTTTCACGATGACCTCGCCTGTTTCCTCTGGCCTTTACCGGCCCGGTCCGTTGACCACGACCTTGCTTGGTCTGTCGCGCCATACCCCACTTGGGCGGGGTCAGATGCGAAAATTGATGGCCAAAGGTGTGCGCGCCTTGAACCCCGGCAACCCCCTCGATGTCAGCCTTTACGGCGGTATCGCCCGCCTGCACCACACGGGGAACAATAGCGAGGTCAAAGCCCTGCTGAGCCCGCGCCGCTTCGCGCGTGAAGAATATGCGTTCTGCGCGAGCCACATGCCGCGCGAGGATGGCATCTTCCTCGATATTGGCGGCAATGCCGGGATTTTCAGCCTGTATGTGGCAACCTTGATGGCCAGCGGCAGTCTGATCGTGGCCGAGCCACAGCCCGCCATGTTCGACCGTTTAACCCGCAATTTTGCGCTGAATCCAGGTTACGCCGCGCGGTTGTCGCTCCATCTCAAGGCCACCGCTGTCGGCGGCACAAAGCCCGGAACCCTGACCCTGTCTGTGCCTGCATCCGCCGGGCAAGCTTCGGCCCGCATCGTCGACGGCGCGCCAACCATTGACGTGCCGGTTACGCCGATGCTGGATCTGCTGAACAATGCAGGCGCAAGCAAACTCGACTTGCTCAAGATCGACGTTGAGGGGTTTGAGGACAGCATCCTGTTCCCATTCTTCGAAACGGCGCCTGACACCCTGCGTCCGAAGGCCATCGTCATGGAATGCTGTCATGCCGGGCGTTGGGAACGTGATTGCGAGGGTCTGCTGACCGGGCATGGCTACACAATTGTTCACAAGGACCGCACCAATATGATGCTGATAAAGGACACTTAAATGTCGGGCTTTCGCTTACGCGACATTACCCCGCGCGGTCTATATGCCCGCCTCGCAGCCCTGGTGGCTGGACCTGTCATTGCCATCTTCGCGTTCACGACGGTGTATTATTACCAAGAACATGTGAAGGATGTGAACAATAAACTGTCCCAATCCATCGCCCGCGAGATCGGCATGGTGGTTGATTTTTGCGAACAGACGGCCCGCGATTCGGCTATCGACGCCTACCTGACCCAGCAATTGGGCCTGACCTTCGACTGCGTATATCCCGGCAAGATGGCTTGGCCAGAACAGGCGCGCGCCAAGTTCGCCTATCGCCATGTTCTGCGCAAACAGCTCGATAATTTCACCGGCGCGGCGGTGGAAGTCCGCGATATGGTGCGCGGCGACATGCTCGACTTCCGTATTCGCAGCCAGAATGATGAGGTCATTCGAATCCTGATTGACCGCAAGCGTGTGCTCGCCGCGAACACCCATTTCACGATTGTCTGGGTCTTGCTGGGCACGCTGATAATGCTGGCCACGGCGTTCGGGTTTTTGCGTAATCAAGTGCGCTCGATCCTGCGCCTGACAGAGGCGGCAAAGGCGTTTGGGCGGGGCCGCGAGGTTGACAATTTTCGCCCCTCCGGCGCGACAGAGATCCGCGACGCCGCCCGAGCAATCCTGGATATGCGGGCGCGTCTGACTGCCTTCGCAGATCAACGCACCGCTATGCTGGCGGGGGTTAGCCACGATCTACGGACCCCGCTTACTCGACTGAAACTGCAATTGGCCATGCTCGAACAAACCGATGAAATCGCCGGTGCACGCGCTGATCTCGACGATATGGCAAACATGCTCGATGAGTATCTCGCCTTTGCGAGCGGCGCCGACAGCGAGCAACCCGACAGGGTCCGCCTTGATCATATTGCCAGCACCACGATTGATCGCATTGATGGTGCCCGCTTGGTTGATCCGGTTGCCGTCACGGTGATGGCACGCCCGGCAGCTCTGGCCCGGACATTGGCCAATCTTATCAACAATGGCGTTACGTATGGCGACAGCTGTGAAGTCCGTCTGATCAAGGGCCCGCGAATGGCCGAAATCCTGATCGATGATAATGGCCCCGGTCTGCCAGAAGACAAGTACGAAGACGCCTTTCGCCCGTTTCACCGTCTCGATGATGCCCGCACGCAGAACATCTCCGGCACCGGTCTTGGCCTGACCTTGGCGCGCGACTTTGCCCATGCACACGGCGGCGATATTCGTTTGCAAGACAGCGATATGGGCGGGCTCAGAGTGCGTCTGAGATTACCTTATTGAGGGTCAGGCGCAGGTTTTGAGCGCCGCCAATTGCCCGTCAGCCAGCCCGCGCGTTCCTCGGCTTTGATCAGCTCGGCATCCAGCGCCGCCATTGTCCGGGTCATGTCGGGTGAGGTTTCTTGTCGCCAGGCCCGCTCCGCCTGCGCAATCGCCCAGCCCAGTCCGGCCAATTGAACCGCTCGCGGCAGACGGCTTGGGCCGTCCAATCCGGCGCAGGCCAAGGCCCATCGCGCTGTCGCTGCACGCGCCCGAACCCGCAAGGACAGGCCGCTAAGCGAGTGATCGCGCCAGCGCAAGTAAGACACCGCTCCGTCGCGCCTCTCTTCCATAGCTTCAAACCGCATCATGATCACATCAAACAAGCGGGTTCGCGAGGTCTCATCTTCGCTGAACGAGCCCTCGTTCATCCCGGCATCAAACAGGCTCTCAACCCCAGCTGAAATGTCGTCCCGGTCGGCGGTGCCATGAAAATCTGTCAGTGTCAGACCGGCTTCTTCGGCAATCTCGGCCAGAGTCAGCTCACCCCAATTTCTCGTTTCAGCCAGCTTCAGCGCGGCGTGAATGCCGGCCTCAATGATCTTGCTCTGTTTCATCCGGTTTCCTCTGACAAAGCCCGGTCACGCTTAATCGCCGCACCGATCGCCGCGACAAATATAGATGGCAAGGCATCTTCGCGCATCAAGACCTCAAGCGCCGCCTGCGTCACTCCGTTCGGCGATGTGACATTGCGGCGCAGCGTTGCCGCATCCTCGGGTGAGCCAGCCATCAAGGCGCCTGCACCCTCGACCGTTTTACGCGCCAGACGGGTCGCCAGGTCTGGATCCAGCCCGTGCGCAATACCTGCCGCCGCCATGACTTCAGCCAGCAAGAAGCCATAGGCCGGACCGCAACCGGACACCGCCGTGGCGGCGGGTAACAGGTCCTCGCCAATCGGGCCTTCGACACTGCCTAGCGGCTCCAGAAGGGCCCGCATGTCCGCCTCAACTTGCGCCTCGGCCTCTTCCGGCAGGCATAGAAGGGTCACGCCGCGACCAACCAGACCGGGCGTATTTGGCATCGCGCGAGCAGTTTTGCGGGTCCCGAGCTTCGCCGTAAGCGTCGCCAATGACACCCCCGCCATGATTGACAGAACCTGCGTTTCCGGCCCAACCCGCGCCGCGATCTCATCAGCCAAATCACCAAACACTTGCGGCTTTACGGCGATGACCAAAATATCTGCCAGAGCAATATGAGAATTTAGAGTCACTTGCCCAGCTTCAGCCCAGCCTTGCAGCAGATCACCCGCACGCGGCTCAACAATATCAATCCGGCCACCCAGTCCAGCCTTGAGCCAACCGCCCGCCAACGCCGAGCCCATCCGGCCAGCGCCGATTAGAGTGATAGGTCGGTGTGTCATCGTATAGGCCCTTCACGATTATTGCTGAGCCATACCGATCAAACCGGTGTCTGACCAGCCCGAGACCAGATGCTTATAACGCGCTCAACCGCCGCACGAGAGCGCCGCGTACTTGTTGTTTGACGGAGGCAAAAGCGGGCTGCTCGGCCAGTTTCAAAGCGGTGGCTTGTGCGGCATCGTTCAGGTTTTCCTGTTCAACCAATGCGTCAAACACAAGGTGATCATGCAAAAAGCTGGCAGACACAACAGCGCTCGACAAAGTCAGATGGCGCAGCAGGGTTGGCGGCAACTCACAGTTGATGACCTCGGCTGGACCGGCCGGAAAAGGGACGCCAGCTTTCGCTTCGGTCAGTCCATATTTGTGCGAGCCATGGCAGGCAACCCGGTAGTCACAACACAGCGCCAAGACCAATCCGCCACCAAGCGCATGGCCATTTACAGCTGCGAGCGTCGGCGCCTTAATCGCACAGAGCGCCGTAACCATGCGCGTCATCCCATCAAACAGGGTCTGCCGCTGTGGGTCGGAATAAGCCGCGAACGCCTTGGTATCGACACCAGCACAAAACGCCTTGCCCTGGCCCGTAATGATCAATGGCTGATCAGATCTATGGGCTTCAAAAATCTCGGTGAGCGCAGCAACAGCCCCCAAGTCCAGCGCATTCATCGGTGGCCTATCGAGGGTCAACCATGCCGCGCCATCGCGTTGGTTCAGTTGGCACGTCACAGCGCCCACGAACCCTTACGCTTCGCCTGCGGTTTCGAACATTGCCGCTTCCATCGCTTCGGTTGGGGTCTTGCCCGCCCAGATGACGAAATTGAACGCCGGAACGAATGTGTTAACCGCATCCAGGCCTGCCGCGAGCACGGCGCGCACTTCGCCTGAATCAGGCTCGGCCCGATCAAGCAGCGGCAAGGCATGGCGGAAAATAATCACAGCCTCGTCGGCCCAATAGTCGAAATGGCCAAGCCACAAACGCTCATTCGCCATCATTACCAATTCAGCGATCTGGGCCCGGCGCGCCGAGGTTGGTTTGACATCCAGCGTGATCGAGAAATGCAGCGCCGGTGGTTCGCGGCGCGCCGCAAACAGGCCGCTCATATCGCCCCAGCGGGTGGCCGCGACACATTGCAGTGTATGATCATCCTCATCGCGTTGGAACTCCCATCCGGCAATCGCCAGACAGCTTTCCACCAGTTCCATAGGATCAATATCTTCGATTTGAGTATTTTCGACGGTCAGGCTCATTGCAGTTCCCCTCCGAATCAACGCGGCCATTAAAGCCACTGGAGTCAAAGCTACCATGCGCACACTCGCGAGCAAGGGTCATGGTTAAATAGCAGTCAATAGCTGGGGATTGCGGTTAACCATAGCGGGATCGATAACCTCTCTTAGACGATACACACTTTTGGGCCTGAACACTCTAATAAATCGAACGAGACCTTGACGCGATGTAAAGGGATACCTAAATCGTACTTAAATTGACACAGTGTAAAGCAAAGGAATAAACATGAAAAACGTCTTCATATGGCTGGCCCACCCGCGATCAGGCAGTTTGTGTGAGAGTCTAGCCGACACCTATCAAGCCGCAGCAGAGGCCGCCGGTGCGAATGTTCGGCGAATGAACCTCTCGGACATGAAATTTGCTGTTGACTATGACGGTTTCAGCGATACACGCGCTCTGGAGCCAGACCTTCTGGCCTGGCAAGAGGCGATCGGCTGGGCGGATCACATCCTGATCATCCACCCCTATTGGTGGGGCGCTATGCCGACCAGAGCAAAGGCCGTTCTGGACCGCGCCCTGTCATCCGGGTTTGCCTACAAGTATCACCGCAAAGGCGCGGCTTGGGATAAGCTTCTGGCTGGCAAAACGGCAGATGCAATTATTACCTCCGACACGCCTCCGTTGATCGACACGTTGATTTATCGCAAGCCGGGCCGCCGGGTTTTGCGTAATCAGGTGCTCGGCTTCTGCGGCATCAAGGCCAAACACATCTTGCAGTTCGGTTCCGTGAAACTGGCCAGTCCGAAAAAGATCCAAACCTGGATCAATCGCACCCGGCGCATGGGCCAGCAAGCCGCGAGCTAGCCCTCGCCGAGTTTGACGAAATCAATAGGACAGCCGAATTCCAAATCGGATGCCGGCTCCTGGCGCAGGGATAACATCTTTCAACACCGACGTGGAATATCGCACCTCCTCGTCGGTGACATTGCGCGCCTCTAGAAATGCCTCACTGCCGTCATGGCCAATCGAGATTTGTGTCAGGTCAAATGCCGCGCGCAGGTTCACCAAAGTGTAGCCATCGGTTGCCAATTGCCCGGCCCCTGTATTGGACTGATCCGCTGCAATGCTAATATCCGCGCCAAGCTTCCACGCCCCCCATTGCGCGCGTGTCCCGGCATTCAGCGTCACCGGCGGAATGAATGGCACATAACCCCCGCCATCGAACTCAGCCTCAACAAAGTCCACGCTGGCATCAAACGACCAAACAGCACCCAAAGGGCCGTTTTCAAGCTGATATTCACCATAGATCTCACCGCCTGCGAACTGTGCGCCTTGCTGACCGAATTGGAACACGGGAAGGTCATCAATCTCAGCTTGTACAGGGCTCAAAGAGACGAAATCGCTAAAATCCGTAACGAACAGGTTCGCGCCCAGCCGCAAATTATCACTGCGCCACCGCACGCTTGCTTCCAGGTTGAGCGCGCGCTCTTTGCTCAGATCACTATCGCCAATCTCATACTGATCAGTCGCCAGATGCGGGCCATCGGCGAACAGTTCACTCTCATTCGGCGCGCGCTCGGTATAGCCAATTTGACCGCCGATGAACCAACCGCTTTGCCAGTGTTTGTGGAGTCCGAATGAGCCACTGATCAGGTCAAAATCCGCCTTGCCGGCAATCAGGTTGTCGAGCTCAACCGCTTCGAACCGCAAACCCCCTTCAATCCCGGCGCCGCTCTCCCAATCACGGGTTTCATACAGAAAAACCCCAAGCCCGGTTGTGTCGGTCGGGGTGATAAACGCCTCGTCGCCAAACGCGGCAATTTGCTTGTCGAAATATTGCAGCCCCGCCGCACCCTCAAACCCAGCAAACGTGTGACCAAGCTCAATCCGCCCCTCGACGCCATCGCTCTCAAACAAGGTGCCCGGCTCACCCGGCGCTTCAAACTCGATATGTTCATACGTGGCCACCGAAAGCGTGGCGATCAGCTCGGTTAAGATATCGCCGCTTAGGTCCGTACCGCCGCGCAGATCCACCCGCGTCTGCTCCAGATCAATGAACGGGCGCTCAACCTCACCGCCGACCTCATCAGGGTGCGCATGGCCGGGCAGACCATAGGTTGAGGTTTGCTGGCGCAGCGCAACGCCGAGAAATGCGGCGTCCCCGACCCAAGTTAGCCCGGTCGATAGCGATTGCGTTTCAACGAATGAATTGTCGACAAATCCGCGCGCCTCGTCTTCCTGCGGCGCACCCGGATTCTCCGCTGCTTCTTGCGCCCTAAGCCGCGCAGATTCAGAAAAGCCCGGTATCTCATACTCATCGAAATCACGCTGCGAGGCTGACAGCGAAAATACAAATGGGCCCCTGACAAACGTCGCCCGCCCGGCCATTTCCCCGCCCTCATTGACGCTATTATTCGCCCCGAACGCATCCGCCGACAGCGCCTCATCCGGCAGGCTCTCAACGATCAGGCCATCGATGACATTGACCACACCGCCAATCGCCTGCCCACCATAGGCCAGCGCCGCCGGGCCGCGCAGGATTTCGATCCGCTGCGCATCAATCCCATCGGCGGCGACCTGATGGTCTGGCGACGCCGCCGAGACATCAATCACCCCGATACCATTGGTCAGCACCAACACCCGTTCAGCCCCCAACCCGCGCAGGATCGGACGGCTCGCCCCGGCACCAAAAAACGAGCTTGAAACGCCCGGCTGGCGATCCAGCGTATCACCAAGCGACGCCGATAAGGTCTCGATAATCTCGCCCCGGTCCAGCGAATTGGCACTGCCAATCAATTCATCGGCTGATCTGTCAGGCCCGACAGAGGTCACTATTATTGTTTCAAGCCGGTCTTGGGCAAAGGCAGCCGGGCTTACAGATATGCAGAGAGTCGCAGCCAACAGGCGCGGGGTCATGTTCATTGTCATTGTTTTTAGTCCATCAATCAGTAGGGGCGCTCGAAAGAGCGGCGGGTCGTTACGGATTGAGGGTGGGCGGACTTCGCGGCGGCGGCGCACGACCAGGCGGCCAAGTCCAAGCGACGATGCGGCGGACTGAGACAATTCTTCTAATGGGCTGCAGGAATAATCGAACCGGAACCGCGACAGGCGGCTCAACCACCGCGTCCTGAACCGCCAAGAGACCTAATTCACAAGTCACGCCATTATGCTCGTGCGGGGCACCCCCATTGCTCACGGCATGCGCCAGCGAAGCTGTCTGCACAAAGACAGTCAGCGCCCCTAATAGCAGCCATAAACGAAAGACAGATTTCAACCCAAGCATTGTGATGGAGTAACGCCGTTGACCACCAAGATGCAAATTAAATTATTATGACAATGCCTAAGCGAGCAAAACCTACTTGCCCTCAAGCGCCTTAACTCGTTTTTCCAGTGCTTCGACGCGCTCCAGCGCCGCAACTGTAATCGCTTTCAACGCCTCAACTTCGTCGCGTCCGGCCAGGTCCATATCGGCTATCATCGCGCGAACACGGGCCTGCCCGGCCGTCTTGACCTCTTCACCGGCCGTGCGGGCCGCGCCCATTGCGCCGGTCATCAGGCCCGCCAGTTCATCTAGCAGTGGATTATTTGTCGCCATGGCGCTACTCCTTCGCGCGTCTTAAACATGTTCTTGATTTGCCCATATCAGATAGGGGCGACAACCCACAGAGGGAATACCGCCGCATGTCACTGCTTGCTGTTACCGCCATGAGCTTTCCTGAGTTCAGCCCGGCTTTGTTTGAAATTGATCTTGGCTTTCTGGGCTGGGGCAAGTTCCCGATCCGTTGGTATGCGCTGGCCTATATTGGTGGCTTGCTAATCGGCTGGCGCTATATTCTGATGCTGGCCAATCGTCCAAAGCTCTGGGGTGGCACCTCGCCAGCGACCCGCGATGATGTCGATGACCTGCTTTTCTATGCCACGCTCGGCACCATTTTGGGCGGGCGGATCGGCTATATCCTGTTCTACCAGCTGCCCTATAGCTGGGACTATACGATGGCAAACCCGCTCAGCCTGCTGAAGATTTGGGAAGGCGGGATGAGTTTCCATGGCGGCGCGCTCGGCGTTGCGGTGGCGATTGTGCTGATCGCGCGGCGGCGCGGCCTGAAACTGCTATCGATTGGTGACATGGTGGCCAGCATTATCGGCTTCGGCCTGATGGTCGGGCGCGGGGCTAATTTCATCAATGCCGAGCTGTTCGGTCGCCACACGGACAGCAAATGGGGCATGATTTTCCCAGAAGGAAACGCGGGTGGCACACCGCCCGCTTATGATTGGGCCGGTGACAATTGGGTCTATTCAGGCGCAGAAACCGCGCGCTACCCGAGCCAATTGTTCGAATCAGTGCTCGAAGGCGCGATCCCGCTGGCCGTCATTTCTATCATTGTCTGGCGCTTCAAGGCCCTGACCCGGCCTGGCCTGGTCACTGGCCTGTTCCTGATCCTCTACGGCGTTGGCCGCTCCATTGCCGAGAATTTCCGTGAGCCCGACAGTTTCGTCGCTGGGCTACCGTTTGATCTCTCTATGGGACAAATTCTGTCGGCGCCAATGTGGATGGCGGGCGCGTGGCTGATCTGGACAGCGTTGAAAAAGCCTTCGGTTTCGCTCGCTTGATCACACAGCCCCACCCTAACCCTCCCCAAAATAGGGAGGGGACAGATCGGAACCCATTTAGGTATTATCCTACTGGCTCAAAACCTTCCCCCTCCCCATTTTGGGGAGGGTCGGGGTGGGGCCTGCACCAACGTGACCACGCTTAAGTCTCGCCTCAAAGCGATGATCCGCGCGGATGGTCCGATGTCGGTCAGCGCCTATATGAACACCTGCCTGCACGACCCCCGGCACGGCTATTATGCCACCCGCCCCGGCCTCGGCACAGATTTCATCACCGCGCCAGAGATCAGTCAGATCTTTGGTGAGCTGCTCGGCCTGTGGACCGCGCATGAGTGGCAGGCGATGGACGCGCCGCCCCGGATCAATCTGGTGGAGCTTGGGCCTGGCCGTGGCACATTGATGAGCGATGCCCTGCGCGCCAGCGCCGCTGTGGCAGGGTTTCACGGCGCCATGCAATTGGCCTTGATCGAGGCGAGCCCAGCCTTGCGCGCCGCGCAGACTGATCGCCTGAGCGGCCATAGCCCGGTCTTCCACACCGAACTGACCCAGATCGCGCCTGGCCCGGTTATCATTCTCGCCAATGAATATCTTGACTGCTTGCCCGCGCGCCAATTCGTGCGTCGCGGCGCTGATTGGGTTGAGCGGGTTGTCGGCATGGGCACAGACGCAGAACTCGCCTTTGGACTGGCGGTTGATCGCGCCGATGACTTAGCTGCCAGCCCGGCTTCAAATGACACATTGGAACTCCAGCCCAGCCTCGACACGCTGGTTGATCAGCTCAAACAGCGCATGCAAACCGGCGAGCCATTGCGCGCGCTGTTGATCGATTATGGCCCAGCAGATGGCGCGCCGGGTGACACGTTACGGGCCTATAAAGACGGCACGCAGATCCACCCCCTCGCCGCGCCGGGTCTGTCTGACCTGACCGTAGATGTTGACTTTTCCCGCCTCAAACAGCTGGCCGAAGCAGCTGGGCTAGATGTCCACGGCCCAGTGCCGCAGGGCCAGTTCCTGATGTCATTGGGCATAGAAGCGCGCCTCAACCAACTCGCCAAAGCCCAGCCGGGCAAAGGCGATGATCTCTACACCGCAGCACAGCGGCTGGTCGATCCAGCTGATATGGGGACGCGGTTTCAGGTGATCTGTCTCTCCAGCCCAGGTCTGCCGGTGCCTGCCGGGTTTGAAACCCGATGAGTGTGCTGCGCCGGGCGGCAATCATTGGCGGCGGCCCGGCCGGTCTGATGGCCGCAGAAGCTCTGGCGACGCGCGGCTACGGCGTTGACATCTATGACGCGATGCCAAGTTTCGGGCGGAAATTCCTGATGGCGGGCAAAAGCGGCCTGAATATCACCCATGCTGAGGACAAGACCCGGTTCAAATCGCGCTATCATGCGCCGGATCAACGCCTGGCCGGGATGATTGACGCCTTTGGGCCTGAACAGGTCGTACATTGGATGCAAGGCTTGGGCATTGCCACCCGGACCGGATCAACCGGGCGCGTGTTTCCGCAGATGATGAAAGCCTCACCCCTGTTGCGGGCCTGGCTGACGCGCTTGCAGGGCGCAGGCGTCGTTTTGCATCCACGCCACCATTGGCAAGGCTGGAGGCAAGATGGCGCGCTGACATTCCAGACGGCCGAGGGTATAATCACAGTCAAACCCGCCGCCACAGTGCTAGCGCTTGGCGGTGGCAGCTGGAAACGTCTTGGATCAGACGGCGCATGGGCCGACACGCTCGGCGCGGAAGGGGTACCACTCAATCCGTTTCAGCCCTCCAATTGCGGATTTCTGGTCAATTGGTCGGATCATATGGCGACCAGGTTTGCCGGTCAGCCGGTCAAGTCCGTTGCTCTATCGGTAGCGGGAACAAACGCCCCCGAAACCACCCACGCCGAATTCGTTATCACCAAGCGCGGGGTTGAAAGCGGCGGCATCTACACCCTGTCAGCACGCCTGCGCGAAATTTGCATCGCGCACGGTAGTGCTGTCCTGACGGTCGACCTGTTACCCGATCTTAGCTTGGGCGACGTGGCGACCCGTCTGGCCCGTCCGCGCGGCAAGCAAAGCCTATCCAACCATTTGCGCAAGGCCGTGAACCTATCCAGCGTCAAACGTGCCCTGCTGTTTGAAGTCACCAGCAAATCCGACCTCACAGATACGACCAGGCTCGCACAGGCTTTGAAAAGCCTGCCTCTGACCTTGACCGGCCCGGCACCGATGGATCAAGCGATTTCAACGGCGGGCGGGGTCTCCTGGGACGGGTTGAATGACGATCTGATGTTGCGCGCCCGGCCGGGGCATTTTTGCGCCGGTGAAATGATCGATTGGGATGCTCCAACTGGCGGATATCTGATCACAGCCTGCCTCGCGATGGGCGTCGCAGCCGGGCGCGCGGCGGCCAATTGGATGGATGCGTTGTAACCTGCCAGCCCTATAAAAACCAAAATCAGCATTCGACTTCGCGCAGAACCCGCCCTAAAAGTCTGTTCATGAAACTGCCGCCATTTGCGACCACGCATCACCTGTCGACCCTGCCAACGATCGCGCATGGCTTCTTTGGGCGCAACGGCGGTGTGTCGAGTGGGCTCTATGCCAGCCTCAACATTGGCGAAGGATCCGGCGACGATGCCCGATGCATTCGCACCAATAGAGAGGCCATTCGCGAGGCGATTGGCGGTGATCACCTTCTGTCGTGTTTTCAGGTCCACAGCGCCACAGCCGTCCACGTCACCGGGCCGTGGAAGACAAGACCACAAGCCGATGCGATGGTGACGGACAGGCCCGGCCTGGCGCTCTGTATTCTTTCGGCGGATTGCGTCCCGATCCTGTTTGCTGACAGCCAAGCGGGAATTATCGGCGCAGCACATGCGGGTTGGAAAGGCGCGCTTGGCGGGGTCGTCGAGGCGACGCTGGACGCCATGACAGAGCTTGGCGCAGCGCGAGAGAACATCACCGCCGCCATTGGTCCGGCGATCCAACAAGACAGCTACGAGGTTGGCCCGGACTTTCGCGACACATTTGTCGGTGAAGCGGAATGGTCAGACCGGTTGTTCAAGCCCGGCGACGATGATCGGCTATTATTCGACCTGACCGGTTATGTCCGCGCCGCTCTGCTCAGCGACGGCGTCAGCGCGGTTGACCAACTCGACCACGATACATGCGCGATGGCAGACGATTACTTCTCCAACCGCCGCCGCAACCAGCTAGGTGAACCAGATTATGGCCGAAATGGCAGCGCGATTATGCTGGTATCTGACGATTAGAGTCGGGCAAATCATTTGCCACCATCGGTGGGAATCGTACATGTCGCCCCGTCATTTTTCGCAGCTTTGGCCGCTGATATCGGGTTCGGCTCTAAACCATCCCCCTCTTTGATCAGGGACATAATCTCGCTGCCCAAGACCATATCTGGAACCTCACCCAGCGTCTGTTTGCGTAGCGCCCCGTTTTTGTCGAACAGCAGCAAGGTCGGGGTTCCGCCAAACTGAAACGCTGACATGGTTTGCGGCAGCCGCCCCTGTTCCGACGGCGCATCCACCGCTACCGGGAACGGCACACGATATTCGTGCAGAAACGCTTTCAGCGACACGACCCCTTGGGCTTGATGATGCTCGAAGACGCTATGCAACCCCAATACGACAACATGTTCACGGCTGAATGTTCTGTGGACACGCTGCGCTTGCGGTAGCCCGTGTGACACACATCCCGGACACAGCATTTGAAAAGCCTCGACGACCACGACACGGCCACGCAGCGCGGTCAGCGAAACAGGCTCACTCGTATTCAGCCATGTTTCGACTTTAAGGTGCTCTAAGTTCGTCATGGACAGGCATGATCCGGCCCGGCAATGGGCGTAGCGGTCAAAGCGGTCGCAAGACGCGCAAACTGTAGCATGGTGGTCTCCAGTTAGTGTCGGTTCGATACTTTCCTAAATGGCGCAAGCCTGACTTGCAAGAGAAGTTTTTAGTCGATACTATTTGATCGAGTCCTGACCCTAGCGCAGCGCCCCACAATTTTGTTCGTACATCGCAATCGCGTCAGGCATCCAGGCGCGGAAATTATCGGCGCGAGTCTGGCTCGCCGGGTGCGTGGACATCCATTCCGGTGGCCGCTGTCCGCCGCCAAGCCGACCCATCCGTTCCCAGAGTTGCGGCGCTTCTCGCGGGTCATAGCAAGCGCGCACAAGCAGTTCGAGCCCGATCTTGTCGGCCTCGGTTTCGTGACTGCGAGAGAATGCCATCAGCCCGCCTTGCGCGGCCATGCCCATCGCTTGGCGCGCCATCATCTGCTGCGACGCACTCATATCGCCAAGTCCCAAACTCACCGCCACTGAGCCGAGTTGCACCAGCTGACCATTACTCATCCGCTTGGCACCGTGATGGGCCAGCGCATGGCCGATCTCATGTCCCATCACAACGGCGAGCTTATCGACATCGGCAATATCGCTGATATCGACCCGGCCATCACCATTACCAGTGACGTCGAGAATACCGGTATAGACCGCGACATAGCCGCCGGGCAGGCAAAACGCGTTGGGTTGCTGCGACGCGATGACATTGAACGTCCAGTCAAACTTGCTCGCCACCGGCGTGAACTTGTACCCCGCTGCGAGATAGTCACGCTCCATCGCAATCGCCGCAACACGCAAGCGTTCGCCGATCTCGTTCACAGCCGTATAAAGCTGGCGATCTTCGCCGCCGCAGACAGATCCACCACAGACGACATTGCCGCCTTCCTGGGCCAACATCTGGACATAGGATTGCTGGCCGAGCTGCGAGGCTTTTTCAATCGAGATCGTGTTGAAGTCTTTCGACCCCGAATAGGGATTGGTCTCCTGATTGGAGACATAATACACCGCCAGCCCGATCAGGCCGATGACAATGATTCCGAGCCGTCCGCCGGGCAGACCGCCACCGCGTCGCCGTCTAAATCCCCGTACCGGTTGGCGCATGCCTGTTCTCCTGGAAACCTTGGCGGCAACTTAGCCCGATGCCAGAGCGCAGGAAACCCGTTGACCGAGCCCAAATGCAGCGGCAACACTGCGCCCATGTCTGATACACCCGCCCTGACAGAGACCAAAACCCTGCCGATCTGGGATGTGCTGGCGGAAATGGCACTGTATGTCTCTGCGGCGCTAATCGTTGTCGGAATTACACAAACCTCGATCTGGAAGCCGAGCCAGTTTGGCTTTGGCGGGGCGGAATACAACCTGTTCGGCATTGTCGCGACGCTGTTTGAGTCTGGCCTCGGGTTTCTTGGGCTCGTGGTAATTTTTTTCTCTGGCATCTTCCCGATGGCCAAGACCGTGACCGCCGCGGTCATTTTCCGTCAGGGCGCAGAGCCGAGCCCGAAACTGGCGGCGCTGCTGAATATCCTCGGCAAATGGTCAATGCTGGACGTCTTCCTCGCGGCGCTGCTGATCGGGATTTCGCAGCTCAGCATCTATATCGGGTTTCAGACGCGGCCCGGCCTGTACTATTTCACCGCTGGTGTCTTGCTCAACAATCTCGCCACGATGCGGCTGACCTATACACGTGGGGCCTTCACCCGCCCGTCCAAAACCCCTATCTGAGGCCACATGACAGACCAAACGCCCCCCGATCTGGCCGCACAGCCCAAGCTCGACATTCGCATCATCCCGGTGACCCCGCTGCAACAGAACACCTCACTGGTCTGGAGCCGCGACACGATGGAGGGTGTGTTCATCGATCCGGGCGGCGAGACCGACCGCCTGATGGCCGCCGCAGAGCAGTTTGGTGTGCGTATCATCGCGGTCTGGTTGACGCATGGCCATCTCGACCATGCCGGGGCCGCCACCGCGATCAAGGAACGCACCGGATGCCCGATCATCGGCCCGCATAAAGACGACCAATACCTGCTCGACGATATTGAGGCCCAGGGCGCGAAATACGGCATGGCGGACGGCAAGAATGTGCAACCGGACAAGTATCTCGACGAAGGCGACACGCTACAGCTTGGGCAAGAGACTTTCCACGTCACCCATTGCCCCGGCCACACGCCCGGCCATGTCGTGATCTATCACACTAGCGGCCAACTCGCTTTTGTCGGCGACGTCCTGTTCAAGGGCAGCATCGGGCGCACCGATTTTCCAAAAGGCAATCACCAGCAGCTAATCGACAGTATTACGAAAAATCTCTGGCCGCTCGGCCCCAACATGCGCTTCGTCCCCGGCCACGGCCCAATGAGCACGTTTGGCGAAGAGCGGCAGAGCAATGCTTTTGTAAGTGACTTCGCGCTGAAGGGGAATTGAACTAGACGGCATTCAGTCCCTAAGCTTTACTCACTGATAGGTGATTGAGTGGGGGGAAATTGTGTTGGAAACTCTTAGAAATGGACCTGCGCTATTATGTGATGGGTTAGACGCGGTAGGGGTCTCGTGCTCGAAACAGGTGCTCGCCATCAATATCTGGCATCTCATCTTGAGTTTTACGATTTTCGCGCTTGTTTCTTCGACGATATATTTCATACGAAAACACCGCCGATTGGACCAGTATTCCAACTTGCTAGAAATGACGACCCCGTATGGCGCTGCCTCTGAGGCTCGCACCATTCGGGTAAACCCACATGATTTTGCCAATGCATTAGGCGAACAGGGGTTTGATGGCCTTTCGAAAGTAGATGCAGCAACAAAACTCAACGAAAAATACGGAGGACGTTATTTCGTCGTTGAAGTCCGCGAACGCGGCCGGAAGATTCTTTCGAAGGAATTGAAGGTGGTTGCATGGTGGCACAGACTAAAAACGGCAGAATTTCAAGCCGACCCCGAAACGCTGGATTTGATCAAGGCGGGCAGCAAAAGCTTGCTGGATGATGACTTAGGTGACTCGTACGGAGCCGATGGAACCTTTGATATTTTCTTTCGACCTGTAAAAATATGGGACATCCGCCACTGGCTCAATCATCCCGCTCGAGAAATACGATACGCTCTTTACGTGGCTATCTTTGCCGCATTTTTGGAGTATTCCTCAGACATCATCGATATGTTTCGAGCCTTGTTTAGAACGCCCTAAAACCCACCCCATGCGCCTCCCTCTCCCTTGAGAGAGGGATCGAGGGTGAGGGGTCACTGTATTCGCCGCACTTCTTAAATTTCGCTGTGGCAAGCCGACAAAGTCACTCTCCCTCGCGAACACCGTTCCCAGTATCGACTACGCTCCCCCTCATCCCCGACCCTTCTTCGGGCAATCGTATACGATTGCTTTTCCTCAGAAGCCCGAGGGAGAAGGGAGAAGAGGTTGCTTCAATCAATCCCAAGCTCGGCACAGATGATTGCCAGCAGATGATCGGCGCTTAGGGCCGTTTCGGCATCCACGCGGATCACCCGCCAGCCAAGCTTTTCAATCTCCCCCTGCCGCGCTGCATCGGTCAGGCGAACAGATTCCAGATTGTGAATGCTACCATCAATCTCCATCACGAGCTTGGCGCGGATAATCGCGAAATCGACGACATATCCGCCAATCGGATGCTGCCGCCGCACCGGATAGCCCTGATCCCGCAATGTCCGAAGCGCTGCCCACGCCTTTTGCTCTGGTGTATTAGCCGACTGGCGCAATTTGCGGGCGCGATGTGTGTCAGGGGAGCGGGGCATGCGCAATCTTTGCAGAAGATACGCAGTGAAGCCAGTCTAGGCTCAGGCAACGCAGGATCAGCGCACTCTGCGAATGCGGGCGCTTGTCGGGAGGTTTTTTACGGCGGGGTTGAGTTTTGCCTCGCGCTAAGACGCTTCGCGTCACGCGAGGCGAAGCGGGTTCCCGATCGTCGCGCGCCCCACGGGTGTCATGAACCAAGCTCAGGGCTGGGTACCTCACCCTCCATTGTCATCCCGGAAAGCTTGAAAAGCTTATCCGGGACCCAGGGACGCCGAGCACTGGGTCCCGGATATTTGCTGACGCAAATTCCGGGATGACAATTTGGTATGGGGAAGCACAGCCCCCAACTCCGACTGTCCCGGGCTTGACCCGGGATCTCTCGCTAAGCTCCCGGTCACCGTGGCAAGAGACTCCGGGTCAAGCCCGGAGCCATCGGAGATGTGAACAGCCCTGAGCTTGGTTCATGTGGCAGCGCAAAGCGCGGTCGCGAAACCCGCTTCGCCCGAAGGGCGTTAGCGCGGGGCAAAATACATTCCCATTGCCGCAAACATAGGTTTGCGCCTAAGTGGCGGTAGGAGGCGGCGCACATGGCAGCGGACCCCGTGAGCATATTTGGGCTGAGTGAGCCAGTCTTGCGGATCGGCGTCTTTGCCGCTGCATTCGCTGTGTTTTCGGGCCTTGAGGCAATGCTGCCACGCCGCGCGCGGCGCAATCGCCGGATCTCGCGCTGGTTCACCAATATCTCAATGCTGGTGCTGGCCACAATATTGATCCGGGTGATCGCGCTGGTCCTGCCGCTGATTGCTGCGACCACGGCGGCGCTCTATGCCGGGCAGCTTGGGCTCGGCCTGTTTAACGCGCTGGACTTGCCGCTATGGCTGGAGATTGCGCTGGCGATGATCTTGCTCGACCTGGCGATCTGGTTGCAGCACCTGATCAGCCACATGGCGCCTTTATTCTGGCGCTTGCACCGGGTCCATCATGCCGACCGGGATTTTGATGCCTCGACCGCCTTGCGCTTTCATCCGATTGAGATGGCGCTGTCGGCGCTGTACAAGATCGTGGTGGTCATGGCGCTTGGCCCGGCGGCGCTCGCGGTCATCCTGTTTGAGATCACCCTGAATGCCAGCGCCCTGTTCAACCACGCCAATATGGCCCTGCCACAATGGCTCGACCGGATATTGCGGACCGTGTTTGTCACACCCGACATGCACCGGGTGCACCATTCGATCCATGCCGCCGAGCACAATCACAATTACGGCTTTTGCCTGTCGATCTGGGACCGCCTGTTTGCGACCTATACCGCGCAGCCAAAAGACGGTCATGCGAAAATGGTGATTGGCCTGACTGACTATCAGTGCGACCCGACCGAGCGTTTGGGCTGGAGTTTGTGGCTGCCAATGCGCTAGGGGCAGGCCCTAGCTCTGTGGACAAACAACCGTCCGGCGCGCGAATTAACCTTGGCTCACCGTGTAGTGACAGGTTAACCAGAGATTAACACTCTATCCACAGGGGCGCGTTTTACCGTTCAGGCTTACCCTCGCGTCGCCCCTTTCCAGACGGGTTTACACAGTTACAATCGACCCCATGGACCTGTCATCGACCCCCGCTTTAGAGCCTTTCCGCGCCGAAGTGCGCACCTTTTTCGAAACCGAGTATCCGCGCGATATCCTCGATAAAGTTGCCAGCGGTGCCAGCCTGAGCACAGCCGAGGTGCGCCGCGCGGAGAGGACGTTGGGCACAAAAGGCTGGCTCGCGACCGCCTGGCCAACCGAGTATGGCGGCCCCGGCTGGTCACTGGAACAGCAATATATTTTCGACGAGGAGCTCGAGCGCGCTGGCGTCCCAACTGTCACCCCGATGGGCGTCATCTATGTCGGCCCAATCGTCTACACTTTCGCCAGCGAGGCCCAAAAACAACGCTGGTTACCCGGCACACGGGATGGCTCGATGGGCTGGGCACAAGGTTACAGCGAGCCCGAAAGCGGCTCTGATCTGGCGTCGCTGCAATTCTCTGCCAAACGCGACGGCGACGAATACGTCCTCAACGGCGTCAAGGTCTGGACCTCTGCCGCCCAGCATGCCGACTGGATTTTCCTGCTCGCCCGCACCAGTCAGGAAGAGCGGAAACAGCAGGGCATCAGCTTCATCTGCTGCGAAATGGACCGGACGGGTGTGACGCTGCGTCCGATTATTTCAATTGATGGCAAGCACGCGCTGAACTCTGTGACCTTCGATAATGTTCGGGTTCCGGCTGACTATTTGATCGGCGAGGAAGGCAAGGGCTGGACCTATAGTCAGTACCTGCTGGGCTTTGAGCGCACCTCCTATGCTCGTATCGGCGGCAAGCGTAAACAGCTTGCCCATTTGCGCGCAATTGCCTGCGCCGAACCGACGGGCGGCAATACACGCTTGATTGATGACGACGCGTTTGCAGCGAACCTGAACCGCGCCGACATCGCGCTGGACGGCTTGGAGATGACCGTCTTGCGGGTGTTGTCGGCGGTCAAGGATGGCGGCAGTCCCGGCAAAGAAGCCTCGATCATCAAAATTCTGGCCACTGAAACCGCGCAGCAAATTACCGAGCTTTATCTCGATGCTGCAGGGGGCCATGGCCAGCGCGGATTTGCCGATAGTGTCAGCCCGGACTGGACTGGCCATACCGCCTATGCGGCGCCCGGTGTCGCGACATATTTCGGCACCCGCGCCCAGACAATTTATGGCGGCACCAACGAGATTCAGAAGAACATTATCGCCAAGCGCGTTCTGGGGCTGTAACCGGCCAAAGTCGCAAGCTTCAAAATATGTCGCCCCTGCGGCGAAAGTCTCTTGCCCCACCCCCCGTTACTTCGCTATACGCCAGCCGTTTGCGCAGATGAGGATAAGCGATGCCAAAGCGTACGGATATTCAGTCAATCCTGGTTATCGGTGCCGGTCCCATCATCATCGGGCAGGCTTGCGAGTTTGACTATTCCGGCGTGCAAGCGATCAAAGCCCTGAAGGATGAGGGCTACCGGGTCATTCTGGTCAATTCCAATCCGGCGACGATCATGACCGATCCGGGCCTTGCCGACGCGACCTATATTGAGCCGATTACGCCGGAATTTGTCGAGAAGATTATCGCCTTGGAAAAGCCCGATGCGCTGCTCCCAACCATGGGGGGGCAGACCGCTCTCAATTGCGCCCTCGCTCTGGATAGAGCGGGGGTTTTGTCTAAATACAGTGTCGAGCTGATCGGCGCGAAAGCCGCTGCCATCGAAATGGCTGAAGACCGCAAACTGTTCTGCGAAGCCATGGACCGGATCGGTTTGGAAAATCCACGCGCCGCGATCATCGCCGCGCCAGAGATCAAAGACGCAAGCGACAAAGTCACGGGCTATGACCGAATGGCGGCCCTAAGTGAAGCGATGGACGCGCTGGAAGAGATTGGTTTGCCCGCAATTATCCGCCCCGCTTTCACCCTCGGCGGAACCGGCGGCGGTGTCGCTTACAATATCGACGAATATAAAGCCATTTGCGAAAGTGGTCTCGCTGCCTCGCCAATGGGGCAAATCCTGGTCGATGAAAGCCTGCTCGGCTGGAAAGAGTTCGAGATGGAAGTCGTGCGCGATACCGCCGACAATGCCATCATCATCTGCGCGATTGAGAATATCGACCCAATGGGCGTGCATACGGGCGACAGTATTACTGTCGCGCCAGCGCTGACCCTTTCGGATCGTGAATACCAGGTGATGCGAAACGCTTCGCTTGCCGTATTGCGAGAAATTGGCGTCGAAACGGGCGGATCGAACGTACAATTCGCGGTCAATCCAGCCGATGGCCGCCTCGTGGTGATCGAAATGAACCCGCGTGTGAGCCGCTCTTCGGCGCTGGCCTCAAAAGCCACCGGGTTCCCAATCGCCAAGATCGCTGCCAAACTCGCTGTCGGCTACACGCTCGATGAGCTCGACAATGACATTACCGGCATCACGCCTGCTTCGTTCGAGCCAACCATCGATTATGTCGTGACCAAAATCCCGCGCTTCGCGTTCGAGAAGTTCGAAGGCGCCGAAGCGGTTCTCTCAACCGCAATGATGTCGGTTGGTGAAGCCATGGCGATCGGGCGCTCGTTTCAGGAAAGCCTGCAAAAGGCGCTGTGCTCGCTCGAAACGGGTCTCACCGGGCTGGATGAGATTGAGTTCGAAGACGACAGCGCCCTGCGTGCCGCTTTGGCCAAACAGACCCCAGATCGCCTCCGCATTGTCGCGCAGGCGTTGCGTCAGGGCATCAGCGTCGAAGAGGTCAACACGGTCACCAGCATCGACCTCTGGTTCTTGCGCCAGATTGAACAGATCATCGGGGTTGAAGCCGATGTTCGACGCGGCGGCCTGCCGACCACACGTAAAGGTTTTACCGATCTCAAAGCGATGGGGTTCTGCGATGCTCGTCTCGGAAAACTGGTCAACCAGACTGAGAAACAAGTCCGCGCCACCCGCCATGCCTTGAATGTACGCCCGGTCTATAAACGGATCGACACATGCGCGGCAGAATTCGCGGCGAAAACGCCTTACCTCTATTCAACCTACGAACATCCAGCTTATGGCGAGACACAACCCGATTGCGAGGCGCGGCCTTCAAGCGCCAAGAAGGCGATCATTCTCGGCGGCGGTCCAAACCGGATCGGGCAAGGCATTGAGTTCGACTATTGCTGCTGCCACGCCGCCTTTGCGATGGCTGAGATTGGCATTGAATCGATCATGGTCAACTGTAATCCAGAGACCGTCTCGACCGATTATGACACCTCAGATCGCCTCTATTTCGAACCGCTGACTGAG
Organism: Henriciella sp.; assembly: GCA_021776655.1. Classification (GTDB taxonomy): domain Bacteria; phylum Pseudomonadota; class Alphaproteobacteria; order Caulobacterales; family Hyphomonadaceae; genus Henriciella. Next base: position 38,050 of record JAJFFK010000029.1, on the reverse strand, counting down.
GAACATGTCAGCGAGATCATCGCCAAGGAACAGGGCGCGGGCGAGCTGGCTGGCCTGATCGTGCAATTTGGTGGGCAAACGCCATTGAAACTCGCTGGGCCGCTACATGAGGCCGGTATTCCAATCATGGGGACCTCACCCAAATCGCTCGATCTGGCCGAAGATCGCGCGCAATGGTCTGCCCTGCTTGATGATCTCGGCATATTGCAACCGCCATCAGCGACCGCGCGCAGCATTGAAGAAACGGTCGAGCAGGCCAATCTGCTTGGCTATCCGGTGATGCTGCGCCCGTCGCACATCCTCAGCGGCAGCGGCATGCGTATCTGTCATGATGACCGCGATGTGCGTGCCTTTGCCCAATATGCGCTGGATATTTCCGGCGACGCTTCGCTCTTCCTCGACCGCTATCTGTCAGATGCCATCGAGGTAGATGTCGACGCCCTCTGCGACGGTATCAACGTGCATGTCGCCGGGATTATGGAACATATCGAAGAGGCCGGTGTGCATTCCGGTGATAGCGCCTGTGTCCTGCCGCCTTACACGCTGTCCCCGTCTATCCTTGGCCGTCTGAGTGAGCAGACCATCGCGCTGGCCAAAGCCTTGAAGGTGAAGGGCTTGATCAATATCCAATACGCGGTCAAAGGCGACACGATCTACGTGCTAGAGGCCAATCCACGCGCCTCTCGGACCGTGCCGTTCGTGGCCAAAGCCATCGGCGCACCGATTGCCAGCATTGCCGCCAAGCTGATGGCCGACATACCGCTAACCGAGTTTGATCTGCGCCATGCCAATCCGAAACGTGTTGCGGTGAAAGAAGCGGTCTTCCCATTCGCCCGGTTTGCCAATGTTGACCCAATCCTCGGCCCGGAAATGCGATCCACGGGCGAAGTTATGGGCTGGGACGATGATTTCGGCGGCGCATTCCTGAAATCACAAATCGGCGCGGGCGTGATCCTGCCAAAGTCTGGCACGGCGTTTATTTCGCTGAAAGAAGCTGACAAACAGGGCGTCCTGAAAGCCGCACAAGACCTTATCACCCTGGGCTTTGATCTGGTTGCCACATCTGGCACTGCGGCCTTCCTTGAGGCGCATGACATTCCGGCGCGCATGGTTCGTAAAGTGATCGAGGGTCAGCCGCACATTGTCGACGAGATGATCAATGGCGACATTGATCTGGTGTTCAACACGACCGAGGGTATGCAATCGCGGATCGATTCCAAATCCATGCGGCGCACAGCCCTGGTTCGGAATATTCCATACTTTACAACGCTATCGGCCTGCCTGGCGACGGTCCGGGCGATCAAAGTCATGCACCAGCGCGCTTTGACGGTGCGGTCATTGCAGGATGCGTAACAAACCCCCACTTGACGGGGCTGTCTTTTATGCGGACGCTCACTTCAAACAAATAATGGTATTACACGATGCAACGTACACCTATGACCGCCGAGGGCCATGCCGCTCTCGACGTAGAATTGAAACATTTAAAGTCAGCCGAACGACCAGCCATCATTCAGGCGATCGCTGTCGCGCGTGAGCATGGCGACCTGAAAGAAAATGCTGAATATCACGCCGCCAAAGACAAACAATCCTTCATCGAAGGCCGCATCCTGGAACTTGAAGACAAGCTGTCTCGGGCCGAGATCATTGATATGGACCGTGTGCGCGGCTCTAAAATTGTGTTTGGCGCGACCGTCACGATCATTGATGCTGAGTCTGAAGAAGAGTTCACCTACCGGATTGTCGGTGAGGACGAAGCCTCGATCAAGAACGGCAAAATCTCCAATACGTCGCCTATGGCGCGCGCGCTGATCGGCAAGCAAGTTGGTGACGAGGCTGAAGTTGCGGCCCCTGGCGGCGCCCGCGCCTATGAAATTTCTGACCTGAAATTCGTCTAGCGGAACGCGATTAGCAGCCGCGACTACTCCTTGCGCACGAATTCTGCCACACTCGCGCAGCACCACAGCGAGTCCGAGGAGCGAAATTGGCCCAGGAACACCCGAATATTGGCCCTTCCATTTGGGCGGTGAGCGACGGCCGTGCAGGCAATGCCGCGCAGGTGCGCGCCATCACACAGGCCCTGTCAGAAACCCGGCGATGGATCCAAATTGCGCACATTGCTGGCCACGGACATCGCACCGAACCTGTAACGCTCAGCCCGCGTGCACCGTGGACCTGGTTGCCCGGGATCAATTGGCCCGCCCGGATGTACGCCTTGCCAGCCATAGAGCGTGCGCAATTGACCGCCCCCTGGCCAAATGTCTGGATCGCTGCCGGGCGACGCAGCGCGCCCTATACAGCCGCCATCCGCCAATCGAGCGGCGGTGAGACGTTCACTGTCCAGATCCTTGATCCCAAATCAGATCCGGCGGCGTTTGATCTTGTGATTGTGCCAGCCCATGACACCCTGACTGGCCCAAATGTCATTCGCACGACCGGATCGCCGTCGCATTTCTCCGAGGATGCGATTGAGGAAGCTGGTCAGCTGTTTGCTGATCTCGCCGACGTGCGCGGGCAAAGCGCGATCGTGATCCTCGGCGGGGATTCCAAGACGCACACATTCTCCCAATCCGCCGCCGCACGGCTGGAAGCGCAGTTTGAAGCGCTTAGCCGGCTTGGCTGGCGGCTGCGGATCACCACGTCCCGTCGCACGCCTGTGGCAGTGATTGCCCGTATGCGAGCCATGGCAGACCGGGTTGGTGCAAGTTTCTGGAGCGGTGCAGAGGACGGTCCAAATCCGTATCTTGGCTGGTTACTCTATTGCGATGTCGCAGTGGTCACTGAAGACAGCGCCAATATGCTGTCTGATGCCGCTTGGCACGGCTTGCCCGTACATATCGCGCGGCTGAGCGGTCGCGCGGCGAAATTCGACCGCTTGCACCAAAGCTTGATCGACCAGGGCTGCGCGCGTTGGTTTGAAGGCACACTTAATCGCTGGCAATACGAGCCTCTGCGCGAAGCTGGCCGTGTCGCCGATGCGATTATTCAGCGCCTATTGGAAAAATCCCCGCAACCGGAGATGCCCGCCATAGAAACGGGGAAAACCGCCGCGCCGGATTGGCTATAGATCACGTCAGATTAATCGGCCCTGACCCTAGACCCGCGCGGCCTGAGCATCGGTGACTTCAAACTCTGCAACATCGGTTTCCCAGCACCAGGTTTGCGGCTGATCCAGCAAGGCCCGAACCAGTAAATTATTCATTGCATGGCCAGGTTGGCAGGCATCATAAATCCCAGCAATCGGCGCGCCAGCCAGCATCAGATCACCAATGGCATCAAGCAATTTGTGACGGATGAATTCGTCATCACTGCGTAAGCCTTCCGGGTTCACAATCTCATCGCCATCAATCACGACAGCATTGTCGAGCGAGCCGCCGCGCGCCAGACCCATTGCTTTGAGAGCTTCAACATCACGGGCAAAACCAAATGTGCGAGCGAACGCAATATCGCGCGCAAACAGGCCAGGCATCAAGCGCATAGACATCTGCTGGACGCCGATCGCCTTGCTCTCAAATTCGATCCGCGCCTGCAAGGTCAAAACATTGTCAGCGCTCGGCGAGAGCCGTGCCCATTTAACCCCATCGCGGACTTCCACCGTTTCCAGAATACGAATACGGCGACGCAGGCTACCAGTTTCGCGCAAGCCAGCCTGCAAGAACAGCTCGCAGAAAACCGCCGATGAGCCATCCATGATCGGCACTTCAGGCCCATCGATCTCAACCAGAACATTATCCAGACCCATGCCCGCACAGGCAGCCAGAAAATGCTCAACTGTCGCAACCCGGTCGCCGTCTTGATTGCTCAGAGTTGTGCCAAGTTTGACCTCTGACACATGATCACCGCGCGCCTTGATCAAGGCACCTTTGCCGGTATCGGTGCGCCGAAAGCATATGCCCGTGCCCGGATCAGCGGGCCGGATCACCATCTTCACGCGAGCACCTGTATGGACCCCCACACCGGCGCAAATCACAGCGTGCTGTAATGTCTGTTGAAACTCTACACGGCTCAAAACCTGGGCCTCCCTTATCCCGCTTTAAATCGCGACTGAGGGCGGCAATCAAGACAAGGTTTGTTGCGGTATGTTGCGAGCCAGGCCACCTCGCGAGAGATGGCCTATAAGCATTCGAAATAATTGATTTTAGTTGTTTGCTGACCGGCGAAGAAAAGCCGGGATCTCAAGCTCGGAATCATCGAAGGCAGCGGGCTCTGGATGATCATCTGGAGAAGACACAACCGGGTCCTGCACAGTCTCTGCATCATTGGCACTATCTGCATCTGCCCGGCGCCAACCAAACAGGTTGGAGAAACCGGCCGGCCCATCATCAAGGGATCGTTGCTCAAAGACTGCGTCAGCGCTCACCGTGTCTTGTCCTTCGGCCCGTTCAGAATGGGCATCAGGCAATGGACGCCCGCTAAAATCCGGGCGCTGATCTATCTCTGGTTCGGTAACGATCGGACCAGGACCGGCCTGAGAAATCACCACGGTCGCGGCGGACACGGGGCTCATCAGGGTTGCGAATTCTTCGCCAAGACCTGCGGCGACCACAGACACACGGATCCGGCCTTCAAGGTCTGGATCAAATGTTGAGCCGAGAATGATATTGGCATCGGCGTCAATTTCACGCCGGATCTCGTTGGCCGCCTCATCCAGCTCGAACAAGGTCATATCATAGCCGCCCGTGATATTGATCAGAACGCCGCGTGCACCTTTCATCGAGATATCGTCAAGCAGTGGATTATCAATCGCAGCGCGTGCCGCTTCCATAGCCCGGCCTTCGCCTTCGCCTTCGCCCATGCCCATCATCGCAGAGCCCATGCCCTTCATGATTGTGCGCACATCAGCAAAATCGAGATTGATCAGACCCGGCATCACCATCAGATCGGTAATTCCACGCACCCCGCAATACAGGACATCATCAGCCATCCGGAAGGCTTCGGCAAAAGTTGTCCGCTCATTGGCGACCCGGAACAGGTTCTGGTTCGGCACAACGATCAGCGTATCGACCGCAGCCTTCATATTGATCAGGCTAACTTCAGCCGTCTTCATCCGGTGCGTGCCTTCAAATCCAAATGGTTTGGTGACGACGCCAATCGTCAAAATACCGCGATCATGAGCCGCCTTTGCGATCACAGGTGCCGCGCCGCTTCCGGTTCCGCCGCCCATACCAGCGGCGATGAACACCATATGCGCGCCGTCAAGCACGTCATTGATCTGATCGATTGATTCTTCGGCAGAGGCCGCACCGACGTCCGGTCGAGCGCCCGCGCCAAGCCCTAAAGTGGTTTCCAGCCCAAGCTGCAGGCGGTTATCTGTCTTCGACCGCAACATCGCCTGAGCGTCAGTATTGGCAACATAGAACTCGACCCCTTGCAGGTTGGCCTCGATCATATTGTCGACAGCGTTTCCGCCTGCGCCGCCAACTCCGATGACAACAATGCGTGGTTTGAGTTCAACAGTCATGGCAATTCCCACTCTTAATCTACGCGCCCTGGAAAGTTCGCTTGAGCTTAGAATGGCTGCCTTGGCCTAAGAGAGCGTTAAACGAGGCCGAATCCGATCAAAAATTTTCACGGATCCAGTTCAACACTCTGGCAATCATTCCACGCCCGGACGATCCTCCGGCAAGTGCCGATGCCGCGCCAGCCCGCGAAGCATCTGCAAACCCCTTCAATTCATAGCTTATCAGACCTGCGGCTGTAGAAAAGGCCGGATTACCGTAATTCTCACCTAAAACATCAGCATCGATCGGTCGTCCGAGGCGAACCGGCAAGCCAAGCACCTTCGCCGCCAGCTCGCGCACGCCTGGCAATTGGCTCGCGCCACCTGTCAGAACGGTGCGTCTCGGCAATATCGGGCGCAGCTGACTGGCCTTCAACGATGCGCGAACCATCTCAAAAACTTCCTCAACCCGCGGAGCAATAATTCCCGCCAGATCGCCGCGTGCCATACGCCCGGCACATAGGCGGCCATCATCGCCAAGCCGCGGCGCTTCGATCCGCTCTGCCATGCCCGGACCCTCAATATCGGCTGAGCCGTAAACTGTCTTCAAGCGTTCAGCCGCCGCAAACGTCGTGCCGATGCCTTGTGCAATATCGCCAGTAATATGCCCGCCGCCAACTTTAGCCAGATCGAGCCAGGCCGGAGCCCCGTTCAGAAACACCGATACCGCCGTCACCCCGCCACCAAAATCGATACAAATCGCGCCATTGTCGATCTCATCATCGATCAAGCTGCCTGAGCCAGACGCCAGAGCCGATGGAACGACCTGTTCGACAGCTAGATGCGCGCGCTGCACACATTCTATCAGATTCTTGACCAGTGATTTCGGCGCCGTCACAACATTCAGTATGACCCGCACGCGGTCTCCAATCATGCCGACCGGATCGCGAATATCGTCCTGATCATCAACCCCATACATCACCGGATAGGCCCCGAGCAGCTCGCGCTCTTTCGGAACCATTTTGCCCAGCGCCTGAGTCCAGACTTTCTGAACGTCACGTCTGGAAATCTCACGCTGTCCAAGCTCGATCTGTGCTTCGGCAAGCTGGCTTTCGACCTTTGGCCCGGTTACACCCAGGATCACCCTGTCGATACGTTCCCCGGCTTCGCGTTCAGCATCCTCAACCGCCAATCGGATCGAGCGCTCAAGCGCTTCAATATCGGTAATTGACCCACCATTGAAGCCGCGGCTCTGTTGGCGTCCACCACCCATGAAGGCAAATCCGGCCCGACTGCCAGGATCAACCCGGCCAATCAGGCAGGCAATTTTCGAGCAACCAATATCCAAAGAAGCAATCACGGTGCCCGCTTTGCCAATCTGTTTCGGTTTCAATCGCTGTTCACTCGTGGCCATTATGCCGCCTCCTCTACTCTATTCGTCACTCTATTCGGGGTCAGGAAAATACGTCCTGCTACCCGTAAATCAATCGCTGCCAACGCGCGGCGGGTCAGCGCCCCTTCGGCATTCGCCCGCGCCAGGCTGGCGATCCCTGTGGCCAGGTCTTCGTCAGCGGGCAGACGCACAAGCGCGCCGTTCTTCAACTCGATGTCCCAGCGGCGCTCGGCAATTCGTCGTGCCACTTCGATCTGGCCTACAAAATCAGGCAGGCTCTGCAACGCAGTATGCAGGGCTGGAATAGCGTCCGGAGCGCCAACACCAACAGATTTGATCAGATCCAAATGATCACTCGCCCGCTGGCCGCGCATCTGGCGTCCAAGACTGTCCACAACCGCCCAATCATCGCCATCAAACCATAGCGCAGTAGGCTGCGCCGCGTCGGCATAGATCATCACCGTGTCAGGCCATAGACGATAGACGCGAACATTTGCGACCATCCTGGTCTCTTCGATCCGGCGACGAATGGTATGTGGATCGGCGCGAAACATGTTCTCACCCGGCGCAATCATCGCCGCGCTTTCAACCGCGCGAGCGATAACAGGCACATGCTCCAAGCCAACAATTTCAATACTATCCACTGACAAGCCAATCGAGCGCGAGGCCCCGTCCATCGTACTTGCCCAGCGCTGACCAACTTGCGCCAGCGACCCGCCCAACAAAGCGGCGCCCGCGACAATCATGGCAACCACCATAACCAGACCAAAGATCACTGATGAGGCTTGTGTGCGCTCGTGAAAGTATTCTGGTTCCGGCTCTTTTTTGCGGGTCCGGGTCCGTTTCGTGGGTTTTCTTCCTCTCACCTGTGACATGAAGCATCCTCAATCATCCAGGCAACAAGATCCTCATATGACATACCAATGTGTGCAGCCTGCTCGGGAACGAGCGAGGTTGGGGTCATACCTGGCTGGGTATTTGTCTCCAGGATCACAAGGCGTTCCTTTGTTTCATCATAGCGAAAGTCAGATCGCGTTACGCCCCTGCAGCCCAATGTCCGATGTGCAACCAATGCCGCGTCAAGCGCCGCTTTGGTAATCGCCTCGGGCAGGTCGGCTGGGATAACATGATGCGATCCACCGTCGGTGTATTTTGCATCAAAATCGTAAAACTCCCTTAATGTCGTAATCTCTGTGACGCCGAGCGTTCGGTCTCCCAGGACGCTGACGCTCAATTCTCGCCCCGGAATGAACTCTTCAGCCATCAGATTATCGCCGTATTGCCAGCTCTCGCTCAGCACTTCACGCGCTGGCCCATTCGCGCCCTCGCGGACATACAGAACCCCAAAACTCGACCCTTCATTAATCGGCTTGACGACATAAGGCGGCTTTAGTGGATGTGCGCGGGCCACGTCTTCGCGCGTCACCGCAACATCCTTGGCGACATCCAACCCGGCATCGGCAAACACCGCTTTCGACTTGATCTTGTCCATGGCCAGCGCCGAGGCGAGCACGCCTGAATGACTGTAAGGAATACCGAGAACCTCAAACAGGCCCTGGACACAGCCATCCTCGCCCCAGGGCCCGTGCAGGCCGTTCAGGACAGCTTCCACGCGCGCTTCATTCAGCTGCGCCGCGAGGTCACGGGTGGCGTCAATCTCTACAACATCATATCCGGCGGCGCGCGCAGCGGCGGCCATCTTCTGACCCGATGAGAGAGAAACCGGGCGCTCTTGCGACCACCCGCCATACACCACTGCGATCCGCTTCATATTTCGCGCCTTCCGCTATATACGTCCCCACTTATCGCAGTATCACAGTTGATGCGGCGTTAAGACGGCAGCAAAGCGGCGGCCTCAAATTTTCACGCCATTGCATTTATCCAATTTTGAAAAACGTGGGTTGCACTAATTGGTTACAAATGTAACACACATCTAACACCCTGACAGATAGCTGATTTGTTTCCAAACGGAGTCGCCTCAATGAAGTCCTCCCTCCTGCTTGGATTAGCCGCTAGCCTGCCAGTCTTTGTGCAAGCCCAGACCGCACCTGACCCTAGCCCTGAGGCGCAAGTCTTTTTGCCAGCTGATTTCGAACAATACGCGCCGAAAACCGCCCTCGACATGGTCCGCCAGATCCCAGGCTTTAGTATCAGCCGCGATGATGAGACACGCGGCTTCGGTCAAGCGTCGCAGAACGTCCTGATCAACGGCCAACGGATTTCCTCAAAATCAACCAGCGCCCGCGACGCGCTCGACCGCATTCCGGCAGCAAATGTCGAAAAGATAGAGATCCTAGACGGCGCAGGTCTGGATATTCCTGGCCTGAGCGGGCAAGTCGTCAACGTCACAGCGATAGCCGATGGCCTCTCTGGAACCTGGAGCTACCGGGCCCGGTTCAGAGAGAAGCTCACGCCTTTTTATGACAGTTTCGACCTCTCCCTGACCGGCCAGAGCAAGGATCTGGCCTGGACGCTTAGCCTGGAATCCGACCCGGGGCGCGGCGGCGATGCCGGGCGCGGCAATATCACTGACGCGGCTGGAACACTGATTGAATACCGCGAGGAAGAGTTCACGTTCAAAGGCACCGATGTCACCGCGACCGGCAGCCTCGCTTGGACCCCAAGCAATGGCCATATCGCCAATCTCAATATCGAATACGGTATCTTTGAAGCCGATGAGCGTGAGACCTCCAACCGGTTTGCCCCGGATGGCCGGCTCGACCGGCAACGCCTGTTTCAGTTCTCCAGAGATTCATGGGGCAGCGAGGTTAGCGGTGATTACGAGCTTGGCCTCGGTCCGGGCCGTTTCAAACTCATCGGCTTGCAGCGTAATGAGCATATCCCAACCCGCGCACGCGTGTTCGGCGGCACGCTTGATGGCTTGACCCGCCGCCACGATATTTTCGACCAGATCGTCGATGAATCAGAAACCATTACGCGCCTGGAATATAGCTGGGATGGCAAGAACAAGAGCGATTGGCAGGTCTCGCTCGAAGGCGCGTTCAATACGCTCGAAAGCGAATCCACGCTGCAAGAGCTTGATGCCAATGGCATGCTCGCGCCTGTCGATATTGGCGATCCGACGGTCAAGGTCGAAGAACGTCGCGGCGAGGCCTTTATCACCCATGGTCGCCAACTTAGTCCGAAGGTCCGTCTACAGGCGTCCCTCGGTCTCGAAATATCAGAGCTGACATCAGATGGCACAAATGGCCAGTCGCGCAGTTTCAGCCGCCCCAAGGGATTTGTCTCAACCGCGTGGGAGGTCAATGACAAACTGACCCTCAACACCAAGTTCGAGCGGACAGTTGGCCAACTCAACTTCTTTGATTTCGTCTCATCGGTTGATCTGAACCAAGGCGATGACCAGTCGGGCAACGTCGATATTGTCCCTGAACAGAGCTGGCGCCTGCAAGTCGAGGCGGAGCGCGATTATGGCGCGTGGGGAGCTGGCACATTACTGATCTTTGGCGAGGCTCTTGAAGACATTATCGATCAAGTTCCAATCGGTGCAGGCGAAGGCCCCGGCAATCTCGACAGCGCCACTCGGTTCGGGATTGAACTGGAAGGCACGCTGAAATTCGACAATATCGGCTGGAAAGGCGCGCAGGTTGAACTGTCCGGAACTTACCAGGAATCTGAGGTTGATGACCCTGTTACCGGGGTTTCGCGACGGATCAATGGTGACTTGATCCACCAGCTTCGCGCCGAATTTCGTCACGATATTCAAAACACCGACCTCGCCTGGGGCCTGACCTATATGGAGTTCAACGAAGCGCCGGTATTCAGGCGCTCGGTCATCCGCCGATTTGAACAACAGCCCGGTTTCATGTGGGGCTTTATCGAGCACAAGGACATTTACGGCCTGACGGGAACCGTCTTCCTCGGCAATCTAACTGATCAAGACGACCAGTTCACACGCGTAAGTTTTGTGACAGACCGAAATGGCCCGGTTGAGAGCATCGAAGACCGCAGCCGCAATTTCGGCCCGATCCTGACCTTGCGTCTGAAAGGTAGCTTCTAGCTAGGTTTTAGACATGGTGCGTGCGGTTCAGCGCCCACATAATCCATATTTATTTCCGCAGATACCAGCGTAGGCTGGTATCCATCACCCAGATACAAATCGCAAGAAAGGTGTTTACAATCGCCAATGAACCCTTTATGTTCTCTTTATGAATACTTTTGTTCATGGAAAATCAGAATGGCCAAAAATGAAAAATCCGGCAATAAGGTTGGGAAGATTGCCTCTAAAGGGTTGAAAAACCCAAAATTCTTGACCCAGAAGGAAATCAAATCCCTTTCGGGATCAGTTCTAACTCAGCGGCCTGATAAACGAAAATAAGAAAACTTAAACTTTCAGCCGCCCGATGCGGCGGATTTCCCAGCGCAGATCAACGCCGCTATGCGCCAACACGCGCGCGCGCACCAGCTCGCCCAGCGCCTCAATATCCGCCGCCGTCGCTTCGCCCGTATTGATCAGGAAATTGCAATGCTTCTCGCTGACCTGCGCCCCGCCGACGTGCAGGCCGCGACACCCGGCTGCATCAACCAGTTTCCAGCTTGAACGCCCATCCACTGTTCCCGGCGGATCAGGATTGGCGAACGTTGAGCCGCCCGTCTTGTCCTTGATCGGCTGCGTCTCAGCCCGCCGCGCCTGATGGCTCGCAATCTCCTCAGCCAGCACATCCGGGTCCCCGCCAGCTGTGCCCGACAGCAGCAAGCGCGTGACCACCACGCCTTCTGGGAAATCCGTGTGACGATAACCAAACTCAATCTCGTCGCGCGCAAGAACGGTGCGTTCACCTCTGCGTGTCACGCCCTCAACCGCGCGCAGCACGTCTTTCAGCTCAGAGCCATAACAGCCAGCATTGGTGCGCACCGCGCCGCCAATCGATCCGGGGATGCCGGACAGGAAAGACAGACCCGATACGCCTGCTTGTCCCGCTGCCTTGGCCACAGAGAGATCAAGCGCCCCAGCCCGCGCCATCACTTGCGACCCGTCAATCTCAACCGCGCCCCAGAAGCGCCCCATCAGGCGCACGACAACACCCGCAATCCCGCCATCACGAACAATCGTGTTCGAGCCAACGCCCAGCACTGTCACCGGAACCTCATCCGGCAGGCTTTTCAAAAAATCCGCCAGATCATCCTCATCGGCTGGCAAGAACAAAGCATCCGCCGCCCCACCAACCCGAAACCAGGTGTACGGTGCCAACGGCGCATCACGCAGCAGCTTGCCACGCACGGGGGGAAGAGTGTCGACGTCAAAACTCATCGCATTGCACTAGCCCGCATGGTGCGTGAAGCCCAGCCCCCACTTGATAGGGTAAGGATAACCCCTCCCGTTTCCCCTGCGTAGGCAGGGGCCCATGGCTGCTGGGATTTGCCTCAACCGCCATGGATGCCAGCCTGCGCTGGCAAAACGGAAAGGAGCATAAGACGGTCTTAGTTCCCCCCCAATTTCCCCGCCAACTCATTCGCATAGGCGCTGATACTGCCTGCGCCCATGCAGACGACCATATCGCCTGGCTGTGCGATCTCTCGGATCATTGCCGTGAGGCCGTCAAAATCGCTCAGTTCCAGCGCTTGTTTGTGTCCGTGACTGGTCATGCTGGCGACCAGAGCAGCACTGGTCACGCCCTCCAATGGCGCTTCGCCCGCCGCGAACACTGGCGTGATGATCGCCACATCCGCCTCATTGTAGCATTGCGCGAAATCCTCAAACAGGTCGCTTAACCGCGAATAGCGGTGCGGCTGCGACACAGCGATGACCCGCCCCTGCCCCTGCATATCGCGCGCGGCTTTCAGGCACGCCATGATCTCAACCGGGTGATGGGCGTAATCGTCAATCAAGCGCACCGGCGCTTGCCCCTTCACCGGCGTCCAGTCACCAGCTGGCGAAAACCGCCGTTTGACCCCGCCAAAGCCCTTCAGACTGTCACGCAATTGGTCATCACTGGCGCCAAGCTCAATCGCCACTGCAATCGCCGCCAGTGCGTTTAAGACATTATACTCACCCGCCATGGGCAGGAACACGTCCGCGATCACCCGCGTTTCAGGCGTTATCCAGCCGCTGGCCATGACATCAAACATCACGCCCTCAGCCGACGGCCGCAGGTTCGCGCCGCGCACATCGGCCTGCGCATTGAAGCCATAGGTGACGATCCGGCGATCCGAGACCCGCGCCACCATTGCCGCAACTTCTGGGTGATCGGTACACAGAACACCAAAGCCATAGAATGGAATATTGCCGACATAAGTATCAAACGCCGCGCGCAGGGCGTCCATCGTGCCGTAATGCTCCATATGTTCGGGGTCGATATTGGTCACAATTGCGATGGTCGGGCGGATTTTCATGAACGTCCCGTCGCTCTCATCGGCCTCCAGAACGATCCAGTCGCCCTCGCCCGCTTTGGCGTTGGAGCCATAAGCATTGACGATGCCGCCATTGATCACGGTCGGGTCTATCCCGGCGCCGTCAAGCAGCGCCGCCACCATGCTGGTCGTCGTCGTCTTGCCATGCGTCCCGGCCACCGCAACCGTCCATTTCAGGCGAATGATCTCGGCCAGCATATCGGCCCGGCGCACCACCGGAATGCCCGCCGCGCGCGCCGCGACAACCTCGACATTACCGTCCTTGATGGCGCTTGAAATAATCACCGCGCTGGTGCCCGCGACATTCTCTGCCACATGCCCGATATGCACCACCGCGCCCTTCTCGCGCAGACGTTTGACATTGGCGCTATCGGCCATGTCGCTGCCCTGAACGGTATAGCCAAGATTGATCATGATCTCGGCAATCCCGGACATGCCGATGCCGCCAATCCCAACCAAGTGGGCCGGGCCGAGGGGGAAGGGAGTGGGGGAGGGTTTCATATCGTATCTCTTGCAATTATTCTCAAACAACTAGCCCTCATGGTGAGCGAAGTCGAACCATTGGGTGGGCGACCTAGGACGCACCTCCCACAGCTTCCGCCAAATCCGCCAGATCGCTCGCCGCGCGGACATTGCCTTGTGTCTTCGCCGCCGCCGCGCGCGCGCGCAAATCATCGCCGTCGCTGAGGCGCGCATCGAGGAGTTGTCCGAGCAAGTTCGGGAAGACATTATCCTCCAGCATCACATCCGCCGCACCCGCATCGGCCAGGCCTTCGGCGTTCGCCGTCTGATGGTCATCCATGGCGATTTTTAGCGGGATCAGGATCGAAGGCCGCCCGACCGCCGCGATCTCGCTGACCGTTCCGGCGCCGGATCGCGCGATGATCAGATGCGCCTCTGACAGGCGTTTTGGCATATCGCTGAAGAACGGCGCTAATACAGCGCGTATCCCACAGCTTTCATACAAGGTTCCGACATCTGAAATCTGCTCCTCGCGGACCTGCTGAACGACCTTTACTCGGGCCCGGATTGGCGTCGATAAATGGTTGCAGATGGCTAGTGGGATTGCCTCGCCGAGGATTTTTGCACCCTGGCTACCACCGGTTATGAACACGGTCAGGTCACCATCGATTGGCGGGTAAGGCTCTGTAGACACTGCAATAATTGGCGCGCGCACCGGGTTTCCGATCGGCTTGTGAACCGCCCCGCGCGGCAGGCGGTCAAGCCGCTCAAAGCCTGATGCGACCACTGCCGCCGTCTTGGCAAAAGCGCGATTGACCCGGCCCAGAACCGCGTTTTGCTCATGGATGATCACCGGCACCTTCATCCGCCGCGCCGCACTCAATGCCGGATAAGCCGGGTAACCGCCAAAGCCCGCGACCAGTGCGGGCCGGTTTTCCTTATACTTCGAAACGGCAGTACCTACACCAGCACGCAGCTTCAGCGCCGTGCCGGGCAGCGTCCACGGTTTGCGCATATTCGGGCTCGCCGCCGTCACCTCAAGCTTCCAGTCGGCGGGGAAATTTTCCCCATATCGCAAGCCGCGATCATCACTGATCAAGCCCACATCCCAACCACGACGGCGCATCTCGTCGGCAAAGGCAGCCGCCGGAAACATGTGCCCGCCTGTACCGCCAGCACCGATCACCACAAGAGGTTTGTCACTCATTTTCTAGCCCTTCCAACTTACCGATCCCCGGCGGATCAAAGCCAGTGCCAGGCCCAGTGTCAGCGCCGTTCCCATCATCGATGAGCCGCCATAAGACACGAATGGCAACGTCATGCCTTTAGGTGGGATCAGACTGACATTTACCGCGATGTTTATGGCCGCTTGAAGGCCGAAAAGCGCAAACAGTCCAGACGCTGCAGCGCGCGGATATGGGTCATGCAACCGCGCCGCCGCGCGCAATCCACGCCACACAATAAAGCCAAACAGTACAATCACGCCGATCGCTGCGATAAAGCCAAACTCCTCGCCCAGCACTGCGTAAATGAAGTCGGTATGCGCATCTGGCAGGGCCTGTTTGATCCGCCCCTCGCCCGGACCAACACCAAGCAGGCCGCCACGCGCAATCGCTTCACCAGCCTTGTCGATCTGGTAAGTGTCATAGGCGGTTGGGTTGATAAAGGAATCCACCCGAAACCGGACATGCGGCAGCACCGCATATAGCAGACCCGACAGCGCCGCGCCGCCGCCCGCAAAGATCGCCGCCCAACGCCACGGTAGACCGGACACAAAGAACGTCACCACGAACGCACCTGCCAACAAGGCCGACTGTCCAATATCAGGCTGCAATAGCAAGAAGCCCAGCGTCACCACAAAGATCACAAATGTCACCGCCGCCCATGGCCCTTTGGGGTACATCTGGCGCTGCGCCAATAACCATCCGGTCAGCAGGACAAGCGCCGACTTGATGAATTCAGACGGCTGCAAGGTAAATGCGCCGAGCCGGATCCAACGCCGTGCGCCCTTCGCCTCGTGCCCGGAGAGAAGGATATAGGCCAGCAAAATCAGCGACGTGACGAACACCAATGCCGCCAGACGCCGCGCCCACACCCGGTCGAGGCAAGAGACGACAAGTAGCGCAAATACAGCGCCGCCTGCAAAGACCGCGTGACGTTTGACGTAATAGAAGCCATCCGCCAGCTCATGCCGGGCCGCCGCAGGTGGTCCTGCCGCCAGCGATAGCATCAGCCCAATTGCCAGCAGCGCCAGTGCCGCAAGCACGATTGGCCAATCAAGCCCGCGCCGCCACTCCACTAAAAATGTCTGATTTGATCCGCGACGAAGGGCGACCTCAACCATAGCCGGGCCTAGACCGCCGCCGCCGCGGGCGCGTCACCAAGGGCCGCCTTGCGCTGAACAATCTCTCGGAAAGCATCCCCGCGTGCTTCGAAATCCTGATACTGATCAAAGCTGGCGCAAGCTGGCGACAAAAGCACAACCGGGTTGGGCTCTTGCGATGCTCTGGCCGCCTCAAAGGCTGCTTCTACCGCCGCGTCCAAAGTACCACAGCGCATAACCTCCGCCTTACCGTTCAGAGTCTTGGCAAAAACCTCCTCGCTTTCGCCGATGAGATAGGCCTGTTCAATCCGGTCGAACCAAGGCTTCAACGGTACGATACCGTCCGCCTTGGGCACACCGCCAGCAATCCAGTGGACCTTTGGCCAGGTCTTGAGGGCCTGCTGAGCCGCCTGCGCATTGGTCGCTTTGCTGTCATTAACGAACCGCACGCCGTCAATTTCGCCAACCAGTTCCATCCGGTGGGCAAGACCCGGGAAGCTGCGAATACCAGCCATGATACGCCCCGGTGCCACACCCAAAGCATGACAAACAGCATAAGCCGCAGCAGCGTTCTGGAAATTGTGCTGCCCCGGCAAGGCAGCCGCTTCAGCCAGATCGCCAACGCGAATAGCTTGCCCGCCGGTGCTGTCATACAAGTGGCCATCAACCGCGCTAACCCCGCGCGCCAAGCCGAACTCGGACGAGATTTGAACAACCTGTGCCGCACCAGGACGCCTGCGCTCCATCGCGATGCCTTGCGTCACCGGATCATCAATACCGATGATCGCAACATCGCGCCGACGCTGGTTCATGAAGATCCGCGATTTCGCTGCGACATAACCATCCATGCCGCCATGCCGGTCGAGATGATCCGGAGAGATATTCAGCATCAATGCCACATCACAATGCAGGTTTTCACATAGATCAAGCTGATAGGACGAGAGTTCCAGGACGAAGATCGCATTTGCGCTCAAGGCTGGCATATCGAGAACACCGGTCCCGATATTACCGCCGACCCGGACATCAAGTCCCGCCTCTTTCAGGATATGCCCGATCAGAGCGGTGACTGTCGATTTACCATTCGTGCCGGTTATTCCGACGGTTTTTGGCCGGCCCTTCTCTGGCAGCGCCTGCACCGCGCGCGCGAAAAGCTCCATATCACCAACCACTGGAACCCCGGTCATTTCAGCCAGCCTTACCAGCCGATGCGGCTGTGGGAACTTAAACGGAATCCCCGGTGACAGAACCAAAGCGGCGAATTTTTGCCAATCGCGTTTGTTGATGTCCGAGACGTTGACCCCTTGTGCGGAGGCGGTCTTGCGCGCCTCTTCGCCATCATCCCATGCATGCACCCGCGCGCCGCCCGCAGCCAAGGCTTTCGCAGCGGACAATCCGGTGCGGCCGAGGCCATAGACGGCGACATCGCGCCCTGCATATTCGGTGATCGGGATCATCGCTCGTATGTCACCTCAGTTTCAGTGTCGCGAGGCCCGCAAGGGCGAACAAGACGGATAATATCCAGAACCGAACCACGACCCTTGTTTCAGGCCAGTTCTTCTTCTGGAAATGATGATGCAGCGGTGCCATCAGGAAGATGCGTTTGCCTTCCCCGGTCAGCTTGCGGGTGATCTTGAACCAGCCGACCTGCATCACGACAGAGAGCACTTCGAGCACGAACAGGCCGCCGATAACGACCAGCGCGAACTCATGCTTAATCGCCACTGCGACAACGCCGATCAGACCGCCAAGGCCGAGCGACCCGGTATCACCCATAAAGACTTTCGCCGGATAGGTATTGTACCAAAGAAAGCCCATACCCGCGCCCATCATCGCGCCGAGCAGCACGGCGAGTTCCCCCGCGCCGGGCGTGAACTGGATGCCGAGATAACCGGCGAACAAAAAGTTCCCGGTCAGATAAGCGATCAGAGCAAACGCGCCGCCAGTAATCATCATGGGCACAATCGCGAGCCCATCAAGACCGTCCGTGAAGTTCACGGCATTGGCAAACCCAACGATCACGATCATCGCGAAAATCACGAAAAACCCGCTCAACGGCACAAAATAATCATTCACAAACGGCACCGCGACACCGCCAGAAAAGCTCGCCTCATTGCGCTCCACGGATGTCTCAGGGGCGAACTCAGCTATCCATTCGGCCAACCCACTCAGACTACCCCAATCGGCATGACCAAGCGGGGTATGCGCGCCATGAAGCCCCATGATGAACGCGCCAGCAATCGCCGCGACGCCAAACTCAGTTAGCAAACGCGCTCTGGCTGAGACCCCGTCCGAGCTCTGCTTGGTGACTTTCGCAAAATCATCGAGAAAGCCGAGAAACGCGTAAGACAGCGACACAAACAGGACGACCCAGATGTAAGGATTGCTGAGATCAGCAAACAGGACTGTGCTCATCGTCAAGCCGACCCAGATCAGGAACCCGCCCATGGTTGGCGTGCCCTGCTTGGACAATTGCGCTTCAAGCGACAGATCGCGGATCGGCTGGCCCTGACCTTGTCTGGCGCGCAGCAGGTTAATCAACCAGCCACCCGTGAACACCGTGAACAGGAAAGCCGTGACCAAAGCCGCGCCTGTCCTGAAAGTCAGGAAGTTAAGTAGTCGAAATACGCCGTCATCAGCGGCGAGCCATTCATACAGCATCTTTAGCCCTCGCAACGTCTTCTACGCCGCTATCCATCACTTGCTTGTCTGCCGCCGCGCTCCATAGGCGCAGACGGTCTGCCAGCCGTCCCATTCCGGAGGCATTCGACCCTTTTAGCAACAGCAGATCACCGTCTTTCAGCATGAATTTCAGGTCATCATCCAGTCCTTCTGCAGCTTCCGCCCATTTGGACTCTGTTCGTTCTCCCAACCTATCCACAAGAGGTTTCATGCCGGCACCAGACAGGAAGACCAGATCAGTCCCCGCCGCCTCAATCGGTGCAGACAGCGCTGCATGCTCAGCTTGCGCTCCATCGCCAACTTCCAGCATCTCGCCAAGCGCCACGATCCGGCGTCCGACACAAGGCCGCGCCGCAAACCCGGCCAGCGCCGCACGCATACTCTCCGGGTTGGCATTGTAGGCGTCATCAATCAGTACAATCTCGCCGCCGCCTGGCAGAGCCAGCACCTCTGACGTGCCGCGCCCCGGCGGCGGGCTATAGCCATCAAGCGCATTTGTAGTTGCACCGACCTGATCAGGGCCATCTGGACACGCTGCAAGCATAGCCGCCGCCGCGTTCAGCGCCCAATGCTCGCCAACCGCGTTCAACATGACGGAAACCTCGCGGCCATGCACGCTCAGCAGCACAGTCGTCACAGCGCCGTCGCTATAGAGATCAAGCACAGCAGCGTCCGGACCGGGGCCAATCCCAAACGTCAATACCCGGCAATCGGGTTGGTAGTCTTTGGCCCGCTGGCTGAGCAACGGCGCGAAATCATCATCAAACGGCACAATCGCCACGCCGCCCTGCTGCAGGCCTGCAAACACATCGGCCTTCTCACGCGCAACACCCGCCAGATCGCCCATACCCTCAAGGTGAGCAGGCGCAATCTTCGTCACCAGCGCAGTCTGCGGCGCAACCATCAGGCTGCGCGGCGCAATCTCGCCGGGTGAGTTCATCCCGATTTCAAACACAGCGCGCTGCGTCTCACGTGGCATTTTTGCCAGTGTTAGCGGCACACCCCACTGATTGTTGAAACTCTTCTCATTCCAATGCGCAGGCCCGAAACTGCGGAAAATCTGCGCCAGCATTTCTTTTACGGAGGTTTTCCCGACAGAGCCTGTCACGGCAACACGCATGCAATTTTCTGCCCGCTCACGCGCCGCAACGCCGAGTGCTTCCAATCCAATGAGAACATCGCCGACCCTAACATTCGGGCCATCATCACGGGCTTGACTGACCAGCGCACCCGCCGCGCCCGCCGCAAAGGCATTGCTCAGAAACTCATGCCCATCACGGACATCATGCAGTGCGATAAACAGATCACCCGGCTGCAAGCTGCGCGTATCAATCGACAGGCCGCTAACGCTGAAATCACCTGAAGCCACGCCGCCCGTCGCGATCGCAATTTCATCCGAGGTCCAGAGGGGCTCAGACATGTAAACCTCCTGCGAGGACGGCGTAAGCAGCCTCTGTCTTTCCTCCCTCACTCGTGGGGGAGGTGCCCAAAGGGCGGAGGGGGGAAGACTGGCTTAGTACAGATCGAGAGGCTTCCCCCTGCGATCCACTATGCGGCCCACTCCCCCCGCAAACAGGGGAGGAAAAGCAGGTTTGCGGTTCAGACATTCGCGACCTCCTTTAGCGCCGCCAGCGCTGTGTCCTGATCACTGAACGGGATCACTTTATCACCGACAATTTGCCCAGTCTCATGGCCTTTGCCAGCGATCAGAAGCGTATCGCCCTTGCGCAAATCGGCTACGGCGTGGGCAATTGCTTCGCCGCGATCACCGATCTCTGTTCCGTTTGGCACTGCGGCCATCACCTGCGCGCGAATGCTCGCCGCATCCTCGCCGCGCGGATTGTCATCTGTCACGATTACGACGTCCGCATGTTTCGCCGCAATCGCACCCATCAGGGGCCGCTTGCCCGTATCGCGGTCGCCGCCGCAGCCAAACACCACGACAAGACGCCCCGCCGTGTGTGGGCGCGCCGCGCGGATCAAGACATCCAGCCCGGCAGGCGTGTGTGCGTAATCAACAAAGACGCCAGAGCCCGCAGCCGTCTGACCCACAAATTCCAACCGCCCGACCACCGGCTCCAGCTTAGACATGCCTTCAGCCACCGCCTGCAGTGATGTTCCTGTCGCCAGCGCCAAGCCTGCTGCTGTCAGCGCATTCAGTGCCTGAAACTCACCGATCAGGGGCAGATCAATCGCTGCCTTTTCGCCGCGCCATGACACAAACAGACGCTGACCTGTGGCGCGCGGCATCAGCTCTTCAATCTTCAAATCTTCACCGCGCCAGCCAACCGAAACCACATTCAGCCCGGCAGCCTTGGCAGCGTCTTCGAACGCGTCGCGCTGATCGCTGTCGGCATTGACCACAGCAGATACACCGCGCGGCGCAAGCTCAGCGAACAGACGCATCTTGGCGGCGCGATAGGTGTCCATATCGCGGTGATAATCGAGATGATCCTGAGTCAGATTGGTGAACGCCACCGCGCCCAGCTTCACCGCGTCCAGACGGTACTGCGCCAAACCATGCGATGACGCCTCCATCGCTGCATGTGTGACGCCTTCACCTGCCAATTGGGCCAAGGTCGCGTGAATCGCGACCGGGTCAGGCGTCGTGTGCCCGAGATCAATATGCCCGGTGGGACCAATCGCGCCCAATGTCCCCATAGACGCTGCTTTCAAGCCAGCCGTGTCCCAGATTTGTCGCAGAAAATCGACCGCTGAACTTTTCCCGTTTGTTCCGGTTATAGCAACAGTCATTGCAGGTTGCGCCGGGTAGAACCGCGCTGCAGCCAAGGCCAGCGCCAGTCTCGGCTCCACAGCTTCAACCGCAACAGCGTGCATATCTGGCAGATCATGGCCTAGCACAGCCACAGCGCCTGCCGCCAGCGCCCCCGGAATATAGTCGCGACCATCTGCGATAACGCCTCGCAAAGCAGCAAACACATATCCAGGTCGAACCTGCCGACTATCAGCAGTCAAGCCCGTCACCACAACATCACCCTCAGGACCGGTTTGGTCAGAAAACAGGTCTCGTAAAATCATAACGCGTTCCTTCTTTGTGAGACGGAACGGATCTGCGGGTTGCTTTGCGCGGGTACATCAAATTTCGGCTCAACCCCCAAAATTGGTGCAATTCGCTCGATCACCCGGCCCGCAGTTGGCGCTGCATTCCATGCAGCCGTACGCCCACGGCCGTCTCCGGCTTTGGGGTTATCAAGCACGATCAAAACGACATATTCAGGGCCATCTGCAGGGAAAATCGCGGCAAAACTGCAAATATTCTCGGTTTCCGAATAACCGCCGGGAATTGGTTTCTCAGCCGTTCCCGTCTTTCCAGCGACGCGATAGCCTGCCACATCAGCCTGTCTGCCGGTGCCAGAGACCACAGCCTGACGCAACATCCCGGTTATCAAAGCCGCCGTCGGCGCCGACATTACACGCTTTGGCGCGCGTCTGCGATCACCAGTCAGAATGAGTGTTGGCTCGACCCGTTCGCCGCCATTTCCAAGCGCCGAATAGGCACCGACAAAGGCAATCGGAGACACCGCGATGCCATGCCCGTAACTGACTGTCGCACTGGCCAAATCATCGAATTCCTGCGGCAAGATCGGCGCGGCACTGCCCGCCAGCTCAATCGGTGCACGTGCGAACAGGCCGAGCGCAGCATAGAGCTCCTGCTGACGGCGCGCCCCCATCTGCCAGGCAACTTTCACCGTGCCTATATTTGAGCTTTCAGCAATGATCTGCGCCGGGGTTGCACGTGCACCGATGGGGTGCGTATCGCTAATCGTGCGGCCGCGGATCAAGAGCGGTTCACGCACATCAAAGACATCACTTGGGCGTACCGCCCCGGCATCAATCGCACCGGCAATCGTCAACGGTTTGAACACTGAGCCAAGCTCGTAGACAGCGCCGGATGCGCGATCAAGCCGAGCGGGGTCTTCGCGGTCCAAATCAATTGCACGATTGGGATCAATTGGGGGCCAGCTTGCCATGCCCAACACATCACCCGAGCGCACTGCCATGACGATACCGGCGCCCGATTCCGCACCGTAAGTCCCGACGGCTGCCGCCAACTCCGCCTCAAGGCTGAATTGGACATTGGCATCAATTGTCAACGCCAGCGGCTCTCCGCCAGCGGCCAAACGGTCATCGCGCGCGTATTCAATCCCGCCCAAGCCCTGACCGTCATCACCCGCATAGCCCATAATATGACCCGCCAGCGTCCCGCGTGGGTAGGCCCGGCGCATTTCCGCGCGAAAATCGAGCCCTTCCAAGCCAAGCTCAAACACGGCCTGGCGCTGGCGCGGCGTCAACCCGCGCTCAATCCATGCAAACGCGCGGTCCTTGTTGGCCAACCGTTTTGAGATCAGCTCGATATCGAGATCCGGCAGCACGCGCGTCAACTCGCGGACCACAAGATCGCTATCCATCATCGCGCGCGGATCGGCGAACAGTGAATATGCGGTGACGGACGTTGCCAGCAGGTCGCCATTGCGATCAACAATATCAGCGCGTCGTATTGGAGCCTCAAATACAGTCGATGCACCGGTCCCAGCCGCCGAGCCGCCAAGTGCGATAACCGCGCCCTTGGTGGCAATCGCGGCAAAAGCTGCGAGCAGGCTGATCGACACAATTCGCGACCGCATACCGCCGCCATGCATCGTGGTCTGAGCGCCATTTTCAATCTGCATTAGGCCCTCCACGGTTTGTCCGCTCACTTACCTCGCTCTCGACAATTGGCGGTCCGACCCGGCCATCCAGATCAACTGTGCGAACAAATTGTTCCGCGCGTGCCGGCACCATGCCGAGCTCATTTCGGGCGAATTCCTCGATCCATTCCTGCCGCGAGCGATGACTGAACTCAGCCAGAAGATCGGTCTGTTCAGCCCGCGCCACTTCGATCTGCTCCTCAATCGCAGCGATTTGCAGCGAACTTTCGCGCGCGCCATACTTTGCGCGGTACAGGCTGAAAATCAGCACTGCAATAACCGCCAGTCCGAAGAAGAATGCGCGCTTGCTCATGCGGTCTCCAACTGCGTCAATGGCGGCAATGTCATACCTGTATCTGGCAAATCCTTCCATACCGGTGCATTTGTGCGCGCGCCGATCCGAAGCCGCGCAGACCTCGCCCTCGGATTGGTATCTGTCTCAACCTCACCGGCTTCAATCGCTTTGCGAGATGGCAACTCGAACGTGGCCGCAGGACCCGCCAGTTTTTCCGGCATGTAGCGTGATCCACCGCTATTGCCGCCTGATCGCGCGCGCAAGAACCGCTTGACCAACCGGTCCTCAAGCGAATGAAAACTGACCACAACCAGCCGCCCACCAGGCACAAGCATGCGCTCAGCCGCTGCCAGTCCGCGCGCCAACTCGCCCAGTTCATCATTCACGTACATCCGGATGGCCTGGAAGGTCAGCGTCGCCGGATGGGTCTTCTTGCCGCGCCGCCCACCGACTGCTTGCTCGACGATTTCCGCCAGGTCCAGGGTCGAAGTGAATGGCTTTGCCAGCCGCCGCTCGCAAATGACTTTGGCGATCCGTCGGGCCTGACGCTCTTCTCCAAGCTGGCGAATGACACTCGCAAGATCGCTCTCGGCTAATGTGTTAATCGCATCGGCTGCACTCGGACCAGATTGCCCCATTCGCATATCCAGCGGGCCATCTCGCATGAAGGAAAACCCGCGCGCGCTCTGATCAATCTGAAACGATGACACGCCAATGTCGAGCATGATACCGTCAACATGCGTGACACCTGCGTTCAACAGGAGCGCATCCAAATCGCCGAACCGCCCCATGAGCGGAACCAGTCGCGGCTCTTTGGCTGCCAGCTTTTCGGCCCGTTCAATCGCATCAAGATCGCGGTCAATGCCATATAAGGTGCACTGTGCGGCGGACAAAACCGCCATCGCATAGCCGCCGCCGCCAAACGTGCCATCAACATAGGCCTCTTGCGATGCTGGCTTCAGCGCCGCCAGAACTTCATTCAGCAAGACCGAGACATGCGCCATCAGGACTCGTCTCCTGGCACCAAACCAATGATCCCACCTGCCGCCAGAGCGGCCTGGAAAGGCGCCTCTATGGCGCCCTGGCTGGCCTGTAATTGCTCACCCATCTGCACATCAAACGCAGCGTATCGACCAGGCTCCCAGACATGGAAGCGATCAAGCCCGCCGGCAAAGATCAACTCCTTTTCAACCCCAACCAGCTGGAGCAGTTTCTTGGGAATTGAGATGCGGCCATTATCATCCATTTTCATGTCTGCCGAACACGTAAAAATGGCATGCATGAAGGCGCGCCGGGCCGGATCATTTGGACTCATTCGCGCCAAAGTCTGGCGATATGTCGACATCAGTTGCTCGCCGCCACCTTCGAGACAGGGTGAACCATCGGAAGCTGGCCACAGGAAAACGCGCATGCCGCCGCCCAAGGCATGTCGAAACGATGCCGGAACCGACACTCTGCCTTTGGAATCCAAAGATGTTTCATGCGTCGATACGAACACGCGCCAACTCCCAGCAAACCCCGCCCAAACCGAATGGGCTTGAACTCTCCATTAGGGGGATACCATGGGTGCATCTGGATTCAAATGGGAAACATTTTACGCGGCCTATCCACAAAGCCAAAAAATGGAAACAAAAACCGTACAAATATGGAACCAAGCAGAACACGCCCGGACTGTACTTGGTTAACTTATAGAAAACCTTTTATTTACAATTGATTAACCTCACCAATTTCACGCACATATTTTTTCACATAATGCCGATCTTTATACACCTCTCTTCCAGATAATGCACCTATCGCTCACCGACATCGCCACGGAGCGATAAAATATACACGTCTTCTCAGGCTTTTGCTGGTAGATGCCGCTGCATGCAGCTTCGTGTCGTAATCTTGGCCCTTGGCATTATGACTGCGCTTCTTGGCGCGGCCATGATCCCGTGCTGGTTGCTGGATCTCACGGACCGCAATGGCGATTGGCCAATCTTCGCCACCAGCGCAAC
The DNA here is from genome assembly GCA_021776655.1 of Henriciella sp. Lineage (GTDB taxonomy): Bacteria > Pseudomonadota > Alphaproteobacteria > Caulobacterales > Hyphomonadaceae > Henriciella. Next base: position 12,383 of record JAJFFK010000029.1, on the reverse strand, counting down.
GACATTACTCCTATTTGGCGGCGGGCTGGTCATCCTTGCTGGCGGGCACAGACAGCGCACAGGCGCACGCGAAGCCTTCTTGCTGACCGTTTTGGTCTGGATTGTTCTGCCAGCGCTCGCGGCCATTCCATTCCTTGGCGCAGGTATGTCCTTTACCAATGCCATGTTTGAGAGCATTTCCGGCCTGACCACAACCGGGGCAACCGTGATTACCAATCTCGACAGCCAGCCTCGCGGCTTGCTGCTTTGGCGCGCAATCCTGCAATGGTTTGGCGGGATTGGCATCATTGTTACGGCGATTGCCATCCTGCCAATGTTGCGGGTTGGCGGGATGCAATTGTTCCAATTGGAAAGCTCGGATGTATCGGGCAAGTTCATGCCCCGTATTGGTGAGATTACGGCTCAAACCGGCATGGTCTACCTGTTCGTATCGGCCGCCTGCGCCCTGACCTATCTGATCTGCGGATTGTCCGCTTTCGACGCGATTGCCCATTCGATGACCACGGTCGCGGCGGGTGGTTACTCAACCCATGATGCCTCCTTTGGTGCGTTCTATGGCACCCCAGCCCCTCTCGCGGCCACATTCTTCATGATTATTGCAGGACTGCCGTTCAGCTTGCTGGCCATGGCGATGATCCATGGCCGCGTGCGCCCATTATTGACCGACCCGCAACCGCGCCTGTTTCTCGGCCTGATCCTCGGCATATCAGTGATCTTGTTTTTGCTGCGCATGGTCGAGGACCACGACCTTGTCTTCATCGATCCGATCGTTGGCTATGGCGAAACCTTGTTCAATACAGTCTCGGTGATGACAGGAACCGGCTATGCAACCGCAACCTATGACAGCTGGGGTGAGCCCGCCATTCTGGTATTCCTGGTGACCATCTTCCTCGGTGGCTGCGCCGGTTCGGCAGCTTGCGGGATCAAGATGTTTCGCCTGGAAATCAGCTTTCGCGCGGTGCTTGCCCACGCCCAGCAGATGATGAGCCCGAACCGGGTCGTGCGCGTGCGTTACGGCGGAAAAGTTGTCGACGACAACACCCTGCAATCGGTAATGGTGTTTGTATTTCTATATATTGCAACCTTCATGACCGCTGCGATCTTGCTCAGCTTGACCGGGCTTGATCCACTAACTGCGATTTCCGGATCAGCCACCAGCGTTTCAAATGTCGGCCCCGGTCTTGGCCCGATCATTGGGCCAGCAGGGACATTCGAGCCCCTTTCCGATCGTGCAAAATGGATTTGCGCGACGGCTATGTTGCTGGGGCGGCTGGAATTTACCGCCGTATTTGTTCTGATGACCCGGCGGTTCTGGCGCGGTTAGTCAATTTATCGGATTGATAAGGCGGACTATATCCGGCAAAGCATCGCTATGGCCGATACAATGCAAACTTCAAGCGACACACTGGCAACCTTGATGCAAGACATGGGGAGGCGCGCGCGCACGGCATCCAAAGCGCTTGCCCGCACCACTCCAGAAGCCCGCACAGCAGGCCTGAACGCGATGGCCGAAGCGATGGCCTCTGCCCGCCAAAAGCTGCTAACAGCCAACACCAAAGATATGCAATATGGCGAGGAAAAGGGCCTGTCTGGCGCTATGCTTGACCGGTTGATGCTGGATGACACGCGCGTCAAGGCAATTGCCGATGCCGTGCGAGATGTCGCCGCCCTGCCCGATCCAATCGGTCGCGAGATCACGCGCTGGAGCGTGCCATCAGGTCTCGACATTGCCCGTGTACGCACCCCGCTTGGGGTGATCGGCATCATCTATGAAGCGCGCCCAAACGTGACCGCTGATGCTGCCGCTCTATGCCTGCGGTCTGGCAATGCCGTGATCTTGCGCGCGGGCAGTGAGAGCCTCAACTCTGCGAAAGTCATCGCGGAAGCGCTCCGTGCCGGGCTCGCCTCCGCTGGCCTGCCTGAAGATGCTATCCAATTGGTTCAGACCAAAGACCGCGCCGCTGTCGGTCACATGCTGACCGGCCTGAACGCAACGATTGATGTGATTGTTCCACGCGGCGGAATATCGCTACTTAAGCGCGTGCAAGATGAAGCCCGCATCCCGGTGATCGGGCATCTTGAAGGCATGTGCCATATCTATGTTGATGCCAAAGCTGATCCGCAAAAAGCCGTGGACATTACGGTCAACTCCAAGATGCGACGTACCGGCATTTGCGGCGCGGCGGAGACTTTGCTGATCGACAGCGCGATTGCGGGCACCTTGTTACCTGCAATTGCAGCCGCCCTCACCGATGCAGGGTGCAGCTTAAGAGGCGATAACCGCGCCCGGTCTCTCGTCCCCAATATGGACGGTGCAACTGATAATGACTGGCACACAGAATATCTTGATGCGATTATTTCAGTACGTGTTGTCGACGGTATTGACGCGGCGCTTGGCCATATCGAGACCTACGGCACCGGCCATACCGAGGCGATCATCACCGAGGACACAGCAATAGCGGCGCGCTTTTTTAGTGACGTTGATGCGGGGATCGTCATCCATAATGCCTCAACCCAATACGCCGATGGCGGTGAGTTCGGCATGGGCGCAGAGATCGGCATTGCGACCGGACGTATCCACGCGCGCGGCCCGGTTGGCGCGCAGCAATTGACCATTTTCAAGTATGTCGTACGCGGCACTGGCCAGACGCGACCTTAGAGCCCGCCAGATCATGCCCCATTTCCGCCGCGCCGCCCATCTTCCGCCAACCAGTACACGCCAGCGTATCGGCCTGTTCGGTGGCAGTTTCGACCCGCCGCATAGTGGCCACATGCATGTCGCAGAAACCGCTCTGAAACGGCTCGATCTGGATCAAGTCTGGTGGTTCCCGGCGCGCGGCAATCCGCTTAAAAATGCGCCCAGAGAGTTTAACGCTCGCCTCGCCGCAGTGCAGATCATGCTTGAACCTAACCGCGCCATGCAAGTCAGCGACATAGAGGCCCATGCGGGCCTGACCTATACGATTGATCTGGTCCGGCTCATGCACGCGCATTGCCCACATGCCCATTTGGTTTGGCTTATGGGATCGGACAGTTTGCAGAATTTCCACGAGTGGAAAGACTGGCAAGCACTGGTTAAACTGATCCCTATCGCTGTGATCGCTCGGCCCGGTTCGACGCAAGCCACGCGCTCTTCACATTTTGCCCAAGTCTTCCGCAAGGCCCGCCTGCCGCGCCGCGCCGCCAAGCTCCTGCCCGGCCACGACGCCCCTGCCTGGACCTATCTGAATGCCCCGCTAAACCCGGCCAGCTCTACTGATCTTCGAAAAAAACGGAAACATCTTAGATATGACAGGACTTAAGATGATTGGTCCCAAGCGATTTGCGCTGCATCGAAATGCCAGGACATCCCACCGTCACTTGGACCCGGATTGGGGATATCGTTTCCGTCTTGATCATGGGCGTGTCGTCCAGATGCAACCAAGACAAGATCATTGCCAAATTCCTTTATAACCGCATGACCATCGACCGGATAGAATTTGCCAGACATAGTATGATCATCCACATTACGTCGAACCAACAAGAATACTGCATCGCCGGAACTATCTTCACGTACCATCACTCCTAACATGGATTGATGCGCAAGCAGCGACGGTGGAGCTTTATCGGGAATTTCGCAATTAGGAATCGAGCCACGGACTCTATCCCCATTCGGCACCTCCAAAGTCGTATCAGAGATTTCAAGGAATTGTCCCTTATCACCCCAACGACGGAGAATTAGCCATTCACATCCACCTTGATTAGCATTGAGCAAAGGTGGGTCATATGGTCCAATATGTATTCGATTGGACATCGCAATTTTAAATGTCTTGGCCGGCATTTTTAGTCTCCCAAATTGACGTCTATGCATACCTCCTCTCATATACCACTACATAGTGGACTATCAATCATAATATTGTGATATCTATACTGAATTCACTCAACATGAATATTAAGGCAATCATGACCTCCCCCAAACTTCACATATTCACCACTGGCGGCACGATCGACAAGGTCTATTTCGATGCCCTGTCAGAGTTCCAAGTTGGCGAAACCGCACTCGACGCCATCCTGCGCGAAGCCAATGTCAGTTTCGATCATGAGATCACGTCGCTGATGAAGAAAGACAGCCTGGATCTGACCGACGCCGACCGTGCGACCATCCGCGACGCGGTGGCGGCCAGTCCTTGCAATCAGATCCTTGTCACGCATGGCACCGATACGATGGTTCGCTCGGCGCTCGGCCTGCAAGATATGCCCGGCAAGACCATTGTATTCACGGGCGCGATGCAACCAGCCTCGCTGCGTTCGACCGACGCGATCTTCAATATCGGCTTCGCGGTGGCGTGTACGCAGCTTCAGCCGCCCGGTATCTATATCGCGATGAGCGGTCAGGTTTTCGACGCCGCCCACGTTCAGAAAGACCGCACTGCACAGCGCTTCGTTAATACGGCCTAGGTGCCCCCATTCAAAACCTCAGCCAAAGCCTCGATCTCTGCCTCGCTCGTATAGCCGTGCACAGAAAAGCGAAAACCTTCGCGGCGTTCGTCGAATAGCATACCCGCCGCGTTTAATGCCTCGCCAAACGTGTCACGTTGCGGCGAATCAATCACCAAAGCTGCGCCGCGCTGGCTCTGATTCCTCGGCGAGACCAGAATCTCATCCGGTACTTGTTCGAGCAACTTTGAGAGCAGTGTCTGCACCCGCTCTTGTGCCTGCGCCATGCCGATCTCCTGCCACAGCTCAAGCGCGGCATTGGCCAGAATGAACGGCGCAGGCGAGGCTGTGCCACCAAAGAACCGCATCGCTGTGCTGGCAAAACGGAAATCGTGAATATCCATCTCGAACGGGTTCTCGTGTGAGAACCAACCGACATCAATCGGTTCGCAAACCTCCACCATCTGCGCCGACGCATAGAGGAAACACGCGCCCGGCCCAAAGCAGAGGAATTTCACCCCTGTTCCAATCGCAAAATCCGGGGCCCAATCGTCAAGATCAATCGGCAAAGCTCCAACCGATTGTGCAATGTCAATGATCGAGATCACGCCGCGCTCGCGCGCCAGATCGCAAATCTGTTTCACCGGTGCCAGCTGCGATGTATTCGACAAGGCATGGGTGATATGGACCAGCGCCACGCTGTCATCCATCGCGTCGGCCCAAGCCTGAAGGTCACTAATATCACCGGGCAGAAAGCGTAGGTGATAGCCCGCTTTCTCGGCCTGTTTGAGGGCAAATCCGATGCTCGGGAAGTCGCCTTCTGACAGCAGAATGGTCTTGCGCTTGCCGGTGTCTGGCAGGCTGTAGAGGGTCTTGGTTAGTCCGCTTGAGACATTGGTTTGCGGACAGATCAGATCGTCCGACACGCCCAGAACCCGCCCCATAGCGCCGCGAAACTGATCTATGGCTTGCATCCAGCCGGGCCAGGCATTGCCGCCTTGGGCCTGCCACGCGCCGAAATAATCCGCGTTCAGTCTGTCCTGCACGCATTTGGGTTGGCACCCGACACTGTGCGACAGGAAGTAATTTTCCGGAACGTGGAAATGCTCACGCATCAGCGGGTTTGCCCAGCTTGTCGCGTTTGCGGCCATAGGCTCCGCCCCAGCGATCGGTCATCTCGGCCCGAATATGCCAGAGAGCTGGGAAGAATTTCTGCCTGATCCCCTCGTTCAGGATCTCCACCGGGCGACCTTTCAGCGAGTTGGCCGCAACCCCGATTGAGCGGTAGATCAACTGCATATGCGCGTGGCGGAATTTCTGGAATTGCTCATCAAATTCAGCCATCGCTTCGGCGACCATATAGGCCTCATCATGGCTGTACTCGCTGTCATAGATCTGTTCCAGCGTGCGTTTGCCGCCTTCGAGATAGACAGCCTCAAACGTCTGCCAGAGATCCGCTGGCATTTTCAACAGGACGCGAAAGCCAGGGCTCTCCTGTCCGCTGCCATTGCCGAGCAATATCCGGATCTCCTGATAATCCTTCGGCGACATGGTTTCGAGCAGGCCAAGTTGCCGTGTCATCATCTCCTGACATAGATGCACCCGCCGAAACAGGGTCAGCGCTTTCAAGCTGCGCCCGGCGCGCATCTCATCATCAATATCGAGCAGGGTTGTGGCCATCAGTTTCATCCACAATTCTTCGATCTGATGCACGATCATGAATTGTAACTCGTCCGGATTGCACAGCTCGCTGGGCTCTTTCTGGCAGGCCAGAAGCTGTTCTGTGTTCAAGTAAATCTCATAGTCGAGCTGGCCTGCGCCGCGCATCATTTTCTGGTATTTTTGTCTGTCCATTGTCTCTCTCCGCTAAATCTAAAAAAAGGAAAACGGGAGGCGTTTCAGGCATGTCCGGTCAACCAATGTCGCAAGACATGCTGAGCCAGAGGAACAAATGGGCGATCGGTCATGGTCAGGCCATAACCCGGCTTGCATAACATGACTAGAGCCACGCCGCCGGTCATGCTAAGGACGCGTTTAACATATTCATATTGGAGTATTCCACTGCCCGCCTCACAAACTGAGTCACGTCCGGCCTGTAGCGCGTCGATTGAAGATATCCGCGCATTTTCAGATACTCTTGTTGCCTCGCTGGAGGACGACAAAGCCGAAGACCTCACCATTATCGATTTGCACGGTAAATCATCGCTTGCAGATATCATGATCCTCGCATCCGGGCGTTCTGGTCGGCATGTCGGTGCGCTTGCCGACCATCTGGCGCAGACCGTCAAGGAACGCACCGGTATTGCCCCGAAGCTGGAAGGCATGCCAAACGCCGATTGGGTTCTGATCGATCTTGGCGACATTATCGTCCACCTGTTCCGCCCGGAAGTGCGCTCATTCTACAATCTCGAAAAGATCTGGTCGGATGACGGCAATACGCATCGCGGCGTTGATGTCTGATTTGCCGACATAATCAATGCGCCTGACCATTCTGAGCGTGGGTCGCCACAAGACCGGGCCTGAAAAGCAGATGGCCGACGATTATGCCGAGCGCTTCCGCAAATCTGGGCGCAATTTGGGCTTCAGAGGACTTGAACTGATCGATGTCGACAGCGGCGGCGGCCTGAACGTCGAAGGTACGCGGCTATTGGCGAAACTGCCCAAAGGCGCGGCTATCTTGCGTCTCGACGAATTTGGCAAACAGCTGAGCTCGAAAGCCTTTGCCAGCAACCTCGCTAAGCGACGCGATCAGGGCCTTGGCGACCTTGTCTTCGTGATTGGTGGCGCAGAAGGCTACAGTTCTGCAGTGCGCGAGATTGCTCCGCAAACCATCGCATTTGGCCCGCAAACCTGGCCACATCGCCTGGTCAAGGTCATGCTGACCGAACAGATCTACCGCGCCGCAAGCCTGCTTGCTGGATCGCCGTATCATAAGGTCTAAGCCTAGAATACTCCACATTTTCGCCGCGATGCGCGGTAATCTACCCTCAGACGAGAGGGATACCACATGCACAATTCAAATTTCAAAGCTGGCTTGCTTGCTGGAATAATTCTGCCCGCCGCCAGCTTCCTGGCACCGCTCGCCAGCGCTGATGACAGCCTCGCCAATCCGGTCCTGATCGCCAAGAATTATTTCAATAATGACACTAAGGTCACGTCCAGAGCACTTGAGGTTACGCAGCTCGACTTGGTTGTTTCACTGTTGCCCGGTTATGCCGAAACCACCGCAACGATGACCTTTTACAACCCGACGAATGCCCAATTGGAAGGCGAGTTTTTGCTCGATCTACCGACAGATTCGATCATCATTGGTTACGGTCTCGATATTGAGGGCGAAATGATTGACGGGGTTCTGGTCGAAAAGAAGAAGGCCAAGAAGGCATTTGAGAGCCGGATCAGACGCGGCATCGATCCTGGACTTGCCGAGATGACCCGCGAAAATGCCTTCAAAACCCGTATCTTCCCTATCCTGCCTCAAAGCAGCCGGACAATCAAAGTCTCCTTCCTGTCGCCGATCAGCGCGGCGCAGCCTTACCGTCTTCCACTGAATTCTGACACGCCGATCAAGGATCTGTCTGTCACTGTGTCTGCCGAGGGGTTTGCGACGCGTCCGGCGGTTAGCCTGCCCGGCCAGATGCGTTTCAACTGGGGCAGCGATAGCTCGAACGGCACCGCCAATGGCCATAACATCAAACCCCAAGGCGCGCTGACAATCACCCCGCAAGGCGAGGCAGGGTACGCGCTTGAACGCCACGCAAATGGCGAGCGCTTCCTGTCAGTGACGATGGATGCGCCTGAAGTCGAAGACGGCAAAGACCCGAAAACCATTCGCGTCTATTGGGACACTTCGCTGTCGAGTAGCACTACCACAGCCCAGCAACAGGTCTTGTTTGAGACGCTGTTGGCATTCGACAAGGCGAAGATTGACCTGATCCCGTTTGCCAGCGCGCCGCGCGGCGAGGCCAGCTTGAACCGGATCAGCGCAGACGCAGCGATTAGTGCCATCGGCGACCTGAACTATAATGGCGCGACCAATCTTGAAGCGCTCTATGCCAGTGAGGCAGGCCGTCGCTCAGCCGATATCTGTCTTCTGATCACGGATGGCCGCGCGACCTTGGGCAGCGCACCGCTGGCAACCTTGCCATGCAAGACGTTCACCTTGAGCGGCGCCGAAGATGCCGACCGCGGCGTGTTGCAAATGCTGGCACAGCGCAGCGGCGGGCAGTTCATCGATACCCGCGCAATCAACGCCGATCAGCTACAACAAATCCTGACCAGCGACACGCCGTACTTGAAATCGCTCAAGATCGATGGCCGCGAACACAAAGCCAAAGCGATCTGGTCGAGTGACGGCGACCAGTTACGTCTGGTTGTCCCTGTGCATGAAAACAGCCGCAGAGTGAACGTGGATTTTGGCACGATTTCGGCGACACGTCGCTTCAGCGCCATGCCAGCCTATACGGGCAAACGCCTGGGCGCAGTGTGGGCCAATCATTGGCTTGTGCAAGTGGCCGCCAGCGGCGCAGATCGGGATGAGCTGGTCGCCCTGAGCCAGACCTATTCCGTCGCGAGCGAAGTGACATCGTTTCTGGTCCTGGAAACTGTGCAGGATTATGTTGCAAGCCGTGTTGCGCTGCCAATCACAGGGTTCAGCAAGACACAACGAGCTGAATATGCCGAGCTGATTGCCAATGCCGAGGCGCAAGACCGCAACGCCCGTGAAACCCGTCTCGCCAGTGTCATCGACGACTGGAAAAGCCAGATCGAATGGTATGAGGCGAGCTATCAATGGACGCAGGACAATAGTGACAAGAAAACACAAGCCAATTTACGAGAAGAGACCGGCGAAGCTCAACCTGTACCACCTCCATCCCCACTCATCGAGCAGGGCAACTTAGCCCCTGAGGAAGACGAGGCGCGGCAAGACTCAATCGCGGTCACAGGCAGTCGCCGAGAACTTAATGGTTTTTCAGATATGGAGGCCGTGGGTGCATTCTCAGAAAATGATCTCGCAGGGTCAGACGACGGCTCAAATCAGAATGCATCGCAAAGCGTAACCGCTGCAATAGAGATCAAACCGTGGAGCCCGGACCGGCCGTATCTCGAAGCCGTCAAAGACCAGTGCGGCGACGGGTTTGAGACGGAATATTATCAGCAGCGCCCTGAATATGGCACGCTTCCGAGTTTCTATCTTGAAATGGCTGATGCGCGTGCGCGTTGCGGCGATACCGCTGCGGCCGCCGAGATTGCCCTCAGCGCGCTCGAGCTGGACGCTGCTAATACCGATACGATGAGCGCCGTGGCCAATCGGTTATTGTCTTATGGCAAGATCCACCTTGCCGTGGAGCTGTTCACGCAGATCACCGATGATGACCCGGATCGCCCGCAGACCTGGCGCGACCTGGCCCTGGCACTCGAACTTCAGGCTCAGCAACCGGGCTTGAAAAAACGCGAACGCCGGGCGCTGTACGAGCAAGCCATTGAGCACTTGAACCATGTCATCGAAACGCCGTGGGACGGTGACTATGACGGAGTTGAGTTGATCTCGGTTATGGAGGCCAATCGGATTACTGAACGCTTACGGGGGGTTGATGGTGCAGCCAGCCTGCCGGACCCGGAACTTGAACGCTTGCTCGATGTCGATCTGCGGATCGTGGTGACGTGGAATATCGACGATGTCGACATGGACCTTTGGGTTAATGAACCAACTGGCGAGCGGTCCTATTACGGCTATGCCCTGACCCAGATCGGTGGGCGGATATCCAACGATATGACGGCTGGCTATGGCCCTGAAGAATATCTGCTCAAGCAAGCTTTACCCGGTGAATATTCAATCGAGATGAACTATTATAGCAGCGACATCATCAACCCCAACGGCGCAGTGACACTACGCGCGCACATCTATCGCAATTGGGGCCGCGCCGATGAAAGCGTTAGTGTGGTTGATCTGGAATTCACCAATCAGGCAAATTCGAACTATCTAGTCGCCGAACTGACCGTTCAATAGCCCGCGCCATTGACGAAACAGCGACGACACTTCAGGTCAGTTCAGATTGCGATGAACTGGAGAGCTGCTCGATGACTGACACAATACGAGACCTTGCAGGGCGCAAGGCGCTGGTGACGGGATCGGCGACTGGGCTGGGGCGCTCTATCGCGGTGATGCTGGCGACACGCGGCGCTGATGTGATCATCAACTGCACGCGCTCAATCAAGGATGCCGAGGAAACGGTGACCGCCTGTAACGCGGTCGGCGCGCAGACGCAGCTTGTCACCGCTGATGTCTCAACCGATGAAGGTTGCGCCAAGCTCGCCGACGCGGCGGGGCAATGGGGCCATCTGGATATCTTGGTGAACAATGCCGGGATTACCCGACATGCACGCGATCATGCCGACCTCGATGCGCTGTCACGCGCCGATTTTCTCGACACTTATGCGGTCAATGTCGCCGGGCCCTTCTTGATGATGCAGGCCTGTAAGCCACTTCTGGTCAAAGCATTCGAGACAACTGGCCGCTCAAGCGCCGTCCTCAACATCTCATCGATTGCAGGGGTCACTGGCATTGGCTCATCGATTGCCTACGCCGCCACCAAAGGCGCGCTCAATACAATGACCCTGTCGCTGGCGCGCGCGCTGGCCCCGGCGATCAGGGTCAATGCGGTCTGTCCCGGCTTTATCGGCACGCGGTGGTTCAAGGACGAGATGGGCGCAGATGCCTATACAAAGCTGGAAGCTGGCGTGGCCGCCTCTGTCCCCCTCAATGTCGCGAGCGGGCCGGATGATATCGCCGCATCTGCTTTGTTTTTCCTGACGGACGCCTCGCGCCACGTGACCGGTGAAATGCTGCTGGTCGATGCAGGCATGCATCTCGGCTATGCCCCGTTGACGGCGCGATAGACCTATAAGTCTTCAACAGGCGAAAATTTGGGCGGGAAATGCGGCATCTGCACAGTTTTCGTGCGATGCATCAGAAAACCCGGCCTGATTGCAGTATCGCATAGGCAGGCGGCGCACATTTCTATCCATTCAGTTCATCAAACGAAGCCGAATGGAGTGACTATTATGCGTCGAATATTTTCAAGGAGCCTGTTACTTGCCCTAGCCACATGGGCTATTGGGGCCGTCACGCTACCTGCCATACACGCCGAGGGTGAGTTTAGTACAAATGTCGCTTTGACGACAGACTATGTCTGGCGCGGGATAAGCCAGACCGAAGAAGACCCCGCGATACAAGGCGGCTTCGACTACACTAACAGCCTGTTCTACGCCGGTATCTGGGCCTCAAATGTCGATTTCAACAGCGAAGCAGATATGGAAGCTGACCTATATGCTGGCCTGGCTGGCGAGTTCGAAGGCGGCTTGACTTGGGACGTTGGCGCAATTGGATACCTCTATCCGGGTGAAAGCAGCCTCGATTTCTACGAGATCTATGCCGGTCTGGGATACGAGGTCAGTGGGGTCGCACTTGGCGGCTATGTCTATTTCGACCCCGACAATGAGAGCACCTATATTGAGGGAAAGGCAGCCTATAGCTTCACTGACGCGATTTCGGCCGATGTCAGCTTGGGTAGTTTCTCATTTGATGGCGCAGGCGACTACACCAATTGGTCAGCAGGCGGCACCTATCGTTTCGACTGGGTTGATGTGGATCTACGCTACTGGGACACGAATATCGCTAACGCGCTTGGGATTGCCGAAGCTGAAGAACGGGTCGTCCTGACCGTCAGCAAGTCATTCCAATAGGCCTGAAATACAGATAAGAAAAAGGCCGCTGCTCTCATATCCCAGAGCAGCGGCCTTTTTCTTATCTGTATTTCAAATTATCTGGCCTAGGTCATAAACTCATAAACGTGGTTCCCAAACCGGTCGAATACTGATTCCTTGTTCTCGAGGAGGATTTATCATGACCCGTCGTCGTTATGAGTTAACTGATTTCGAATGGTCGATCATTCAGCCGCTTTTACCCA
>JAJFFK010000028.1 GCA_021776655.1 Henriciella sp. | reverse complement strand
GACTTCTGAGGAAGAAGCGGCTGGATCACAGACCATTCGAAATCGGTTAAATCAAAGCGCGCCATTCTCACCTCCAGGTTCAGACCAAGTGAATCACAAGTCAGGAGAAATAGGAATCCACTTTATGGGTATGTCACCTAGAGTGACGGCGGAAGCGATAAGTGTGCGGATCATGGGAGGAAACCTTTCGAGGTACGTATATAAGTTGCCAGCATATTTGCTTGGCGGGTTTACTTGTATAAAAAATGAATAATTAGTCAACTGTTCAATCGTTTTAGTTTTTGAAAACTGAAATCCACGCGCTGATTTTGATCTAATTGACGCGAGGGGCCGGATTGCTCACCGTGACAAGTCTCGTATCTTAGGGGCGACCTTGGAGGGTGACCGATATGGATTTCAATATTCCTCAAGAACTTCAGGACTATCTATCGGAATTGGACGCCTTCATTGAGGCCGAGATAAAGCCGCTGGAGCAACGCGATGATAATATCCGCTTCTTTGATCATCGCCGCGAATGGGCCCGCACGGATTTTGAAAATGATGGTCTTCCGCGTGAGGAATGGGAAGACCTGCTGAGTGAGGCAAAAAAAATTGCTGATAAGGCTGGCCATTTTCGGTTTGGTTTGCCGTCGGAATATGGTGGACAGGATGGCTCAAACCTCGCGATGGCGGTCATCCGTGAACACTTGGCTCGCAAGGGACTTGGCTTGCACAATGATTTACAGAACGAGCATTCAATTGTCGCGAACTATCCGCAAATCCTGATGCTCAGGGATTTTGCCAGGCCTGATCAGATGCATTTGATTAAAGACGCTCTAAATGGGATTTTTCGCGCGACGTTCGGGTTGACTGAGCCTGATCATGGCTCAGATGCGACCTATATGGAAACCAAGGCGATCCGCCATGACCATGACGGTGTGCCCGGCTGGCTTATAAATGGCGAAAAGATGTGGACCACGGGCATGCATAAAGCATCTCACATGATGTGCTTCTGCCGAACTAGCGGAGCCGATGGCGACGCGCGCGGGATTAGCTGTTTGCTGGTGCCCGCTGATGCGCCGGGACTGGTGATTGAGGAGTATTTGTGGACTTTTAACATGCCGACCGATCACCCACGGGTATCACTCACGGATGTCTGGGTGCCGGAAAGCGCAATCTTTGGCCCACCTGATGGCGGCCTGGCGCTGGCACAGCATTTTGTCCATGAGAACCGCATCCGACAAGCGGCAAGTTCTGTCGGGGCAGCACTGTACTGTATCGATGAAAGCGTCGATTATGCGCGAGATAGGCGACCGTTTGGTAAGCCGCTGGCGGTAAATCAGGCCATTCAATTTCCGCTTGTCGAACTCGCGACGGAGGCAGAAATGTTGCGCCTCCTGATCTTCAAAACAGCCTGGGAAATGGACCAGATGACCAAGCCGGAAGTCGCCATCAGGCTGTCTGACAAGGTGTCGATGTGTAATTACAGGGCCAATCGCTTGTGCTGCAACGCTGCTGATCAAGCGATGCAGACACATGGTGGAATGGGATATTCACGCCACAAACCGTTTGAACATATTTATCGCCACCACCGGCGTTACCGAATTACCGAAGGATCCGAAGAAATTCAGATGCGCAAGGTTGCGGGACACTTATTCGGGTTCATGGGTGAAAATAAGCGCAGCTAGATTGATCACGCTTGGTAACGTTGCTGGCCAAACACTTGTCGCGGCAGCGAATCCAGACTAGTCTATGTTGTAGTGAATCTCTGTTCCGGGAGAGAGTGAGACATTGATCTTACCGCCGAAGGCGCAACCGCCCCGGAAACGCTCAGGCCACAGGACCGGAACGGAGACAACACGCTGGAAAGAGGCGCGCGGAAACCGTGGCAGCCTCGCCGAAGGAGCAAGCTGCAGATTTGCGGCGGAATCTCTCAGGCGCCGAGACAGCGGGGGCGGCCTTTAATCCTCTTTCGCGGGAGTAGGGCTGTCGACCCAAGGGCGCCAAAATGGCTGAAACATCTGCAACATTTCGTACGGCTTTGCACGATCTCCATGTCGAGATTGGCGGCAAAATGGTGGCGTTCGCGGGCTATGACATGCCAGTGCAATTTGATGGCGTAAAGGCTGAACACCTCTGGACCCGCGCGCATGCGGGCCTGTTTGACGTTAGCCATATGGGGCCATGCTTCCTGACGCTACCCTCTGGCCCGCGTGAAGGCGAAGACGCCCATGCTGAGATCGCTGCGATTATCGAAACCCTCGTGCCCAGCAATATTGCCGGGCTGAAACCAGGCCAAGCGCGCCTCACCGTCTTGCTCAACGAACAGGGCGGTATTCTTGACGATCTGATCATTACCCGCCCTGCTGATCCGGCGCAGCAGGGCCGCCTTTATATTGTCGTCAATGGCGTGGTGAAGCATCAGGATTGGGCAATGTTTGAGGACAAACTCGCGGGCCAAGCTGTGCTGACCCGCGCCGACGAAGGCAATATCCTTGTTGCCCTTCAGGGCCCTGAAGCTGAAGGCGTTTTGGCTGTGCACTTACCCGCGATCACTGACATGACCTTCATGCGCTGCCTGCCAATGCGGGTGCAAGGCATGGACGCGCTGGTGACGCGCTGTGGCTATACAGGCGAGGACGGATTTGAGCTTCTCTTACCTGTTGTGGGCGGCGTTGATTTTGTGCGTGAATTGTTGAGCGATGACCGCGTCAAGCCAATTGGTCTCGGCGCGCGCGATTCGCTGCGGCTGGAATCGGGGCTATGCCTCTACGGGCATGACATGGATGCGACCCGCAACCCGGTTGAAGCGGATCTGCAATGGGTCATCCAAAAGGTCCGGCGCCACCGGGCTGATTTTCCCGGCGCAGCGTACATCCTCAAAGACTTGGCCGATGGCCCGGCTGAAAAACGCGTTGGTATTCAGCCGCTAGAGCGCGCGCCGGCCCGTGAAGGCATCGAAATTCAAATCGATGGCACGCGCGTCGGCGTGATCACATCCGGCGGCTATGGCCCCAGCGTCGATAAGCCTGTGGCAATGGGCTATGTCCGCGCCGACCTCGCTGTTCCAGGCACTAAAATTGATCTAATCGTTCGCGGAAAAGCACGTGCTGCTGAGGTCTGCGCCCTGCCTTTCGTCACACAAAATTACAAACGCTAAGAGGTATTGGCAATGACAACCTATTATACTGAAGATCATGAATGGATCGCCGTTGAGGGCGACATTGGCACAATTGGCATCACTAAATATGCGGCTGAACAGTTAGGCGACGTCGTGTTCGTTGAGGTGCCGGACGTCGGTGCTGACTTCGCTAAGGATGACGACATGGCCGTGGTTGAAAGCGTCAAGGCCGCGTCGGATGTCTACGCACCCGTCACCGGAGCCGTCACGGCTAGCAATGAAGCCCTTGCCGGCGCGCCAGAAACTGTCAACCAAGACCCGGAAGGCGCTGGCTGGTTTTGCAAAATCCAGCTTAGCGACGCGGGGCAGCTCAGCACCATGATGGACGGCGCGGCGTACGAAACGTTCTGCGAAGGGCTGTAGGCGATGAGCGCGGTTGTAATCATGTTTTGGGTGCTTGCGGCGATCAATTTTCCGCCTGCCATAGCGGCGCTCTCGCCGTCACAAATCAAACGTCTGTACGGCGTTGATAGTACAGACAAGACATTGATTGCCTTGTTGCAGCACCGCGCGATCCTGCTCGGCCTCGTCGGTGCGATGTGTGCGGTCGCGGCACATGTGGAGGCGTTTCGCTGGCCTGCGCTGATAGGTGCCGCCATTAGCATGACGAGCTTCTTGTTGGTCTGCGCCGTGCAAAAACAATTTAGCGGCCCGTTACGCAAAATTGCGGTGATTGATGCTGTCGGCCTGCCAGCCGTCATTGTGCTTTTCGTTCTGTTGTCAGCCTGAAACTAGGACCTGTATAATGAGATACCTTCCCCTAACGAACTTAGATCGTGTCGACATGCTCGCAACCATCGGCGCAAAGACTGTTGATGATTTCTACCAGGATGTGCCCGAATTCGCGCGTCTGAGCGGGACGATCCATGGCTTGCCTGATCATCAGGGCGAACTGGCGGTTGAGCGGCATCTGGCCAAACTGGCGGCGCTGAATACGGCCGCGAGTGATGGGCCGTTCTTCGTCGGTTGCGGGGCCTACAAGCATCATGTTCCGGCTAGTGTGGACATGATTATTCAGCGCTCTGAATTCCTCACCACCTACACGCCTTACCAGCCCGAGATTGCTCAAGGCACGCTGCAAACCCTGTTCGAATTTCAGACCCAGGTTGCCGCGATGACTGCGATGGATGTCGCCAATGCCAGCATGTATGACGGCTCAACTGCTTGCGCTGAAGCTGCGCTGATGGCTTGCCGCGCGACCCGGCGCAAGAAGGTGGTCTTGTCCGGCGGTGTCCACCCGCATTATGGCGCGGCGACACGCCTTCTCTGTGAAGCGCAAGGTATTGAAGTCGTACAGCTGCCATCCGCTGTGGATGGTGAAGTGGAGCTGATCGCTGCGCTGGATGACGCCACTGCCTGCGTTATCGGTCAGTCACCCAACGTGTTTGGTACCGTCACCGATATGTCAGATATTGCTGACGCCGCGCACGAGAAGAAAGCCCTGTTCGTCAGCGTGTTCACAGAAGCGGTCTCGCTCGGTCTGATTACGCCGCCGGGCGAAATGGGTGCGGACATCGCCGTCGGTGAAGGCCAATCCATCGGCAATTCGCTCAACTTTGGCGGGCCTTATGTCGGCCTGTTCGCCTGTACGCAGAAACTGACCCGCCAGATGCCGGGGCGCCTATGTGGTCAAACTGTCGATGCCGAGGACAAGCGCGGTTTTGTGCTCACCCTCTCAACCCGCGAGCAGCATATCCGCCGGGATAAGGCGACCTCGAACATTTGCACCAATTCCGGTCTATGCGCGCTGGCTTTCACCGCGCACATGACGCTGCTCGGTGGCAAAGGGCTGCATGATCTGGCTGTGCTGAACCATGAAGCGGCTTGCGATCTCGCCGACGCGCTCGCGGACATTCCGGGCGTTGAGATACTCACGCCGCGTTTCTTCAACGAGTTTGCCTTGCGCACCCCGCTCGATGCCGAAGCGGTGCTCACCATGCTCGACGAGCGCGGTATTCTCGGCGGCGTGCGTGCCTCGCGCTTGCTCGAAGGCGGCGCAATGGGCGACGTCATCATCGCCGCCGCGACCGAATGCACCTCGCCGGAAGATATTACCGCCTACGCGGACGCACTTCGGGAGATTGTGTGATGACCATGAACGCAACTGGCCGTCCGACCACGCCCCAAATCTCAGATGCCCATGCCATGACCACAATGTCTGGTTCTCGCGGCCTGCTGCAAGACGTAGGTCTGATCTTCGAAATTGGTAGTCCTGAGAAAACCGGTGTTGACCTGCCTGCGCTGAGTGGCCGCGCGGATCGCCTCGGCGGCGTCACCCGCAAGACCCAAACCGGACTGCCCGGCCTGTCTGAGCCAGAGGCGGTGCGTCATTATGTGCGCCTCAGCCAGCGCAATTACGCCATCGATCTCGGCCTGTTTCCACTCGGCTCCTGCACGATGAAGCACAATCCGCGCTTGAACGAGAAGATCGCGCGTCTGCCTGGCTTTGCCGATATTCACCCGCTACAGCCGCAGCGCACGGTGCAAGGCGCGCTCGCCCTGATTGATGAGTTGGCGACGTGGCTGAAAACGCTCACCGGCATGCCTGCTGTGGCGATGAGCCCGAAAGCGGGTGCGCATGGCGAACTCTGCGGCATGCTGGCTATTCGTGCAGCGCTGCAAGCACGTGGGCAGGGTGAGATCCGCAAGCGCGTATTGGTGCCTGAATCAGCCCACGGCACCAATCCGGCGACCGCCGTTCAGTGCGGCTTCGTGGTCGATGAGATCAAAGCCAATGCACGTGGTCGGGTTGATATGGATGACTTGAGGGCCAAACTGGAAAGCAGCGACGATATTGCCGGCATCATGCTGACCAATCCAAATACGTGCGGCCTGTTTGAAACGGATATCAAAGAGATCGCCGACCTGATCCACAATGCTGGCGGTTATTTCTATTGTGACGGCGCGAACTTCAATGCGATTGTTGGGCGCGTACGCCCCGGAGATCTTGGCGTTGATGCGATGCATATCAACCTGCACAAGACCTTCTCGACCCCGCATGGCGGCGGTGGCCCTGGCTCTGGACCGACTGTTCTGTCCGACGCGCTTGCGCCGTATGCACCAGTTCCATTCGTGATCAAGAATGATGATGGCTTCCGGTTGGTCGAATCGGTGGCAAAAGACGGTGCCCAGAGCTTTGGCCGGATGGTCGCGTTTCACGGCCAAATGGGCATGTTCACCCGCGCACTCGCCTATATGCTCAGTCACGGCACCGATGGCCTGAAACAGGTCGCTGAAGATGCCGTGCTTAACGCCAACTATATTCAGGCCCGTCTCAAGCACGTGATGACGCCTGCTTTCGATGGATATTGCATGCATGAGGCACTGTTCAGCGATGCTTTCACCGCTGAAGGGATTGAGACCATGGACATCGCCAAGGCGCTGATTGATGAAGGCTATCACCCGATGACCATGTATTTCCCATTGGTTGTTCATGGCGCGATGCTGATCGAACCGACAGAGACCGAAAGCAAGCAAGAGCTGGATCGTTTCTGCGCGTCACTGGAGAGCATTGCACGACGCGCGGGGCAGGGCGATGAGAGCCTCAAAACGGCGCCGCATCTCGCCCCAATGAAACGTCTGGATGAGACCCAAGCGGCCCGCAAACCCATTCTGAAATGGAGCCCACCAGCGCCGCAAGCCGTCGCGGCGGAGTAATCCAAGTAGATGATCTGGGGAAATCAGGTAGGCGCTCACGGACCAATATGTTTATGGTCACTTGAGTGGCAATCCTGCACAAAATGAACATACTTGTTTGCATTGATGCAGATGAGTTATCGATGCCGAAATTCAGGTTACAGGTGGTTAGAAATTCCGTGGGTGATGCATCCAATCAAAGCCAGGAAACCAACGCTCAGGTTGGGCGGATAAGTTCCAGTTTTCGGACTGTTCTTCGCCAGGGTTTCGCAATTCTTGGATTGTTCCTTATCGGGCTTTCGATTCCGATTGGATTCTTGACGCCATTCTTGCCGATTGGCCTTCCGATCGGAATAGTTGGGGTGGTTTTGTTAGGTCGAAACTCCGTTTGGGGGAAACGCTGGATGGAGGGACTTCTTGTCAAACATCCACGTTTGGAACGCCTGGCTCCTAACTGGCTGATGAAGCTTGTATTCGGTCGAGAAAAAAGCAACTTCCGGCCATAAAAAAAAGCCCGCTTTATGGAGCGGGCTCTCTTCAGATATCAAATACTAAACTGGCAGTGTCTAATTCAAGCGCCCGTCAATTTCTTTCAGCGCTTTGCTGAACAGAGAATCACTATTCTCGGAGTCAGAGAGGATATCGCGTGCAGCTTGAGTTGCAGCATCGGCCGCTGCGCTCCGAACGTCGCTAGTGGCTTCTGATTCTGCGCGGGCGATACGTTGTTCAGCCTGAGCTTCGCGTCGAGCGACCTTTGCTTCGAGGTCGGCCTGAGCTTGCTTCATCATCGTGGCAGCGTCGGCTTTCGCCCGCTTGATGATGTCTTGCGCGGCAGCTTCAGCTTCGCGGGCCTTGGTCTTCGCATCAGCCATCAGCTTGGCAGCTTCTTCGCGTAAGGATTTGGCTTCGTTGATCTGGTTCTGAATGCCGGTCGCACGGTTATCCAAACCCGATGTGATCACCTTGAACGCGCCCATTCGTGCGGCAACAAGAAGAAAAATCACCATGGCAGCGAAAGCGGTATTTGTCGTCGGATCAGAGTACCAATGGGTGACAGTTTCGGCATGCTCAGCCTCTACCGCAAGGGCCATCGGTGCTGCAAACATTGTCAGTACGAAGAGAGAGGGTTTCATATATCTAGCTCCCAACCAGGGCGGATTTAACCGCATTGCCAATATCAGCCTTGGGGGCATTGGTGTCGAACTTTGCCAGAATGTTACTCGCGGCATCTGTCGCAATGCTCTCAACATTCTTCATGGCTTCATCGCGAAGATCCGAGATTCGTGCTTCGGCATTGCTTAGCTTTGTATCAAGCTCAGCATCAATCTTGGCGGTTTCAATCGCAATGCTCTGATCAATCTTGAGCCGGGCTTTTCCGGCTGTTTCACGCGCGTTGGCTTGTGCTTGAGCAATAGAAACCGCGACAGCATTCTGAGCTTCGACGGCTTGGTCATTCATCCGCGCCGCTTCGTCGAGATTATTGGCAATCGTGCTTTCCCGGTGCTCCAGCACGCCGCCAAGGCGAGGCAGGATGAACCGGGAAAGGAGCAGATAGAGCGCCGTGAATATAATGGTCAGGAAAAAAATCTGCGACGGGAAATGCCACGGATCGAAGGGCGGAAATGCCCCACCCTCTGATCCGTGTTGGGCCGCAGTCTCTGCAGCAATAGCGATCAGTGTCATGATGACCTCATCTTTTTATCCCGCTTACTAACCGAACAGAATAATCATTGCGATGACCAGGGAGAAAATACCCATTGCTTCTGCTAGCGCCATACCGACGAACAGATTACCGGTCTGCGATGGTGCAGCTGACGGGTTGCGCATCGCTGCTTCGATATAGCTTGCGAAGATACGACCCACACCAATTGCGGCGCCGTTCATACCAATTGCCGCGAGGCCTGCACCCACGAGTTTGAGGCCTTCTACAATATTACCGTCCATGGATTTTCTCCTTGCTGGAAATGTGAGTGTTTAATTTGGGGTCCGTGAAGCGCGTTCGTGCTTGCGCGTCAAGTCTGGATATGCCGATTTTTACTTTGCTATCAATCTAGTGAGCGGGATGCAGTGCGTCATTGATGTAGACACATGTCAGCATTGCAAAAATATAGGCCTGTAGACCTGCGACAAGAAATTCGAGTGCATTCATTACGACACCCATAACAAAGGCGAGCGGTGCCAGAAGTATGTACATGCCACCTGCCGCAAACAGACTTACGGCAAAGCCTGCAAACAACTTCAAGACAATGTGCCCTGCCAGCATGTTACCAAAAAGACGCAGCGAGAGTGTCAGAGGGCGAACAAGAAATGAGATGACTTCGATCGGTATCAACAGGAAGTATACCCACCAAGGCGCGCCCGACGGCATGAACAGTTTCAGGAAGCGAAAGCCGTTCTTGTAGAAACCGTAGATAATGACAACCGAGATGACGAGCAAAGCTAGCGGTAAGGTCACCGCGATATGGCTGGTCGTTGTGAAAGCATAGGGCACCAAGCCCAGTACATTGGCGGCGAAGATGAAGAAGAATAAGGTGAAGACGAACGGGAAGAATTTCAGGCCTTCTTCGCCAGCAATTGAGCGGATCATGTCGGCGATAAATCCATAGCCCAGCTCACCGATTGATTGTATCCGGGACGGCACGATCTTACCACGTGATGCCGCATAGCCGAACAGTAATACGATCAGCGCAGAGCTTAGCAGCATGAAGCCCGTGGCATTCGTGAAATAGAGATGTTGGTTGCCGAATGTACCTAGATCAAGCCATTTCTGGACTTGGAACTGGTGGATTGGGTCAATTGCGACCTGTCCTACTCCCCTGAATTTCTCAAGCATCAGCCTGTCTTTCCATTGTCATCAGAGCGCTCAGGCTCTTTCATTGTCTCAGCCGCGTCCGCCATCATCTGGCGATAGGCTCTTCTCATACTCAGCACACCAGCCGCAAGGCCAAATGCTCCCATAATGAACAATCCCCACGGGGCTGTTCCAGCGAAATGGTCGATCCAGTAGCCAAGGAAGCCACCAACGACAATCGACAGTCCAAATTCGGTGCCATAACGTAATGCGTAAGCCCCCGCTGAACTCGAATCGCTAGCCTCGTCGTTCGCAGGGCGCTTTACATTGCCTTTTCTGGTCGATTTCATCTTGGCGATACGTTTGCCGAGACTGTCTGGACCATTATCGGACATGCAGAGTGCTGCTCCATAGCGAACAAGGATTGGCCAGCGTAGACCTGCCATAACTTGGCCGGAAACTAGTGAAGGCATAAGCTTAGGTCAAGCCAAGATTTCACCCTTAATACATTGTATTTGCTGTACATTTTAAATTCACATCTGCGCCATTACGCCGCGACCAGCGTTTCAGCGGCATGCAAATCCACAGAAACCAGCTTGGACACGCCCTTTTCACGCATGGTTACACCGAATAGGCGATCCATTCGGCTCATCGTCACAGGGTTATGCGTGATCACAATGAACCGCGTATCGGTACGCCCGCGCATCTCATCAAGCATCCGGCAAAAGCGATCGACATTGGCATCATCAAGCGGCGCATCGACCTCATCGAGCACGCAAATTGGCGATGGGCGCGACAAGAAAACCGCGAAAATCAGCGCCGTCGCGGTCAACGCTTGCTCGCCGCCCGACATCAATGACAGGGTGCCGAGGCGCTTTCCAGGCGGCTGCGCATAGATCTCAAGACCAGCCATTAGCGGATCGTCTGCATCAACGAGCCGCAGCTCGGCTTCGCCGCCTCGAAACAGAGTTGTAAACAAGGCCTTGAAATGCTCGTTGACCTTCTCGAAGGCCGTCATCAACCGATTTCTGCCTTCGTCATTCAGCGCTTTCACACCTTCGCGAAGCTTGGCAATTGCTGCGGTAAGGTCAGCCTTCTCTTCGACCTGTGTGCCAAGCCGTGAGGCGAGATCTTCTGCCTCTGATTCGGCGTCCATATTTACTCCGCCGAGGTGTTCACGGTCGCGGCGAAGGAAATCCAGCTGGCGTTCTGCTTCGCGCTGGTCTGTCGCGTCAATTTCCTCGTCGCTGAGGCTCGTTCGCGCCAAAGTCAGTAAGCCTTCAGGCGTGCGCTGAAATTGCTGCTGCGCTGTTTCGCTCGCTTCGATTAGGCGTCTTTCGGCACTCTCCAGTTTTGCCATTGCCGTGGCTTGCGCTTCACGCGCGCTCATGGCCAGGTTCGATGCGCTTCGGGCTTCTGTTTCTGATTCGCGGATTTCCGCTTCACGGGTCGCTAATATGTCTGCAGCTTTCTGCCGTTCCGCCTCAAGCTCGGCGACGCGAATAGATAATGCATCCATCTGAACCTGCAGTGTTTCGGGTCTGGCGCGCGCGGTTGCGGCTTCACTGGAAGCTTCTGACCGTCGTTTTATCAAACCCTCTACGCGCTGCTCACCAGCGACCAAGCGCAATGACCAGCGCTCCACGTCTTTTTCCAGGGCATCGCGTCTGGCCATTGCTTGCTGTCGATTTCGGGTGAGATCAGTCAAGCGTCCGCGGGCTTCTGTTTCAATGTCACGGGCGGTCATCAATTCGACTCTGGCTGCATCCAGGGTCTCTTCCAGCAAGTGTAGATTCTCAGTGTTCTCTGGGCGCGCAGCCGTTTCGAAGGCATCATTTGCAATTGCGAGTTCAGACTCCACCCGGTTTAAATTGTCCCGAATACTTTCCGCCTTGTGGGTCGCACGATCTTTGGTCTGCAACGAAGCCGCTAATGTACGCCGTGCCGTATCGAGCTGTGTTGTGGCGTGCGATAGCGTATGTCGCAGGTCTTTGAGGTCGTCTTGAGTGCCGATCCTTGCGCCCTTGGCTTCGGCATATTCAGCCTGTGCTAGCGACAAGGCTTCACGCGCTGGCCCGATTTGAGTTTGCGCCAGCTCCAGGCGTGCTTGTTGCTCCAGCCTCTCAGCGGCGGCGGCGGGCGCGGCGGGTGTTCGTGTGAACCCATCCCAGCGCCAGAGATGCCCCTCAATCGTTACCAGTCTTTGTCCTGGTGAGAGTTGCGTTGAAAGACGTTCGCCGTCGGCTGCCGCAACGATCCCGCATTGGGATAAGCGGACCTCAAGCTCACCTGGTGCCTCAACAAATTCAGTCAATGGTCGCGCCGAACCAGGCAAAGCCAGTGTCTTGGCGTGGCTGCCTGCCCAGAACATAGCAGCGGCCTTGTCGGTTGGGGCTTGCAGGTCATCGCCAAGTGCAACGGCAACCGCTCGCTCATAACCGTCACGGGTTTTCATTTGGTCGAGGACTGGCGCTGATGTCAGGCCATCTGCTTTGCGCAGCAGGCGGTTAAGGCCGGCGATTTCAGTCTCAAGTGTGCGTAATGCATCTTGGGCGGCATCGGCAGGGTGTTTGCTCGACTGCTCAGTTGTCTCCGCCATTTGAGCAGCTTCTTCGCCCGCATCCACCGCAAGGCGGGCGCTCTGCAATATCTGCTCTGCCTCTGACGCGCAGCGTACATTCGCTTCATGCTGCGCTGTCAGATCGGATGTATCCGGCAGGTTGGCGAGTGTCTGGCGCAGGTGCGCCGTTTCCTGCTCTAGTCTTTCTTTGCGTCGCTTGTGTCCTGCCGCGTTGGCTTCAAGCGCCTGAATTTCAGCCCGCATCTGCGCCAGATCTGCGTGCGCCGCGTCGCTATTTGTCTGTGCCGTTTCTAAGCGCTCTCGCGCGGTTGCAAGTGCGGCGCTGGCGTCCATCTCCATCTGCTTGTTGATCGTATCATCGGCAACAGGCAAGGCGGCCAGGCTGTCTTTAGCCTCTGCGAGTGTCGTTTCAGTCTCGCTCCTTTGAGCTGCCTCGCGTTCGATATCATCAGCGATACGGCGTGTTTCGCGTTCCAAACCAGCGACGAGATCAGCGGCATTTTTGCGCTCGGTTTCTATTCTCGCAAGATCGATGCGGACTTGCCCTAGTTTGCCAGCAGCAATGGA
Organism: Henriciella sp.; assembly: GCA_021776655.1. Taxonomy (GTDB): domain Bacteria; phylum Pseudomonadota; class Alphaproteobacteria; order Caulobacterales; family Hyphomonadaceae; genus Henriciella. The sequence goes on along the minus strand of JAJFFK010000028.1, from coordinate 4,452 downwards.
TTCTGCATTGCGAAGCGGCTGTAAGCCCTCATTGGCTTGCAAGCGCCGGGTTTCTGTGACGGCTGCGGCACGGGTAAGGCGCTCAACATCAGTTTTCGTTGTCGCCAGGGTTAAGGCGGCGGCTTCTTGATCTTGCTTGGATACGTACCATTTCAAATGTGCCGCGAGGGCTTCAAGGGCTGATATCTTGGTGCTCAGCTCTTTGTATCTTCTGGCTTTTCGGGCCTGCCTCTTCAAACTATCGAGCTGCCGTTCAACTTCAGCGGAAACTTCTGCGAGGCGCTCAAGATTGGTTTCGGCGGCGCGTAGCTTCAATTCTGATTCGTGCCGACGTGTGTTGAGCCCTGCGATACCTGCAGCTTCTTCGAGAATACGGCGTCTGTTCTGGGGCTTTGAACTAATCAGCTCGCTGATCTGGCCTTGCCGAACAAGTGACGGGGAATTGGCCCCAGTGGAGGCATCCGCGAAGATCAACTGTATGTCTTTTGCGCGAACCGTACGGCCATTCAGTTTGTAGGTTGACCCCGCACCGCGCTTCAGTCGCCGCATGATTTCAAGTGTATCAGACGCGTTAAATTCTGGCGGCGCTGTGCGGGCATGATTGTCCAGAACCAGCGTAACTTCTGCAAGTTCTCGCGCCGGCCGCCCGGCCGCGCCGGAAAATATCAGGTCATCCATCTCGCCGCCGCGCATGGCACGCGCCGAATTGGCACCCATTGCCCAGCGCAGGGCTTCGAGCAGGTTTGATTTGCCACAGCCATTTGGTCCGACGATTCCCGTCAGGCCATTTTCGATTGGGATGACTTCCGGATCAACAAATGACTTGAAGCCCGCGATGCGAAGTTCGGTTATGTGCATCGCGGCCCCATCATGTCTTAGTCGCTCGTCGTTTCTTCAGAGACTGTTGCGTCGTCAGATTCGGCAACCTCATCATCTGCCGGGATGCCAAGCGCATCATCAAGAATGGTTTTCATGCCATCAGCATAGCGCCAGTCATAGCCTTCGAGCAGTTGATTATTGACGAAAAGGGTGGGCGTCGCATTTACGCCCGCAGCATCGCCGCGGCTAACTGATACGGAGATTTTCTGAATGACCTCACGGTCTGCGAGGCAGGCATCAAGTGCGACTTCACCATCCATGCCGTTATTCTCGGCGATTTGCACCAGAGCAGCTTTGATCTGCGGCCCACCTTGGCGAGCCATGGTCAAGATTGCGGGTTGGCGCTCGAACAGTTCGTCAATCACGTCATAGTATTTATCGTCACCGGCGCAGCGCGCGATAGCAAATCCAGCAACGGCCAAATCAGCCGGCGGGGTCGGGAATTCGCGAAATACGAAACGCACCTTACCGGTATCAATATAGTCACGCTGGATCATCGGCATGACATCCTCGTGAAACTGCTTGCAGTGCGGGCAGGTCCAGGATGCGTATTCAATGATCGTTACGGCAGCGTTCGGGTCGCCGAGGATAATATCCTGCGCAGCATCAGCAATTGTGTCGCCGGCTGAGCCAGCTGGCGTTGCGGCGTCTTCACCATTGGACGATCCGCATGCAGCGAGAATAAGAGCAACAGCGGCCGTGAGGGCTGAGCGACGGGTGAGGCGAAGCATGGTCATAACCTTTCCTTAACAATCTGAGTCGTGAAGGTTGCCAAGTTATTAACGTCTGCAGCCTTCACTTTGGTCTAGCCGTTAGCACGGCTTCACCCAGCGCAACAATTGCTGCGCGCAGTTTCATGTCATCAATTTGCTGCGCACCGGCGAGCAGCGCTTCACGTTGTTCATTCGTGATCGGAACAGGAGCTGCCCCGCGATCGGGTAAAGTCTTGCTGCCTGGAAGCGGTCCCTGGATCAGTTTGATGGCGGTGATGTCGCCGCCTGCAACCACTGACACGCGCTGTCGGATCATTTCCGACTGATGTTGCACCAGGCCTGCTGCGGCTGGAATGACCTTCAGTGTAAGCTGGCGACCACCGCGGGCTGCCCCCAGCTTCTCAGGGCGGCATAGCCGGTTGAGCTGCTCGCCAACGATATTCTCCCAATCGAGTTTCAGCTTGCCGATTGTGGCGATGGACTTTGGCAATTTCTTACGGGTCAGCCGCATTGCCGCTTTGCCGAGTGTTGCCGGGCCCGGATGCACGGCTTTCGCCTTCACGTAACGCAGACGAACGCGCGCGCGGGCTTCTTCCAGAGGATCGAGGGTTGATCGCTTCACCATAGAATGCACTTTGCCCGTCATGCGCATGGATGAACAGTTACGTTTTGAAGATTTAGCACCGCGTCTGCTCAATTGGTATGCTGGCGCGGCGCGCGAACTGGCGTGGCGGATCGGACCGCAGGTGCGTGCAGACGGTGCAAAACCGGATCCTTACCGCGTTTGGCTCGCCGAAATAATGCTGCAACAAACCACTGTCCCGCATGCTACACGCTATTATCTCGCGTTCGTGCAGCGCTGGCCTCGCATTGAAGACCTTGCCGCTGCCGAAGACAATGATGTCATGGCGGCGTGGGCTGGGCTTGGCTATTATGCCCGCGCCCGCAACCTGCTGAAATGCGCCCGCGCCGTCGTCGTACTTGGGGCTTGGCCGGACACGGTGAAGAGCCTGCGCGACCTGCCGGGCATTGGCCCTTATACAGCAGGCGCTGTCGCCGCGCTGGCTTTTGGACGCCGCGCCAGCGCTGTCGATGGAAATGTCGAACGCGTGTTCGCCCGCCTGCTCGCCGCTAAAGACGATTGGAAGACCGAAAAAGCCCGCATAAAACGCTTGGTCGATACGCTCGTTCCCGCCGACCACCCGGCTGAGTTCGCCGAAGCCTTGATGGACCTCGGGGCCACGATCTGCACGCCCAAACGGCCCAATTGCGGGCTTTGCCCCTTAAACCACATGTGCGCCGCGCAAGCCGAACCCTATCCGGCGCGCTACCCGATCAAGCCGAAAAAAAAGATCCGCCCAACCCGGCATGGCCATGTCTACGTCCTGTTCGACGGACAGGGGAATGTCCAGACCCAGCGGCGTCCAGACAAAGGTTTGCTCGGCGGAATGCTCGGTTTGCCAGGGTCCGATTGGATCGAGGGGGATCGCCCAAACCCCGTGCTCCCAAGCTGCGCCAATTGGACCCAAATCGGCGACGTGCGCCACGTCTTCAGCCATTTCTCGCTAGAGCTAAATGTCTGGCACGCAGTGGGTCAGGGCGACGGCTTCTGGACCCCGCACAATGAAGCGGCGGACAGCCTCCCAACAGTCTTCGCCAAGGCCCTGAAATTGGCCAACGGAGCTGGCCGCTAGTAAAGCCGTTCACGCTCATCATTAAGCACAATCTCGTGCATCTGGCTCTCGCTTAGGTCCAGCTTACCCGCATCAACCATCGTTTCGGCGAGTCGCGGCAAGCCCGCCAGGTCTGGCCAGTGCTCCGCCTCCCATAGCTTCGACCGGATCATGCATTTGGAACAGTGGAAGAAGGCTTCTTCCACGCTCACGACAATCGCGAAATCGGGGCTTTTCCCCTGCATCGCCATCGAGTTGCGCAGCGCCGTGTCTCTGACGATTTGCGCCGTCCCACTGACCCGCAATGTTTCGGTCTTTCCGGGGATTAAAAAGATCAAACCGATTTTCGGGTTCTGCAAAATATTCTCTATCGTGTCGGCGCGCTTATTGCCGAGGCGGTCAGGAATGGCGAGCGTCTTGTCATCGATGATTTTCACAAACCCTTGCGGATCACCTTTGGGCGAAATGTCCGCATTGCCATTCGCGTCAACCGACGAGATCAGCACGAACGGCGCTTTGTTGATGAACGTCCCGCAATGCTTGTCCAAAGCCGACAGCGTCTTGCGCGTCACCAGCTCACTCGCGTCGCCCATAATTTCGCGGAATTGGTCTCTCGTGGTGATGACGTCCTTGAAAACAGCCATGGTCGTGCTCCTTTTGGCAGGATGATAAGTTTCGCAGAGGCTAACATATTGGCCGATGCCGAGCCAGAAAGCTGCAAGCGACGAGGGGGCTCTGGTTCATGACACCCGTGGGGCGCTGTCGCGGAACCCGCTTCGCCTCGCGTCGCCCGAAGGGCGTTAGCGCGAGGCAAACCAGAGCCCTGAGCCCGGTTCATGTGAGGGCGAAGCCCGATACGGAACCTGCTGTCCCGCGTGCGCCGCAAGGCGCTTAGCGCGGGATAAAACCAGAGCCCTGAGCTGCGTGTAGATTCCAGCACATGTGTCCGGTGCGCCCTTAGGCGTCCGGGATTAAATTTGAGTTGGAGAGAAAACAGCCCTGAGCCCGGTTCATGTTCGCGCAGCGAACGGAACCTGCTGTCCCGCGTGCGCCGCAAGGCGCTTAGCGCGGGAGAAAACCAGAGCCCTGAGCTTGGTTCATGCGCCGAAGGCGCGGAACCCGCTTCGCGAAGCGTGCCCCGAAGGGGCTTAGCGCTTCGCAAAACCAGAGCCCGGCTCGCACACCAC